>NZ_CP108568.1:5232500-5832500 GCF_036010485.1 Streptomyces sp. NBC_01198
CCGGTAAGTGAGAGCGCGGCAGTGAGACTGTGGGGGATAAGCTCCATGGTCGAGAGGGAAACAGCCCAGAGCATCGACTAAGGCCCCTAAGCGTACGCTAAGTGGGAAAGGATGTGGAGTCGCAGAGACAACCAGGAGGTTGGCTTAGAAGCAGCCATCCTTGAAAGAGTGCGTAATAGCTCACTGGTCAAGTGATTCCGCGCCGACAATGTAGCGGGGCTCAAGCGTACCGCCGAAGTCGTGTCATTCGTACATATAGGGCTAACGCCTGTACGGATGGGTAGGGGAGCGTCGTGTGCCGGGTGAAGCCGCGCCGGAAGGCAGTGGTGGACGGTTCACGAGTGAGAATGCAGGCATGAGTAGCGATACAAGAGTGGGAAACTCTTGCGCCGATTGACTAAGGGTTCCTGGGTCAAGCTGATCTGCCCAGGGTAAGTCGGGACCTAAGGCGAGGCCGACAGGCGTAGTCGATGGACAACCGGTTGATATTCCGGTACCCGCTGTAAAGCGCCCAGTGCTGAACCAGGCGATGCTAAGTCCGTGAAGCCGCCTCTGATCTCTTCGGAGTGAGGGGGAGTGGTGGAGCCGACGGACCAGACTTGTAGTAGGTAAGTGATGGGGTGACGCAGGAAGGTAGTCCAGCCCGGGCGGTGGTTGTCCCGGGGTAAGGGTGTAGGACGTGCGGTAGGTAAATCCGTCGCACATGTGTCTGAGACCTGATGCCGAGCCGATTGTGGTGAAGTGGATGATCCTATGCTGTCGAGAAAAGCCTCTAGCGAGTTTTATGGCGGCCCGTACCCTAAACCGACTCAGGTGGTCAGGTAGAGAATACCGAGGCGTTCGGGTGAACTATGGTTAAGGAACTCGGCAAAATGCCCCCGTAACTTCGGGAGAAGGGGGGCCATGTCTGGTGATCCGATTTACTCGGTGAGCTGGGTGTGGCCGCAGAGACCAGCGAGAAGCGACTGTTTACTAAAAACACAGGTCCGTGCGAAGCCGTAAGGCGATGTATACGGACTGACGCCTGCCCGGTGCTGGAACGTTAAGGGGACCGGTTAGTCACATTTCGGTGTGGCGAAGCTGAGAACTTAAGCGCCAGTAAACGGCGGTGGTAACTATAACCATCCTAAGGTAGCGAAATTCCTTGTCGGGTAAGTTCCGACCTGCACGAATGGCGTAACGACTTCTCGACTGTCTCAACCATAGGCCCGGTGAAATTGCACTACGAGTAAAGATGCTCGTTTCGCGCAGCAGGACGGAAAGACCCCGGGACCTTTACTATAGCTTGATATTGGTGTTCGGTTCGGCTTGTGTAGGATAGGTGGGAGACTGTGAACTTCAAGCGCCAGCTTGGGGGGAGTCGTCGTTGAAATACCACTCTGGTCGTGCTGGATGTCTAACCTCGGTCCGTGATCCGGATCAGGGACAGTGTCTGGTGGGTAGTTTAACTGGGGCGGTTGCCTCCTAAAGGGTAACGGAGGCGCCCAAAGGTTCCCTCAGCCTGGTTGGCAATCAGGTGTTGAGTGTAAGTGCACAAGGGAGCTTGACTGTGAGACTGACGGGTCGAGCAGGTACGAAAGTAGGGACTAGTGATCCGGCGGTGGCTTGTGGAAGCGCCGTCGCTCAACGGATAAAAGGTACCCCGGGGATAACAGGCTGATCTTCCCCAAGAGTCCATATCGACGGGATGGTTTGGCACCTCGATGTCGGCTCGTCGCATCCTGGGGCTGGAGTCGGTCCCAAGGGTTGGGCTGTTCGCCCATTAAAGCGGTACGCGAGCTGGGTTTAGAACGTCGTGAGACAGTTCGGTCCCTATCCGCTGCGCGCGTAGGAGTCTTGAGAAGGGCTGTCCCTAGTACGAGAGGACCGGGACGGACGAACCTCTGGTGTGCCAGTTGTCCTGCCAAGGGCATGGCTGGTTGGCTACGTTCGGGAGGGATAACCGCTGAAAGCATCTAAGCGGGAAGCCTGCTTCGAGATGAGGGCTCCCACCCACTTGATGGGGTAAGGCTCCCAGTAGACGACTGGGTTGATAGGCCGGATGTGGAAGCCCTGTAAGGGGTGGAGCTGACCGGTACTAATAGGCCGAGGGCTTGTCCTCAGTTGCTCGCGTCCACTGTGTGGTTCTGAAACAACCAGCCACCACACACCCACACCCCCTGGCGGGGTGGTCGGGTGGTGTGGTGTGTGTTTCATGGTGTTTCGGTGGTCATAGCGTTAGGGAAACGCCCGGTTACATTCCGAACCCGGAAGCTAAGCCTTTCAGCGCCGATGGTACTGCAGGGGGGACCCTGTGGGAGAGTAGGACACCGCCGAACAATCTTTGATAAAGCGTCGGCCCCCGTGCAATGCACGGGGGCCGACGCTTTTCTGCGTTTACCCGGTCCGTCAGTGGTCGGCGCCCACCGTTTCCTGGGCTTCGTATCCGGGGACCCTCGCCGCGCGCCCGAGGTCGATGTCGAGGGCTTCACGGCGGATGCGCTGGTCGATGTACAGCAGGGAGACGGCGCCGGCGCTGACCGGCAGGGTCAGGGCGGAGCTGATCACGCCGCCGATGGCGACGATGATGATGGTGGTCCAACTGCTGTCCGTGCTCGCGGAGAAGACGCTGCTCACGTTGTCGCCGCCCACCGCGTCCGCGATCAGCACGAAGGGCAGCTGGATGACGAAGGACGCGAGTGCTGCGAGGAACAGCATGAGCATCTGGATGCCGAGGACCCGCCACCACGCGCCGTTGACGAGTTTCACCGAGCGCTTCAACGCTGCTTTGACGCCCTGCTTTTCGAGCATGAGCGCAGGGGCGGTGAGGCTCCAGAGATTCCACTGCCAGATCGAGACGACGACTCCGAACAGCAGTCCGAGCGAGGCGATGGAGGCGCCGCCCCCTTCGCCGCCGGCCAGGGCGATCAGCAGACCGGGTGCGGCAGGCACTGCGATGATCAGGCAGAGCGCGATCGGCAGCAGCAGCGCGAGGCCGACGAGCTGCGCCAGCCGCGGGCGGACGTCCTGCCAGACCGTCGCGACAGTCGTCGGCCGGCCGAGCACCGCGCGGCTGATGACGACGGTGAGCAGGCCGGCGGTGAGGATCACCCCGACCATGCTGGTCACGACGAGCAGCAGCGATGCCGAGGCACTGCCGCTGAGCGCGTGCAGGATGTCGTGGACGCTCGGGTCGGAGTTCCGGTTGAGGTCATCAATTCGGGTGTCATCAATAAGGAGTCCACTGATCAGGGCGTTGACGCTCTCCGTCAGAAGCCCCACCACGAAGGCCATCAGCATCGCGGCCCGCCAGTGCTGCCGCAGGGTGGAGACGGCGCCCTGGAGGATCTCTCCCACGTCCAACGGGCGCAGCGGGATGACGCCGGGCTGCGGCGCGGGCGGCTTGGTGGCGTACGGGGGCTGGGCGGCGTCGTACTGACCCGCCGTCGGACCCCAGCGCGGGCCGCCGTCCTGTGGCGGCGGGGACGTCCACTGCTGACCCCAGCCGCCGGGGCGGCCTGTGGCCTCCGGTGCCGGCGCGGGTGCCTCGGACGGCGCGGGCGCGTCGGGACGCGCTGCTGTGGGCGCTGTGGCGGGTTCGGGGGGCAGGGCGGCGGTCGCCCGCGGGTCCTCGGCCGAGGGCGTGTGCCACTGGCCGGGCGGGGGCTGCTGCTGCGACCAGACGCCGGTCACCGGCGGTACTGCGGGCGGCTTCTGCGCGGCAGTCCCGTCCTGCTCGCTGCCGGTCTCCTCGCCTGTGGGTGCTGGGGGCGTGTCCTGGGGGCTGTCGCCGCTGTCCGGCTCTGGTGAGCCGGAGGATCCGGGCGAGGCCCAGCCCGGAGTGTTGGTCATCGGAGGCTGCCCTTTCGTATGTGCTGCCGGTACTCATCGCCATCGTGTCACGGGCTGCCGCAGGTCGGCCCTGGCAGGGCAGACTGGGTGGATGGGTGATCACCTCGCGAAATCCGGTCATGGCACGGTCGTTGCGCTGCGTTGGGAGGAGCCGCCGGACGGACCTGTCCTGGTGCTGCTCGACCAGACGCGGCTGCCGCACGAGGAGGTGGAGCTGGTCTGCACGGACGTGCCGGCGCTCGTGCAGGCGATACGTTCCCTCGCCGTCCGGGGCGCGCCGCTGCTCGGCCTCGCGGGGGCGTACGGGATCGCGCTGGCCGCGGCCCGCGGTTACGACGTGGACGACGCTGCCGGGGTGCTCGCGCATGCCAGGCCGACAGCGGTGAACCTCGGCTACGGGGTGCGGCGCGCACTGGCCGCGTTCCGCTCGGCGGGCCACGGTCAGGGGGCGGCCGCCGCGCTCGCGGAGGCGCGGAGCCTGCATGCCGAGGACGCGGCCGCGAGTACGGCGATGGCGGCGTACGGTGTGCAGCTGCTCACGGAGTTGGCGCCGGGCGGCGGCTACCGGATCTTGACGCACTGCAACACCGGCGCGCTGGTGTCCGGCGGAGAAGGGACCGCGCTAGGCGTGGTCAAGGCGGTGCACCGGGCAGGGGAGCTGCGGCGGTTGTGGGTGGACGAGACCCGTCCGCTCTTCCAGGGCTCCCGGCTGACGGCGTGGGAGGCGGCGCGGGCGGGGATGCCGTACACGCTGCTGGCCGACAACGCCGCGGGGTCGCTGTTCACGGCGGGCGAGGTGGACGCGGTGCTGATCGGGGCGGACCGGATCGCGGCCGACGGGTCGACGGCGAACAAGGTGGGAAGCTATCCGCTGGCGGTGCTCGCCCGTTATCACCACGTGCCGTTCGTCGTGGTCGCGCCGACGACGTCGGTCGATCAGGGCACCCCTGATGGGGCCGCGATTGAGGTGGAGCAGCGGCCTGGGAGCGAGGTGACGGATCTGGCTCCCTCACCGCTCGGTACGCAGGCCTATAATCCGGCATTCGATGTCACACCGCCGGAGCTGATCACCGCGATCGTCACGGAGAACGGTGTGGTGTCACCGGTGACTGCCGAGAGCCTCGCGGCGGTCTGCGCACAGAAGGACGCTCGGTGACGCTCCGTGGAGCGTGGTGAGCGGAGCGGTCCACACGTTTTCCACAGGCTGCAACTGGGGGGCAGCGCAACCGTGCACAACCATGGACAATAGTCGCATAGCGTGACCTTGATCACGAAAGGTCACCAGTATCGATATGCAAATGGGATGATGGTCGGTATGAAGGGACGTGTCCTGGTCGTCGACGACGACACTGCGCTGTCAGAGATGCTTGGCATCGTGCTGCGCGGAGAAGGTTTCGAGCCGTCGTTCTGCGCGGACGGTGACAAGGCGCTGGCCGCTTTTCGGGAGGCCAAGCCGGATCTGGTGCTGCTCGATCTGATGCTGCCCGGGCGGGACGGTATCGACGTCTGCCGGCAGATCAGGGCCGAATCAGGCGTGCCGATCGTCATGCTCACGGCGAAGAGCGACACGGTGGACGTGGTGGTCGGCCTGGAGTCGGGCGCTGACGACTACGTCATCAAGCCGTTCAAGCCCAAGGAGCTGGTGGCCCGGGTTCGGGCGCGCCTGCGGCGGGCCGAGGAGCCCACGCCGGAGCAGCTGACCATAGGCGATCTGGTGATCGACGTGGCCGGCCACTCGGTGAAGCGTGACGGCCAGCCGATCGCGCTCACGCCGCTGGAGTTCGACCTGCTGGTCGCGCTCGCCCGCAAGCCGTGGCAGGTGTTCACCCGTGAGGTGCTGCTGGAGCAGGTGTGGGGCTATCGGCACGCGGCGGACACCCGGCTGGTGAACGTACATGTGCAGAGGCTGCGCTCCAAGGTCGAGCAGGACCCGGAGCGCCCGGAGATCGTGGTGACCGTCCGCGGGGTCGGTTACAAGGCGGGACCGGGCTGAGATGTGCGCGTCGTACGAGCGTGAGCGGCTGGAGAGCCGGCTCGCGGACCCCATGCGCGGTCTGCAGCCGGTGATCCGCTCGTGCGCGCGCTGGGCACGGCGTCCGCTGCAGCCGGCAGCCCGGCTGTGGCGGCGCAATCTCCAGCTGCGGGTGGTCGCCTTCACCTTGCTGATGTCGGTGGGCGTGGTGCTGCTGCTCGGATTCGTGGTCATCGGCCAGGTGCGGAACGGCCTGCTCGACGCCAAGGAGAAGGCGGCGGAGAATCAGGCCACCGGCGGCTTCTCCGTCGCCTTGAACATGGCGAGCCCGGGCAGCCAGGCGCAGGACAGCTCGGGGACGGGGTCGACTCCCGACCCCGTCGACTCGGGCACCTGGCTCAACAACCTGGTCGCCCAGTTCCAGAGCGGTGGCGCGGGTGTGTACTGGATCGCCACGCTGAGCCCGGCCGCCGACACGGGCGCGGGCGACTTCGGCGGGTCCAGCGTCGACCCCCGCGGAGCCCGCGGTTCGAATCATGCCTCGCCCACGGCCAGCATTCCCAAGGCCCTCAGCGACGCGGTCGAGACGCACACCGGCCCCCTCAAGCAGTACACGATGCTCAGGTTCGACAACGGCACCCAGCCACGGCCCGCGCTCGCGGTCGGCAAACGCCTCACGGACCCCAACGGCAACGCGTATCAGCTGTACTACCTGTTCCCCTTCGACCAGGAGGAGAAGACCCTCGGCCTGGTCAAGGGCACTCTGGCGACGGCCGGCATCTTCGTGGTGGTGCTGCTGGGCGCCATCGCCTGGCTGGTGACCCGGCAGGTGGTCACGCCGGTTCGGATGGCCGCCGGGATCGCCGAGCGCTTCGCGGCGGGCCGGCTGCAGGAACGCATGCAGGTCTCCGGTGAGGACGACATCGCGCGGCTCGGCGAGTCGTTCAACAAGATGGCGCAGAGCCTCCAGGTCAAGATCCAGCAGCTGGAGGACCTGTCGAGGATGCAGCGCCGCTTCGTCTCCGACGTCTCGCACGAGCTGCGGACCCCGCTGACGACGGTACGGATGGCCGCGGACGTCATCCATGACGCGCGCACCGACTTCGATCCGGTGACGTCCCGCTCGGCCGAACTGCTGCAGAACCAGCTGGACCGCTTCGAGTCGCTGCTGTCGGACCTGCTGGAGATCAGCAGGTTCGACGCGGGCGCGGCCGAGCTGTCGGCGGAGCCGATAGACCTGCGCGAGGTCGTCCGGCGCGTGGTCGACGCGGCGGAGCCGCTGGCGGAGCGCAAGGGCAGCCGCGTGGTGATACGCGGCGACGCCCAGCCGGTCATCGCCGAGGCCGACCCGCGCCGGGTCGAGCGGGTGCTGCGCAATCTGGTGGTCAACGCGATCGAGCACGGCGAGGGCCGGGATGTGGTCGTGCGGCTGGCGACCGCCGACGGTGCGGTCGCCGTGGCGGTCCGGGACTACGGTGTCGGGCTCAAGCCCGGCGAGGCGACCCGGGTGTTCAACCGCTTCTGGCGGGCCGACCCGGCGCGGGCGCGTACCACCGGCGGCACGGGCCTGGGGCTGTCGATCGCCGTGGAGGACGCGCGGCTGCACGGTGGCTGGCTCCAGGCGTGGGGCGAGGCGGGCGGCGGATCGCAGTTCCGCATGACGCTGCCGCGCACGGCCGGCGACAGCCTGCGCGGGTCCCCCATCGCGCTGGAACCTGACGATTCACGCCGCAACCGCGGTCTGATCGCGTCGCAGGCGGCCCTGGCGAGCGTGCCCGCACCGCGAGCGGGGAGCGGGTTCGGCGCTTCCGGCGCGGCGGGCAACGGGCACGGGACGGACGCGGGGCGGTCGCGCCCGCCGCTCATACCGCCGATGCCCAGCGTGGCTCCGGCGCGCCCGGCGACGGCGGATCCCGCCGCACTGCCGGGCAACGGGGCGCGGGTGGTGGAGCGCAGGGAAGCGACTCGGGAGGACGAGGCCTGATGCGTGCCAAGGGGGGCCGCGCCCTGCGCGTGCTCAAGGTCGGCGCGCTGCCGCTGGGCGCTGCCCTGCTGCTGGCCGGATGCGCGTCCATGCCGAGCAGCGGCGAGGTCCGCAAGGTCGACAACGGGCACCTGACGGACGGCGACGCGCAGGTGCGGGTGTTCGGCATCCCGCCGCACCCGGGCGAGAGCGCCTCGGAGATCGTCAGCGGTTTCCTGGAGGCCACCACCAGCGGCGAATCCGACTTCGCCACGGCCAAGAAGTACCTGAGTACGGATTTCAAGGACCACTGGAATCCGTTCGCGGGCATCAGCGTGCTGTCCAACGGTCCGCAGAGCGACGACGGCACCGACACCGATCCCAAGGCGACGACGGCCACGGTCGGGGTGTCGGGCACCAAGGTGGCGCTGGTGGACGTCAAGCACGCCTACCAGCCCGACCAGGGCGACTTCCGCACCACGGTGCGGCTGGTCAAGCAGGGCACCGAGTGGCGGATCGCCCGGCTGCCCGACGGACTGATCCTGTCCGAGCCCGACTTCCAGCGGATATACCGCTCGGTGAACATGTACTACTTCGCCAAGCTGGGTTCGGACGCCGAGCGGTCGGGAAAGCGGCATCAGACGCTGGTCGCCGACCCGGTGTATCTGCGCAGCCAGCAGACCGACTCGCTGGCCTCCACCGTGTCGGCACTGCTCGGCGGTCCGACGGACTGGCTGGCGCCCGCTGTCACCTCGGCGGCCCCCTCCGGTCTGCAGATCTACGGCAAGGGCCCGGGCCAGGGCGTCACGCTCGACGATTCGCAGCACCTCAAGGTGCGGCTGAACAAGCCGGCGGACCGGCTGGGGTCGGAGCAGTGCCGGCGGCTGGCCGCGCAGCTCATCGCCACCGTGCAGGGGCAGGCATCCGTGACGCTGGAGTCGGTGGACGTCCAGCGCGCCGACGGAGCGACGGCCTGCACGCTGTCGAGCGTCCAGGCGCGGGAGTACGGGCCGGCGAATTTGATCGGTTCGGCGGCCGGGCCGTACTTCATCGGGTCCGAGCAGCACCAGCTGTACGAGATGCCGACGGACGACGGGGCGGCGAATCCGGTGCGCGGGCCGTTCGGGTCCGCCAAGGCGGACCTGGCGTCGGTCGCGGTGCGCCGCGACGGGCAGGTGGCCGCGGGGGTCAAGACCGACGGGCGGCGGCTGGTGGTCGGCTCCCTGGAGAACGACGAGCCGTTCCAGGTCTCGCAGCTGACCAGTTCCGCGCAGGACCCGAAGGACGGCCTGAGCGCGCCGAGCTGGGACGGTTTCGACGACCTGTGGGTGGCCGACCGCAATCCGGCGGTCTCCAAGCTGTACGTGCTGCGCAACGGCACGGGGGCGCCCGCCGAGGTGCAGGTGCCGAAGCTGGACGAGCGGGTGGAATCGCTGCAGGTCGCCTCCGACGGGGTGCGGATCGTCCTGGTGGTCGACGAGAAGGGCGTCAAGACGCTGCAGCTCGGGCTGATCGACCGGGCCGGCACGCAGGACAAGCCGAAGTTCACCGTGACGGGGCTGCACGATCTCACTCCGACAGGGGAGACGGTCAGCTCGGTGTCGTGGGCGGGCGCCAGCCGGCTGGTGGTGCTGGGCAGCGACCGCGAGCGCGGCGGCGGGCAGCAGATCCAGTACGTGAACACCGACGGGTCCGCGCTTCCCCCGCTGGAGAGCATCGGCGAGGCGGCGTCGGTGGCGGCCTCCGAGGACCAGACCAGGCCGCTGCTGGCGTCCTACAACGGCTACGTGTACTGGCTGCCCGACGAGTCGAACTGGAAGAGGGCCAGCCCCAAGGGCAGCAGCCCGGTCTACCCGGGCTGACCGCCGGCCGGGCCTGGCCGGCGGTCAGGCCCGCCCGGCGGTTGTCAGGTGCCTGCTCGGAGTTGTCCACAGCCCCCGAACGAGTGACTGGCAGCCGGACACCGGCAGCGGCCAGAGTGAATGCATGCGGGGCTGGTGGCGAGAGGTCGCCGGACTGGTGCTGCCGGCGGACTGCGCCGGCTGCGGGCATCCGCGGACGGAACTGTGCGAGCGGTGCCGGGGGCTGCTGGGCGGGGCGTCCTCGGTGCGGCGGGTGCGTCCCGTGCCGGAGCCGGCCGGGCTGCCACCGGTCTACGCGGCGGGGCGGTACGGCGACGAGGTGCGGGCCGTGCTGCTGGCACACAAGGAAAGGGGCGTGCTGGGCCTGGCCCGCCCGCTGGGAACGGCCCTTGCCGCGGCTGTAGGGCCGCTGGGCGTCGCCGGGACGGTGCTGCTGGTCCCGGTGCCCTCCGCGCGGCGGGCAGTGGCCAGGCGGGGCCATGACGCCACGGCGCGGATGGCCCGTGCCGCGGCCGCGGTGCTGCGCCGGCAGGGGACGCCGGCCCGGGCGCTGACCGCACTGCGGCAGGGGCGGGCGGTCGCCGACCAGTCCGGCCTGGACGGCGCGGGCCGGCTGGCGAATCTGTCCGGTGCGGTGGAGGCGGCTGGTGCCTGTGTGGCGCTGCTCGCGGCGGCGCCGGTGGTGCTGGTCGACGACCTGATGACCACCGGAACGTCACTGAGCGTGGCGGCGGAGGCGGTCACGGTGGCGGGCGGGAGGGTGGCGGGAGCGGCGGTGGTGGCGGGACCGGAGGACATCGAAACCCACGTCCGACGACATCGTCGCAGGTGACAGCGGGCCGATTTCACCCGAATGGAGGTAGCGCTCCGCTGGGGATGCCGGCTCCCGCAGTCCGGGACTATGTTCGGGGGAGAGGGAAGCGAACACTATGGGGTGTTGATCTTCCCAGTGGGGCAGGAGGAGGTGAAAGCCGCGGCTTCGTGGTACCGGGTGAGCCCGGGACGCGGAGCGGCAGCAAACGCAGCGCCGGACGGGACTGGCACCCGGGCCGGCCTCAGCGAAAGGGACCGCTGCCGGTCAGCCGGCGCGGTCCGGGAACGGAGTTCTGCGTGGACATCGTCGTCAAGGGCCGCAAGACCGAGGTGCCTGAGCGGTTCCGGAAGCACGTGGCCGAGAAGCTTGACAAGATCCAGAAGCTCGACGGCAAGGTGATCAGCCTGGACGTCGAGGTGTCCAAGGAGCTCAACCCGCGGCAGGCGGACCATTCCGACCGGGTGGAGATCACGCTCAACACCCGTGGCCCGGTGGTTCGGGCGGAGGCGGCGGCCGCCGATCCGTACGCCGCGCTGGACGTCGCGGTCGCCAAGCTGGAGGCGCGGCTGCGCAAGGCCGCGAGCAAGCGCCACACCCGCAGGGGAAACGGCCGGATCCCGGCCGCGGACGTTGCCTCGGCCGTACCGGACGCGGCGTACATGAACGCCGAGGGCGAGCCGGTCGGCGGTGGTGGCCCGTCGGCGGACGGCGGTGTGCCGACCAAGCGGATCGGCACGATGGAAGTGCGCGGCGACGGCCCGCTGGTGGTGAGGGAGAAGACGCACGCGGCGGTGCCGATGGCGCTGGACCAGGCGTTGTACGAGATGGAACTGGTCGGTCACGACTTCTACCTGTTCGTCGACGCCGAGACCAAGCAGCCGAGCGTGGTCTACCGGCGGCACGGCTACGACTACGGCGTGATCCACCTCAACGCGGACGAGGCGGGGTCGGAGGCGCCGGGCGGCGCCGGCGGGCTGCTGCGCCGCTGAGACTCGCCGCCGGACGGTAGGGCGGAAGCACGTGGTGCCCCCGGGTTCGTCCGGGGGCACCACGGCGCCGGGACGTGAAATGCTGGACCAGAAGTGGTGAACTCTGGTCTGAGGGGGAGGATCTGATGCCGGATTTCGCGCACCGGGCTGCCGGAGGGAGCGGACCCAGCCCCTACGAGGAACCGGAGGATCCGGCCGGGCCGGCACCGGTCGAGCCGATCCGGGTGCTGGTGGTCGACGACCACGCGCTGTTCCGGCGGGGCCTGGAGATCGTGCTCGCGCAGGAGGAGGACATCCAGGTCGTCGGCGAGGCCGGGGACGGGGCGGAAGCGGTGGACAAGGCGGCCGACCTGCTGCCTGACATCGTGCTGATGGACGTGCGGATGCCGCGCCGGGGCGGCATCGAGGCCTGTACCTCCATCAAGGAGGTGGCCCCCAGCGCGAAGATCATCATGCTGACCATAAGCGATGAGGAAGCCGACCTCTACGAGGCGATCAAGGCCGGTGCGACCGGCTATCTGCTCAAGGAGATCTCCACCGACGAGGTGGCCACCGCGATCCGCGCGGTGGCGGACGGGCAGTCGCAGATCAGCCCGTCGATGGCGTCCAAGCTGCTGACCGAGTTCAAGTCGATGATCCAGCGCACCGACGAGCGGCGGCTGGTGCCCGCGCCCAAGCTCACCGACCGGGAGCTGGAGGTGCTCAAGCTGGTGGCCACCGGACTGAACAACCGCGACATAGCCAAGCAGCTCTTCATCAGCGAGAACACGGTGAAGAACCACGTGCGCAACATCCTGGAGAAGCTGCAGCTGCACTCCAGGATGGAGGCCGTGGTCTACGCGATGCGGGAGAAGATCCTGGAGATCCGCTGACGCCCGGGCCGGTGCCGACACCGGCGCCGCGACCGCGGGCGGCTGGCTGGGCGCTCTGGCGGCTCCTGCGGTTCAGCGGCTGTCGTGGGTGCGCTTGACCGCGGTGACCAGCGGCTCGCGCAGGGTCTCCGGGAGCACCCGCTCCACCCGGGCCTCCACGCAGCCGACCCAGCCGGCCGCCTCCGCGATGGCGTCGGCGGCGGGCTGCACCGCCTTCGGGCCGTCCAGCGTCACCTGCCGGGCGACCAGCGTCGTGCCCTCCCGGGCCGGGTCGACCCGGCCGACCAGCCGGCCACCGGCCAGCAGCGGCATCGCGAAGTAGCCGTGGATCCGCTTGGGCTTCGGCGTGTAGGCCTCCAGGCGGTGGGTGAAGCCGAAGATCCGCTCGGTGCGCGGCCGGTCCCAGATCAGCGAGTCGAACGGCGACAGCAGCGTCGTGCGGTGCCGCCCGCGCGGCTCGCTCGCCAGCGCCGCCGGGTCGGCCCAGGCCGGCTTGCCCCAGCCCTCGACCTCCACCGGGACCAGGCCGGTGTCGGCGAGCACCGCGGTGACCTGCTCACCCTTGAGCCGGTGGTAGTCGGCCAGGTCGGCGCGGGTGGCGATTCCCATGGCGGTGCCCGCCTGGGCGACCAGCCGCCGCATGCAGGCCGCGTCGTCGATGTCGTCGTGCAGCAGCGCGTCGGGGACGGCGCGCTCCGCGAGGTCGTAGACCCGCTTCCAGCTGCGCCGCCGGGTGCAGACCACCTCGCCGGTGTCCAGCAGCCACTCGACGGCGATCTTCGTCTCGGACCAGTCCCACCACGGTCCGCCGTTCTTCGCCCCGCCCAGCTCGGTGGACGTCAGCGGGCCGTCGACGCGCAGCCGGTCCAGCACGGTGGCGCAGGACCGCTCGGCGTCCGCCAGCACGTGCCAGCGGTGGCCGCGCGCCCGCCGGGCCCGGCGCCGGAAGGCGAAGTGCGGCCACTCCTCGATGGGCAGGATGCACGCGGCGTGCGACCAATACTCGAAGGCGTGGTCGTCCGACCAATACGCCTGCTCCACCGCTTCCCGGCCGACCGCGCCGAGCCGCGCGTAGGGGATCAGCTCGTGTGACCGGGCCAGCACCGAGATCGTGTCGAGCTGGACCGCGCCCAGCGCGCGCAGGACCCCGCGGACGCCGGCCCGCCGGTCGGGGGCGCCGAGGAACCCCTGGGCCCGCAGGGCGATCCTGCGGGCCTCGTCGGCGGACAGGGTGAGCTGGGGCGGCGGCAGCGCTGTCATGGCCGCAAGCCTAGGACGCCCCACTGACAAGCGGGCCTGACCTGCGAGGACCGCTGGTCCCGCGGGGTCAGGCCGATGCGCGGCCCGGCTCGTGCGCCAGATAGGCGGTGGCCGATTCCCGGCCCCAGTCCGAGGGCAGCAGGGAGGCGCTCCACGCGTCACGGCGGGTCCCGTGCTGCACGATCTTGGAGCGTACGGTGCCCTCCATCACGAAGCCGATGCTCAGCGCCACCGCCCGGGAGCCGATGTTGCCCGCCTCGGCGAACCACTCCAGGCGCTCCGCGCCCAGCGCCGTGAAGGCCCAGTCGCACACCGCGCGGCCCGCCTCGGCCGTGTAGCCGTTGCCGCGCTGCTCCTTCGCCGTCCAGTACCCCAGCTCCGCCTGCCGCCCCGGCGCGGGCAGCTGCGCCAGCCTGACCAGCCCCATCGAGCCGACCAGGGCGCCGCTGTCGAGGGTGAAGACGCCGAAGTTGTAGAGGGTGTCGTCGCGCCAGCCCTGCGGGGAGATCCGCTCGACGAAGTCGATCGCGTGGGCATGGGTGTACGGCGAGGGGACCGTCGTCCAGCGCGGGATCTCCGGGTCCTGGCACGCGGCCCGCACCGCGTCGACGTCGGCGGATTCCAGCGGGCGCAGCAGCAGCCGCCCGGTGGTCAACGTGATGGGCTCCATGGTTCGGCACACCTTCCGCAGGGGTCACAGGCGGGGACAAACGACCTGCGGCCGAGTATTGCGGAGGCCCTGGAACCCGGGAAAACCGTTTTGCCGACGCCGGGCCTCCCGGCCCGCTGGTCTCCTCGCTTACGATGGCCGTTGCAGCAGGGCCGAGGCAGACAGAAAACCCCGCTGTGCCCCGCGCGGCAACCGCGCCAGGCCCGACCGGCAAGGAGCCAGCCTACGTGTCCGTCATCAACAAGCTCATGCGTGCAGGCGAAGGCAAGATCCTGCGCAAGCTGCACCGCATCGCGGACCAGGTCAATTCCATCGAAGAGGACTTCGAGGGCCTTTCCGATGCCGAGCTGCGGGCGCTCACCGACGAGTACAAAGAGCGGTACGAGAACGGCGAGACCCTCGACGACCTGCTGCCCGAGGCGTTCGCGACGGTCCGCGAGGCCGCCAGGCGCGTCCTGGGCCAGCGGCACTACGACGTCCAGCTGATGGGCGGCGCCGCCCTGCACCTGGGCTACGTCGCCGAGATGCGTACCGGTGAGGGCAAGACGCTGGTCGGCACGCTCCCCGCGTATCTGAACGCGCTGTCAGGCAAGGGCGTGCACCTGATCACCGTCAACGACTACCTCGCCGAGCGCGACTCGGAGTGGATGGGCCGGGTGCACAAATTCCTCGGCCTCGAGGTCGGCTGCATCCTGGCCAACATGTCGCCGGCCGAGCGCCGGGCGCAGTACGCGTGCGACATCACGTACGGCACCAACAACGAGTTCGGCTTCGACTACCTGCGCGACAACATGGCGTGGTCCAAGGACGAGCTCGTCCAGCGCGGCCACAACTTCGCGATCGTCGACGAGGTCGACTCGATCCTGGTGGACGAGGCCCGGACGCCGCTGATCATCTCCGGCCCCGCCGACCAGGCCACCAAGTGGTACAGCGACTTCGCACGCCTGGTGCGCCGGCTCAACCGCGGCGAGGCGGGCAGCCTCGGCAAGGAGGAGACCGGCGACTACGACGTGGACGAGAAGAAGCGCACGGTCGCCATCCACGAGTCCGGCGTCGCCAAGGTCGAGGACTGGCTGGGCATCGACAACCTGTACGAGTCGGTCAACACCCCGCTCGTCGGTTATCTGAACAACGCCATCAAGGCCAAGGAGCTCTACAAGAACGACAAGGACTACGTCGTCATGGACGGCGAAGTCATGATCGTCGACGAGCACACCGGCCGTATCCTCGCCGGCCGCCGCTACAACGAGGGAATGCACCAGGCGATCGAGGCGAAGGAAGGGGTGGACATCAAGGACGAGAACCAGACTCTCGCCACGATCACCCTGCAGAACTTCTTCCGCCTGTACGACAAGCTGTCCGGCATGACCGGCACGGCCATGACCGAGGCCGCCGAGTTCCACCAGATCTACAAGCTCGGCGTCGTCCCGATCCCGACCAACCGGCCGCTGGCCCGGATGGACAAGCCGGACCTGATCTACCGCACCGAAGAGGCGAAGTTCGCGGCCGTGGTCGAGGACATCGTGGAGAAGCACGAGAAGGGCCAGCCGGTGCTGGTCGGCACCGTATCGGTGGAGAAGTCCGAGTACCTGTCGGCGCAGCTGTCCAAGCGCGGCGTCCCGCACGAGGTGCTGAACGCCAAGCAGCACGACCGTGAGGCGTCGATCGTGGCGCAGGCCGGCCGCAAGGGCGCCGTCACCGTGGCGACGAACATGGCGGGCCGCGGTACGGACATCAAGCTCGGCGGGAATCCCGACGACCTGGCGGAGGCGGAGCTGCGGCAGCGCGGCCTGGACCCGCTGGAGCACGTCGAGGAGTGGGCCGCGGCCCTTCCCGCGGCGCTGGAGCGCGCCGAGGAGGCGGTCAAGGCCGAGCACGAGGAGGTCGTCGACCTGGGCGGCCTGTACGTGCTGGGCACCGAGCGGCACGAGTCGCGCCGGATCGACAACCAGCTGCGCGGCCGCTCCGGCCGCCAGGGCGACCCGGGCGAGTCCCGCTTCTACCTGTCCCTGGGCGACGACCTGATGCGGCTGTTCAAGGCGCAGATGGTCGAGCGCGTGATGTCCATGGCCAACGTGCCGGACGACGTGCCGATCGAGAACAAGATGGTCACCCGCGCCATCGCCTCGGCCCAGTCGCAGGTCGAGCAGCAGAACTTCGAGATCCGCAAGAACGTCCTGAAGTACGACGAGGTGCTGAACCGGCAGCGCGAGGTCATCTACGGTGAGCGCCGCCGCGTCCTGGAGGGCGAGGACCTGCACGAGCAGGTGCAGCACTTCATGGACGACACCATCGACGCGTACATCGACGCGGAGACCCGCGAGGGCTTCGCCGAGGACTGGGACCTGGACCGGCTGTGGGTCGCGTTCAAGCAGCTCTACCCGGCCAAGGTGACGATCGAGGAGCTGGAGGACGAGGCGGGCGACCGCGCCGGAATCACCGCCGAGTTCATCGCGGAGACCGTCAAGGACGACATCCACGAGCAGTACGCGGAGCGCGAGAAGCAGCTCAGCGAGGACATCATGCGCGAGCTGGAGCGGCGCGTGGTGCTCTCGGTGCTCGACCGCAAGTGGCGTGAGCACCTCTACGAGATGGACTACCTCCAGGAGGGCATCGGGCTGCGCGCGATGGCGCAGCGCGACCCGCTGGTGGAGTACCAGCGTGAGGGCTTCGACATGTTCACCGCCATGATGGACGGCATCAAGGAGGAGTCCGTCGGCTACCTGTTCAACCTGGAGGTCCAGGTCGAGCAGCAGGTCGAGGAGGTGCCGGTGATGGCCGACGCCGACGTCCAGGACGCGCCGCCGTCGCTGGTCAAGGACCGTCCGGAGATCCGCGCCAAGGGCCTGGAAGCGCCCAAGCGGGCCGACCGGCTGCACTTCTCCGCCCCGTCGGTGGACGGCGAGGGCGGGGTCGTCGAGGGCGACTTCGCGGGTGCCCCGGCCGACGCGGTCATCGAGGACGACGAGGTCGGCCAGACGCGCGCCGAGCGCCGCAAGGCCGCCAAGGGCGGCCGCCGCCGCAAGAAGTAGCCCCGCCGCGCGCGAGGGGGACGAACACCGGCCGGGGGCCGGACCGGAAGCGGTCCGGCCCCCGGCCGCGTCATGCCGCCGTGCCCGGGTCCCGCGGCAGGCGCCGCGGGGGTGGTGGCCCGCGCCCAGGTCACCTGGCGGCCACCGCGGTGCAGTGCCAGCGCTCGGGCCCGTAGCCGGAGGCCGCCCGCGCGCCGCCGGACTCCAGCCGGAAGGCCAGCGCGCGGAAGACGTCCCGGTCCAGGCACACCACGGCGCACACTTCGAGCGCCCCGCGGTACGTCCGATAGGCGTGGCAGCGGTACACGAAAGGGGTACGCCCGCGGTTGCCGCGCGGGCGCCAGTCGGACCGCTGCGCGTGCAGCTCCCACAGTTGCTGGTACGCCTCGTCCCTGACCTTGCCGGCCAGCATCGTCAGCGGCTGGCGCCCGGTCAGGACGTCGAGCAGCCGGCCGGCGAACCAGTCGTGCGCCGACATCGGCCCCACCGCGCCGGCCGGCGTCCTGGCCACCTGCGGCCTGCCGGGCGGACGCCGCAGGTCCCGGCGGCCGGGCGGCGCCGCCCCGGCACCGCCGGGCCTGCGCGGCGATCCGGGTCCGGTCGGCGGTACGCGCCCCGGCAGGCGGTTGCGCCGCGGGTCGGGGGCGGCTCCGGAGGCGGGCGCGGCGGGTGGCTGCGGTGGCTGCACGAGTGGCTCCCCAAGATCGTTACCGGCTGGTAGTCCGGTTCTAGGGGCGGCCGCGGGAGCCAGGCAAACCTGCTGGGCGCTGTTCGAAGGCGCCGCGGAATTCACCTATCAGGATGGTTGCGCACGTATGCTTCACGCCATGCGCGTCTATATTCCGACCACCTTGACGGGACTGGCCGAGGCGTACAAGGCGGGCGAGGTGGGCCCCGTGCCGCTCGACGCCTTCGCGGTCACGCCGAGCCTGCGCGAGTGGTACGTCTCCGACGACATAGAGGAACTCGAGTACGCGGCGCTGAACCGGGCCGCCCAGGCGTCGCTGCGGCTGCTCGCGGTTCATCCGGATGTGGCACGGCGCCGGACGGTCATCGCGGTGGACGTCCCTGACGCGCAGGTCCGGTTCGACCCGGACCGCGCGCTCGACCCGGCCGCGCTCGGCGAGGTCCGGCTCGGGAAGCCGGTGCGGCTGTCCGAGGCCGCGGCGGTCCATCTGGACGCCGACGACGCCGAGCCGGACGTGGCTGCCGCGGCCTCGGCGCTGGGAGCGGCGGACGCCGGCGACGACGACGCCCAGTTCACGGTGGACGGCGCCGAGGACCACGAACTCCTCTGGTACGCCACCCAGGAGATCCCCAATCTGATCAGCTGAACGGCCGATCGGGCGATCGCCGTACTGTCACACCGCGACCGGAGTTATCCACAGGCGGCAGAACGCCTCGACGGTCCACGCGAGTACGGTTCTTTCCATGAGCACGCATCTCGTGTGGGACTGGAACGGCACCCTCTTCCACGACATCGACGCAGTGATCGAGGCGACGAACGCCTCCTTCGCCGAACTCGGCCTGCCCCCGATCACCCTGGACCGCTACCGCGAGCTGTACTGCGTGCCCGTGCCCCGCTTCTACGAGCGGCTGATCGGGCGGCTGCCCTCCGACGACGAGTGGGAGGTCATGGACGCGACCTTCCACCGGCACTACTGGGTGCTCGCCGAGTCCTGCCGGCTGGCCGACGGCGCCGCCGAGCTGCTGGCCGCCCGCCGGGCGGCCGGGGTGACCCAGTCGCTGTGCTCGCTCGCCCCGCACGAGCAGCTGGTGCCGATCGTGGCCGCGCACGGCATCACCGAGCACTTCTTGCGGGTCGACGGCCGCACGGGGATGTCGACTGCGGGCAAGGCAGCCCAGATGGTCCGCCACCTCGAATCGCTCGGCCCCCTCGACCCGCGCCAGATCGTGGTGATCGGTGACGCGCTGGACGACGCGGCCGCCGCCGCGCACGTGGGCGCGCACGCGGTGCTCTACACCGGTGGCTCGCACAGCAGAGCGGCCCTGGAGTCCGCGGGAGTGCCGGTGGTGGACAGCCTCGCCGAGGCCGTCGAGCAGGCCGAGCGGATAGTTTCCTGACGGATCGCCGCGACGTTCCCGCGGGCGTTCCCGGCCGGTTCCTGTCCATTCGGGCCAAAGGTGTCTGGTGCATTTGTACGAAGACGTCTCCTGACAGCCACCCCGGACGGGGCGATAGCCTGGACGCCGTGATCAACGTTGATCCGTTCTCCCGGGGCAGGATCGTGCCGACGGGCACGGCGAACCCCTATTCCGGCATAGCGTCGTCCCGTAGCGGAAACCCCGCGTCGCGGTACGTCGTGCCATCCACCGACGTCACGCAATGGCGCGCGACAGGAGTCAGAGGACATGCAGACCAAGCTGGACGAAACCAAGGCCGAGCGGCTGGAACAGGCAGCGCGGGTCGGTGAGAACAGCCAGAAGGGGAGACTGCCGGGGCAGGGCCTCGACGCAGAGGCGATGACCGCGTTCCTCCAGCGGTACTACCTGCACAGCGCACCTGAAGACGTGGTCGACCGTGATCCGGACGACATCTTCGGCGCCGCGCTGTCCCACTACCGGCTCGCCGAGGTACGCCCGCAGGGCACCGCGAACGTACGGGTGCACACCCCGAGCGTCGAGGAGAACGGCTGGCAGTGCAGCCACACCGTCGTCGAGGTGGTCACCGACGACATGCCCTTCCTGGTGGACTCGGTGACCAACGCGCTGACCCAGGCCAACCGGGCCATCCACGTGGTGGTCCACCCCCAGTTCACCGTCCGCCGGGACGTCACGGGCAAGCTGCTCGAGGTCATGACCACCGTCCCCGAGCTCGGTGACGCCGGCGGGGACGGCACGCTGCCGCACGACATGCTGGTGGAGTCCTGGATCCACGTCGAGATCGACCGGGAGACCGACCGGGCCGACCTCAAGGAGATCACCGCCGACCTGCGCCGGGTGCTGTCCGACGTGCGGGAGTCGGTCGAGGACTGGGCGAAGATGCGGCAGGCCGCGCAGTCCATCGCCGACGAGCTGGCCGCCGACCCGCCGCCGCTGCCGGCCCAGGAGACCGGTGAGGCCCTGGAACTGCTGCGCTGGCTCGACGGCGACCACTTCACCTACCTGGGCTTTCGCGAGTACGAGCTGACCAGCGAGACCGCCGACGACGGCAGCCCGGAGGACGTGCTGGTCGCCGTGCCCGGCACGGGGCTTGGCATCCTGCGTTCCGACCCGCAGCACCCGCAGGCCGACAGCACGCACCCGGGGCATCCCAACTCCCCGTCGTTCAGCCGGCTGCCCGCCGACGCCCGGGCGAAGGCCAGGGAGCACAAACTGCTCATCCTGACCAAGGCCAACAGCCGCTCCACCGTCCACCGGCCGTCGTATCTGGACTACGTCGGGGTGAAGAAGTTCGACGCCGACGGCAACGTGGTCGGCGAGCGGCGCTTCCTCGGGCTGTTCTCGTCGGCCGCCTACACCGAGTCGGTGCGCCGGGTGCCGGTGGTCCGCCGCAAGGTCGAGGAGGTGCTGGAGGGCGCCGGCTTCTCCGCGGACAGCCACGACGGCCGCGACCTGCTGCAGATCCTGGAGACCTACCCGCGCGACGAGCTGTTCCAGACCCCGGTCGACGAGCTGCGGTCCATCGCCACCAGCGTGCTGTACCTGCAGGAGCGCCGAAAGCTGCGGCTGTTCCTGCGGCAGGACGAGTACGGCCGCTACTTCTCCGCGCTGGTGTACCTGCCGCGGGACCGCTACACCACCGCGGTCCGGCTGCGGCTGACCAACATCCTCCAGGAGGAACTGGGCGGCCACAGCGCGGACTTCACCGCGTGGAACACCGAATCGGTGCTGTCCCGCCTGCACTTCGTGATCCGCATCGACGCCGGGGGCTCGCTGCGGGACCTGGACGACGCGGACGTCGAGCGCATCGAGAGCCGGCTGTCGGACGCCACCCGCTCCTGGGCCGACGGCTTCGCCGAGGCGCTGACCTCCGAGTGCGGCGAGGAGCGGTCCGCCGAGCTGGTCCGCCGCTACGGGCAGGCCTTCCCCGACGGCTACCGCGCCGACTTCCCGCCCCGGGTGGCGGTCGCCGACCTCCAGCACTTCGAGGAGCTGGGCGCCGACGACTTCACCCTCAGCCTCTACGAGCCGGTCGGGGCCGCGCCCGAGGAGCGGCGGTTCAAGATCTACCGGACCGGGGCGCCGGTCTCGCTGTCCGCGGTGCTCCCGGTGCTGCAGCGGCTCGGTGTCGAGGTGGTCGACGAGCGGCCCTACGAGCTGCGCCGTTCCGACCGGTCCAGGGTCTGGGTCTACGACTTCGGGCTGCGGATCGACCCGGCGCTGGGCGACCTGGGCGACGACGCCCGCGAGCGCTTCCAGGAGGCCTTCGCCGCCACCTGGACCGACCGGGCAGAGAACGACGGCTTCAACTCGCTGGTGCTGCGGGCCGGCCTGGACTGGCGGCAGGCGATGGTGCTGCGCGCCTACGCCAAATACCTGCGGCAGGCCGGGTCCACCTTCAGCCAGGACTACATGGAGGACACCCTCCGCACGAACGTCCACACCACCCGGCTGCTGGTCAACCTCTTCCAGGCCCGGCTCTCGCCGGACCACCAGCGGGCCGGCAGCGAGCTGACCGACGGCATCCTGGAGGAGCTGGACGGCGCGCTCGACTCGGTCGCCAGCCTGGACGAGGACCGCATCCTGCGGTCCTTCCTGAGCCTGATCAAGGCCACCCTGCGCACCAACTACTTCCAGCGCGCGCAGGACGGCCGGCCGCACCGGTATCTGTCGATGAAGTTCGACCCGCAGGCGATCGCCGAACTGCCCGCGCCGCGGCCCGCGTACGAGATCTGGGTGTACTCACCGCGGGTGGAGGGCGTGCACCTGCGGTTCGGCAAGGTGGCCCGCGGCGGTCTGCGCTGGTCCGACCGGCGCGAGGACTTCCGCACCGAGGTGCTCGGCCTGGTCAAGGCCCAGATGGTGAAGAACACGGTGATCGTGCCGGTCGGCGCCAAGGGCGGCTTCGTCGGCAAGCGGCTGCCCGACCCGGCCGCCGACCGCGACGCCTGGCTGGCCGAGGGCATCGCCTGCTACAAGACCTTCATCTCCGGGCTGCTCGACATCACCGACAACCTGGTGGGCGGCGAGGTCGTCCCGCCGCGTGACGTGGTCAGGCACGACGAGGACGACACCTATCTGGTGGTCGCCGCGGACAAGGGCACCGCGTCCTTCTCCGACATCGCCAACGAGGTGGCCGTCTCCTACGGCTTCTGGCTCGGCGACGCCTTCGCCTCCGGCGGCTCGGTCGGCTACGACCACAAGAAGATGGCCATCACCTCCTCCGGCGCCTGGGAGTCGGTGAAGCGGCACTTCCGCGAGATGGGCCACAACACCCAGGAAGAGGACTTCACCGTCGTCGGCATCGGCGACATGTCAGGGGACGTGTTCGGCAACGGGATGCTGCTGTCCGAGCACATCCGGCTGCTGGCCGCCTTCGACCACCGGCACATCTTCCTCGACCCCAAGCCGGACGCGGCGACCTCGTACGCCGAGCGGCGGCGGATGTTCGAGCTGCCGCGCAGCAGCTGGGCCGACTACGACACCTCGCTGATCTCCTCCGGCGGCGGGATCTACCCCAGGACGGCCAAGTCGATCCCGGTCAACGCGCAGGTGCGCGCGGCCCTCGGCATCGCGCCGGGCGCGGCCAAGATCACCCCGGCCGAGCTGATGAAGGCCATCCTGCAGGCCCCGGTGGACCTGCTGTGGAACGGCGGCATCGGCACCTACGTCAAGGCCTCCACCGAGACGAATCTGGACGTCGGCGACAAGGCCAACGACGCGATCCGCATCGACGGCTCCGACCTGCGGGCCAAGGTGGTGGGCGAGGGCGGCAACCTGGGCTTCACCCAGCTGGGCCGGATCGAGTTCGCGCGCTCCGGTGGCCCGGAGGGCGAAGGCGGCCGGATCAACACCGACGCCATCGACAACAGCGCCGGGGTGGACGCCTCCGACCACGAGGTCAACATCAAGATCCTGCTCAACAGCGTGGTGAGCGAGGGCGATCTGACCGTCAAGCAGCGCAACAGCCTGCTGGCCGAGATGACCCACGAGGTCGGCAACCTGGTGCTGCGCAACAACTACGCGCAGAATGTGGCGCTCGGCAACAGCATGGCGCAGTCCAACAGCCTGCTGCACGCCCACCAGCGCTTCATCCGGCGGCTGGTGCGTGACGGGCACCTGGACCGGGCACTGGAGTTCCTGCCCACCGACCGGCAGATCCGCGAACGGCTCAGCGCCGGACAGGGCCTGAGCCAGCCGGAGATGGCGGTGATCCTCGCCTACGCCAAGATCACCACGGCCGAGGAGCTGATCCACACCGGGCTCCCCGACGACCCGTATCTGCGCGGGCTGCTGCACGCCTACTTCCCGGTGCCGCTGCGGGAGCGGTTCGCGTCGCAGATCAACGCCCACGCGCTGCACCGCGAGATCGTCACCACCGTGCTGGTCAACGACACGATCAACACCGGCGGTACCACCTTCCTGCACCGCTTCCGGGAGGAGATCGGGGCGACCACCGAGGAGATCGTCAGGGCGCACACCGCGGCGCGCACGATCTTCGGGCTCGGCTCGATCTGGGACGAGGTCGAGGCGCTGGACAACACGGTCGACGCGGCCGTGCAGACCCGGATCCGGCTGCACTCGCGGCGGCTGGTCGAGCGCGCCACCCGCTGGCTGCTCAACAACCGGTTGCAGCCGCTGCAGATCGCCGAGACCATCGACGACTTCACCGAGGGCGTGGCGGCGGTCTGGTCGCAGCTGCCGAAGCTGCTGCGGGGCGCGGACCTGGAGTGGTACGAGACGCTGCACGACGAGCTGACCTCCGGCGGGGTCCCCGGGGATCTGGCCGTCCGGGTCGCCGGATTCTCCTCCGCCTTCCCCGCGTTGGACATCGTGGAGGTCGCCCATCGCAGCGGCAAGGAGCCGCTCGACGTCGCCGAGATCTACTTCGACCTCGCCGACCGGCTGCAGATCACCCAGCTGCTCGACCGGATCATCCTGCTGCCGCGCGCCGACCGCTGGCAGTCGATGGCCCGGGCCGCGATCCGCGAGGACCTCTTCGCGGCGCACGCGGCGCTGACCGCGGATGTGCTCGGGGCCAGTGACGAGGCGGCGACGCCGGAACAGCGCTACCACGCCTGGGAGGAGCAGAACGCCGGCCTGATCGGGCGGGCCCGGACGACGCTGGAGGAGATCCAGGGGGCCGAGGAGTTCGACCTGGCCAGCCTGTCGGTGGCGATGCGGACGTTCAGGACGCTGCTGCGCACGCATCGCTGAGCCGAGCGGTACGGGCGGGCGGCACGTTCGGTGGCGCCCGCCCACGGCGGCCGGCACCGAACGTGCCGACCGCCCGCCCGCCCGCCGACCGACCGCCCGCCCGCCGACCGACCGCCCGCCCGCCGACCGCCCGAGCCGGGCCCCCCGGTGACGCCTAGTGCGTGAGCCGGAAGAGCTGTTCGCCGGTGCGGGGGGACGTGGCGACCAGGGTCGCCGGGCTGGGGGCGGCGGTGGCCGGCGGCAGCAGGAGCCAGCCGGCGCCGTACCGGCGGGCGATGGCGGCGCGGCGGGCGGCGGGGGTGGCCGGGGAGAAGTACGCGGCCGTCTCGGACCAGCGGCGGGTGCGGTCGGCGGCCGGGGTGGAGGGGTCGGGCCAGGTGGGGGCGACGAGGTAGAGCCCGTAGGCGGGGAGCACGTGCATCGGGACCGAGGCGTCGGTCAGCACGACCGCGCCGACCGGGACGCGGTCGGCGACCCAGCGGTAGTCCGGCCAGCGCTGCGGGTGGCCGGTCGCCACCGGCAGCCAGCGCTGCGGGACGACCGAGCCGATCTGCGCGACCAGCGCGAAGCACAGCGCGACCGCCGAGAGCGGGGCGAGCACCGCACGCAACCGCGTCCAGGGCGGGACCGAGGCCAGCTCCACCGCGAGCGCGAACTGCAACGGCACCAGCAGCAGGGCGAGGACCCGGCCGTAGGTGTAGTGGCCGCTGAACCAGCCGTACGCGGCGATGGCGCCGTCCGCCGCGAACATCAGCACCAGCGGGTCCCGCCACCGCCGCCGGGCCCGCCAGGCCAGTGCGGGCACTCCGGTGAGGGCCAGGCCGTACCACTGCCAGGGGTGGAGGTAGAGCCGGCGGTGCACATGGTCGACGGTGGTGTCGCCGGCCAGCGTGAAGACGTCGAAGTACGGCCAGGCCGCCGCGGTCGCCAGCGCCGCGACACCGGCCAGCGCCCACAGCCCGCACACCCGCCGGGACCAGCCGCTCTGGCGCCCGGCGACGGTCGCCGCGATGCCGACGGTCGCCGCCAGCGCGGTGATCGGGTGGATGAGCAGCAGCACCCCGGCCGCCGCGCCGAGCCAGGCGTACTCCCAGGGGCCGCCGCCCCGCCGGGCCAGCCGGTCGGTCCACGTCCACAGCAGGAAGGCGAACCCGACGGCGAAGGTGCTGGGATACGACGCCCCCCGGGTCAGCGACCACACCCCGCAAAAGCCGCTCCACTCCGTGCCCCGCACCCCCCACAGCAGGGTGAAGGCCAGCAGCGCGAAGACCGGCGCCGCCCGCCGGCTGCTCAGCGTCCTGGCGTAGACGCCGACGCCGAACACCAGCACCGCGAGGTTCACCGGCCCGCACCAGCGCACCACCTGCCATCCGGCGGCGCCGGTCAGCCGGGCGGTGAGGCCGAGGATGACGATGTAGGGGGAGAAGTACGGGCTGCCGGTGCCCGGCTCGTCGAGCAGCGGGTTGGCCGGGTGCCACGGGTTGTCCCTGACCCGCTGCACCGCGGAGGCGTGCTGGCCGAAGTCCGAGGCGATGGGGGTGTGCCAGGCGACGACCGCGAGCAGCAGCCAGAAGCCGGTGCCGACCAGGGTGTACGGGGTCGGCCGCCAGGTCAGCGCGCGGGTCCTGGTCCACGGCGCGACCCGCGCCTCGCCCGTCACGCGGCGGCGCCCGAGCGCGGCGGGGCGGAGCGGTCGGCCCGGCGCACCGATCTGCGGGACTCCCCGCCGCCCGGTGGCCGGTCGGCGGGGTGGGCCGCGGTGAGCAGCGGCGCCGCGAGGAAGCCCAGCAGCACGGGTGCCGCCATGTAGCGGAACAGCCCGGCCGGGGAGGCGACCAGCACCGCGACCTGCAGCCCGGCCGTGGTCGCGGCCAGGGCGAGCGCGGCCCGCAGCGGCCGGCGCCGCACCAGCCGCAGCACGATCAGATAGGTGGCCCAGCACCACAGCGAGCCGGTCCACAGGAACCAGGTCAGCTCGGGCGTGCGGGCCGCGGTGTAGGCCCACACGCCGGCCCGGTGCAGGAAGGCGGACGGCGGGTCGGTGCGCAGCGCGGGCAGGAACTGGCTGTGCTGCATCAGCCCGCCGGGCCGGGAGTAGCCGAATCGGTCGGGGGGGATGACCGCCGGCTGCACGAAGATGTCGGTGTCGTTGCGCGGCAGCGCCCAGGCGATCCGGCCCCGGCACAGGTGGGCCGACAGCATCAGGTCGGGCCGCTTGGTGAGCACGTGGCTCCAGACGTCGAGCAGCCTGCCGTTGAGCCGTTCCGCGGCCGGGCGGTCGAAGGGCGGCCCCATCAGCGGGTCGACCCAGCCGCAGTTGGAGCCGCCGTGCGACCAGTGCGACAGCGGCGCGACCTTCGACATCACCGCGATGTCGGAGCGGCGGAAGGAGCCGGGGGCGCGGTGGTAGGCGACCGCGATGTCGGCGTAGTTGAAGGCGTAGTAGGAGCTGGTGCGCGGCTCCTGGATGCCGATCGCCGGGTAGACGCCGAAGTTGAGGCCGAGCGCCAGCGCGGTCGGGATCAGGGTGGCGGCGCCGATCCGGCGCCAGCGGCGCGGCATCGCGACCAGCAGCACCAGGCCGGCGGTGACCACGGCCGGGTAGGTGTTGTTGCGGAAGACCGACAGCCCGGTCATCGCGGCGGCCAGCAGCCACCAGTGCAGGACCGGGCGCTGCCGTACGGCCAGGTGGGCGCAGGCGCCGAAGGCCAGCACGGCGGCGATGGCGTAGGCGCTGTCCTTCCACACGAAGATGCCGAACGTGCCGGTGGAGGGCACCAGGACCACGGTCAGCGGCGCGGCGGCCGCCCACCGGCCGCGCACCCCGAGCGCGCGCAGCCCGTGGCAGACGTAGCCGAGCGAGGCGGCCAGCACGACCGTCTGCAACAGCGTCAGAGCCGCGAGGCCGCCGGTGATCTGCAGCGACAGCCACACCAGGACGTCGTAGGCGACGGCGTGGTCGCTGCGCCAGTGGCCGGTGGTCACCTGCCAGACGTAGGTGATGGAGTCGAAGCTCATCAGCCCGGGATAGAAGGCCAGCCACCACAGCAGCAGTACGGCCTCGCAGAGCAGCGCCACCGCGAGCGGCAGCCGGGCCCGCTCGGGCACCCGGTCCGCGGCGCGGCGCAGCGCCGGGACCGGCGGGAGGAAACGGGCACCGGCGAAGCGGCTGATGGTGGTCACCGGATTCCAACGCCGCCCGCTCGCAAAGGTTTCGCCCCGCGCGGCGGGCGGCTTCCGCACACCACCCGTTCGGCGGACCGTGGCAGTTCGCGGGGTGACCGGCCGCCGCGCCCGGCGTTGGAGCAGACGCCCGCGGCAGGTGGTGCGAGACCACGCAGCGGGCGTACGCGGCAGCCGCGCCGGCCGGGTCCGGCTCCTGTCCTGAAACTGAAAGGCACGTTCATGCGCGAAACCCGCATCCCCGGGGCCTGGGTCCACGAGCCCGCCGTCTTCCCCGACGAGCGCGGGCGCTTCCACGAGTGGTTCAGGGGCGCCGACTTCACCGGCGCCACCGACCAGCCGCTGGACCTGGCACAGGCCAACTGCTCGGTGTCGCGGCGCGGCACGCTGCGCGGGGTGCACTTCGCCGACGTGCCGCCCGGGCAGGCGAAGTACGTCACCTGCGTGCGCGGCGCGGTGCTGGACGTCGTGGTGGACGTGCGGACCGGCTCGCCCGCGTACGGGCGGCACGAGGCCTTCACGCTGGACGACCGGACGCACCGGGCGGTCTATCTGGCCGAAGGCCTCGGGCACGCCTTCCTCGCGCTGACCGACGACGCCACCGTCGTCTACCTGTGCTCGCAGGGCTACGCGCCCGGCCGCGAGCGCGCGGTGCACCCGCTTGACCCGGCGCTTGCCATCGGTTGGCCCGCGGACCGCACGCCGCTGCTGTCGGCGAAGGACGCGGCGGCCCCGTCGCTCGCCGAAGCGGAGCGGGCGGGGCTGCTGCCGGCGTACGCGGACTGCGCGGCCTACTACGAGCGGTTGCGCAGCGCGGGGAGGGCCACGGCCAGCGCCTGACGCCAGTCGCGGATCGGCTCGATGCCCGCCGCGGCCCAGCCGTCGTGGGCCAGCACGCTGTAGGCGGGCCGGGGCGCGGGCCGCGGCATCGCGGCGGTCGCGACCCGGCGCACCCGGTCGGGGTCGGCGCCCAGCAGCCGGAAGACCTCGCGGGCCAGGTCGTACCAGCTGGCCGCGCCCGCGCTGGTGCCGTGGTAGATCCCGGCGGGGGCGTCGCCCGCGCCGAGCGCGACCAGCCGTTCCGCCAGGTCCGCGGCCCAGGTCGGCTGGCCGTACTGGTCGCCGACCACGTCGACGGTGTCGCGCTCCCGCTCCAGGCGGATCATCGTACGGACGAAGTTCGGCCCGCCGGCCCCGTAGAGCCACCCGGTGCGCACCACGTACCCGTCGCCGGGCATCAGGTCGAGCACCGCCTGCTCGCCGGCGTACTTGCCGCGGCCGTAGGCGGTCCGCGGGTCGGGGCGGTCGGTCTCCCGGTACGGGGTCGCCGCGTCGCCGGCGAAGACGTAGTCGGTGGACACGTGCAGCAGCCGGGCGCCGGTCTTCGCGCAGGCCGCCGCCAGATGCCGCGGGCCCTCGCCGTTGACCCGCAGCGCGGCGGCCTCGGCCGTCTCGGCGTCGTCCACCGCGGTCCAGGCGGCGCAGTTGACCACGACCGAGGGCTCGTGGTCGTCGAAGACCGCACGGACCGCGTCCTCGTCGGTGATGTCCAGCGCGCACCGGTCCACCCCGACGGCCGCCTCGCCCCCCTCGGCGAGCCGCAGCAGCAGATCGCCGGCCAGCATCCCGCCGGCCCCGGTCACCAGCCAGGTCATCGCGGACCCACCACCCCGGCCTGGACCGGCAGCAACGGCTCCCACCAGTCGCGGTGCCGCCGGTACCAGTCCACGGTCGCGGCCAGGCCGGCCGCGAAGTCGACCCGCGGGGCGTACCCCAGCTCGGCGGCGATCTTGCCGCAGTCCACCGAGTACCGCAGGTCGTGGCCCTTGCGGTCGGGCACCTCCTGGACCAGGTCCCAGCCGGCGCCGCAGGCGTCGAGCAGCAGCCCGGTCAGCTCGCGGTTAGTCAGCTCGGTGCCGCCGCCGATGTTGTAGACCTCGCCGGGCCGGCCGCCACGCCGCACCAGCTCGATGCCGTGGACGTGGTCGCTGACGTGCAGCCAGTCGCGCATCTGGCGGCCGTCGCCGTACAGCGGCACCGGGCGGCCCCCGAACAGCCGGGTCAGGAACAGCGGGATCAGCTTCTCAGGGAACTGCCGCGGCCCGTAGTTGTTGGAGCACCGGGTGATCCTGACGTCCAGGCCGTGGGTGCGGTGCTGGGCCAGCGCCAGCAGGTCGGCGGACGCCTTGGAGGCGGCATAGGGGGAGTTGGGGCGCAGCGGGTCGGTCTCCGGCCAGGAGCCGGCCTCGATCGACCCGTAGACCTCGTCGGTGGACACCTGCACGAAGACCGCGACGCCGTGCCGTACGGCCGCGTCAAGCAGCGTGTGCGTACCGGTCACGTTGGTGGTGACGAAGTCGGCGGCACCCGCGATGGAGCGGTCCACATGGGTCTCGGCGGCCAGGTGCACCACCTGGTCGTGCCGGGCGAGCAGCCGGTCGACCAGCGTGGCGTCCCGGATGTCGCCGTGCACGAAGGAGAAGCGCGGGTCGCTGCGCACCGGGTCGAGGTTGGCGGGGCAGCCGGCGTAGGTGAGCGCGTCGAGCACGGTCACCTCGACCGGCTCGGCGTCGGACGCCAGCAGCGCGCGGACGTAGTGCGAGCCGATGAAGCCGGCGCCGCCGGTCACCAGGACGCGGGTGGGGTCAGTGACGGTCATGACGAGATCTGCACCTTGCTGTGGTCGCCGAGTACGAGCCGGTGGGCGGCGGGGGTGCGCTGGCCGGGCGTCACCTCGACCTTGCGGCCGATCAGCGACGCCTCGATCCGCCGCACCCCCAGGATGGAGGAGCCGGGCAGCACGATGGAGAACTCGATCTCGCTGTCCCGCAGCACGCAGTCCGCGCCGATCGAGGTGAACGGGCCGACGTAGCAGCCGTCCACGACCGTGCCGGGGCCGATCATCGCCGGGCCGACGATGCGCGACCCGGTGATCCTGGCGCCCGCGCCGACGCTGACCCGGCCGACCAGCTCGCTGGCCGCGTCGACGTCGCCGTGCACCCCGCGCTCGACGGTCTCCAGCACCGAGCGGTTCACCTCCAGCATGTCGGTGACGTTGCCGGTGTCCTTCCAGTAGCCGTCGATCACCGTGGATTCGACGTCCATGCCGCGGTCGATGAGCCACTGGATGGCGTCGGTGATCTCCAGCTCGCCGCGCCCCGAGGGCTTGATCGCGCGGACCGCGTCGTGGACGGCGGCCGAGAAGAGGTAGACGCCGACCAGGACCAGGTCGCCGCGCGGCACGGCCGGCTTCTCCTGCAGGCCGGTCACCCGGCCCCGCGCGTCCAGCTCCGCCACGCCGAAGTCCGACGGGTTCGGCACCCGCGTCAGCAGCAGCTGCGCGGCGGGGCGGTGCGCGCGGAAGGCGGCGACGTGGTCGCCGATGCCGCCGACGATGAAGTTGTCGCCCAGATACATCACGAAGTCCTCGTCGCCCAGGAAGTCCCGTGCGATCAGCACCGCGTGGGCCAGCCCGAGCGGCTGCTCCTGCCGGATGTACGTGACGCGTACGCCGTGCGCGGAGCCGTCGCCGACCGCCGCCATGATCTCCGCGGCGGTGTCGCCGACGACGATGCCGACGTCCTCGATCCCGCAGTCGGCGATCGCCTCTAGCCCGTAGAAGAGCACGGGCTTGTTCGCGACCGGCACGAGCTGCTTCGCGGAGGTGTGGGTGATCGGGCGCAGCCGGGTGCCGGAGCCGCCGGCCAGCACCAGGGCCTTCACGCCTGCCGCCGGGGGGCGGTGGAGACCAGCACGAACTCGTTGTGCCGGAAGAGCCGTCCGGCCGCGCGCGGCAGCGGGAAGGAGTACGCCCTGCGGACGTCGAGCCCGGCGGCCCGCGCCTCCTCGGTCAGCTCCGCGAAGCCGACGAAGCGCACGTGGGTCGCGTCGCTGGCGAAGCCGGCCTCCTGCGGGGTGATCAGCACCGCCCGGCCGCCCGGCCGCACGTAGGGCAGATACCTGGCGAGCAGCGCCGACGCCTTCGCCGCGTCCAGGTGTTCGAGGACGTGCGCGCACAGCAGGCTGTCGAAGGAACCGGGAGCGCAGTCGGTCGCGGCGAACTCCTCCGGGGTGTACGCGGTCAGGCCGCGGGCGCGGGCGGCGGCGACCGAGTGCTCGTTGTGGTCCACGCCGACGCTGCCGGGGGCGCAGTGCCGCAGGTTGCGGCCCACACCGCAGCCGACGTCCAGCACCCTGCCGAGGCGCAGCCGGCGCAGATTCCAGCGGTAGGGCGCCTGCGTCGGCAGCACCCGCCGGGCCAGCAGGCGGGCGGTGTAGTCGGGTGAGGCGGTGTCGGACATCGGTGTGCCTTTCGCGGGTGTCTCAGGTCTGAGCGTACGGATCAGGCGGGCGGCGAGCAGGGCGGCGGCGGTCCAGGAGCCGAGCGCGTAGGCCGCCTCGACGCGCGGACCCGGGGGTCCTGGCAGGGCCACCGCGGCCGCTGTCACGGCCGTGCCCGCCGCCCAGGCCAGCGCCTGCCGGCGGTGGCCGCCGGTCGCGAGGGTGCCGTTGCCGAGCAGGAACGCCACCAGGTAGCCGGTGGTGCCGAGGCCCAGCGCGGCGAAGTCCAGCCGCCCCAGCACCGGCGGCGCCGCGAGCAGGTGCTCGGTCACCCAGGGGCCGGCCAGCGCGGCCGGCACCGTGCACACCACCCCGAGCGCCGCCATGCCCCCGGCGCTGCGCCGCACCCCCCGGGCGACTCCCGCCCGGTCGCCGAGCTGCTGGCGGACGGTCAGCTCCCGCAGCAGGCCCGCCTGCAGCGCGCCGACCGCGAACTGCGGCACGCGTACCAGGGTCAGCGCGCACAACAGCGCGGTCACCAGCGCCGCGTCCCCGGGCGCCAGCCCCTTGGCCCCGAGCACCGGAGCGTTCGCCAGCACCTGCGCGAAGACGGCCCCCGCGACGAGCGCGCCCAGCCCGCGCCCGATCTCCCCGGCCCCGACGGGCGCGACGGCGGCCGCCCCGCCCACGGCCCCAGATCCGCCCGGGCCTGCGGTGGCCGGTACGGCGGTGGCTGCGGCGGGCAGGGTCGCGGGCCCGCCCGGGCCTGCGGTGGCCGGTACGGTCGCGGCGTCGTGCGGGCCTGAGGCGGCCGGTACGGCGGCGGGGACGAGCGAGGGGTCGGACCGGGCTTCGGGGCGGAAGTGGGCGGTGGTTGCCGCGAGTACGGTCGCCCGGCGGCGAGACGCCTTGCGGGCGGCGTGCCACCGGCGGGAGGCGGCGTGCCGCCCGTCGTCCGGGGCGGGCGGCACGCCGATGCCGTCGCCCCGGGCGGACCGGCCCGGCTCGGCGGTGGTCGCGCGGCACGCGTGGCGGGCGGCCGGGAGGAAGGGGAGGCAGGCCAGCAGCGGGCAGGCGGTGAGGATCAGGGCGAAGGCGGCGGGGGAGTGCGAGCCGGTGAGCAGCAGGGCGGCGGCCGCGCCGAGGCGGAGGGCGCCGTCCAGGGTCAGCTGTCCGGCGTAGGCGGTGAAGCGGGCGTGGCCGGCCAGCAGGCCGCGCAGCGTATGCGCGGCGGCGAGCGCGGACAGGGCGCCGGCCAGCGGCCATAGCAGCCCGGCGTCGCCGTCGAAGGCGAGCCGGACCAGCGGGCGGTGGGCCGCCATGAGCAGCAGGACCGCACCGGCGAGCAGCCCCGCGGCCACCGCCACGCCCCGCCGCAGCAGCGGCCCGGTCCCGGCGCCGCCGGCCACCCGGGCGGCCACCGTACGGGTCAGCTCCTGCTCCAGCGGGAAGAACAGCCCGATCCCGACCGAGAAGGCCACCGCCCACACCACCGCCAGCCCGGCCATCCCCGCGGTGTCCAGGGCGCGCCCGGACAGCGCCAGATGCCCGTAGGCCCCGGCGGCGTTGACGATCATCCCGACCCCGACCGCCCCGGTCCCGCGCGGCACCACCCGGCCGCCCTTCACCCGCCGGCCCCCGGCAGCCGGACGGCAGCCGAGGATCCGCCCGTACCGGGCGTGCCGCCGTGCGGCGCGGCCGCCGCGGCGGAATCCGCCAGCGGCACGCGGCGGGCGAAGGCGTGCTGGAGGAGGGCGGACGTGGCGCGGGGGGAGGAGGCGGCGGCGGGGAGGAGGGTGAGCGCGTGCAGCCGGGACGACCAGTGGTGGCGGGCGGTACGGGCGCCGCGCGGCCAGCCGTGGGCGGCCAGGCGCGCGGAGGTGGTGAGGAAGAAGCGACGGGCCTCGTCGAAGCGGGCGCCGGTCACCGCCTGCGCGGCGGACGCGCTGACCGCGTGGCGGCGGTAGCGGAAGCAGACCTCGGGGTCGGTGGCGAGCAGGCCGCCGTCGAGCAGCAGGTCGACGACGACCGCCAGGTCCTGGATGACGCCGAGGTCGGCGCGGAAGGGGTGGGCCCGCAGCGCGTCGGTGCGCCAGCACACCGAGGGGAAGTACAGCCAGTTGCCGCGCAGCAGGCTGACCGCCAGGTCCTCGCCGCCGAGCAGCGCGGGCCCGGAGCGGATGCCGGCCGGCGCGTAGATCCGCGTCTTCGCCGTGTCGACCAGCGTGCCGCAGGGCCGCCCGGCCGCGTCGACCACCTGGACGCCGGGCTGCACCATCACCGCGTCGGGGCTGCGCCGCAGCGCCCGCCGCACGGTCCGCAGGTAGCCGGGCAGCATCAGGTCGTCGCAGCCCATCAGGACGACGTGCGGCGCCCGGGTGAGCTCCACGCAGCGGTTGAAGTTCCCGGTCACGCCCAGATTGCGCGGGTTGCGCAGATAGCTCACCCGGGGGTCGCCGAGCGCCGCGAACCACTCGGGCACCCCCGGCTCGCACCCGTCGTCCACCACCGTCAGACGCCAGTCGTCGCCGTCCTGCGCCTGCACGCTGCGGACCGCGGCCTGCAGCAGCGGCACGTCGCCGTAGTGCGGGATCATCACGTCGAAGGCGACCGCGTTCACCGGGCCACCCCCGCGGGCTCGGCCGGCTCCGGCACCCGGGCGGCCGCCGCGGCCTCGGTGCGCTGCGGTGCCGGGACCCGGCGGGTCAGGGCGAGCAGCAGCACCAGCGCCGTCCTGGCCAGGTAGACCAGCGCGCGGGCCGACGACTGGCTGGGCGCGCCGGTGGTGCGCGGCCGCATGGCGACCGCCACCTGCCGCACCTGGTAGCCGCGGCGCAGGGCACCGACCATGCTCTCGACGGTGTCGCCCAGATACTCCGCCGGATACCAGCGGGCGAAGAAGGCGATCATGTCGCGGTTGCAGGCCCGGAAGCCGGAGGTGGAGTCGGTCAGCCGGGTGCCCGCCATGCGGGAAAGCACCAGCGACAGCATCCGCATCGACCAGCGGCGCGGGCCGCGTACCCGGTAGTCGCCCACGCCCGCGAACCGCGCGCCGACCACCAGGTCGGCGGTGTCGAGCGCGGCCAGCAGCGCGGGGACGTACCCCGGGTCGTGCTGGCCGTCGGCGTCGACCTGTACGGCGGCGTCGTAGCCGTGGTCCAGGGCGTAGCGGTAGCCGGTGCGCATGGCGCCGCCGACACCGAGGTTGTACGGCAGCCGGGCCACCCGGGCGCCGGTCGCGCGGGCGGTCTGGGCGGTGCGGTCGGTCGAGCCGTCGTCCACCACCAGGACGTCGGCGGCCGGGACCGCGGCCCGCAGCTCCGCGAGCACCGCGGCCAGGCCGTCCGCCTCGTTCCAGGCCGGCACGATCACCAGCACCCGCCACCGGCCCGCGCCCGCGCCCGCCGTCCCGCCGGGGCCCGCGCCCACGTCCGCGATGCCGCCGGGGCCCGCGCCCGGCGTCATCCGGCGCCGCCCTCCGTGCGGCGGGCGGCCACCGTCGGCGGTCGGTGCTGCTCCTCCAGCGCGGTCCTGATCAGCGCGATCTCCTCGGCCAGCGTCCGGGTCTCCTCCTCCAGCCGGCTGGACTCCCAGCTCAGGTGCAGGCACACCAGCAACAGCAGGACGATCCCGGCGAAGAGCACCAGGCTGGCGCCGGACACGATGCCGAGGCCGCGCGCCAGCGAGTCGAGCATCTGCGGGAAGAGCCCCAGTGGTACCACCGCGGAGCCCACCGCGAGCCACAGCGCCGCGTACTTCTCCCGCAGCTGGTGCCGGCGCAGCAGCTCCAGGATGCAGGCCAGCAGGGCCAGTCCGGTGAGCGAGGTGACCACGGACAGGTGCACGGTGAAGGCCTCCTGGGGGTCCTGCGGGAAGTGCGTTGCTGCGTCGTTCCGCTGTCGGGTGCCGCGTGCGGCCGGCCGGGCCGCCCCGTTTCATCAGATGCGCGGTCCGCGCAGAATCAGGTCTGCCACGCGGGAGGCGGCGCGCCCGTCGTCCAGATGGCAGAAGGCCGCGCGGAAGGCGTCGTAGGCCGCGCCGTGCGGGGCGACCGCGGCGGCCGGGTCGCGCAGCGCGGCGATCAGCTCCGGCGTGGTCGACAGCAGCGGCCCGGGCGCCTGCGCCTCGAAGTCGTAGGTGAAGCCGCGCAGGGTGTCGCGCATGTGGGTGAGGTCGGGGGTGTACAGCAGGACCGGGCGGCCGGTGACGGCGAAGTCGGCGAGCAGCGAGGCGTAGTCGGTGACCAGGACGTCGGCGGCGAGCAGCAGTTCGGCCAGGTCGGGGTGGCCGGTCACGTCACGGACGAAGCCGCCGGCCGCCGGCACGGTGTCGGCGACCAGCGGGTGGGCGCGGACCAGCAGCACATGGGTGTCGCCGAGTTCCGCCTCCAGCGCGGCGAGGTCGGCGGCCAGGTGCAGCCGCTGGTGGCCGGCGTCGTACGCCTCGTCGTCGCGTACCGTCGGCGCGTAGAGCACGACCGTGCGCCCCGGTGGCAGGTCCAGCCGGTCGCGTACGTCCGCGGCGGCCTTGTCGCGGTCCTCGCCGCTGAGCGGGTCGGTGCGCGGCAGCCCGGTCTCGGCGACCTCGCCGGCGAAGGCCAGGGCGCGGCGCAGCACCGGGGTGCTCTGCGCGTTGGGCGACAGCAGGACGGTCCACTGGCCGCCGAGCAGCGGCTGCGGCCACATGTGGGTGAGGTCGGCGCACAGGGTGCCCGCCAGCTCCTGGCCGAAGCGCTTGACCGGGGTGCCGTGCCAGGTCTGCACCACGTGCTGCTCGTCCCGGCGGCGGAAGAAGGCCGGCAGGTGCGAGTTGGTGACGATGTGCCGGCTGCGGGCCAGCGCCTCGTACCAGCCGTGGCTGCCCAGCACCACGGACCGCGCGGCGGCCGGCACCGGCGTCGTCCGGTCGGCGACCACCCACACGTGGTCGAGCGCGGCCCCGCGCCGCACCAGTTCGTCGTGCACGGCGCGCGGCGAGTCGTCGCAGCGGCGGGCGTCGAAGCTGCTGTAGAGGACGGTGTCGGTGAGCTGGCGGCGGGCCAGCACCGGGTAGCGCCGCTCGCGCAGCAGCCGCTGCCGGTACGGCCCGCGGTCCGCGGCGGGGACGGCGGAGCCGGCGGCCACGAACAGGTGGTCGTGGAAGCGGCGGTCAAGCCGCACCGGCCGCTCCCCGTCGCTCACCGCGAGCTCGAGCGGCAGCCCGGGCATCGCGCTCGGCGCGACCCGCACGGGCGAGTCGGCCCCCGCGGCCCGCAGATGCAGATACCACCGCCCGGCGTGCGGCAGCGCCCCGACGTCGACGGACGCGGAGAACCGGCCTGGCTCCCCGTCGGTGACGGCCTCGGCCCCGGTCTCGGCGGCGTAGGTGCCGTGCCGCAGCATCAGCCGCACGCCCGCGCCGGGTGCTGCGGCCTGCTCGGGGAGCAGGCCGGCGACGAGTAGGCGGCCGTCCGGGGTGAAGGACACCCGGTCGGCGACGGCCTGCGGGGTGCGGTCGCGGAGCACCAGGTTGCCCGCCGCTGTGCCCTCGACGGACAGTTCGCGGGCGGCGGGGGCGGCGAGCCGCTCGTCGGGCGGCAGCGCGTAGCGGCCGGCCGGCAGGTCGCGGTCCAGGCTGACCCGGGCCTTGCCGCCGTCGGGGAAGACGACCTCGGCCGTCCAGGTCGCGGTCGTCTCGGGGGCGACCTCCTTGGGCAGCCCGGTCATCGGCGGCCGCGCCCCGCCGAGGTCGGCGAGCACGACGTCGGCGCTCAGCGCCGTCCAGCCGTCGCAGGCGGCCCCCGCGGCGAGCGGGTAGTCGAAGGCGGCGCCCGTCGTCTGCTGGGTGAGCCGGGCGGCGACCGGCAGCGTACGGTCGCGGACCGCGAGGTCCAGGCGCAGCAGGCCGTCGCCGGACGGCCGGTGGGCGGTGAGGCGGCGGGTGACCGGCTCGACCGACAGGTGCAGCCGGCCGTCCTTGTACCAGGGCACCAGCCGGGTGTCGTCGTCCAGCGCGAAGGGCACCGGCGAGGATCCGGCGCCGGCCTCGGCGGCCCGCAGCGCGGCCGGGCGGACCGCGGAGCCGCCCGCCACCACGATGCCCAGCCGCCACTGCGCCGCCTTCCAGCCGCCGTCGGTACGCAGCCGGGCCGGGTCGATGGTGATCTCGAAACCGGACCAGTCGTAGCAGTGGCGTTCCTGCGTCTGCTCGTCGGTGACGTCGGCGACCTTCACCGTGCGCACCGGCAGCAGCAGCCTGCGCCGCCCGCAGGTGGCGACCGCGGTCTTCAGCGAGGAGCGCCGGGTGCGGGCGTCGACGTTGCGGATGTAGGCGAAGCCCTTGAGCACCAGCTTGCCGTCCCGCCACTCCAGGTCCCGCAGCCGGGCGACCACCGGCAGGTCGGTGGCGCCGGCCGCGGTCGCCGCCCGGGACAGCCTCACCGGCGAGCCGTCGACGCCGACGACGACGGCCCGCTTGCGCAGCGGCAGCCCGGCCAGGTCGAAGACGGTACGGCCGCCGTGCCGTTCGTGGCGCAGCACGGTCAGCAGGTCGTCGAGCCTGCCCTCTCGGATCAGCTCCCAGCGCAGCCGCAGCTCCACCGGCAGCCCCGGGTAGAGCGTGGGGTCGACGCGGCTGAGGTAGTCGCCGACGCGGTCCATGAAGACCTGGTGGTATTCGGGGCCCGCCATCGGCAGCGCCTCGATGAAGTAGAGCAGGTCGTCGGTGAGCACCGACCGGTCGTAGTCGCGCTTGTGCCTGCTCCAGCGGGTGTTGGCCGGTTCCGCGAGGAACCGCGAGACCCCGTCCACGGCCGCGATCCGGTCCCGCACGCCCCGGACGTCGGTGCGCCGGCGGGTGATCGAGCCCTCCCTGATGCGCCAGTAGTACACGTGCTCGTGCAGCACGTCGACGGCGTCGGCCAGGAAGTGCGCCGGGATGGTCAGCGGGGTGTCCTCGTACAGCACGCCCTCGGGGAAGGCGAGGTCGTGCTTGTCCCAGAAGGTGCGGCGGAAGACCTTGTTCCAGGCCACCCGGTCGGACAGCAGGCCCAGGTCGCGGGTGATGTGGGTGCGGCTGACCGTCCTCGTCATCCCCCGGTGCTGCCAGGCCTGGCTGCGGCCGGCGGTCGTCAGCCGGTAGACGTTCCCGGTGGCGAAGTCCGACCCCGACCGGTCGAGCAGCCCGGTCAGCTGCTCGTACGCGCGCGGCGGCAGCACGTCGTCGCTGTCGATGAAGGTCAGGTACGGCGACGCCGGATCGGCGTGGCGCGCCCCGGTGTTGCGGGCGTGGCCGAGGCCGCCGTTGTCCTGGGAGACCAGCCGGAAGCGCGGGTCGCCGGCGGCGAACGCCCGCGCGATGTCCGCACTGGTATCCGTCGAGCCGTCGTCCACCATCACCACATCAAGCTCTGCCAGCGTCTGCGCGGCGATCGACCGCAGGCACTCCTCCAGGTACTGCTCGACGTTGTAGACGGGGACGACGACGGTCAGGCGGGGCGTCATGGGGGACAACGCTCCTTTCTGGACGGCGGTGGCAGACCATGCCGTGTGTTCAACTCGCCCCGTCCGCAGGGGTCACCGAAGGTAGGCCGAACGAGCGACACGACCCCGCGGATCGACACAGAGTTCCCGGGCAATTACCCTCGGACGTTATCCCGTGCCGGTAACCACCGATCTGTCCAGGATGGTCATGCCCCGTTTCAGCGTCGTCGTCCCCGCCCACCGCGCGCAGGGTTTCCTGCGCAGCTGCCTGGAGTCCGTACTCGACCAATCCGGCGGTGACGTCGAGGTGGTCGCGGTGGACGACGCCTCACCCGACGCGTGCGGCGCGATCATCGCCGACCTGGCCGCCGCCGACCCCCGCGTCGTGCCGGTGCGCCTGGACCGCACCTGCGGCACCGGGCCGGCCAGGGACGCGGGGGCCGCCCGCGCCACCGGCGACTACCTGCTCTTCCTGGACGCCGACGACCTCATGGCGCCCGGCACGCTGGCCGCCCTGGACACCCGGCTCGGCCGCACCGGCGACCCCGACGTGCTGCTCTACGACCACGAGCGCTTCACCGTGTGGGAGAACGTCCAGGAGAGCGGCGACGGCGACTTCCTGGCCGCCGCGGGAGAGCGCGTCTTCACCGCCGCCGACCTCCCCGACTGCCTGGCCTGCTACCCGGCCGCCTGGAACCGCGCGATCCGCCGGGAGTTCTGGACCTCAGGCGGCTTCGCCTTCGGTGACGCCCCCTACGCCGACGTCGCCGTCGCCACCCGGGTGCTCACCGCGGCCCCGCGCATCGCGTGCCTGGACCGGGTGTGCGTGCGCTGGCGCAAGCGCCGCTCCGGCAGCCTCACCACCACCCGCGGCGCCCACCACCTGGCCGTGCTCGACCGCTACGGCGAGATCATGGCCGACAAGGGCCTGCCGGGCGCGGCCGGAAGGGCCGCACTGTACGGGCAGATGGCCGCGCTGCTGATGGCGGTCGGCGAGGACCGGCTGAACCCGGAGGCCGCACCGGACTTCGTCCGCCGGGCGGGCCGGCTGCTCACCGACCACCGCCCGGCCGGCTGGATCGCGCCGGAACCCAAGGAGGCCCGCTGGGTCAGGGCCGCGGGCACCGGCTCCTACGGCCGCTACCGCGCGGCCCTGGGCACCCGCTCGCTCGCCATGCGGATCGCCAAGAAGCTCAGGGCCCGCAAGAACGGTCTGGCCCGCGCCCTCTACCAGAGCTACTACCGGCTGCGGCTGCGCCGTCCCGTCGACCCCGACCTGGTCGTCTACGCCGCCTACTGGAACCGCGGGGTCTCCTGCAACCCGGCGGCGATCTACCGCAAGGCCGTGGAGATCGCCCCGCACCTGCACGGCGTCTGGGTCGTCAACAAGCGCGACCGGGACGCGCTGCCGCCGGGCGTCGACCATGTCGTCGTCAACTCGCGCCGCTACTGGGACGTCCTGGCCAGGGCCGGTTTCCTGGTCAACAACGCGAACTTCACCGGGCAGGTCACCAAGCGGCCCGAGCAGAGGTACGTGCAGACCCATCACGGCACGCCGCTCAAGCACATGGGCATGGACCTGCGAGCCAGGCCCGCGGTCGGCAAGGGGATGAGCTTCGGCCGGCTGCTCGACCACGCCGACCAGTGGGACTACTCGCTGGTCTCCAACCAGCACTCCGCCGAGGTCTTCGACCGGGTCTACCCCAGCGGCTACCGCACGCTGCCCACCGGCTACCCGCGCAACGACGTCTTCTACACCTCGGGCCCCGACGACGTCCGCCGCGCCCGGCGGGCACTCGGCCTCGCCGACGGCACGACGGCGATCCTCTACGCGCCCACCCACCGCGACTACCAGCGGGAGTTCGTCCTCCCGCTGGACCTGGAACGTCTCGCCCGCGAGCTCGGGCCCGGCTACACGCTGCTGGTGCGGGCGCACTACTTCTACGGGCAGAGCCCGCAGTTCGAAGCGCTGCATCCGGCCGGGGCGGTGGTGGACGTCTCCGCGCACCCGAGCGTGGAGGAGCTGTGCCTGGCCTCGGACGCGCTGGTCACCGACTTCTCGTCGCTGATGTTCGACTACGCCAACCTCGACCGGCCGATCGTCGTGCACGCGGCGGACTGGGCGGCCTACCAGGCGGCCCGGGGCGTCTACTTCGACCTGCTGTCCGGGCGGCCCGGCGAGACGCCGGGCGTGGTGGCCCAGGACGAGGCCTCGCTGGCCGCGGCCTTCCGCGGCGGGGCGTGGCACGGCCCGGAAGCGGAGGCGCTGCGCGGTGCCTTCCGCACGAGGTTCTGCTCCTACGACGACGGGCTGGCGGCCGAGCGGGTCGTCCGCCGCGTCTTCCTCCACGAGGAGCCGCTGCTCCCCTACCGCCCCCTCTCCGACCGGCACCCGGCCCCCGCCCCCTCGGCCCTGACGGCCGCCGTCCCCGCGGTCCCGGCGCCCTGACCGGGGCGGGCGGGCTCAGCGCAGCTGGGGGTCCGTCACCGGGCCGCCGTGCAGCGGGGACGCGGCCGGACGGCGGTCGGGAAGGGGGACGACGGCCGGCAGCCCGCCGTCCTCCCGCAGGAAGACGCGCCGGACCACCCGCTCGGCCGCGTGCCCGTCGTCGTAGGGGCAGAATCTCGCCCGGAAGGCCGCCCGGAGCTGGGCCGAGCGCGGCCCTGACCAGGAGCCGGTCGCGAGGATGTCGGTCAGCTCGTCCTGGGTGCGGGCGACGGGCCCCGGCGGGTGCGCGGTGATGTCGAAGTAGGCGCCGCGGGTGGCCCGGTAGGTCTCCCAGTCCGCCGCGTGCAGCACGACGGGCCGGTCCAGCCCGGCGTAGTCGAACATCATCGACGAGTAGTCGGTGATGAGCCCGTCGGAGGCCAGGCACAGCTCCTCCGCCGAGGGGTGCCCGGAGACGTCGATGATGCGCGGGTGGGCGGCGCCGGCCGCCTCGCCGGGCGGGTAGAAGTAGTGCGGGCGCAGCAGCAGCACCATCCCGGGGCCCAGCTCGTCCGCGAGTCGCGGCAGGTCCAGCGCCGGAAGGTATCCGCTCTGGTAGTCGCGGTGGGTGGGGGCGTAGAGGAGCGCCGTCGCGGTGCGGGGGATGCCGAGGCTGTCGCGCAGCGCGAGCACGTCCTCGGGGGTGGCCCGGTGGAAGACGTCGGTGCGCGGCTGGCCGTATTCCAGGCAGGTGAAGGCCGCCGGGTAGGCGCGTTCCCAGACCAGGCTGGAGTGCCGGCTGGCCGAGACGCTGTAGTCCCAGCGGTCGACGTGCCGCAGCAGCCGTTCGAAGTCCATGCCGTACGCGGCGGCCGGGTGCTGGAGCAGGTCGACGCCCATGTGCTTGAGCGGGGTGCCGTGGTGGGTCTGGACGTTGATCTGGCCGGGCCGCTTGGCGTAGCGGTGGTGGAAGTTGACGTTGCTGACCAGGTAGGACGCGCGGGCCATGGCCTTCCAGTAGCCGGCCGAGCCCGGTTGCAGCCGGGTCACCCCGGGCGGCAGGGTGTGCGCGTACTGCTCGGTGGTGACCCAGGCGGTCCGCATGTGCGGGGCGAGGTCGCGCAGCGCGCCCTCGACGGCGGCCGGGTTGCAGACGTAGCCGCGGTCCCAGTAGGCGGAGAAGACCGCCAGGTCGGGGTCGAGCGGCCGGCGCCGCTGCGCGAGGTAGTACGCGTGCAGCGCCGTTGTCCGCAGCCGCCCGGCCGCGACCCTGGCTCTGCGTACCGTACGCAGCCGCAGCCGGTGCAGGCCGCCGAGGGCCTGGAAGGTCCGCCGGGCGCCGAGCGCGACCAGCAGGTAGCGCACCCCGCTGCGCCGGCCGAGCGCGAAGCGGAAGCCCGCGGGCCGCAGCCTGCGGTACTGCGCGCGGCAGCGGCGGAAGTATTCAGGGCGGGAGGAGCGGGGCAGCCGGTCGGGCAGGTTGAAGACCGTGGTGAGGTGGTCGAGCATCCGGCGGAAGAGGACGGTGCGCCAGCGGTCCAGGTCGGGGCGGCTGTCGAGGAAGGCGAAGAGCAGGTCGTACTGCTTGAAGATCTCGAAGTGCCGGCGGCTGGTGGTGTGCAGGATGCCCCGCTTGCGGCGCTGCCGGTAGTGCACGCACACCTGGTCGAGCAGCGCGATGGTCCCTGCGGCCATCAGCACCGGGTACGTCCACGGGGTGTCCTCGTAGTAGCCGGCCGGGAAGGTCACCCCGACCCTGGCGAGGAAGTCCCGCCGGTAGGCCTTGTTCCAGGCGACCATGATCAGCCGCAGCAGGCTGGGGCGCTCGTCGAGGGAGAAGACCTGCGGGTCGGTCTGGGCGAGCAGCCCGCTGAACTGGTTGCGCTCCGCCTCGCCGTTCCAGTACGTCCGGTCGTAGTCGAAGATCAGCAGGTCGGGGCGGCCCGTGCGGTCGATCCTGGCCGCGATGGCCTGCAGCGCGCCGGGGGCGTAGGTGTCGTCGCTGTCCAGGAAGAGCACGTAGTCGCCGGTGGCCCGGGCGAGACCGGCGTTGCGGGCCCGGCCCAGGCCGACGTTCTCGGCGAGGTGCAGGACGCTGACCCGGCGGTCGCGGGCCGCGTAGGCGTCGGCGATCTCACCGCTGCCGTCCGGCGAGCAGTCGTCCACCACGATCAGTTCGAAGTCGCCGAAGGACTGGTCGAGCACGGAGTCCAGACAGGCGTGCAGATACGCCTGCACGTGGTAAACGGGCACGATGACGCTGAAGCGGGGCACAGCAGCACATCCAGGTTCGACGCGGGGACACGGGACACTACGACCACATCCGCGGTAAATGCGGTATGTGACGCTATATATCCTGCGAACGCGCGGCCGCCCCGCTGGTTACGCCTGGTGGCGCAGTGCGCCGCGAAGCCTTACGAAGCCTTTGGACACGAACGGCGGCAGCACGTTGAGCACCAGCCGGCGCGTCGCGGAGCGCCGCCGGGGGGCGGGCGCCGGTTGCTCCACCAGGACGACCTGCGGGACCTCCTCCACCGGCGGCGGCTCCTCGACGTGGTGCCGGGAGACCGGCTGGGCCGGCGGCTCGGTGCTGATGCCCCTGACCCGCACCAGCACGCTGCCCGCGACCGCCTCCACGCCGTGCCACAGGTCCTCCCGCCCGGCCAGGAACTCCAGCAGCTGCTCGCGCACCGGCGCCGGATCGCCCCAGGTGCCGTAGAGCTTCGTGCCGGTCACGCACACCGGGCTGAGCCCGCCCGTGGCGACCGCCTCCCACACCGCGGCGGCCACCCCGGGGCAGTGCTCGGAGCGGTAGTCGTCGAGCGCGACGATGCCGTGCGGGTGCAGCAGCGCCTTGGTGTCCTCGATGTCGCCGCGTACGTGCTCGTAGAGGTGCGAGCCGTCGATGTGCGCGAAGCGGCAGCTGGCGGCCTGCACCCGGTCCCGCACGAGGGATGACAGGCCCTGGATCACCTGCGGCAGCTCGTCGTGGAAGGACAGGTAATTCGACTCGAACGAGCGACGGGTGAGCGTCGAGTAGGAATACCTCATCTCCGCGGAGTTCGCGTCGTCCTCGGCCGGTGAATCGAACAGGTCGCAGACCGTGAACGTCTCGCCGTCCCGCAGGTAGCTGCCCATGAAGATCGCGCTCTTGCCCATGTACGCGCCGATCTCCAGCAGGTCCCCCGGCTCGGTCAGCTCGTCCTGGCGGGTCAGGAACCAGTCGAAGAGCACCTGGTCGACGGGGAAGAACCAGCCCTTGACCTCGGCGAGCGAGGTGGGCGCGGGAAGCTCCTCGCCGGCCGGATCGGTGGCGGTGGGGGTGAGCGTCATGGGGATCCGTTCGAACGGTGGGAGACCCCGGAACGGGCGGCTCCCGGCTGCGGGGGGCGTCAGTGTAAACGCCCTCCGCGGCCGGGTCCGCCCGCCGTGTCCACCGTGTCGCGGGCCCCGCCGCCGGTGTGGCGCCGGGCCGTCCGCGACCGGACCGCTACTTCACCGCGCCCGCCATCACGCCGGACACGAACTGCCGCTGGAAGGCGAAGAAGACCACCAGCGGGATCACCATCGACACGAAGGCGCCGGGCGCCAGGATGTCGATGTTGTTGCCGAACTGCCGCACCTGCTGCTGCAGCGCCACGGTGACCGGCTGCGAGTCGCTGTCGGCGAAGATCAGCGCGACCAGCATGTCGTTCCACACCCACAGGAACTGGAAGATGCCCAGCGACGCGATCGCCGGCCCGCCCAGCGGCATCACCACCCGGGTGAACAGCCTCAGCTCGCCCGCGCCGTCCAGCCGCGCGGCCTCCAGCAGCTCCCGGGGGATCTCCGCGAAGAAGTTCCGCAGCAGGAAGATCGCGAACGGCAGCCCGAAGGCGGTGTGGAAGAGCACCACCCCGGAGATGTCACCGAAGATCCCGATGTCGCCGAACAGCTTCGCCACCGGGATCAGCGCCACCTGCACCGGCACCACCAGCATCGCCACCACGGCGATGAACCACCAGTCGCGGCCGGGGAAGTCCATCCAGGCGAAGGCGTAACCGGCCAGCGAGCCGATCACCACCACCAGCAGCGTCGCCGGGACGGTGATCAGCGCCGTGTTCACCAGCGAGTCGGTGATGGCGTGGTTGTCCAGCAGCGTGCGGTAGTTGGTCACCGTCAGCTGCGAGGGCGAGGTGAAGACCTTCCACCAGCCGCTCGCCGAGATGTCGGACGGCGTCCGCAGGCTCGACAGCAGCAGCCCCACCGTCGGCAGCAGCCAGAACAGGCCCACCACCAGCAGCACGACCCGCACCACCCCGCCGCCGGCCAGCGCCGCCAGCCGGGTGCCCAGGCTCTCCTTGGGCCGTACGGTCACCGGGCGCCCGGAATCCTCGGCGGGGGCCGCGGCCCCCGCCGGACCGGAGCCCGCGGTCACATCCGCGCTCATCGCCGTCCCTCCCTGCGCAGCCGCCGGATGTTGAAGATCATGACTGGCAGCACCAGCAGCAGCAGGATCACACCGATCGCACTGCCGACGCCCTGGTCGTCACCGCCGCCGAACGACGACAGATACAGCTGCAGCGCCAGCACGTTGGCGTTCTGCTGGCTGCTGCCCGGCGCGATGATGTACACCAGGTCGAAGATCTTGAGCACGTTGATCATCAGCGTGACCGTGACCACCACAAGCACCGGAGCCAGCAGCGGCACGGTGATCCGGCGGAAGACCTGCCACTCGTTGGCGCCGTCCACCCGGGCCTGCTCCAGCAGTTCCCTGGGCACCCCGGCCAGGCCCGCCGCGATCAGCACCATCGCGAAACCGGCCCACATCCAGATGTAGGACACGATGATCGACGGCGTCACCAGGCTCGGGCCGAGCCAGTTGATGCCCTCGTACTTCCCGGCGAAGTTCGAGCCGGGCAGCCGCAGCTGGGCGCCGACCGCCTCGGCGGGCAGCTTGTACGTGCCGTCCTTGGCGGACTTCGCCGACGCGATGACCTTGCCGTCCTTGACCGCCTGCACCTTCACCCCGGACAGCGCCTTCTCACCGGGGTCGATCACCCCCGGCTTGCCGGTGCCGCCGGGCCGGAAGTCCAGCCACACGGTGCCGGTCACCGCACCCGGCTGCGAGGGCGCGGGCTTCGCGTCCTGCGCGCCGGAGGGCACCTTGTTCTGCGGGATGCCGACCAGCGGCAGGTCGGCCGGAGTGCCGGCGCTCGCGGCGGACTTCGAGGTGAAGGAGCCGCCCGCGGTCGGCGCCAGATCGCCGTTGGGCCGCGGTCTGGCCCCCGGATAGGCCGCGTTGTCGGTGAAGGTGTCGTGCACCGCCACCACCACCGCGTTCGCCACCCCCTGCGAGGGGTCCTGCTCGTAGACCAGCCGGAAGATGATCCCGGCCGCCAGCATCGAGATCGCCATCGGCATGAAGACGATCAGCTTGAACGCCGTGCCCCAGCGCACCCTTTCGGTGAGCACCGCGAACACCAGGCCGAGCGCGGTCGCCACGGCGGGCGCGACCACCACCCAGATGACGTTGTTGCGCACCGCCGTGAGGATGCCGTGGTCGGTGAAGACCGTGCCGAAGTTCTTCAGCCCGATGAAGGCGCTGCCGTCCGCGTCGTACAGGCTCCGCTTGACGGTGAAGACGATCGGATACGCCACCAGCGCGCCCAGCAGGACCAGCGCGGGCAGCAGGAACACCGCGGCCACCCACGGCCGGGTGCCCATCACACTGCGACGGGATCCCTTACCGGGACCCGGCGGGGGCGGGACGGCGGCGGCGGAACCGCCGCCCCCCGCCCCCGCGGTGGCACCAGCCACCTGTGCCGGGGACACGTGCCTCAGCTCCCGTACGCCTTGGCGGCGTCGGCCTCCAGCTTGGCCTGCGCGCCCGCCACGTCGGACGGCTTGGCGAGGAAGTCCTGGAGGTCCTTCCACTCGCCCTCGCCCTTCGTGCCACCGAAGGCCGCCGGCGCCTGGTCCGACATGTCGAACCGGAAGTCGTCACCCGCGGCGATCAGCGACTTGGCGATGTCGCGCTGCACCGCGTCGGGATACGCCGCCAGGTCGAGCGACTTGTTCGGCGAGAGGTAACCGCCGCCCTGCGCCCAGATCTTGGCCGCGTCCGTCGACGCGATGAACGTCAGCAGCGCCTGCGCGCCGGGGCCGTCCTTGAGCACCACCGCGACGTCACCGCCGGAGACCACCGGCGCCTTGCCGGCGCCGACCGCCGGGAAGGCGAACTCCTTGGCGTCCGTGCCGACCTTCGCCTTGGTGTTGGCCGAGATGAACGCCGAGACGAAGTCCGCCTCGTAGACCATCGCGGCGGCCGGCGGGTTGCCGGTGAAGGTCTGCGTCACCGACTTCGGGAAGTCGGTGCCCAGGGCGCCCTTGGCGCCGCCGGCGATCAGGTCCTTGTTGCCGAACAGCTGGGCCAGCGTGGTGAGCGCCGCCTTCACCGACGGGTCGGTCCACTTGATGCTGTGCGCGGCCAGCTGGTCGTACTTCTCCGGGCCCGCCTGCGACAGGTAGATGTTCTCGAACCAGTCGGTCAGCGTCCAGCCGTCCGCGCCGCCGATCGACACCGGGGTGGTGCCCGACTCGAAGACGGTCTCCGCCGTCTTCAGGAAGTCCGCCCAGGTCTTCGGCTCGGTGGCGCCCGCGTTGCTGAACGCGGCGGCGTTGTACCAGATCATCGACTTGTTCGAGACCTTGGCGTAGACGCCGTACTGCTTGTCCTTCCACGCGCCGAGCTTCTGCCAGCCCGGGGAGAAGTTCTTGCTCAGCTGGGCCTGCGCCTGCGGCCCCAGCGGCTTGACCCAGCCCTTGTCGGCGAACTGGTGCAGCACGCCGTTCTGCGCCAGGAACGCGACGTCCGGCGGCGCGCCGCCCTGGATCTTCGTCCCCAGGAAGGTCGACTGGCTGTCGCCGGTCGGCACGAACGTGGTCTTCGCGCCGGTGCGCTTGTCGAACTCGTCGAGCACCTTCTGGAAGTTCTTCTGCTCGGGGCCCGTCCACACCGCGGCCACTTCCAGCTTCTGGCCGTGCAGGTCAGGCAGTTGCAGGGCGTCACCGCCGCCAGACGCCGCCTTGGAGGTCGGCGCGGCGTCCTTCTTGCCCCCGTCGTCGTCGCCCCCGCAGGCCGCCGCGGTCAGCGCGAGCGCCGACGCCGACACGACGGCGAGCGCCACGCGCGTTGTCCGGCGCATGCCGCTGCCGCTCTGGGCGGTTTGCGTCTTACCCTTCAACCTGTGCATCTGACATCCCCTCAGTCCCGTGGCGTCCTGTCCTACGCCCGCTGAACTGCCTCCGGCAAGGGTCGGTGCCAGTCGCTGCCCGCAATGTGACCACGCCGTGATCTTGCCCCAAACCTCCCTCCGCCCAATGCCGTTGCCCGGCGGGCCGGCCATGCGACGCCGTCCACGGCTGCGTGGGGGGTGGGTGCCATCTGCGGTGGCGTGCTTGTCTGCCGCGCCGTCGTGGCTTGTCGCGCAGTTCCCCGCGCCCTGAAAAACGCGCACCCTCTGCGCAAAGGGCAACCCCCCAGGGGCGCGGGGAACTGCGCCCTCAGCCCCCGCCGGGCTGCAGGCGACCGCCCAGCGCAAGGGGCAATCACCTGGGGGCGCGGGGAACTGCGCGACAAGGCACCCACCGGGGGAAGGTCCCGGGTCGGGGGAAGGGGCACCCCCCGGGGGCCCCGGGGTGGAGGCTACGTCGCCGGTTCAGCCTCAGCGGCACGCTGCAACGCACTGGCCAGCAGTGCAAGATCCGTCGGCCCGTTGCCGAGCTCGCGGACCTGGCGGCGGGCCGGCGGATCCCCCATCCGCTCCCACTCCAGCCCCACAACCGTCGGCCGCAAGGTCGCCGTGCGCGGGATGCGCCCGCTGACCCGGCCGGCCTGGAAGGCCGTCACCGCCCCGCCGGGCCGGCGCAGATACCCCCGGCCGGGAACGGACTCGTCGAGGCCCGCCGGATCCTCGACGTTCACCAGCAGCGCCGCGGACTCCGTGTCGGGCATACGCAACGCGACCCGCAGCGGCGCCCGCTCGTCCGCCTCGGTGCCGGCGGTCCGCTCGGGCCGCCCGGTGGCGGCCACCAGGTGGACGCCGAGGCGTTCGCCGTCCCTGGCGACCGCCTCGATCGCCCGGACGACGCTGCCGGCCGCGGGCCGCCCTGGGGCGCCGAGCGCGGGAGCCACGAGCGCGTCGAAGTCGTCGACGAGCACGACCAGCCGCGGCAGCCCCGGCGCCTCGGGAGCGGGCGCGGCCGGCGCCCGCCCGCCCTGGTGCGGCACGGTCGCCGCGACGAGCCGGTCCGCGTGCCAGGCGGCGAACGCCCGCCCGCCGAGCACCCCTTCGCGCCGCTTCAGCTCCGCGCTGAGCGCCTGCGCGAACTCCCGCATCCGGACGGGGTCGGAGGCCACCAGGTGCCCGCTGACGTGGGGCAGGTCCGCGCAGACGGCCAGCCCTTCGCCGCGGTCCTGGCCGGCGCCGTCCAGCAGGATCAGGGTCAGCCGCTCCGGCCGCTCCGCGGCGGCCAGCGCGGCGGCGACGGACCGCAGCAGCTCCGTCTTGCCCGCGCCCGGCGCCCCGCCGACCATCAGGTGCGGCCCCTCGGCCACGAGGTCGACCGCCACCCGCCCGCCGGAACCCGCGCCGGCCCCGGCGCCGAGCACGGCGACCGCCGACGGCGCCGCGGCGGGCGCGGCCGCCCAGCGCGCGGCGATCTTCGCGGGGGTGGCGAGCGCCAGGTCCAGCTCGTCGAGCAGCCGTACGGTGCCGGGCAGCGCGTGCCGCGAACCGGCGCCCGGGGCGTCCGCGTCGGCCTCCCGCAGCGGGGCCAGCGCCCGCGCGAAATGCTCGGCCCAGGCGCCGGACACCGCGTCCAGCACGATCTCGTCGGCGCCGCCCCCGTCCGCCCCGGCCGGCGGCTGTCCGGCGGGCTCGACCAGCAGCGTCGTCGCGACGTCCCCCGACAGCCGGGCCACCACCCCGTCGTCCACCGCGGGCCGCTCGCCCGGCTCGGTCAGGCACAGCACATGGATGCCGACGGCCGGTCCGGCGGCCGCGATCCGCGCGACCGTCTCGCGCAGCGCGGCGGACCCGGGGTCGCCGTCGACCACCAGCAGCGAGTACGGCCCGGGGTGTCCGGCGGCGGCCGGCCCCTCCTCGATCCTGCGGACCAGCTCGGCCGTACGGGCCTGTGCCTGGTCGCGGTCGAAGGCCAGCAGCAGCCGGCAGTCCTGGCCGTGGGCGGGCCGCAGGTGCGGCAGCCAGTTCAGCCACGACCACTCCTCGGCCCGCTGGTCCGCGGGCCTGGCGCGGTCCGCGCTGAGCAGCACGACCTCCAAGGTGGTGGGGGAGTGCAGCGCGCACAGCTGGGCGAGCACCGCGCGGGCCAGCCCGGCCAGTCGCGGCCGCGGCCCGACCAGGGTCAGCGCCGAGGTGCGGGGCCGGCGCAGGTCCACGGTGAAGGGCACCCCGGCCAGCCGCCGGTTGCCGTACTCCGACGGCAGGTCGGCGGTGCCGAGCCGTACGGTCAGCGCGTCCGGGTGCCCGGGGGCCCGTTCCCACAGCCGCCTGCCGGGGCCCAGCGCCGTGAGCAGGACGGCCGCCGGGTCGGGCCAGCGCTCCCGCAGGGCCTCGGCCTCGCCGCCGGCGAACGCCTCCTCGCCCTCGTCGCGCCCCGCGCCGCTCAGCCGCCGCCGCGCCCAGGCCCCTATCGAGCCGACGACGCCGTTGCGCCCGCCGGCCCCGGCTCCCGGGCGCCGCGCCTGGCCGGTGTCCCGCCGCCCGGGGGTGGCGGTGCCGTCGATGCCGTCGACCCGCCCGGGGGCCGCCGCGCCCCCGGTGTCGCGCCGCGTGCCCGCGCCCTCGCCCGGGTGTCCGGCTGCGGCGGGCGCGTCGTCGGGCGGCGCCGGGTGCCCGGGGCCGCCCGGGGTGCCGGTCCTGGCGTGGGCGTCGCCCGGCTGCCCCGCGGGGCCGTATCCGGGGCGTCCTGCGTCGTGTCCGGGTGCGTCCGGGCGGCCCGCCGCCCCGGAGCCGGCCTGCGGCCCGCCGTAGGCGTCGACGGCGTCCCCCGGACCCCCGTCCGGGCCCGGGGACCGCCCGCCCGCCGAAGCGTCGTCGTCCGCCGCCGTCCCGTCCCGCTGCGCCGGCACCGTCGCGGTGTCGTGCGCCTGCCGTCCGGGCCACGGGGCGTCGCGCAGGGACACCCGCAGGTGGCCGTCGGCGTCGGGGGTGGTGGGCAGCGGCGCGGCGGCGGGTGAGCCGGCCGGGTCGAGGCGCAGGGTGGACTCACCCAGATGGAGCAGCGCGCCCGGCGGCAGTGGCACCGGCTGCGCGCCGACCGCGCGCCCGCTGAGCGTCGTACCGTTCGTGGAGCCCAGATCGGCGACGGTCAGCCCGCCGTCCGGGCCGAAGGCCACCTCGCAGTGCAGCCGTGAGACGTCCGGGTCGTCCAGCGGCACGTCCGCGTCGGCCGACCGCCCGATCGTGGCCCGGCCGCCGGGCAGCAGGTGGACCCCGCCCGCGTCCGGCCCGCCCACCACCAGCAGCCGCGCGACCTCGGCGGACGGGCGGCCGTACTCCCCGAAACTGCCGTACTGCCCGTGGTCGTGCGGTTCGCCAGGCCGGCCGGTGGACGCGTGCAGCGACAGGACGGCGCCGTCGACCAGCGGGGGCACCCCGAGCACGGCGGTGGGCGGTACGCGGTCCTGCCCGACGTAGAGGGCCACCGAGGACCCGGCGGAGCGGCCCGGCTGCCCGGATCCCGCGGCCGAGGCGAGCGCGCCGGCCACCGAGCCGAGCACGGTGCCCGCGGGCGCGGTGACGAGCACGTCACTGCCGCGTGCTGCCCGGCCGCTGCGCGGCCCGAGGACGGTCAGCCGGATCTGCATCTCGTCCGCGGTCCCTTCTGCCCGGGCATGCGGCGGGAAGACCCCTCCCGGACCGCGCCAGAGCGCGTTGACACTGACACCTACCGACATCTACCGACCGCGCACCGGACCGGACGGTGTCCGGCGGCGCGCAGGCACGAGCGGCAGGACCGCCCCCCGCTGCCCCCACCGGACCGTACGGGGTGCATCCTCCCACCCGCCACCGACATCCTGACGCCGGTACCACCTCAGGTGATCTTGTCGTACCGCCGAGCGGACCGTTCACCGGCCGCCCGCCGCCCGCCGCCGGGCGGGAAGTGGCCGGAGCGGACCGCCTGGCGCCCGTGTCCCGGCCGCCCCGAAGCCGCATCCGTGCCCGAACCGTGCCCGAACCGGGCCCCGTCCGCGCGGGATCCGGGTCCCGTCCGCGCCGACCCCGGCCCGGAACGGAGGCCGTTTCCGACCGCCTTCCACCCGTTCTCCACCCGTTGTCCGACCGTCTCCCGACCGTTTTCCGCCGGTCCTGTGCCGTGATCGGGCACCGGACGTTCCGCTGGTGACCGCGCTGCGGGCGCGCAACCACAGGCCGCCCCGCGGCGTCCTACCCGGGAATCCCGGCGGCGCCGCCCGGCCACCGTCCGCCGCGCGGCACTACGCTTGGCCGGAACCGGGCACCGCGAGGGACGCCCGGTCACTACGGAGCAGGGAGCGCATGACGTGCGGCCGGTAGGCAGCAAATACCTCCTGGAGGAGCCGCTCGGACGCGGCGCCACAGGCACCGTCTGGCGTGCCCGGGTGCGTGACGAGCAGGGCAGCACGGTCGCCGTCAAGGTGCTCAAGGAAGAGCTGGCCGGCGACCCCGACGTGGTGATGCGCTTCCTGCGCGAGCGCTCCGTCCTGCTCCGGCTGCGGCACCCGCACATCGTGCGCGTCCGCGACCTGGTCGTCGAGGGCGATCTGCTCGCCCTGGTGATGGATCTCATCGACGGCCCCGACCTGCACCGCTACCTGCGCGACAACGGCCCCTTCACCCCGGTGGCCGCCTCGCTGCTGACCGCGGCCGTCGCCGACGCGCTCGCCGCCAGCCACGCCGACGGCGTCGTGCACCGGGACCTGAAGCCCGCCAACGTGCTGCTCGCCACCCTCAGAGGTGACGACGGCACCGAGCGGATGCACCCGATGCTCACCGACTTCGGCATCGCGCGGCTCGCGGACTCGCCGGGCGTCACCAGGACCCACGAATTCGTCGGCACCCCCGCCTACGTGGCGCCGGAGTCCGCCCAGGGCCGCCCGCAGACCTCCGCGGTCGACGTCTACGGCGCCGGGATCCTGCTGTACGAGCTGGTCACCGGCCGGACGCCCTTCCAGGGCGAGAACGCCATCGAGGTGCTCCAGGCCCATCTCAACCAGCAGCCGCGCCGCCCAAGCACCGTGCCGGAACCGCTGTGGACGGTCATCGAGCGCTGCCTGCGCAAGGAGCCGGCGCAGCGGCCGAGCGCCGACAGCCTGGCCCGCGCGCTGCGGGTGGTCGCGGCCGGCGTCGGCGTGCACGCCACCCCGGCGGCCGCCGAGGCGGCCCTGGGCGTCGGCGCGCTGCTCGCCCCCGACGAGACCCCGACGCTGGTGCCGGGCACCGGCCAGGGCGGCGCTCAGGACGCCGGGCTCGGCAGCGGCGACGCGGACCCCACGCAGGTGCTGCCCTCGGGCCAGGGCGGCTCCTACGACCCGAACGCCGCGACCAGCGTGCTGCCCTCGGACGCCGACCGCTCGGGCCGGCCCGCCGCCGACGGCACCCGCGTCCTGCCGCCGGTGTCCGACGACACCCCGCAGTCGGGGCGGCCACAGGGCCCGCACCCCTGGGAGTCGCAGCTCAGCGCCGCCCGGCAGCGCAACGACCAGACCGAGGCGCGCTACCTGCCGCCGGAGATGGACCCGCTCTTCCGCCGCCCCCGCCGCCAGCCGGGCCAGCAGGAGCAGGGCCGCCCCGGCGGCCAGGGCCAGGAGGGCTACGGCTACCCGCAGCAGCAGCAGGGCGGCCAGGGCTACGGCTATCCCCAGCAGCAACAGGCCGGCGGCCAGGGCTACGGCTACCCGCAGCAGGGCCGCCAGCAGCCGCAGCCCCAGCCGCAGCAGTCCGCGCCCCCGCAGCAGCCGCGCTACCAGCAGCCGCAGCCGCAGCGCTACGAGCCGCAGCAGCGCCCGCCGGCCCCGGCCCCCGAGCCGCCCCGCCCGCACGAGCCGCGGCGGCGCAGCGCCAACCCGGTCAAGATCCCGGGCCTCGGCTGCCTCAAGGGCTGCCTGACGGTGATCCTGGTGATCGTGGTGCTCTTCGTCGTCGTCTGGTACACCACCCCGCTGCCGGACTGGGTCGACAGCACCCGCAACCTGTTCCACGCGACGTCGGGTTGGGCGCACTCGGCGTGGGACAAGATCTCCTCGATCACCGGCGACTCCGGCGGCGGCCAGGGCGACAACGCCCCCGGCCTGAGCAACACCCCCTGACCTGAAGGGGCTTGACCGGCCTGATCGGCCTGGACCGCCTGACCGGCTCCACCGGCGACGGCCCCGGCGGCGACAGCCGGAGCGCCCGCCGCGGCACCCTCGCTCCCGGGGGTGCCGCGCCCCTCCCACGTACCGGCCGATCACCGCCGTCTGCCCATTCCGGCGCCCACTGTGGGGATTTGTCGACTTCCGAAGGGTGATTTCTCGTGCGGAACGCCCACTCACCGGTCTCCCGTACCCCGAACAGCCCCTGATCCGCGTAGCTTTGTCGGCAACGCTTTGTCGCCCACGCGACGGACCGCCGGAGGAGTCGGAGCAAGCCTTGGCCAGGAAGATCGGCAGCCGCTACACCGCCCACCAGGTGCTCGGGCGGGGATCCGCGGGGACGGTGTGGCTCGGTGACGGCCCCGAAGGACCGGTCGCCATCAAGCTGCTGCGCGAGGACCTGGCGTCCGACCAGGACCTGGTCGGCCGCTTCGTGCAGGAGCGCACCGCGCTGCTGTCGCTGGACGACCCGCACATCGTCGGCATCCGCGACCTGGTGGTGGACGGCAGCGACCTCGCCCTGGTGATGGACCTGGTCCGCGGCACCGACCTGCGCTCCCGGCTCGAGCGCGAACGCCGGCTCGTCCCCGAGGCCGCCGTCGCCATCGCCGCGGACGTCGCCGACGGCCTCGCCGCCGCCCATGGCGCGGGCGTGGTCCACCGCGACGTCAAGCCGGAGAACGTCCTGCTCGACTCCGCCGCCCCGGCCGGCCCCGGCGGCGCCCCGCCCGCGCTGCTCACCGACTTCGGCATCGCCCGCCTGGTCGACTCCCCGCGCCGCACCCGCGCCACCCGCATCATCGGCACCCCGGACTACCTGGCCCCGGAGATCATCGAGGGCCTGCCACCGCGCGCCTCGGTGGACATCTACGCGCTGGCCACCGTGCTCTACGAGCTGCTCGGCGGCTTCACCCCCTTCGGCGGCGGCCACCCCGGCGCCGTGCTGCGCCGGCACGTGACCGAGGCCGTACAGCCGCTGCCCGGGCTGCCCGCCGAGCTCGAACGGATCCTCACCGCCTGCCTGGCCAAGGCCCCCGCCTCCCGGCTCACCGCAGGGGAGCTGGGCACCCGGCTGCGCGACCTGCTGCCGCAGCTGGCCGGACTGCCCGCGCTGGACGTGGCAGCGCCGGGCGACGCGGGCGAGGAGGGCGGGTACGCCGAGCCGGGCACGGAGCCGGCCCCCGCCGCCGCACCGCCCGCGCCTCCCGTGCCGCCGGGCGGCGACCGCAGGCGCGGCGCCGTACCGCTGGTGCGGGGCGCCGCCCCGGACTCCAGCCGGGACACCCACACCAGCATCAAGCTGCCCACCGCCGAGGAGCTGGCCGGCTTCGGCGCCTCCCGCGGCGCCGCCAAGGGCCGCGCCTCCGCGCCCGGGCGGCCCGCCAGCCCCCGGCACCGCGCGGTCTCCGACGCCATACGGCAGCGGCGGATCCGGTTCGCCGCCGCGGCCGCCGCCGCGCTCGCCGTCGCCGGGATCGGCGGCTGGGGCATCTCCCAGGCCGGCTCCTCGGGCTCCCCGGGGCCCGGCACCTCCCGCGACGACGCCCCGCCCGCCGGTGACCCCGGGGCCGACCCCACGACCTCCCACCGGGCCACCACCCCGGCCGCCCCCACGGGGGGCGCCGACGCCCCGCAGAGCCGTATCGGACAGCCGCTGGCGCTGCCCCGCTGGTCCGCCTTCCAGGGGGTCCCCGCGGCCGGCGTCCCGCTGGTCGGCGGCCCGCGCGCGCTCGTCGTGGACGGCGCCACGTACGTCTTCGCCCGCGGCCAGGACAAGAACGTCTGGTACGTCGTCCGCGACCGCTCCGGCTACGGCCCCTGGCACAAGCTCAGCGGGATAAACGTCGCCGACGACCCGGCCGCGGTCTCCGCCAGGGCCGGCCGGATCGACCTGTTCGCGCTCGGCACCGACGGCCTGCTCTACCGCAGGACGATGTCCGGGAGCCACTGGAACTCCTGGTCGCAGGTCGACGAGCGCACCCACTTCGACGCCGCCCCGGCCGCCGCGTCCTCCGAACCCGGCCGGATCGACCTGGTCGGCAGGGTCGGCGGCGACCTGGTCACCGCCTCGCTGGTCGGCAGCCGCTGGAACGCCTGGGCCGTCGTCCCCACCGCCGGCCGGGTCACCGCCGCCCCCGCCCTGGTCTCCCGGGCCCGCGGCACCCTCGACGCCTTCGTCGTCCGCAAGGCCGACGGCGCCGTCCTGCAGCTCCCGTACTCCGACGGCGCCTGGCGCCCCGCCACCGTCGTCCAGGGCCTCGACGCCACCGCGCGCCCGGACGCCGTCGCCGCCGGGAACCGGCTCTACGCCTTCGCGCCCGGCGGGCAGGCCGCGGTCGCCCCCGACGCCGACTGGTCCACCGCCCCGCTGCCGGGCACGCCCACCGCCCTGGGCGCGGCGGCGGCGTCGGCGCACACCCTGGAGATCTTCACCCGCACGTCCTCCGGCACCCTCAGCCGGGCGACGGCGTCGGTGTAGGCCTGGAGACCGTCCCGGCACGACCGGGGCGGTAGGTTTCGGCCAGCCGGTACGCTGGACCCGTGGCAATCGTCGATGTATCCGAAGAACTGAAATCCCTGTCCTCGACCATGGGGTCGATCGAGGCCGTCCTCGACCTCGACCGGATGCGGAACGACATCGCCGCGCTTGAGGAGCAGGCCGCCGTCCCGTCCCTGTGGGACGACCCGGAGAGCGCGCAGAAGATCACCAGCCGGCTCTCCCACCTGCAGGCCGAGCTGCGCAAGGTCGAGACGCTGCGCGGCCGTATCGACGACCTCGCCGTGCTGTTCGAGCTCGCCGAGGCGGAGGACGACGCCGACACCCGCACCGAGGCCGAGGCCGAGCTGGACGAGGTCCGCAAGTCGCTGGACGAGATGGAGGTCAGGACGCTGCTGTCGGGCGAGTACGACGCCCGCGAGGCCCTGGTCAACATCCGCGCGGAGGCCGGCGGCATCGACGCGGCGGACTTCGCCGAGCAGCTCCAGCGGATGTATCTGCGCTGGGCCGAGCGCCACGGCTACTCCACCGAGGTCTACGAGACCTCGTACGCGGAGGAGGCCGGCATCAAGTCGACCACCTTCGTCGTCAAGGCCCCCTACGCGTACGGCACTCTCTCCGTCGAGCAGGGCACCCACCGCCTGGTGCGGATCTCCCCCTTCGACAACCAGGGCCGCCGCCAGACGTCCTTCGCCGGCGTCGAGGTGCTCCCGGTCGTGGAGCAGAGCGACCACGTCGAGATCGACGAGTCCGAACTGCGTGTCGATGTCTACCGTGCCTCCGGTCCCGGCGGCCAGGGCGTCAACACCACCGACTCCGCGGTCCGCATCACCCACATTCCCACCGGCATCGTCGTCTCCTGCCAGAACGAGCGCTCCCAGATCCAGAACAAGGCCAGCGCCATGAACGTCCTCCAGGCCAAGCTGCTGGAACGCCGCCGCCAGGAGGAGCAGGCCCTGATGGACTCCCTCGGCAAGAGCGACGGCGGCAACTCCTGGGGCAACCAGATGCGTTCGTACGTCCTGCACCCGTACCAGATGGTCAAGGACCTGCGCACCGACTACGAGGTCGGCAACCCCCACGGCGTCCTCGACGGCGACATCGACGGCTTCATCGAGGCGGGCATCCGCTGGCGCAAGTCCCGTGAAAAGGCCGCGGCTTGAGCCCTCACGGCGTCGCGGATGTCACAGAGCTGTGGAGAAGTGCCGGGCACACAGGGGTAATTCGTACATTGTGTGCTTAATGGCCTTGACGCTCCGGGGGAAAGGGGCGAGGGTGATGCGCGGCATGCGCATGACTGAGGCGTCAGCTCACGGGGGTGAGCGTTGAGGACTCCCTCCGGTGACAAGCCCTCTCCTTGTCTGCGCAGCCCGAAGCAGACATCTACTGGGGGTAATTGACTCATGAGCAAGCGCAATACGCGGCTGCGTGTCGCCCGCATTGCCGCGGCGGCCGTCATAGCCGGCGGCGCCTCCCTGACAGCCGTGGGCGCAGCCCAGGCCGTCACCAACGACAGTGCGTCCACCCCGTCCATCCACGTCATGGACGAGACGACGGGCCCGACCGACCCGCTGAGCGGGGCGAACGGCGGCCCGGTCGACCCGACGACGAACCCGCCGACGGACGATCCGACGACGAACCCGCCGACGGACGATCCGACGACGAACCCGCCGACGGACGACCCGACGACGAACCCGCCGACGGACGACCCGACGACGAACCCGCCGACGGACGAGCCGACCACGAACCCGCCGACCACCGGCACCACGTCCGGCGCGAACGGCGGCAACGCGAACGGCGGCACCTCGGCGCCGCCCAGCTCGCCGTCCGGCACCAACCCCGACGGCAACAACAACACCTGCACCCTGACCGGTGAGAGTGTCGACTGCGGCAACAACGACACCAACACCGACAACACGCAGCCGGTCCCGCAGGGCGACACGTCGAGCCAGCTCGCCGAGACCGGTTCGAACGGCACCGCCTTCCTGCTGATCGGCGCCGCGACCCTGATCGCCGGCGGCATCGGCTTCCGCATCAGCCCGCGCCTGGCGGCCAACCGCCGCAACGCCGCCTGACGCCACCAGCACGGCACGGGGTACGGGGCCGGAACGCACCAGCGTTCCGGCCCCTTTGCATGCCGCGACCCCCTGCGCAAGCGGGGGCGGCTGTCCGGTCAAGAGGTGTCCGGCCCTCGCCGGGGCGTGTGAGACTTGGGCCGTGGACATGGGGCGGGAAGCACGCTGGGACAAGGACGCCATGACCGTCGAGATCGTCTTCGCACTGGTCACCGGGTGCGTGCTCGCCGGGGCCGTTTTCGGCGTCGTCGCGGGTCTCACGCTGCTGTGCGGGGTCTCAGGCGAGGGCCGCGGCAGCCTGCTGGCCGGGGGCGGCCTCGCCGGGGGTGCGCTCGGAGTGTGGCGGGTGGTGCGGGTGCTGCGGCGGTTCGACGCGGGGCGCCGCGAGGGCAACTGAGCGGGGCCCCCGGCAGGCTCCGGAAGGCCGCGTCACGCCGTGGCGTGCTCCACGACCAGGACCACGGCCAGCAGGGCGATGAGCAGCGCGATCAGGGCCGCGGGAGATATGGACGACCAGCCCGGCTCCTGCTCCATACGAGCACGGTTGGCGCGGCACACCGGGCAGCGGCCTTCGGCCACCGGGCCGGAACAGTTCGCGCAGACCAGCCTGTCGACTGTCATGGTGATCTCCTCACTCCGTCCGGTGAACGCTCCCGGTGGGTGAATGGTTCCCGAGGGGGGTCTGCTCCAGTCCTCCGGGCGGCAGTGCGTACGTGGTCTCCAGTCTCTCAGCTTCCCGGCCGCGGCGCTCGCGGGGGCGGCAGAAGCAGGGAATGGCGGGGTTGCCCGGATATGCCCTGTGGGACGGCCCACCAACCCGGTACGACGACTGCGCACGGCTTGCCCTGTCGCGTAGTGTCGCCTCATCCCCTGTCCGCCCATCCCGCAAACCCCTGGTGCGAACGTGATCCGATTCGACAACGTCACCAAGACCTACCCCAAGCAGAACCGGCCCGCGCTGCGGGACGTGTCGCTGGAGATCGAGAAGGGTGAGTTCGTCTTCCTGGTGGGCTCCTCGGGCTCGGGCAAGTCGACCTTCCTGCGGCTGATCCTGCGCGAGGAGCGGACCGACACCGGCATGGTGCACGTGCTGGGCAAGGACCTGGCCCGGCTGTCGAACTGGAAGGTCCCGCACATGCGGCGCCAGCTCGGCACCGTCTTCCAGGACTTCCGGCTGCTGCCGAACAAGACGGTCGCCCAGAACGTCGCCTTCGCCCTCGAGGTGATCGGCAAACCCCGCGGCACCATCCGCAAGACCGTGCCCGAGGTGCTGGACCTGGTCGGCCTGGCCGGCAAGGAGGACCGGATGCCGGGCGAGCTGTCCGGCGGTGAGCAGCAGCGCGTGGCGATCGCCCGGGCGTTCGTCAACCGGCCCATGCTGCTGATCGCCGACGAGCCGACCGGAAACCTCGACCCGCAGACGTCCGTGGGCATCATGCGGCTGCTCGACCGGATCAACAGGACCGGCACCACCGTGGTGATGGCCACCCACGACCAGAACATCGTCGACCAGATGCGCAAGCGCGTCATCGAACTGGAGAAGGGGCGGCTGGTACGCGACCAGTCGCGCGGTGTCTACGGCTACCAGCACTAGCAGCCGGCCGAACCGACAACGTCAGCCCTTCCGAAAGGAACCTCGACCCCCATGCGCCTCCAGTTCTTCCTGTCGGAGATCGGCGTCGGCCTCCGTCGCAACCTCACGATGACCTTCGCCGTGATCATCTCCGTGGCGCTCTCGCTCGCCCTCGCCGGTGGCGCCCTGCTGGCCAACAAGCAGGTCGACTCGATGAAGGGCTTCTGGTACGACAAGGTCCAGGTCACCGTCTACATGTGCAACAAGAGCGACGCGGGCTCCACGCCCAGCTGCGCCAAGGGTGCGGTGACCGACGACCAGAAGACGCAGATCCTCGCGGACCTCAAGAAGCTCCCGATCGTGGAGAAGGTCTACTACGAGAGCGCCGAGGGCGCGTACAAGAACTACGAGAAGCAGTTCAAGAACTCGCCGATGGCCACCTCCATCACGCCGGACCAGATGCCGGAGAACTACCGGGTCAAGCTCAAGGACCCGACGAAGTTCACCGTCATCGCCAGCGCCTTCCAGGGGCGCCCCGGCGTCCAGTCGGTGGAGGACCAGCGGGCGGTGCTGAAGAACCTGTTCTCGCTGCTCGGCGGCATGACCAAGGCGGCCTACGTGGTGCTGGCCTTCATGCTGACCGTCGCGATGCTGCTGATCATCAACACCGTGCGGGTGTCGGCGTTCAGCCGCCGCCGGGAGACCGGCATCATGCGGCTGGTGGGCGCGTCCAGCTTCTACATCCAGATGCCGTTCATCATGGAGGCGGCCTTCGCCGGCCTGGTCGGAGCGGGCGTCGCCTGCGTGATGCTGCTCGGCGGGCGGTACTTCATGATCGACGCCGGGCTCAAGCTCCAGGACAAGATCCCGCTGGTGTCCTTCCTCGGCTGGGGGCCCGTCGTCCAAGTCCTGCCGCTGGTCCTGCTGATCGGATTCCTGATGCCCGCGGCGGCCGCGTTCATCGCCCTGCGGCGGTACTTGAGGGTCTGACCGGGGGCCGGGCCCGGGCGTCCACCACGGCCGCCGCGGTCGTCGTATCTTTCCGTACCGCGCCTGTTTCTGGCCTAGACTTCCCGCCATGTCCGGCCCGTTGCTGTTCGGGACGCCCCGCCGCATCCGCCGTGGGGCGACCCTGACGTTGGTCTTCGGCACCCTGCTGGCCACCGGTGCCGCGGCCGGCAGCCTGACGGAAACGCAGCAGCGCCCCCGGGTGCGCATCGCGGCGGCCACCGCGGCCGATCCGGGCCGGCACGGCGCCAACCCGGCCCGCACCGGCGCCGCGAGCACCCCCGGCGACGCCAAGGGCCCGCAGCAGAAGGCCGCGGAAGGCAGCGGGCGCGCACCGGTCGACAGCGAGCGCATCGCCCAGGAGATCGCCCAGGGCAAGGTCGGCGCGCAGACCGTGCAGAAACTCGTCAGCCGCAGCGGCGACCGCTGGTCGTCCTTCTACACCGCGCAGGAGTACGCCGGCCTCCAGGAGGCCCTGGACGGGCGCTACGTGGGCGTCGGGCTGTGGGTGCGGCGGATCGACGGCGGCCGCGTCCAGATCGCCCGGGTGCAGTCCGGCAGCCCGGCCCAGCGGGCCGGCGTCCGGGTCGGCGACATGCTCGCCTCGATCGACTCCACCCGGTGCGGCGGCCTCGCGGTCACCGAGGTCGTCGCCGACCTGCGCGGCGACAACACGCCGGGCAGCACCGTCACGCTCGCCCTGCAGCGCGGCGGCCGCGCGTGGACCGTCACGATGCAGCGGGCCACCCTCGCCACCGAGGCCGTCACCGTCAGCCACCCCGGCGGCCAGGACGGCCCCACCGACATCGCCATCGACGCCTTCACCCTCGGCACCGGCAAGCAGGTGCAGGCGGCGGTGCGCACCGCCGAGCACGGCGTGCTGCTCGACCTGCGGGGCAACTCCGGGGGGCTGGTCGAGGAGGCCGTCGCGGTGGCGTCCGCGTTCCTCGACGGCGGCCTGGTCGCCACCTACGACGTGCACGGCCGGCAGCAGGCCCTCTACGCGGCCGCCGGCGGCGACACCGCGAAGCCGCTGGTGGTCCTGGTCGACGGCGGCACCATGAGCGCCGCGGAACTGCTGGCCGGGGCGCTGCAGGACCGCGGCCGGGCGGTGGTGGTCGGCTCCCGCACCTTCGGCAAGGGCTCGGTCCAGATGCCCAGCGCCCTGCCCGACGGCTCGGTCGCCGAGCTGACCGTCGGCCACTACAGCCTGCCGGACGGCCGCGGGGTCGACGGCCGCGGCATCGACCCCGACGTCCAGGTGACCGGCGGCGCGGACCCGGCAGCCGAGGCGCGCGAGGTAATCGCTGGCCTCGGCACCCCCTCCTAGTGGGAGAATGACGGGGCTATGGCAAAAGAGACCGGTCGCAAGATCATCGCGCAGAACAAGAAGGCGCGACACGATTACCTCATCCTCGACACGTACGAGGCGGGCCTGGTGCTCACGGGCACCGAGGTCAAGTCGCTCCGCATGGGCCGCGCGTCGCTCGTCGACGGCTTCGCCCAGCTCGACGACGGCGAGGCATGGCTGCACAACGTGCACATCCCGGAGTACACCCAGGGCACCTGGACCAACCACTCGGCCCGCAGGAAGCGCAAGATGCTGCTGCACCGGGCCGAGATCGACAAGCTGGTCCACAAGACCCAGGAGAGCGGCCACACCATCGTGCCGCTGGTGCTGTACTTCAAGGACGGCCGGGTGAAGGTCGAGATCGCGCTGGCGAAGGGCAAGAAGGAGTACGACAAGCGCCAGACGCTGCGGGAGAAGCAGGACCGCCGCGAGTCCGACCGCGCGGTCTCCGCCGCCCGCCGCCGCCAGCGCGCCTGACCCGCCGGCGCCCCGGCCGTGCGGGTGCCGCGGGGCTGAGCGACCCGTACGGCGGACCCGTACGCCTGACCCGTACGGCGGACCCCGCCGGGAATACGCTGGCCGCGCCGCGCGCTGATCACGTACGATGGAACCAGCAGCACCGGACCATGGTGAGTCCGGTGTGCACATTGAAAACACCACATGGGGATGATCGGTTTCGACTGGGGATGTCGAAGCAGGGGAAGCGAGCCGAGGAAGCGGCAATGATCTCGTTAACCATATGTCGCAACCAATAATCGCCAACACCAAGCGCGATTCCTTCGCCCTCGCTGCCTAAGTAGCGACTTGCGAAGTGTCAGCCCGGGGGTGATCCCGACCCGGATCCTGGCATCATCAAGGGATCTAAACTTCTAGGACCGGTCACGGGTCCCAGAAGGAAATCAAACAGTGACTGAGCCCGTCGGCAGCTTGTCCGCGTGACTGCCGGGGCCGAGAAAAGCACAGCGGACTGCGCTCGGAGAAGCCCTGTTTTTGCACCACAGGACGCGGGTTCGATTCCCGCCATCTCCACTCATCCCATGCGCCGGACGGCGCCCCCCGCTGCGGGGGGCGCCGTCCGGCGTTTCTGGGGGCTCACAGTGGGGGGCTCGGGGGAATGAGAGCACGGTTGCGTTCGTGTGACCTGGTGGCACGGGGTGGTAACGCGGCGTTCCTATCGTCGGTGGCACACCCCGCGGAGCACGGGGCCGGGTCACAGGGAGGCGCGCCATGAGTCGATGGGCAGGCCGGTGGATCGAGCGGTGGGACCCCGAGGACGAGCGGTTCTGGCGGGAGGGTGGCGGCAGCCGGGTCGCGCTGCGGAACCTGGTCTTCTCGGTGCTCTCCGAACACATCGGCTTCTCCATATGGAGCCTCTGGTCGGTGATGGTGCTGTTCATGGGGCCCGAATACCACGTGGATCCCGCCGGGAAGTTCTTCCTGGTGGCGACGCCGACGCTGGTCGGCGGGGTGCTGCGGGTGCCGTACACCTTCGCTGTGGCGAAATTCGGCGGGCGGAACTGGACGATCGTCAGTGCGCTGATGCTGCTGATCCCCACGGTGACCGCGGCCTTCGTGATGGAACCCGGCGTCTCCTACGGCACTCTCATGGTGGTCGCGGCGCTCACCGGGGTCGGCGGCGGCAACTTCGCCTCCTCCATGACCAATATCAACTCCTTCTACCCGCTGCGGGAGAAGGGCTGGGCGCTCGGCCTCAACGCCGGCGGCGGCAACCTCGGCGTCGCCGCGGTCCAGCTGGTCGGGCTGCTGGTCATCGCCACCGCTGGGGCCGCCCACCCGCGGGTCGTGCTCGCCGTCTACATCCCGCTGACGGTGGTCGCCGCCGCGCTGGCGGCGCTGTTCATGGACAACCTCACGACGGTGCGGAACGACACCGGGGCGGCCGTCGACGCGGCGAAGGACCCGCACACCTGGATCATGTCGGTCCTCTATATCGGCACCTTCGGCTCCTTCATCGGCTACAGCTTCGCCTTCGGCCTGGTCCTGCAGAACCAGTTCGGCCGCACCCCGCTGCACGCGGCCTACCTGACCTTCATCGGGCCGCTGCTCGGCTCGCTCATCCGGCCGGCCGGCGGCCGCCTCGCCGACCGCTTCGGCGGCGGGCGCGTCACGCTGTGGACCTTCCTGGCCATGGCCGCCGCCACCGGGGTCGTCGTGGTGGCGTCCGAGCGGAAGTCGCTCGGGCTGTTCCTGCCCGGCTTCATCGTGCTGTTCGTGCTCAGCGGGCTCGGCAACGGGTCGACGTACAAGATGATCCCCGGCATCTTCCAGCGCAAGGCCGAGGCCAGGGGCCTCACCGGCGAGGCCGCGGCGGCGCAGGGGCGGCGGCTGTCGGGTGCGTCGATGGGCCTGATCGGCGCGGTCGGCGCGCTCGGCGGGGTCGGCATCAACCTGGCCTTCCGGGAGAGCTTCCTGAACGCCCGGTCCGGCACCCCCGCCTTCGTCTGCTTCCTGGCCTACTACGGGATCTGTTTCGTCGTCACCTGGGCCGTATACCTGCGGCGCCCGGCACGTACCGCCGCGGGCACCGGGCAGAGCGCTCCCACCGGTACGGCCGTCTACGCGGAGGTGTGAGCACCTGCCCCGTACGTAACACCGGGGAAATCCCGGCGAACCGAAGCCGTCACCCCGCCTTGGGACGATGCCGGAACCCCGGCGGGGCGACGGGGAGGCCAACGGAACCTCAGCGGCAAGGTGGGCGGATCGATGCGGGCGCAAGAGCCGAGCGGGAACGGCGGACCAGGACCGGTGGCGCCGCTGGCGGGCTTCACCGTCGGCGTGACGGCCGCCCGCCGCGCCGACGAGCTGGCCGCGCTGCTTGAGCGGCGCGGCGCGGCCGTGCTGCGGGCGCCGGTGCTGCGGATCGTGCCGCTGCCCGACGACGCGGAACTGATGGCCAGGACGAAGCAACTGCTCGACGACGCACCCGACGTCGTGGTCGCCACCACCGCGATCGGCTTCCGCGGCTGGATCGAGGCGGCCGACGGATGGGGCCTCGGCGAGGCTCTGCTGCGGCGGCTCGGCGAGGTCGAACTCCTCGCCCGCGGCCCGAAAGTACGCGGCGCGGTCCGCGCGGCCGGGCTCACCGAGGCGTGGTCGCCCGCCTCGGAGTCCATGGCCGAGGTGCTGGAACGGCTCCTCGACCAGGGCGTCGACGGGCGCCGGGTCGCCGTGCAGCTGCACGGGGAGCCGCTGCCCGGCTTCATCGAGTCGCTGCGGGTGGCCGGGGCGCGGGTGGTGGCCGTCCCCGTCTACCGCTGGATGCCGCCGGAGGACCTGGGTCCTGTCGACCGGCTGCTCGACGCGGTGTTCGCGCGCTCGCTGGACGCGGTGAGCTTCACCAGCGCGCCCGCGGCGGCCTCGCTCCTCGACCGCGCCGGGCAGCGCGGGCGGCTCGACGACCTGCTCGCCGCCTTCCGGCGCGACGTGCTGGTCGCCTGCGTCGGGCCCGTCACCGCGCTGCCCCTGCAGGCGCACGACATCCCCACCGTGCAGCCGGAACGCTTCCGGCTCGGGCCGCTCGTCCAGCTCGTCGCCAGGGAGCTGCCGGGGCGGGTACGGCCGCTGCCGGTGGCCGGGCACCAGGTGGAGATCCGCGGCCAGGCCGTGGTGGTCGACGGCGCGCTCCGGCCGGTGCCGCCGGCCGGGATGGCCCTCCTGCGGGCCCTCGCCCGGCGCCCCGGCTGGGTCGTCTCCCGCGCGGACCTGCTGCGGGTGCTGCCGGGGGCGGGGCGGGACGAGCACGCCGTCGAGACGGCGATGGCGCGGCTGCGCTCCGCGCTGGGGGCGCCGAAGCTCATCCAGACGGTGGTCAAGCGGGGGTACCGACTGTCCCTCGACCCCCACGCGGACAAATACGCTCCCGGCTGAGCGCATGTCGCTCCGCTGCCGGGGGTGGGCCCTTCGGGGGTGCCCCCGCGCCCCGGTGCCGGGACCTTCGGCGGGTGGGTGGTTGCGCGCGCACCTCCTCGCGCCCCTGGGCGACTGCCACTTGCGGTGCGCACCCGCCTGCGGCGCCGTCGTGGCTGGTCGCGCAGTTCTCCCCCAGCGCTTCGCCTGGGGGTGCCCCACGCGCCCCTGAAGAACGGTCACCCTCCTCGCAGAGGGCAAGCCCCCAGGGGCGCGCTCAGCCGGGGTGGCGGGGAGATGCGAACGCCACAGCAAGTGGCAAGCACCTGGCAGCCGAGCGCAGCACCATGTGCGGGTGGCGCCGCAGGGGGCAGGACGTGGAGGGGCCCCGCCGTGGGGCAATCACGTAGGGGTGCCAGGCGCCGCGGGCCAGGCGGGATTTGTCAGACACGGCCTAGCCCCCGACCGGGAGGTACCGGCACTCTGGGGGGCGACGGAGGGAAGGGGCGATGGGGGAGTTGAGGTTCGACGGGGGGCGGGTGTGCCTGGACCTCGTGGCGACGCGGGTCGCGCGGCCGGTGGGGGAGCGGCTCGACCGGGTCGAGCGGGTGGTCGAGTGGGTGTACGGCACCGGGCTCGTCCCGCCGGGGACAGCGGTGCCGGCGGAGCCGGACTGGGCGCGGGGCCTGCAGGACCTCCGTACGCTCCTGGAGGCACTGGTGGCCGCGCAGCTCACCGGCACCCCGGCCGCGCCGGAGGCGGTGGCGCGGCTCAACGAGGTCGCGCGGGCCGCCGCCCCGCCCGCGACCCGGGCGGTGCTCGGCTCTGACGGCTCCCTGACCAGGGCACTCGCGGCGCCGCCGGACGCGGCGTCCCTGCTCGCGGCGGTGGCGAGGGACGCGGTGGACCTGTTCACCGACCCCGTCGCCCGCTCCCAGCTGCGCCGCTGCGAGGGCGAGAACTGCGCCCTGGTCTACCTGGACACCTCCCGGGGCCGCCGGCGCCGCTGGTGCAGCAGCGAGGTGTGCGGCAACCGCGAACGGGTCGCCAGGCACCGGCGGCGGAGCAGCCGGGCGCTGCGCAACGCCTGACGAGGACTCCGGGGGAGGGAATTCCCGGCGCCGGGCGGATGTGCCGGGTGGGCAGAAGGGCGCAGGTCGCGTACGGTTGCAGGCTGCCCCTCGCGCGGGGAACGGTAACCCGCGGGGTGGCGCACGACGTACAGACGAAGGGGGTCCTGCGTGGCCGCGCAGACCGCAGTTCAGGACCGGCAGGGGGGCGGCGGGGTCAGAGAACGGGAGATCGCCGTCGAACAGCAGCACCTCGACCGGGTCTACCGGCGCCTTGAGGAGAAGATCCACGAGGCGGAGTTCCTGATGAGCGACGCCGCCAAGAGGGGCCAGGTGGGGACGCCCGGCGCGCTCGCCGAGCGGGACGCGCAGGTCTACCGGGCAGGGGTGCACCTGAACCGGCTCAACAGCGAGTTCGAGGACTTCCTGTTCGGCAGGATCGACATGCTGCGCGGCAAGGACGGCAAGAAGGGCGCGGACGGCGCCTTCACCTCCGTCGACCCGGCCGACGACGCGGTCCGCGACGACGCGACCGCCGACATCGCCGAGACCCTGCACATCGGCAGGATCGGCGTGCTGGACACCGACTACGCCCCGCTGGTCATCGACTGGCGGGCGCCGGCCGCCGCGCCCTTCTACCGCTCGACGCCGGTCGCCCCCGGCCGGGTCGTGCGGCGCCGGGTGATCAGGTCCAAGGGCCGCCGGGTGCTGGGCGTCGAGGACGACCTGCTGCGCCCGGAGCTGACCACCGGCCTGCCCGTGGTCGGCGACGGGGCCCTGATGGCCGCGCTCGGCCAGGCCAGGACGCACTCCATGCGGGACATCGTGTCCAGCATCCAGGCCGAGCAGGACCTGGTGATCAGGGCGCCCGCCGCGTCGGTCACCGAGGTGACCGGCGGCCCAGGCACCGGCAAGACCGCGGTGGCGCTGCACCGGGCGGCCTACCTGCTCTACCAGGACCGGCGCCGCTACTCCGGCGGCATCCTGTGCGTCAGCCCGACACCGCTGCTGGTGGCGTACACCGAAGGCGTGCTGCCCTCGCTCGGCGAGGAGGGGCAGGTCGCGATCAGGGCGGTCGGCTCGCTGGTCGACGGGGTGACCGCGGACCTCTACGACGAGCCGGCCACGGCCCGCGTCAAGGGGTCGCTGCGGATGCAGAAGGTGCTGCGCAACGCCGCCCGCGGCTGCCTCGACCTGGTCCAGGACGCCCCCACGACGCTGCGGGTGGTGGCCTTCGGCCGCCGCGTCGAGCTGTCGGCGGGCGAACTGGCCGACGTACGGCACAACGCCCTCAGCGGCACCGCCCCGGTCAATCTGCTGCGCCCGCGCGCCCGGCGGCTGCTGCTCGACGTGCTGTGGCGCAAGAGCGGGCGGCGCTTCGACGACGCGGAACTGGCCGCGGAGGAGCGGCAGGGCTTCGACGAGGACATCTCCACCGAGCAGGACTTCATCGACTTCCTCGACGCCTGGTGGCCGGTCCTCGATCCGCGCGGGGTGCTTGCCGCGCTCGCCGACGAGAAGCGGCTTGCCCGCTGGGCACGCCGGGTGCTGTCGCCGCCCGAGGTGCGGCGGGTGTCCCGGTCGCTGCGAAGGGACGGCAGCAGCGCGCACGACGTGGCGCTGCTGGACGAGCTGGAGACGCTGCTCGGCCCCGCGCCCCGGCCCAAGCGGCGCGAGGCGGACCCGCTCGACCAGCTCACCGGGCTGGACGAGGTCACCACCTACGCCGACCGGATGCCGACGGGCCGGCGCGGGCGCGGGGAGCGGCTGGACGAGGAGCGCACCGAATACGCGCACGTCATCGTGGACGAGGCGCAGGACCTCACGCCGATGCAGTGGCGGATGGTCGGCCGCCGCGGGCGTACGGCCACCTGGACGATCGTCGGCGACCCGGCGCAGAGCTCCTGGTCCGACGTGGAGGAGGCGGCCCGCGCGCGGGACGAGGCACTCGGCAGCCGGCCGCGGCGCCGCTTCACCCTCACCGTCAACTACCGCAACCCGGCGGAGATCGCCGAGGTCGCGGCGACGGTGCTGGCGCTGGCCATGCCGGGGATGGAGTCGCCGCGGGCGGTGCGCTCCACCGGCGTCGTCCCGCGCTACGAGGTCGCCGGTGCCGACCTGGGCGCCGACGTCCGCGCCGCGGCGGGCCGGCTGCTCGCCGAGGTCGACGGGACCGTCGGGGTCGTGGTGGCCATGAACCGGCGGGCGCAGGCCCGCGGCTGGCTCGAAGGGCTCGGCGAGCGGGTCGTCGCGCTCGGCAGCCTTGAGGCCAAGGGCCTCGAATACGACGCCACGGTGGTGGTTTCGCCGGCGGAGATCGCGGAGGAGTCCCCTGCGGGGTTGCGCGTTTTGTACGTGGCCCTCACGCGGGCCACACAGCGGCTCACCGTCCTCGCGGCCGACCGCGACGCCCCTGACGCCGCAGGCGTCCCTGACCTCCTCCGCCCAATGGCTTGAGCAGCCGGCTTTTCCACCGGCCCTCGCCCGGCCCGCTGCCGGATCCGGCCCCCAGGCGCCCCTGGGGTGAGTGCCACCTGCGGTGGGTTCTTGCCTGCGGGCGCGTCGTGGCTTGTCGCGCAGTTCCCCGCGCCCCCTGAAAAACGCTCACCCTCTGCGGAGAGGGCAAGCCCCAGGGGCGCGGGGAACTGCGCGCTCAGCGGAGACGGGGGGAAAGCCGCGAACGCCAGCGCAAGTGGCAGGCAGCTGGGGCGCGGGAAGAGAGAAGAGGTGGCACCGACCCGCCATGCTCGCCTCGCGGCAAGTGGGCGCTCGAAGCGCCTAAGGTTGGGCCCGGGGGCTTGGATCGGGCCGGTGCCGTACTCAGGCTAACAAACGCTTGGCGGAAGCTCTTCCCGTGCCGGGCAAAACCGGGGTGTTGCGGCGTCTTCACATCGTGGAAGTAGTCTTCCACGGGTACGAACACCCTCAGGCAGGAACCGGAAGAAGGTCGTCATGGCAACGGCGCCAAGCGTCTCCTACTCGATCACGGTACGGCTGGAAGTCCCCGCGGGCGGGACCGCCGTCAGTGCGCTGACCAGCGCCGTGGAGTCGTCCGGCGGCTCGGTCACGGGTCTGGACGTCACCGCGTCGGGGCACGAGCGGCTGCGGATCGACGTGACGGTCGCCGCGAGTTCCACCGAGCACGCCGGCGAGATCGTCGGCAAGCTGCGCGGCATCGAGGGTGTGGCGATCGGCAAGGTCTCCGACCGTACGTTCCTGATGCACCTCGGCGGCAAGATCGAGATGCAGTCCAAGCACCCGATCCGCAACCGTGACGACCTGTCCATGATCTACACCCCGGGGGTGGCGCGGGTCTGCATGGCCATCGCGGAGAACCCCGAGGACGCCCGCCGGCTGACGATCAAGCGCAACAGCGTCGCCGTGGTCACCGACGGCTCCGCGGTGCTGGGACTGGGCAACATCGGGCCGAAGGCCGCGCTGCCGGTGATGGAGGGCAAGGCGGCGCTGTTCAAGCGGTTCGCCGGGATCGACGCGTGGCCGCTGTGCCTGGACACCCAGGACACCGACGAGATCGTCACGATCGTCAAGGCGATCGCCCCGGGCTTCGCCGGGATCAACTTGGAGGACATCTCCGCGCCGCGCTGCTTCGAGATCGAGGCCAGGCTGCGCGAGGCGCTGGACATCCCGGTCTTCCACGACGACCAGCACGGCACCGCCATCGTGGTGCTCGCGGCGCTGACCAACGCGCTGCGGGTGGTCGGCAAGCACATCGGCGACCTGCGGGTGGTCATGTCGGGGGCGGGCGCGGCCGGCACCGCGATCCTGAAGCTGCTGATCGCCGCGGGCGTCAAGCACGCGGTGGTCGCCGACATCCACGGCGTGGTGCACGCCGGCCGCGAGGACCTGGTCGGTGCGTCCGCGGGCTCGGCGCTGCGGTGGATCGCCGACAACACCAACCCCGAGGGTGTCACGGGCACGTTGAAGCAGGCGGTCGTCGGCGCCGACGTCTTCATCGGCGTGTCGGCGCCGGACGTGCTCGACGGCACGGACGTGGCGGCGATGGCGGACGGCGCCATCGTCTTCGCGCTGGCCAACCCGGACCCCGAGGTGGACCCGGGCGTGGCCCGGCAGACCGCGGCCGTGGTCGCCACCGGGCGCAGCGACTTCCCCAACCAGATCAACAACGTGCTGGTCTTCCCCGGCGTCTTCCGCGGCCTGCTGGACGCCCAGTCCCGTACGGTCAACACCGAGATGATGCTGGCCGCGGCCCGCGCGCTGGCGGCCGTGGTGGCCGACGGCGAGCTCAACCCGAACTACATCATCCCCAGCGTCTTCAACGACAAGGTGGCCGGCGCGGTCGCCGACGCGGTGCGCGACGCGGCCAGGGCGCAGGGTCCTGCGGTGTCCGCCGCGGTGGCCGCTCCGGCGAGCCAAGGGTTGTAGGGCGGGAAAGAGCCGGATTCGTATTCCGAGCGTCGAGCATGTGACGACAATCCGTCATCCCCGCCGTGCCGCAACGCTTTTTCCACGACTCGCGCGGGCAGGCGATTGGCTTTCCGCCCATATATGGGGGCAGGATGCACACCTGGGCAGTGAGGCACACAGCAACAGCTTCGAGCTCGCGCCCCCATGGCAGAAAGAACACGGGAGTACAGATATGAACCGCAGTGAGCTGGTGGCCGCCCTGGCCGACCGCGCAGAGGTGACCCGTAAGGACGCCGACGCCGTTCTGGCCGCGTTCGCTGAGACCGTCGGTGAGATCGTGGCCAAGGGCGACGAGAAGGTCACGATCCCCGGCTTCCTGACCTTCGAGCGCACTCACCGTGCCGCCCGCACCGCCCGCAACCCGCAGACGGGTGAGCCGATCAACATCCCGGCCGGATACAGCGTGAAGGTCTCCGCGGGTTCCAAGCTGAAGGAATCCGCCAAGGGCAAGTAAGCCTCGGAGCGCGTCGAAGGGCGGCCCCCCGGTGCCGGGGGGCCGCCCTTCCGTTTGCCGCGTGCGCCGGGCGCCGGGGGGCTTGCGTCAGGCGACCGCCGCCGCCGACGCGGCGGCGCTCCCCGCGTGCGCGGGCATGCCGGGCAGTTCGATGTGCGCGCCCAGGCCCTCCAGCTTGGCCAGGAAGTTCTCGTAGCCGCGGTTGATCAGGTCGATGCCGTGCACCCGCGAGGTGCCCTGCGCCGCCAGCGCGGCGATCAGGTACGAGAAGCCGCCGCGCAGGTCCGGGATGACCAGGTCGGCGCCTTCCAGTTTGGTCGGCCCGGAGACCACAGCGGAGTGCAGGAAGTTGCGCTGGCCGAACCGGCACGCGCTGCCGCCCAGGCACTCGCGGTAGAGCTGGATGTGCGCGCCCATCTGGCCGAGCGCGGAGGTGAAGCCGAGCCGGGACTCGTAGACCGTCTCGTGCACGATGGACAGCCCCGACGCCTGCGTGAGGGCCACCACAAGCGGCTGCTGCCAGTCGGTCTGGAAGCCGGGGTGGACGTCGGTCTCCAGCGCGATGGCGTTCAGCGGGCCGCCCGGGTGCCAGAACCTGATGCCCTCGTCGTCGATCGCGAAGGCGCCGCCGACCCGCCGGAAGGTGTTCAGGAACGTCATCATCGAACGCTGCTGCGCGCCGTGCACGTAGATGTCGCCCTCGGTCGCCAGCGCCGCGCTCGCCCACGACGCCGCCTCAAGGCGGTCAGGAATGGCGCGGTGCGTGTAACCGCCCAGCGTGTCGACACCGGTGATCCGGATCGTACGGTCGGTGTCCATGGAAATGATCGCGCCCATTTTCTGCAGGACGCAGATCAGATCCTCGATCTCCGGTTCGACCGCGGCGTTCGACAGCTCGGTGACGCCCTCGGCGAGCACCGCGGTCAGCAGCACCTGCTCGGTGGAGCCCACCGACGGGTACGGCAGCCGGATCTTGCAGCCGCGCAGCCGCTGCGGGGCCTCCAGATACTGCCCGTCGGCCCGCTTCTCGATCGTCGCGCCGAAGCGGCGCAGCACGTCGAAATGGAAGTCGATCGGCCGGCCGCCGATGTCGCAGCCGCCGAGCCCGGGGATGAACGCGTGGCCGAGCCGGTGCAGCAGCGGGCCGCAGAACAGGATCGGGATGCGCGACGAGCCCGCGTGCGCGTCGATGTCCGCGACGTTGGCGCTCTCCACCCGGGTCGGATCGAGCACCAGCTCGCCCGGTTCCTCGCCGGCGTTGACCGTCACACCGTGCAGTTGGAGCAGCCCGCGCACCACTCTGACGTCGCGGATGTCCGGCACGTTGCGCAGCCGGCTGGGTTCACTGCCGAGGAGGGCGGCGACCATGGCCTTGGGCACGAGATTCTTCGCGCCTCTGACCCGGATCTCGCCTTCGAGGGGGGTTCCGCCATGGACAAGCAGTACATCGGCGATGTCGGTCATGGATCTCGCGATCGTCGGAACGGGTGGAGCCGGAGAACAGAGGAAATGGTAATGCGCCCCGCGACCCCCGCTGCTGGGCCGTACCACCGCGTATGCCCCGGCGCGCCGCGGGTACGCCGTACGACCCTCCGCCGCGGCCCGGCATGCGGGATCATGTGGAGCATGACCGAGGTGTCCTCGCTCACCGGACGGCTGCTCGTGGCCACGCCGAAACTGGCCGACCCCAATTTCGACCGGGCGGTCGTGCTCGTCCTCGAGCACGACGCGAAGGGGTCGATCGGGGTCGTCCTGAACCGCCCCACGCCGGTCGGCGTCGGTGACGTGCTGCAGCCCTGGGCCGCCCTCGCCGTGCTGCCGCAGGTGGTCTTCCAGGGCGGCCCGGTCTCGCTGGACTCCGCTCTGGGCCTTGCGGTGGTGCCCGGCGAGTCGCGCGGCGAGCCCGTCGAGGTGCTGGGCTGGCGCCGGGTGCACGGGGCGATCGGCCTGGTCGACCTGGACGCCCCGCCCGAACTGCTCGCCGCCGAGCTGGGCAGCCTGCGGATCTTCGCCGGATACTCCGGCTGGGGGGCCGGCCAGCTGGAGCGCGAGCTGACCGGCGGCGCCTGGTACGTGGTCGACTCCGAGCCGGGTGACGTGTCCGCCCCCGACCCGGAACGGCTGTGGCGGGCGGTGCTGCGCAGGCAGCGCAACAAGCTGGCGATGGTGGCCACGTATCCGGACGATCCGTCTCTCAACTAGTCTTGACTTCCATGAGCACTCTTGAGCCCGAGCGCGGGGCGGGCACCGGCACTCTGGTCGAGCCGACTCCGCAGCTCTCCCACGGTGACGGCGACCACGAGCGCTACGCGCACTATGTCCAGAAGGACAAGATCATGGCGAGCGCGCTGGAAGGCACGCCCGTCGTCGCGCTGTGCGGCAAGGTCTGGGTCCCCGGCCGCGATCCGAAGAAGTATCCGGTCTGCCCGATGTGCAAGGAGATCTACGAGGGCATGCCGCTCGGCGGCGGCGACAAGGACAAGTCGGGCAAGGGCAGCGGCGGCAACGCCTGACGCCCTTCCGGCGGACAGGGGAGGCCCGTGGAAGGCGACGAGGGTGACGGAGGCGTGTTCGGTACGCCGGACGCGCCCGACGACGACTCCACCAGCGGCGAGCGCGTGCACGCCCTGGTCGGACAGGGCCGCTTCGCGGAGGCGCACGCCGTGGTCGGCGACGCCTTCGTGGAGCGCAACGGCAGCGCGGGATATCTGCTGCGGGCCTGGGTCCTCGCGCAGGAGAAGCGCGGGCCCGAGGCCCGCGAGGCCGTCGACTGGGCGCTGGCACTCGCCGGGCCCGCCGAGGCGGCCGACGTCTTCGTGCTCGCCGGTGTGGTCCTTCTCTCACTCGACGAGACCCACGACGCGCTGATCGTCGCGCTGCGCGCCACCGGGTCAGACCCGGACGGCTGGGAGCCGGCCGTTCTGCTCTCCGACGTCTACCGGCGGCTCGGCCGCGTCCCCGACGCCGTCGCCGCCGCCCGCCGGGCCGTCGAGATGGCCCCGCGGGAAGCCGAGGCGCAGGTCGCGCTGGCCCGCTCGCTCAGCGCAGGCCGCAGCATCCTCGGCCGCATACCCCGCCGGCTGCGGGCCGAGCACCGTACGGCGGTGGAGCGCTCGCTGCTGCTCGGCGCGGATCCCGGCCAGCTGCAGGCCCCGCGGGCCGGCGTCCTGACCGGCGGGCTCGCCGTCGCCCTGCTCTGGGGCATCCAGCTCTACCGGATCGAGACCGGTGACAACTGGCAGTTCGTGGCCGCCGGCGTCGTCCTGCTCGTCACCGCGGCGCTGCTCGCGGTCGTCGTACGCGTCCACAGCCGGCGTACGGGCACGGGGGCGCGGGCGCGGCTGCGGGGGATCCGGGCGACCGTCCGCACGGAGCTCGCCGTGGACGACCGGCTCTGGCAGATCCGGGCCGCCCACGTCGGCGCCGCCATCCCCGTGGCGCCGCTGATCACCACCGGCCTGATCGCCGACCGGGCCTGGCGGCGCGAGCTGTGGCCGCTGTGGGCCGCGGTGCCGGTGACCGCGGCCGGTATCGCCGGCGTCGCCCTCGCCGTGGCCGGCGTGCGCTGGTGGTACGGCCCGGAGTTCGCCCGGCGGGCGTTCCTCTTCTCCTGGTTCGGCCGGCTCCAGATCGTCCTGCCGGCCCTGCTGCTGGGCGCCACGCTCGCCGCCGCGGTGGCCGGCTCCGCCACGACGTCCACCTGGCGGGACCTGGCCCTGGCCCACGCCGGCTGGCTCCTGCTCTCCTGGATGGCCGCCGCGACCGTCGCCACCCACGCCCGCACGATGCGCTCCCGGTCCCTCTGACCGTCCCCGCCAACCTCGCGCCCCCGGGCGCCCCCGCCCGTGCCTGCGGCCCGGCACCCCTGGTCCTGCCACTTGCGGTGGCGTCTCGCCCGCGCCCCGGTGGGGGCCGGTCGCTCCGTTCTCCCCCAGCGCTTCGCCTGGGGGTACCCCCGCGCGCCCCGAAAAACGGTCACCCTCTGCGCAGAGGGCAACCCCTCAGGGGTGCGGGGAACTGCGCGCTCAGCCACGATGGCGGGGAAGTCGAACCGCCACCGCAAGCGGCAACCCCTCAGGGGCGCGAGGAACTGCGCGACCAGCCACGACGGCGGGGAAGTCGGACCGCCACAGGAAGTGGCACCCCCTCGGGGGCGCGGGGAACTGCGCGACCGGCCGGGGCGGGGGGAAAGCGAGGCGCCGCCGCACGTGGCAAGGGCCCCCGGGCGGGGGCGCGGTGGTGAACCCCCCCGCGGGTAGCGGGTGGGTGGGGAGGGATGATGAGGCGCATGGATCTCATCCCGCAGGCGCGGCTCGCGCGGACAGGTGACGGCAGGTTCGTGGTCGGGGAAGGGACGGGGCTGGAGGTGGGGGCGGGGGCCGAGGGGGCCGCGCGGTGGGTGCGCGGGGTGCTCGGCCCGGCGCTCGGGCTGGGGTTCGACGGGACCGCGGGCAGCATCCGGCTGGACGTGGATCCGGGCCTCGGGCCCGAGGCGTACCGCCTGGCCGTGACACCGCACACCGCGCAGGTGACCGGCGGGGACGCCGCCGGCGTCTTCTGGGGCGCCCAGACGCTGCGCCAGCTCATGGCGCCCGAGGCCTTCCGCCGGGCCCCGGTCCGCCAGGCCCCGACCTGGACCCTGCCGGTCTGCGAGATCGAGGACCGGCCCCGCTTCCACTGGCGCGGCTTCATGCTGGACGTCGCACGCCATTTCATGCCCAAGGACGGCGTCCTGCGCCACCTCGACCTGATGGCGGCGCACAAGCTGAACGTGCTCCACCTGCATCTCACCGACGACCAGGGCTGGCGCCCCGAGATCACCCGCTACCCGCGGCTGACCGAGGTGGGCGGGTGGCGGCACCGGACGAAGGTGGGCCTGCGGGAGTCCCCGCTGTGGGACGAGCGCCCGCACGGCGGGTACTACACCCAGGACGACCTCCGGGAGATCGTGGCGTACGCGGCGGCCCGCTGCGTCACGGTGGTGCCGGAGATCGACATCCCCGGCCACTCGCAGGCGGCCATCGCCGCGTATCCGGAGCTGGGCAACACCGACGTCGTGGACACCGCCGCCCTGCGGGTCTGGCCGGAGTGGGGGGTGAACCCCAACGTGCTGGCGCCCACCGAGGCGACCCTGCGGTTCTACGAGGGCGTCCTGACCGAGCTGCTCGACATCTTCCCCGGCACCTTCGTGCACATCGGCGGCGACGAGTGCCCCAAGGAGCAGTGGCGGGCCTCGCCCGCCGCCCAGGCGCGGATCGCCGAGCTGGGGGTGCGGGACGAGGACGGGCTGCAGAGCGCGCTCATCCGGCACTTCGACCGCTGGCTGGCGGACCGCGGGCGGCGGCTGATCGGCTGGGACGAGATCCTGGAGGGCGGGCTCGCGGAGGGCGCCGCGGTGTCGTCCTGGCAGGGCTACGCGGGCGGCGTGGCGGCGGCCAGGGCGGGGCACGACGTGGTGATGTGCCCGCAGAGCCAGGTGTATCTGGACTGGCGGCAGGCGGACGGCCCGGACGAGCCGGTGCCGGTCTCCCACGTGCGGACCCTGGAGGACGTCTACCGCTTCGAGCCGGTGCCCGCCGAACTGACCGCGGCGGAGGCGGCACACGTCATCGGCACCCAGGCCAACGTGTGGACCGAAGTCCTGGACTCCCCGCGGGCGGTGGACTACGCGGTCTACCCGCGGCTGGCCGCCCTGGCCGAGGTCGCCTGGTCGCCGTTGCCCGCGCCGCGGGAGCGGGACTGGCCCGGTTTCGAGGCCAGGATGCGGACGCACTACGCCCGGCTGGACGCCCTCGGCGTCGAGTACCGCCCGCCCGGCGGCCCGCGGCCCTGGCAGCGCCGGCCCGGCGTCCTGGGGCGGCCGTTGGACGGTTCGCCCACGATCGTGTGACCGTTCGGCAACTTCCGCCCCGGGCCGCGGGCGGACCTGGCACGGTGGACCCGTAACCGCCGTTACCTGCATGAAGGATGGCAATTCCGGCACTGTGCCGTTTTCCCCGGGAGACGTACGATCACACGCGTGGCGGACGGATCGGTACTTCGTGGACCCTCGCGCCGACCCCGGGGGAAGATGTGCCAGAGTTGCCACGTCCGGGCGCTCAGCACGTACGGTACGGCTACCGCGTGACGGAGGAAGGCCGGGAAGGGGCAGCTGCGTGAGCACGTATGCACAGCAGACCGCGGAGAATGTCACGTTGCCGTCCTCGCTCGACGAGGCGGTGGCGGCGCTCGCCGCCATGCCCAGCGCCGTGCCTGTCGCGGGCGGCACCGACCTGATGGCGTCGGTGAACGCCGGGCTGCTGCGGCCGGCCGCGCTCGTCGGCCTGGGCCGCATCGCCGAGATCCGCGGCTGGCAGTACGCCGACGGGGCCGCGCTGCTCGGCGCGGGACTCACCCACGCGCGCATGGGGCGCCCCGACTTCGCCGCGCTCATCCCCGCGCTGGCCGCCGCCGCACGGTCGGCGGGGCCGCCGCAGATCCGCAACGCGGGCACCCTCGGCGGCAACATCGTCTCCGCGGCGCCCACCGGTGACGCCCTCCCGGTGCTGGCCGCGCTGGAGGCGAGCGTCATCCTGGCCGGCCCAGAGGCCGACCGGGAGATCCCGGTCAGCCACCTGCTGACCGGCATGGACCCGCTGCGGCCCGGCGAGTTGCTGGCCTTCGTCCGCATCCCGCTGCTGCACGCCCCGCAGACCTTCCTCAAGGCCACCGGCCGCACCGGTCCCGGCCGCGCGGTCGCCTCCGTCGCGCTCGTGGTGGACCCGGCGCGGCGCCAGGTGCGGTGCGCCGTCGGCGCGGTCGCCCAGGTGCCGCTGCGGCCGCTGGAGGCCGAGCAGTGGGTCGCCGGGCTGATCGACTGGGACGGCGAGCGCACCCTGGCATCCGAGGCGTGCACCGCCTTCGGGGAGTACGTCGCCGCCGCGTGCATCCCCGACCAGCCGGGGGTCGAACTGCCCCCGGCCGCCGTCCAGCTGCGCCGTACGGTGGCCGCACTGTCCCGCCGAGCGCTCGGGAGGGCCCTGGCATGACCGACCAGCCGCAGCAGCCGGGTCCGCCCGGCAACTCCGGTGCGTGGCAGCCCGTCCCGGGCGGCGGGGACTACGACCCCGACCAGACCATGCATGTCTCCTTCGCCGCCCAACTGCCGCCGGAACCGCGCCCGGGCGAGGACCCGCTGATCGCGCACGGCCCGGTCGGCGACACCGACCCGGCCACCCAGTGGACGATCCCGGTGATAAGGGACGAGGCGGAGGGCGACTCCGGCGAGTACGCGGTCGGCGCCTTCACCTCCTCCTGGGACCGGGCGCCCTCGCCCGCGGCGCCCACCCAGTCCTTCCCCGCCGGGATGTTCGGGCAGGGCGCGGCGGCGGTGCAGGCCGCGGCCGCGCACCCCGCGGAGCCTGCCGAGGCCGGGGCCGAACCCGACGGCCACTGGTCGGCGTTCGGCGGCGAGGCGGCGCCCTGGCAGCCGGCCGACCACTCGGCGGCTGAGGCCGCCTGGTCCGCGGTGGTGGACGAGGTGCCCGACGCCGGGGCCGAGCCCGCGGCGGACCGGGAGCCGGATCCCGACCCCGACTCCGACCCCGATCCCGACGTCGTCACCGGGCAGGACCCCGGTCCCGAGCCGGGATCGCGGCCGGAGTCCGAACCTGAGCCGGAGCCGGAGCCGGAGCCGGAGCCGGAGCCTGAGGCCGCGGCCGAGACCCGCAGCGAACACCCGCTCGCCTCCTACCTGCTGCGGGTCAACGGCACCGAGCGGCCCGTCACCGACGCCTGGCTCGGCGAGTCGCTGCTGTACGTGCTCCGCGAGCGGCTGGGCCTGGCCGGCGCGAAGGACGGCTGCGAGCAGGGCGAGTGCGGCGCCTGCTCGGTCCAGGTCGACGGGCGGCTCGTCGCGTCCTGCCTGGTGCCCGCCGCCACCGCGGCCGGCAGCGAGGTCCGCACCGTCGAGGGCCTGTCGGCCCACGGCCGGCTCTCCGATGTCCAGCAGGCGCTGGTCGACTGCGGCGCCGTCCAGTGCGGCTTCTGCATCCCCGGCATGGCAATGACGATGCACGACCTGCTGGAGGGCAACCACCGCCCCACCGACCTCGAAACGCGCCAGGCGCTGTCCGGCAACCTGTGCCGCTGCTCGGGCTACCGCGGGGTGGTCGACGCGGTCCGCCAGGTCGTCGCCGCCCGCGACGCCGAGGACCCGCCGCCCGCCGCCCGCATCCCCGCCCAGTCCGGCCCCGCCGCCACGGAGGGCGCCGTATGACCCCGCCGCGCGAACCCGGCGTCCCCCGCGGGGACGGCCGCCGTGCGACATCGCGACCCGGCCCGCTCTCCCGTCCGCACGGGCGCGCGGCCACCTGCGGCGTACCCCGGCAGGGGCAGTCGCACACGACCTCTCACTCGCGCGGGTGGCTGCGGGTGGGCCCATGGAGACGAAGCGCCGTACGCGCGGGAGGCGCCCGATGAGCGTCATCGACGAACCCGGCGCCGTCGCCGAGACCCTGGCCGGCGGGCCGCCGCACGGCATCGGCACCTCCGTGCCGTCGACCGACGACCCGGCGAAGACGCAGGGCACCTATCCGTACGCGGCCGACCTGTGGGCCGAGGGCCTGCTGTGGGCCGCGGTGCTGCGCTCGCCGTACCCGCACGCCCGCATCGTCCGGATCGACACCGCCGAGGCCGTCGCGATGCCCGGCGTGCGCGCCGTCGTCACGCACGAGGACGTGCCCGGGGACGCCATGCACGGGCGGCTGGTCGCCGACCGGCCGGTCTTCGCCAAGGACATCGTGCGCCACCACGGCGAGCCGATCGCCGCGGTCGCCGCCGACCACCCGGACACCGCCAGGCTCGCGGCCGCCGCCATCCTGGTCGAGTACGAGGTGCTTGAACCGGTCACCGACCCGGAGAAGGCCTTCGCCGCCGAGCCGCTGCACCCCGACGGCAACCTGATCCGGCACATCCCGCTGCGCTTCGGCGACCCCGACACCGTCGGCGAGGTCATCGTCGAGGGCCTGTACCGCGTCGGCCGCCAGGACCCGGCCCCGATCGGCGCCGAGGCGGGCCTCGCGGTGCCGCGGCCGGACGGCGGCGTCGAGCTCTACGTCGCCTCCACCGACCCGCACGCCGACCGCGACATCGCCGCGGCCTGCTTCGGCCTGGAGGCCGACCATGTGAAGGTCGTCGTCACCGGTGTGCCCGGTGCGATGGGCGACCGCGAGGACTCCGGCATCCAGCTGCCGCTCGGGCTGCTGGCGCTCAGGACCGGCTGCCCGGTCAAATTCGTCGCGACCCGCGAGGAGTCCTTCCTCGGCCACGCCCACCGGCACCCCACCCTGCTGCGCTACCGCCACCACGCGGACGCGGAGGGGCGGTTGGTGAAGGTCGAGGCGCAGATCCTGCTGGACGCGGGAGCCTACGCCGACGCCTCCTCCGACGCGCTGGCCGCCGCGGTGTCCTTCGCCGCCGGGCCCTACGTCGTCCCGCACGTCTTCGTCGAGGGCTGGGCGGTGCGCACCAACAACCCGCCGTCCGGGCACGTACGCGGCGAGGGCGCCCTCCAGGTCTGCACGGCCTACGAGGGCCAGATGGACAAGCTCGCCGCCAAACTCGGCCTGGAACCCGCCGAGATCCGGATGCGCAACGTGCTGGCGACCGGCGACCTGCTGCCCACCGGGCAGACCGTCACCTGCCCGGCCCCGGTCGGCGAGCTGCTGAAGGCGGTAAGGGACGCCGACCTGCCGCCGCTGCCCGACGGCGACGACGAGTCGCAGTGGCTGCTGCCCGGCGGCACCTCGGGCGCGGGCGAGCCCGGTGCGGTGCGCCGTGGTGTCGGCTACGCGCTCGGCATGGTGCACGTCCTCGGCGCCGAAGGCACCGACGAGGTGTCCACCGCGACCGTAAGGGTGCACGACGGCCGCGCCACCGTCATCTGCGCCGCCGTCGAGACCGGCCAGGGCTTCACCACGCTGGCCCGGCAGATCGTCCAGGAGGTGCTCGGTGTCGAGGACGTCCGGGTGCTGCCCTCCGACACCGACCAGCCGCCAGCCGGGCCTTCGGCGCGCGGCCGGCACACCTGGGTCTCCGGCGGGGCCGTCGAGCGGGCCGCGAAGATGGTGCGGACGCAGCTGCTGCAGCCGCTGGCCGCGAAGTTCGGCATGTCCGTGGAGCTGCTGACCATCGCCGACGGGAAGATCACCTCCTACGACGGGGTGCTGTCCACGACCGTCGCCGAGACGCTGGACGGCAAGGAGCTGTGGGCGACCGCGCAGTGCCGCCCGCACCCCACCGACCGGCTGGACGAGACCGGCCAGGGCGACGCCTTCGTCGGGCTGACCTTCTGCGCGATCCGCGCGGTGGTCGACGTCGACATCGAGCTGGGCGCCGTGCGGGTGGTGGAACTGGCCGTCGCCCAGGACGTCGGCCGGATCCTCAACCCGCGGCAGCTGACCGCCCGGATCGAGGCCGGCGTCACCCAGGGTGTCGGGCTGGCCCTCATGGAGGACCTGCGCGCCCCCCGCGGCATCATCAAACGCCCCAGCCTCACCGGTTACGCCCTCCCCACCGCCCTCGACGCGCCGGACGTCCGCATCGTCAAACTCGTCGAGGAGCGCGACGTCGTCGCCCCCTTCGGCGCCAAGGCCGTCAGCGCGGTGCCCGTCGTGACCTCGCCCGCCGCGGTGGCCGCCGCGGTCCGCGCCGCCACCGGCCGCCCCGTCGCGCGGCTCCCCATCCGTCCCCAGGCGGCCATCGTGAAGCCGCAGACGTAGGTTTTCTGGTCCCACCGTTGTCCCGCGGAACTGTGCGTGCGGCCTGACGGGCCGTCATACTCACAGTGACGTCAGTTGCACAGCCTGCGCGGCTCGCAGGGCGCAGGGGACCACGGGGGACGTATGAGCACAGCCACCCGGCCCGTTCCGCAGCCCAGGGACGGCACCCGGCCGCCGGCCTTCCGCACCGAGACCACCCGGCTGCTCAGCGCCGGGGTCTACTTCGACACCGGCTTCCGCACCCGCGTCATCGAGGAGCTGGTCGAGCACGAGGAGCGGCCGGTCGCCCCCTCGCTCGGCATCGACGCCCTGCCGGTGCTCGCGCACGCGCTGCGCGCCCGCCGCCGGGAGGCGCAGACCGGGGCGTGGGTGGTGCTGATCTGGGTGGTCTTCGCCGGCTTCGCGGTGACCGGCACCGCCTCGGACTCGGTGCTGCGCGTCCCGTGGTTCGCGGTGTACGCGCTGCTGTGCGCGATGGCCTGGGCCAGGCGCAGCGCGGCCGGGGTGGGCGTGGCGGTCTTCACCCTGGACCGTGCGATGCTCAAGGAGGCCACCAGCGGCCGGCTGAAGCTGCTGCTGCCGGTGTTCACCCCGCTGGTCGGCGTGGTCTACGCGGGGGCGGTGCTCATCACGCTGCTGAGCGGCGACAACGCCTGGGCGGGCGTGTTCTTCCCGTTCCTGCTCGCGCTGCCGGTCTGGCTGCACCGCGGCCACGTCACCACCGTGATGTGCCGGGAGCTGGGCCGTACGGCCTACGCGCACGCGCCCCGCGCCACCCTCGGCGGCTCCCCGCAGTGGCGGCGGATCGGCGCGGCCATCGACCGCGAGCAGCACTCGCCGCTGACCATCTACGACCCCTTCCGGCCCTTCATCGGCGCCGGCAAGCCGTACGAACCCTGGTCACTGGCCATGGAGTTGAAGCCGGCCGACCCGGCGAAGGCCGCGATGGCGGCGGAGCCGCCACGGCTGACCGGGCGCGAGGTCATCGACCTCATCAAGCCGCGCATGACGGCGCTGCGCGACTCCGCGGCGGCCAGCCGGGACCGGCTGCGCTCGCTGGAGATCGACGAGTTCGTCTACCTGCCCGCCGGACTGCGCCGGGCCGAGGTGGTCTACGCGGCGGGCACGGTCGACGAGCACCTGGCGGCGGCGGCCGGCGAGGGCGGTGAGGCGCGGCGGCACTTCCTGCGGATCAGGGTCGGCGCGTGGGAGGAGCAGATCGTGGTGTCGATCCTGGTCCGGGTGCACACCCAGGGCGGCATGCTCGTGCTGGAGGTCGTCCCGCACGTCCTGACCCCGGTGCGCCCGGAGTTCAGGGCGGTGGACGTGATCGCGGACCGCGGCCAGGCCGACCCGGTACGGCACGCGCTGCGCAGCCTGCTGGCGAGCCCGGCCGCGGGGCTCGCCGCGATGGCGTCGCTGGTGCGTACCGGCGTGGCGGTCTTCCGCACCTGGCTCGCCGACCCCGAGCACGCACTGCCCGACGGGCCGACCACGTCGGTGCGGGAGTTGGGCAGCGTGCGGGAGGTGTCGCTCTTCCAGGAGATGGACATCAGCCGCTACGTGAAGACCGTCCAGGACCGGATCGCCAGCGGCGTGCGGGACGCGCTGCGGCTGAAGGGCTACGCGACGGGTGAGTTCGAGCAGCAGATCGTCAACGTCAGCGGCGGCGGCGTCTACATCGGTGCGATGAGCGGCGGCGCGGTCGCGACAGGGGACCGGGCGTCGGCGAAGCACACGGAAGGCGGTGCCTGATGGCGGCGGAGCACGAGGACCAGGACGCGGCGGAGCAGGACGCCGCGCGGCAGGCGCCGCCCGCGGCGTCCGGCACGGGCGGCATCTCGATCGGTGTGATGACCGGCGGGGCGGCCGCGGCCGGCGAGAACGCCCGGGCGGAGGACCGCGCCCACCGGGCCGCGGCGCCCCCGCCGCCTCCGTACGCCGGTCCGCCGCTGCCCGCGCCGGGCGCCGGGATCGGCGTCGGTGTGATGACCGGCGGGGCGGTGGCCGCCGGCCGCGGCGCCCGGGCGGTCGACGCCTCGACGCAGTACGTCGCGGCGTCCGCCGAACTGGCCGCCGCCGTCGGCGTGCTGCGCGAGCAGCTGCGGGTGCTGGCGCCCAGCGAGGAGACCGCCGAGGTCGACGCGGAACTGGCCGGGGCGGAACGGGAGATCGCCGAGGGCGGCCTGGTGCGGCGCAGCCGGCTCCAGTGGCTGCGCGACCGGCTCGACCTCGGCGCGACCGCCGCGGCCGGGCTGGCCTCCGCCGCGGCCGTCGTCCAGGCGTGCCTGGAACTGCTCGGCTGAGAAGGGGGTGGCCGCGATGGCCCGATGGGACGCGGAGAACCAGCGCTGGGTGCAGGACCCGGCGCCGGGAGCGGACGGTGACACCCTGCCCGTGGCGGTGCCGCCGGCACTGGGTGTGCTGTCGCGCGGCAACAGCAGCAGGCGGGTGCTGATCGTGGCGTTCGCCGTGGTGGCGGTCTGCGCGGCCGCCGGCGCCGGCCTGTGGGCGGTGACGTCCGGCGGGAGCGGCGGCTCCGACAGCGCGGGCGGGCTGCCGGGCTTCGGCACCGCCGGCACGTCGGCGTACTCGACCGGCCCGGAGACGTCCGGCGGCGCGGGCAGCACGTACGATCCCGGCTCGACCTACGATCCCGGCTCGACGGACGACTCCGCGGGCGACTCTGCGGGCGGCTCGGCAGGGGCCGGCGACTGGGACGGCACTGCCTCGCCGACGACCGACGTCCCCTCCACGGCGCCGCCGCTCAGCACGCCGCCGGACGGCTTCGAACAGCTCACGGACCCGGCGGGCTTCACCGTCGACGTGCCGCAGTCCTGGGAGCGCACCACCGAGGGCGCCAGCGTCTACTACCGCAGCGCGGACGGGGCGAGCCTGATCCAGATCTTCGCCCTCAACGGGCCGGAGACGACGCCCTACCAGTCGCTGGCGGCGACCCAGGAGACCGTCTCCCACCACGACGGCTTCCAGCTGGTCGGCCTGAGCTACCTCAGCGACGACCAGGCCCCCGACGCCGCCGAGCTCGAATACACCTACACCCGCGACGGGGGCGGCACCCGCCACGTGGTCGACCGCGCCTTCACCGGGCCGGACGGCGTGCAGTACGCGCTGCTGGTCGCCGGCCCGGACGACGACTGGTCCACGTATCGGAACGTCTTCCAGGTCCTGCGCGACTCCTTCTGCCCGGACGGCTACTGCGGCAGCGACTGACCCGGGGGGGCGCCCGCTCCGGCTCCGTCCGGTTCGGTCCGGTCCGGTCCTTTCAGCGGACCATGCCGACGGCCATCGTCCTGACCGCCTCCAGCGCCTCGGCCTGGAGGCCGCCGCCGAAGGTGACGCGGGTGGCGCCCAGCGCCCCGAGCTCGCGCGGGGAGGGGGTGCCGGGCTTGCACAGGGCGTTGACCGGGACGCCGACCCCTTCGGCGATGGCCGCCAGGTGCGTCGCGGGGGCGAGGATCGGATAGACGCAGTCGGCGCCGGCGGCGGCGTACCGCAGCCCGCGCTCCACCGCGGCGGCGGGCGTCCGCTCCCCGCGCAGATACGTGTCGACCCGCGCGTTGATCACCAGCGCGGAGCCGGCCGCCGCCCGCACCTCGGCCAGCCGGTCGGCCTGCCGCCCGGCCTCGACCAGGGTCCCGGCGGCCAGGTCGGAGTCCTCCAGGTTGCAGCCCACCGCACCGGCCTCCAGCAGCCGTTCGACCAGCTCGGCGGCGGGGAGCCCGTAACCCGCCTCGACATCCGCGGTCACGGGTACGTCCACGGCCCGGGTGATGCGGCGGATCGCGGCGAACATCTCGCCGGGGGGCGTGCCCTCGCCGTCCTCGTAGCCGAGCGACGCGGCGATCCCGGCGCTGGGCGTGGCCAGCGCCGGGAAACCGGCGTCGGCGAAGACCCGCGCACTTGCGGCGTCCCACGGCCCGGGCAGCACCAGTGGATCGCCGGCCTCCCGCCCGAGATGCAGCGCGCGCAACACGTCCGCGCCGGTCCCGACCGCTCTTTCCTTCGTCCGCTCCGTCATGGGCCCGACGTTACGGCGTCGCGCCGCCCCGGAGTGTGCCACTCGGCAGCGGAAATCCTGGGCCAATCCCGTGTGCGCGACGTCCGCCGCGTCCGCCGCGTCTCCGGGACGCGCGCCACGCGAGCGGGCCTCGTGCGCGACAATCCGAGGGCGCGCGAGACGCCGCGGACCTCACCGGGCAGTCGCCCGGGGCCGCCGGGTCGCGCCCCTCGGAGGTGTTCGTGATGGCCCGACGACGCGAGGCGGTGCGGTGACGACGGCGGTGCGTGGCGTGCTGGGAGTCGTGGCGTCGGCTGCCGGGGGAGTGGAGTCCCTGCGCACGGGACTGGTGGAACCCGCGCTGGCACGCGGCTGGCGGGTGGCTGTCACGCTGACCCCGACCGCGGGAGCCTGGCTCCGGCGGATCGGCGAGGTCGAGCGCCTGGCGGAGGTGACGGGCCTGCCCGTACGGGACGCCCCCCGTTTCCCCGACGAGGCCCGGCCGCATCCGCAGGCCGACTGCTACGTGGTGGCCCCCGCGTCCGCGAACACGGTGGCGAAGCTCGCTGCCGGAATCGCAGACAACCAGGCGCTGACGCAGGTGTGCGAGGCGCTGGGCATGCCCGGGGTGCCGGTCGTCGTCTTCCCCCGGGTGAACTCGGCCCACACCCGCCATCCGGCGTGGGAGCGCCACCTGGCCGCCCTGCGGGCGGCGGACGCCCGCCTCATCCACGGGCCGCAGGTGTGGCCGCTCCACGAGCCCCGGGCGGACCCGCCGGGACGCGAGCTGCCCTGGGCAGCCGTCCTGGACGCGGCCGAACCGCCCGCGAACTGACGGCCCGCCAACCTCCCCCGTGGCCGGTGCGCGACCACGGCACCGAGCGCCGGTGGAGCGAGCGCGCTGTCGCGAGGGCTGGGCCCGGCAGGAGCCCCTGCTCATGCTCCCGGCCCGGACCGCCGCCTGTCCAGGCGGCGGGCAGGCAATGGAGGCCGTGACCGGAATCGAACCGGCGTAACTCGCTTTGCAGGCGAGTCCCTCAACCACTCGGGCACACGGCCGTGTCGTGCGTTCTGCTTCGACAATGGCGGGTCGGGGTGGTCCGGGTCAACGGCGCGCGGGCGGACGCCACGGGACTGCCATGCGCCGTTTACAAACCGGCCGGTGGGCGTAGGACGGATGGCGGAGGCCGGTACGGTCTCGCGGCAGGGGTGAAATGCCGTATTGCCCCTTACGCTGGGCCGGTGACTGTTGCAGAGGAACGCGCCGCCGGGCAGCTGATACCCGAGGAGGGAACGGGCGGCATCCTGGGGCGGGAGTACCGGGCGCTGACGCTCGGGGTGGTCTCGGTGGTGCTGCTGGTGGCCTTCGAGGCCACCGCGGTGAGCACCGCGATGCCGATCGCGGCGCGCGACCTGCACGGCCTCGGGCTGTACGCGTTCGGCTTCTCCGGCTACTTCACCACCTCGCTGCTCGCGATGGTGATAAGCGGCCAGTGGAGCGACCGCAGCGGGCCGCTGGCGCCGCTGACCGCCGGGATCGCGGCCTTCGCCGCCGGGCTCGTGGTGAGCGGGACGGCCGGCACGATGACCACGTTCGTGCTGGGGCGGGCCGTCCAGGGCTTCGGCGGCGGGCTGGTCATCGTCGCGCTGTACGTGGTGGTGGGGCTGGCGTATCCGGTACGGCTGCGGCCGTCGGTGATGGCGTCGTTCTCGGCGTCCTGGGTGGTGCCGTCCATCGTCGGGCCGCTGGTGTCGGGGACGGTGACCGAGCAACTGGGGTGGCGCTGGGTCTTCCTGGCCATCCCGGTGCTCGTGGTGCTGCCGCTCGCGGTGATGCTGCCCGCGCTGCGGCGCACGGTCGCCGCCCCCGGGCACGACGTGGGGCCGCGGCCAGGGATGGACGGGCGGCGGATCTGGCTCGCGGTGGCGCTCGCCGCGGGCGCGGTGCTGCTGCAGTACGCGGGCCAGGACCTGCGCCTGCTCTCCGTGCTGCCCGCGCTGGCCGGCGCCGCGCTGCTCGTACCGGCCGCGCGCCGGCTGCTGCCGCCCGGCACGTTCCTGGCGGCCCGCGGGCTGCCCACGGTGGTGCTGATGCGCGGCCTGGCGGCCGGCACCTTCGCCGCCGCCGAGACCTTCATCCCGCTGATGCTGGTCACCCAGCGCGGGCTGTCAGCGACGATGGCCGGCCTGTCGCTGGCCGGCGGCGGCCTGACCTGGGCGCTGGGCTCGTACCTGCAGGCCAGGCCGCGCTTCCAGCCGGCCCGCGAGCGGCTGGTGCAGATCGGCATGGTCCTGACCGCCGCGGCGATCGCGGCGGTGCCGCTGACGCTGGACCACGCGGTGCCGGTGTGGATCGTCGCGGCCGCGTGGTGCCTGGCGGGGATGGGGATGGGGATGGCGATCTCCACGCTGACGGTGCTGATGATGGGGATGTCCGCGCCCCGGGACGCGGGGACGAACTCGGCGGCCCTCCAGGTCAGCGACGCGCTGGCGAACGTGGTGCTGGTCGCCGCCGCCGGCACGGTCTTCGCGGCCCTCGGCGGCGGGTCCCTCGCACCGTCCGCCACCTCCGCCGCCACCGTCCCGGCCCACCCCGCGGCTTTCGCCGCCGTCTTCCTCCCGGCGGCCGCCCTCGCCCTGGCGGCCGCCGCCGTCGCCCTCCGCCTCCGCCCCACCCCGGCGACGTAGGGTCAGCGGTTCCTGCGGGCCAGGACGATGCCGACCAGGCCGGGGTGTGAGCGCGGGCGCGCCCGCGGGTCACGAAGGGAGGCGCCGGGCCGGTCCGCGGTGCCGTGCCGCCGCCCGCCGGCGGGTCGCCCGCCGCGGCGGAGCGGCGCCGGGTGTGATGTCGGTCGCACCGCGGAAGGGGCGGACGCCGACGGCGGGGCGCGGGCCGCGGGCCGGTTAGGCTGGGGCGGTTTTCGTACGGGCCGTGCCACCGGGACCGGGGGCGGCCGCCGCCCTACCCTCACCCGGAGACCGTGACTACCACCGCCTCGCACCCCCATCACCTGTCTCCCGCCTTCCCCGGCCGTGCGCCGTGGGGAACGGCGAACAAGCTGCGGGCCTGGCAGCAGGGGGCCATCGACGCCTATGTCGCGCGGCAGCCGCGCGACTTCCTGGCGGTGGCGACCCCCGGCGCGGGAAAGACGACGTTCGCGCTCTCGCTCGCGTCGTATCTGCTGCACAACCACCTGGTCCAGCAGATCACCGTCGTCGCGCCGACCGAGCACCTGAAGACGCAGTGGGCGGACGCGGCGGCGCGGATAGGGATCAAGCTGGACCCGCAGTACAGCGCGGGTCCGGTGGGACGCGAATACCACGGCGTCGCGGTGACGTACGCGGGCGTCGGCGTGCGGCCGATGCTGCACCGCAACCGGTGCGAGCAGCGCAAGACGCTGGTGATCCTGGACGAGATCCACCACGCGGGCGACAGCAAGTCCTGGGGCGAGGCGTGCCTTGAGGCCTTCGACCCGGCCGCCAGGCGGCTCGCGCTGACCGGGACGCCGTTCAGGTCGGACACCAACCCGATCCCGTTCGTGGCCTACGAGGAGGGCAACGACGGCATCCGGCGCAGCTCGGCCGACTACACCTATGGCTACGGCAACGCCCTGGCCGACGGTGTCGTGCGGCCGGTGATCTTCCTGTCCTACAGCGGCAACATGCGCTGGCGCACCAAGGCGGGCGACGAGATCGCGGCCCGGCTCGGCGAGCCGATGACCAAGGACGCCACCGGGCAGGCCTGGCGGACCGCGCTGTCGCCGACCGGCGACTGGATCCCCAACGTGCTCAGGTCCGCCGACCAGCGGCTGACCGAGGTGCGCAAGGGCATCCCGGACGCCGGCGGCCTGGTCATCGCCACCGACCAGGACTCGGCCCGCGCGTATGCCAAGCTGCTGAAGGAGCTGACCGGGCACAAGCCGACCGTGGTGCTGTCCGACGACACCGGCGCCTCCAAGCGCATCGAGAAGTTCAGCACTTCCGAGGACCGCTGGATGGTCGCGGTGCGGATGGTCTCCGAGGGCGTGGACGTGCCGCGCCTCGCGGTCGGGGTGTACGCCACCACGATCTCCACGCCGCTGTTCTTCGCGCAGGCGGTGGGCCGTTTCGTACGGTCGCGGCGGCGCGGCGAGACCGCGTCGGTGTTCGTGCCCACCATCCCGATGCTGCTGGAGTTCGCCAACGAGATGGAGGTCGAGCGCGACCACGTGCTCGACAAGCCGAAGAAGGCGGGCGAGGAGGACCCGTTCGCCGAGGAGGACCAGCTGCTCGCGGACGCCGAGAAGGCCGAGGACGAGGACACCGAGGACGACCAACTGCCCTTCGAGGCCCTGGAGTCCGACGCCGTCTTCGACCGGGTCCTCTACGACGGCGCCGAGTTCGGCATGCAGGCGCACCCGGGCAGCGAGGAGGAGCAGGACTACCTCGGCATCCCGGGCCTGCTGGAACCGGACCAGGTACAGATACTGCTGCAGCGCCGGCAGGCCCGGCAGATCGCGCACAGCCGCAAGAAGCCGGACGACGAGGCCGACCTGCTGGAGCTCCCCGCGGACCGGCGCCCGGTGGTCTCCCACCGCCAACTGCTGGAACTGAGAAAGCAGTTGAACACTCTGGTGGCCGCGTACAACCATCAGAGCGGCAAGCCGCACGGTGTGATCCACAACGAGCTGCGCCGGGTCTGCGGGGGTCCGCCGAGCGCCGAGGCGACCGCCGGGCAGCTCGGCGAACGGATCAAGAAGGTGCAGGAGTGGGCCACCCGAATGCGATGATTTCCGCGGTGTTACCCGGATATGACAAGCGACGAGCCGTCATCTCGGTGCCCGGATTGTGGACGGCCTCTTCCGCTGAGCGGTACAACCTCGCTACCGTGCCGATCACGCACGCGCCGTGGCAGAGCCGCCGCGGAGCGCAGCCGGTAAGCCGACAACCGGCGGCCTCTCCGCGCACTGCCGCGGGACCGGCGGTGCGTCGTCTTCGTGACAAGCGCCGCCGATTCTATGAGGAGGGGGCGTCGTGACCGCGGAGACGTCTCAGACACTGGATCGGGGCCTGCGGGTCCTGAAACTGCTCGCCGACACCGATCACGGCCTGACCGTGACCGAGCTGGCGGCCAAACTCGGGGTGAACCGGACGGTGGTCTACCGGCTGCTCGCCACCCTGGAACAGCACTCGCTGGTGCGCCGCGACCTCGGCGGCCGTGCCCGGGTCGGGCTCGGCGTGCTCGGCCTGGCCCACCAGGTCCACCCGCTGCTGCGCGAGGCGGCGCTGCCCGCACTGCGCTCGCTCGCCGAGGACATCGGGGCGACCGCCCACCTGACCCTGGTCGACGGCAGCGAGGCGCTGGCCGTCGCCGTGGTCGAACCGACCTGGACCGACTACCACGTCGCCTACCGCACCGGCTTCCGCCACCCGCTGGACCGGGGCGCGGCGGGCCGGGCGATCCTCGCCGGCCGCGGCATGCAGCCGACGCCCGACGGGAGCCGCTGGGAGCGCTTCGCGGACGCCCACGACGGCCAGGACGACCTGGAGGGCCGCGAGAGCGGCCAGGACCCGCTGGACGAGGACGGCGGCGCGATGGTGCGGATCGGCAGCGCCTCGGTCGCCACCAGCCTGGCCACCGACCAGGTCCGCTACGTCCTGACCCACGGCGAGCTTGAGGCGGGCGCGAGCGGCGCCGCCGCCCCGCTGCTCGGGGTGCCGGGGGTGGAGGGCAGCGTCGGCGTGGTGATGCTCTCCGAGGCGGTACCGGAACGGGTCGGTCCGCGGGTGGTGGAGGCGGCGACGGAGGTGTCGGACGCACTGCGCTGACCGGGTGAACCAACCCGCGGTTTCTGGGCGGGGTCGGCGGTGAATTAAGGTCGGGCGCATGCCTACGCTCTCCCGCCGGTCCCTGGCCCTCGCCGTGTGCGCGGCGGTCGTGGCCGCACTGCTGGCCGTGGCCGCCTTCGCGCCGCTGCCGGTGTCCATCGTGCAGCCCGGGCTGACCGCGGACGTGCTGGGCAGCAACGGAGGCACCCAGGTCATCACGGTCAGCGGGACGCCGGTACGCGCCACCAGCGGGCAGCTGCGGCTGGTCACCATCGCGGCGACCTCGCCGGACACCCCGGTGCACTTCGTCGACGTGGCGAGGTCCTGGTTCGACACCAGCAGGGCCGCGATGCCGCGCGACTCGGTCTACCCCAGCGGCGGCTCGGTCAAGGCCATCGAGAAGGCCAACCTCAAGGAGATGACCGACTCGCAGGAGGCGGCCACCACCGCCGCGCTCGGCCACCTCCACCTGTCGCCGTCCGCGGTGAAGGTGAACCTGCGGCTCGCCGACGTCGGCGGCCCCAGCGCCGGGCTGCTGTTCACCCTCGGCATCATCGACAAGATCGACGGTGACGGCCACGGCGGCGACCTCACCGGCGGCCGCAGCATCGCCGGCACCGGCACCATCGACGCGGCGGGCAAGGTCGGCGCGGTCGGCGGCGTACCGCTCAAGGAGCTGGCCGCCCGCAAGGACGGCGCCACCGTCTTCCTGGTGCCGCGCGCCGAGTGCTCCGACGCCACCGCCCAGCTCCCCGGCGGCCTGCGGCTCATCCCCGTCGACACCCTCGACGGCGCCCTGGCGGCCCTGTCCGCACTGGACGCGGGCAAGCAGACGCCGGCCTGCTGACAGCGGCCCCCCCGCCGGGGCCGGCGGCCGCCACGGGCGGCGGCGCCGGGCCGGCGGTCACGCCGGGGGCCAGGTGTCCCTGGCGGCCTGCTCCACCAGCGGGATGATCCGCAGCGGGACCGGATTCTCCATCACGATCGCGGTCGCCGCGCGCACGATGCCCTCGAACCCGACCACCTTGTCGATCACCCGCTGCAGGTCCGCGTTCGAGCGGGCCACCAGCCGGCACAGCATGTCGCCCTCGCCGGTCGTGGTGTGCAGCTCCAGCACCTCGGGCACCGACGCCAGATGCGCGCGGACGTCGACGCCCTGCCCCTGCTTGATCTCCAGCGTCGCGAACGCCGTCACCGGATAGCCCAGCGCCGCCGGGTCCACCTGCGGGCCGAAACCGCGGATCACCCCGTGTGCCTGCAACCGGTCGAGCCGCGCCTGCACGGTGCCGCGCGCCACCCCCAGCCGGCGCGACGCCTCCAGCACGCCTATCCGCGGCTCCCGGTCGAGCAGCGTGATCAGCCGCCCGTCCAGCCTGTCGATGCCCATCCCCGCCCGCCTTTTCCATGGTCATCCTGCACAGATTGACCCGTCGATCGTCACCCGTGCTGTGCAGTCTGTCCAGCGAGAACCGGAACTGTTGCGCACCCTGGAGGTCGGCGGGACGCTTTTGCCATGACTGAGACCAAGGACGCTTTCCCCGTCAAGGGCATGGACGCGGTGGTCTTCGCGGTGGGCAACGCGAAGCAGGCCGCGCACTACTACTCGACCGCGTTCGGGATGCGCAAGGTGGCGTACTCGGGACCCGAGAACGGCAACCGCGAGACCGCCTCGTACGTCCTGGAGTCCGGCGGCGCCCGCTTCGTCCTGACATCCGTCATCAAGCCGGCCACCGAGCACGGCCGCTTCCTCGCCGACCACGTCGCCGCGCACGGCGACGGCGTCATCGACCTGGCCATCGAGGTCCCCGACGCCCGCACCGCCTACGAGTATGCCGTCGCCCACGGCGCGCAGGGCCTCGCCGAGCCCTACGAACTCAAGGACGAGCACGGCACAGTGGTGCTCGCCGAGATCGCCACCTACGGCCAGACCCGGCACACCCTGGTCGACCGCAGCGGCTACGACGGCCCCTACCTGCCCGGTTACGACGCGGTGCCGCCGGTCGTCGAACCGCCGGCCAAGCGCTACTTCCAGGCCGTCGACCACTGCGTCGGCAACGTCGAACTCGGCCGCATGAACGAGTGGGTGACCTTCTACAACCAGGTCATGGGCTTCACCAACATGAAGGAATTCGTCGGCGACGACATCGCCACCGAATACTCCGCCCTGATGTCGAAGGTCGTCGCCGACGGGACGCTCAAGGTCAAGTTCCCGCTCAACGAGCCGGCGGCGGGCAAGAAGAAGTCCCAGATCGACGAGTACCTGGAATTCTACGGAGGCCCCGGCGTCCAGCACATCGCGCTGGCCACCAACGACATCGTCGCCTCGGTGCGCGCGATGCGGGCCGCCGGCGTCGAATTCCTCGACACCCCCGAGTCGTACTACGACACCCTCGGCGAGTGGGTCGGCGACACGAGGGTGCCGCTGGCCGAGCTGCGCGAGCTGAAGATCCTGGCGGATCGGGACGAGGACGGGTATCTGCTGCAGATCTTCACCAAGCCGGTGCAGGACCGGCCGACGGTCTTCTTCGAGATGATCGAGCGGCACGGGTCGATGGGCTTCGGCAAGGGCAACTTCAAGGCGCTCTTCGAGGCGATCGAGCGAGAGCAGGCCCGTCGCGGCAACCTCTAGCCGCACCCCGCGGCGGGGGGTACGCCATCCCGCGGGCCGCGGCGGTCGGTGGGTTCCCCTTGTGCAAGGGGGTGCCCATCAGGGGCGCGGGGAACTGCGCGACCAGCCCACCACCGGCCGGTGGTCCGGATCGGACCGATCTGCCCCTTTGGGTCGGTGGCGACCCACGCCCCGGTGGGGGCTGGTCGCGCCGTTCCCCGCGCACCTGGGGGGTGCCGACTTACGCCGGGTGGCGCGGAGTGCCATGGTGGGGGGATGGGTGACGTGATCGAGATGTTGACGGCGGGGCTGCCCCCAGGGGCAGTGATGACCGACCCGGAGGTCATGGCGTCGTACGCGCACGACATGGCGAGCTTCTCCGAGGCGGGCGCGCCGCAGGCGGTGGTGTTGCCGCGCACCGCCGAAGACGTCCAGCACGTGATGCGCACGGCCACCGCCGCCCGCGTGCCGGTGGTGCCGCAGGGGGCGCGGACGGGGCTGTCCGGCGGCGCCAACGCCGTGGACGGCTGCATCGTGCTGTCGCTGCGGAAGATGGACAGGATCTTGGAGATCGACCCGGTGGACCGGATCGCCGTGGTCGAACCCGGCGTCGTCAACGCGGTGCTGTCCCGCGCGGTCGCCGAGCGCGGGCTGTACTACCCGCCGGACCCGTCGAGCTGGGAGCAGTGCACCATCGGCGGCAACATCGGCACCGGCGCGGGCGGCCTGTGCTGCGTGAAGTACGGGGTCACCGCCGAATACGTCCTCGGCCTCGACGTGGTGCTCGCCGACGGCCGGCTGCTGAGCACCGGGCGGCGTACGGCCAAGGGGGTCGCCGGCTACGACCTGACGCGGCTGTTCGTGGGCTCGGAGGGCACCCTCGGCGTGGTGGTGAAGGCGGTCGTCGCCCTGCGCCCGGCCCCGCCCCAACAGCTCGCGCTGGTCGCGGAGTTCCCCACGGCGGCCGCCGCGTGCGCCGCGGTCTGCGCGATCATGGAGGGCGGCCATGTGCCGTCGCTGCTGGAGCTGATGGACGGCACCACCATCCGCGCGGTCAACGCGATGGCGCAGATGGGGCTGCCGGAGTCCACCGAGGCGCTGCTGCTTGCCGCCTTCGACACCCCGGACCCGGCGGCCGACCTGGCCGCGCTCGGCGAGCTGTGCAGGGCGGCCGGGGCCGCCGAGGTGGTGCCGGCGCAGGACGCGGCGGAGTCCGAACTGCTGCTGCAGGCCAGGCGGTTGTCGCTCACCGCACTGGAGAAGGTCTCGACGGCCACCATGATCGACGACGTGTGCGTACCGCGCGGGCGGCTCGGCGAGATGCTGGACGGGGTCGCCGCGGTCGCCGAGCGCTTCGGCCTGACGATCGGCGTGTGCGCGCACGCCGGCGACGGCAACACCCACCCCGTGGTCTGCTTCGACGCGCACGACCCCGACGAGTCCCGGCGGGCCAGGGAGTCCTTCGACGAGATCATGGCGCTCGGGCTGGCGCTGGGCGGCACCATCACCGGCGAACACGGGGTGGGGCTGCTGAAAAGGGACTGGCTCGCACGTGAACTCGGGCCCACCGGAATGGAGTTGCAGCGCGGCATCAAGGCCGTCTTCGACCCGCTCGGACTGCTGAACCCGGGCAAGGTCTTCTGACCGCGGCAGCGGCCGTCACGCACTCGCGTCGGGGGTGTCGTCCGGCCGGCCCTGCCCGGGGGACGGGTTGCCCAGCCACAGCTCGTCGCCCGCCACCGGGGCCAGCAGGCGGCTCAACCCGTCGTCCATGCCCAGCTGTTCGTGCTCGGTGCCCGGCGGCACCACCCGCAGGGTCCGCTCCAGCCAGGACGCCACCGGCGAGGACGGCGCTTCGAGCAGCGCCTCGCCGTCCGGCGAACTGAGCGCCATGCACAGCACGCTGCGGCCGTTGACCTTCGTCGGCCAGATCCGGACATCGCCGTGGCCGCAGGGTCTGAACACCCCCTCCACGATCAACTCCCGGGCGAACGTCCAGTTCACGGGCGCGTCGGAGCCCACGTGGAAGGTGACGTGCACGGCGAACGGATCGTCCGTGCGGTAGGCAAGCTTGGCCGGTACGGGGATGCTGCGCTCGGGCGACAGCATCAGTTGCATTTCGAGTTCGCGTTCCACCACGGTCTGCATCGAGTCGACGTCCTTTCCTTGGCGCGGCGGCCCCTCTTGGCGGGTTTCGCGATCGGGGCCAGCACCTGGAGAGAGCGCGTGCCACTCCCACCATTACGCGGGTTCGCGAGATTCGGTTCAAAATCCCGGAAGAGGGGGCGCGCGGCGCGCCGGGGGGGTAAGGACATGTCAGAGAGGGTGGTGTACGGCGGCGCGGTCCCGCCGGGTCCGCCGGTCTGGTATGTCTGGACGCTGCACACCCCCGGCCGAGCAGATACGGAACCTGTGAACCATGAGCGCACCTCCTTCTGGCTCCCCCGGTTCTTCGCCGTCCGCGTCCCCGGCGCCGGGTTACTACCCGGACCCGTCGATCCCGAACTACATCCGCTACTGGGACGGATCGGGCTGGGTGCCGGGTACGAGCCGGCCCGCGCCCGAGGGCTCGCAGCCGGCCGCCGCGCAGCCCGCGGTCGACGAGTCGGGGCCGATGTTCCTCGACGCGGATCCGGCGGCGCCGGCCGCCGTGCAGGGCGTCCCGGAGACGCCCCCGCCGGCGCCCGCACCCGCATCCGCCCCGGTTCCGTCGCCCGCCGCCGAGCCCGCCCCCGCGCCCGCGTGGCCCGCGGCGGCGGGCGCACCCGGCACCGAACTGCCGCCGATCTCCTGGGGAGCGCCGGGCTCGCAGCCGTCGCCGCAGCCCTCGCGTCCGGCGCCGGCCGCGGAGGCCGAGTACCGGCCCCCGCATCAGCAGCCGAGGGTCACCCCGCAGCCCGCCCGGCCCGAGCCGGCCGTGCCCGCGCAGACGCCCGCGCCCTGGGCCGAGCAGGTGCACGAGCTCGCCCGCGAGGGCGTCGCGCCGTGGCGGCCGGTGCCGAGCGACCCGTTCGGCAGCTCCCGCTCCCTGGAGCGGCCCGGCGGCCTCCTCCTGCGGTTCGCCGCGCGGGTGGTGGACACGGTGGTCTTCGCCGCGGTCACCGGGGCGGCGGCGGTGCCGCTGGGCTCGGCGGCGTATCAGCACGCCAAGGACAAGGTGGACGCGGCGAAGCTGACCGGTGAGACGGTCAAGGTGTGGCTGCTCGACGCCACGACCGGCGCGGAGCTGGGCGCGGTGCTGCTGGTGGCGCTGCTGGCCGGGGTGCTGCTCGAAGTGCTGCCCACGGCCAGGTGGGGGCGCACGCTCGGCAAGAAGCTGGTCGGCCTGAAGGTGCTGGACATCGAGGCGCAGCAGCCGCCCGCCTTCGGTGCGAGCCTGCGGCGCTGGCTGACCCGTACAGTGCTGAACCTCTTCGTGGTGGGTGTCGTCGGGGTGGCCTGGTGCCTCTTCGACCGCCCCTGGCGCCAGGGCTGGCACGACAAGGCCGCGCACACCTTCGTCTCGGCCACCTGACGCCCCGGCGGGCCCCGCCGCGCCGGCGGGGGGGGACCGGCGTCGCCCGGATGGGTACGGGTAGCGGGCGGTGCGTCAGGTGGCGGGATTCACTCGGGGTATGAGCAGCGATCAGCCACCCCCGCAGCAGCCGACCGCAGGGAACCCGTACGGCAGCCCGCCCCCCGGCGGCGGCAACCCGTACGACGACCCGGGGTACGGCGGGGGAGGGGGCGGCGGCGAGGACCCGCTGTCCGGCATGCCCCCGCTGGCCGCCTCCGGCCGCAGGGTGCTCGCCCGGGTCATCGACCTGATCATCGTCTTCATCCCGGCGGCGCTGCTGGACTGGGCGTCCGGCGGGGTGCACAGCAGCGGCTGGACCGCCGGCCGCGGCGCCACCGGCGGCGTCTTCACCGCGGTGCTCGGCTTCCTCTACGAGTGGTACATGACGCAGTCCACCGGCCAGACGGTGGGGAAGAGGCTGACGGGCCTGCGGGCCGCGATGCTCTCCGACGGCAGCGTGCCGACGCAGCGGGCCGCGGCGGTGCGCGCGGCCGTCCTGTGGCTCCCGGCCTTCTGCTGCAGCTGCTTCTGGTTCCTGATCATCGGCATCACCGTGCTGTTCGACAAGCCGTACAAGCAGGGGCTGCATGAGAAGGCGGCCAGGACCGTGGTCGTGACCGCCGTCTGATGGCCCGCACCAGCGGGTCAGCGCCGCAGCGAACGCTCTCCGACCCGGGAGCCCGCGCCGCTCGTCACGCGCGAGCGCGGGACGGGGACGGCGGCCGGGGGGATCGGGGCGGGTCCGAGCGAGGCGCGGCGGCGGGCGGCCACCGGCATGGTCACGCCCACCGCGACGAGCAGCCCGAGCAGCAGCCCGCCGGCGGCCACGGCGACGACGGCGGCGCCGGAGCGTACGTCGGACAGCAGCAGTGTCGCGAGGGTGGACAGGACGACGGTCAGGGAACCGTAGGCGAGTTGCGCGGTCGTCGGACGTGGCATCGGGGGAACCGTCCTCGGGTACGTCGAAGCGGGGGCACGCTGACGGGTGGTTCCTGTTCGGCATGCCCGGGGCGAACACCTGGTAAGCATGACCTAACCCGCCGCGGGGTGCACGAGGGGGCGCACGGGGTCGCACGCGTGTCCGGTTGTGGTGGCGCCCGGGAGCGGCGTGGTCTCGACGCGGCAGTGCCGAAGTGGCACGTGGCGGACCTGACGTCCGGTCAGCGGAGCCGTGGAACCGGTAAACGTACTGTCCTGCCATGCTCAAGTCAAGGTCTGTTTTTTCGCCCGCCACTCCGGTGCAATGGCCTTTCCCAAGGGGAGGTCAAGTAATCTTGAAATATCAGCGGAGGATCACCCAACCCGCCGCCCTGGCCCTGGCAATCGCCGTCCTGGGCGTGCTGCCCACCGCCGCGGCGGCGGGCGCGGCGGCGCCGGCAACCGGCACCGTACCTGCGGCTTCGACGCACGACCCGGCGGACAGCCAGGCGCACGACCTGCCGGGCCCGTTCAGCAAGCAGCAGTCGGCCGAGCGCTCAGCCGCCCTGCAGCAGGTGGTCGCCGGGCAGGCGACGGTCCAGCAGATCGGCGCCTCCAAGGTCGTCCAACTCGGCTCCGGCAAGGGCAAGAAGAGCAAGTACGTCGAGCTGGGCCGGGAGAAGACCGACAAGATCTTCACCATCCTCGCCGAGTTCGGCGACCAGGTGGACAGCACAAGCACCTACGACCCGGACGGGCCCGACGGCCCCGAGGCCCCGGTCACCAAGTACGGCGGCACCCCGGGCCCGGCGCACAACACCATCGCCAAGCCCGACCCGGCCACCGACAACAGCACCGCCTGGCAGGCCGACTACAACCAGGCGCACTTCAAGGACCTGTACTTCTCGCACAAGGCCGGTCAGGACTCGCTGGCCACCTACTACGAGAAGCAGTCCTCGGGCCGCTACTCCGTCGACGGTGAGGTCTCGGCCTGGGTCAAGGTGCCCTGGAACGAGGCCCGTTACGGCTCCAACTACTGCGGCAGCACCATCTGCTCCAGCGCCTGGGACCTGATCCGCGACGCCACCACCGCCTACGTCGCCGACCAGCAGGCGCAGGGCCGCACCTCCGCGCAGATCAAGGCGGACCTGGCGCAGTACGACCAGTGGGACCGCTACGACTACGACGGCGACGGCAACTTCAACGAGCCCGACGGTTACATCGACCACTTCCAGATCGTGCACGCGGGCGAGGACGAGTCGGCCGGCGGCGGCGCGCAGGCCACCGACGCGCTGTGGGCGCACCGCTGGTACGCCTACGGCACCGACGCCGGGCGCACCGGCCCGGCCGCCAACAAGGCGGGCGGCACCCAGATCGGCGACACCGGCATCTGGGTCGGCGACTACACCCTCCAGCCGGAGAACGGCGGCCTCGGCGTCTTCGCGCACGAGTACGGCCACGACCTCGGCCTGCCCGACGAGTACGACACCACGTACATCGGCGAGAACAACACCGCCTTCTGGACGCTGATGTCGTCCGGCTCGTGGATGGGCACCGGCAAGAACGCCATCGGCGACCGCCCCGACGACATGAACGCCTGGGACAAGCTGCAGCTGGGCTGGCTCAACTACGGAACCGCCAAGGCCGCGACGCGCTCCACCACCAAGCTGGGCGTCGCCGAGTACAACACCAAGGACAAGCAGGCGCTGATCGTCTCGCTGCCGGACAAGACCGTCACCACCTCCATCACCGCGCCCGCCGAGGGCAGCAAGCAGTGGTGGTCGGGCAGCGGTGACAACCTGTCCAACACGCTGACCCGTTCGGTGGACCTCACGGGCAAGTCGTCGGCGTCGCTCACCCTCAAGGGGTGGTGGGACATCGAGGAGAACTACGACTACCTCTACACCGAGGTCTCCGCGGACGGCGGCGCCAGCTGGACCGCGCTGGACGGCACCGCGAACGGCAAGTCGCTGCCCAGGGACGGCGGCGACGCCCCGGCCCTGACCGGCACCAGCGGCGCCTACGAGGACCTGGCCTTCCCGCTGGACGCCTACGCGGGCAAGCAGATCCAGCTGCGCTTCCGCTACCTCACCGACGGCGGCGTGGCGCAGAAGGGCTTCACCGCCGACGCGATCACCGTGACCGCCGACGGCGCGGCCGTGGTCAGCGACGGCGCAGAGACCGACGACAACGGCTGGACCGCCAAGGGCTTCACCCGGATCGGCGCGTCCTTCACCAACGACTACCCCGAGTTCTACATCGCCGAGAACCGGCAGTACGTCAGCTTCGACCAGACGCTGAAGACCGGCCCGTACAACTTCGGCTGGCTGGACACCAAGGCCAAGAAGGTCGAGCACTTCCCGTACCAGAACGGACTGCTCGTGTGGCTGTGGGACACCTCGCAGGCGGACAACAACGTCGGCGCGCACCCGGGCTCCGGTGAGATCCTGCCGGTCGACGCCCACGCCAAGCCGGAGAAGTGGTCGGACGGCTCGCTGATGCGCAACCGCATCCAGGCCTACGACTCGACCTTCAGCTGGTACCCGACGCAGGGCCTGACCCTGCACAACAACGGGGTCGCCGCCAGGGTCGGCGCGAAGCTCGGCTCGCCGATCTTCGACGACCACTACGGCACGTACTGGTACGACAGCAACCCGTACGGCAGCGTGCAGGTGCCCGACACCAACACCCGGATCAGCATCGTCGCCGAGCCGCTCAGCGGCAGCACTATGACGGTCCAGGTCGGCCCGTCGCACCGCTGACGACATCGGGCGTCTGACCTGCGGTAACGCAGCGTTCGGCCGTCGCCTGCTGGTGGGCGGCGGCCGGACGGCCGATGATGTGACCATGGCGGTCGGAGGTTTCGTCAAGCTGCCGAGCGGCACGGTGGTCGTCGCCCTCGTGCTGGCTCACCCTGCCGAGCCGGCGCACGCGGTCAGGGTCGTGGTGCACGCCCTGAACCGGCAGCGCGCGCTGACCCGGCTGAGCAACCTGGGCTTCCGCGGCACCCGCCTCACCGGCAACGCCGAGCCCCCCACCCCGGACGAGATCACCGCGGTGCTGCATCACCCGGACGGCCTCATCTGGCGCGACCACCACGCCAGGACATCCGATCCCTGGCACCCGATCTCGACACTGAACCGGATCTAGGCCGCCGTCTCAGACGACGCCCTGGGTCTCCACCAGTTCCACTCCCGCGGTGCGCAGCTCGCCGAGCGCGCGCTGCGTGCTCTCCGCCCCGACGCCGGCGGTCAGGCCGACCAGCACCCGGGTCGTGAAGCCCTCCCCGGCCGCGTCCAGGGCGGTGGCCCGCACGCAGTGGTCGGTGGCGATCCCCACCACGTCCACCTCGCCGACCCCGCGCTGCCGCAGCCAGTCCGCGAGCCCCACGCCGTTCTCGTCCCGGCCCTCGAAGCCGCTGTACGCGGCCGCGTGTGCGCCCTTGTCGAAGACGGCGTCCACCGCGCCGGAGGCCACCGCGGGGGCGAAGTTCGGGTGGAACCCGACGCCCTCGGTGCCCGCCACGCAGTGCACGGGCCAGGTGGTGACGAAGTCCGGCTCGGCCGAGAAGTGGTCTCCGGGGTCGATGTGGTGGTCGCGGGTGGCCACGACGTGCCGGTAGTTCCCGGCGGCCTCCCCGATCAGGTCCGTGACCGCGGCGGCCACGTCCGCCCCTCCGGTCACCGCGAGACTGCCCCCCTCGCAGAAATCGTTCTGCACGTCGACGACGATCAGTGCGCGGTGCATTTTGCCCTTCCGGCGGATGAGTGGGTGTGGGTCGGTGGCTGCGGGTCGATGTGGGTCGGTTGATGTGGGCCGAGCGTAGGGATTCTCCCCCGCCCGCGAAGCCTTGCACGCCGCCGGGCGGCTTTCTGCCCCGCCGGGCCCCGCGGGTGCCTCAACGGGCGCCCCGCGCCCTCACAGGACCTCCGTGGGGAGCACCGGCTCGCCCCGGGAGAGCTGGGTCGCCGACACCGGCAGGCTCGCGCGTGCCTCGATGTGCCGCAGCCGCGCCGCGTCGAGCGGTTCGCGCCCGACGACCTCACCGCCGCGCACCAGCGGGACCAGCAACTGCCGGTCGGCCAGGTCGCCGGGGACCGGCCCGCTGCCGACGACCTCGGCGACGGCGACCCCGTCCTCGTCCACCCGGCGGGCGGCCCACTTGCGCCCGCCGATGCTGGTCTTGCCGCCCAGCGACTTCTTCGCCACCGGCACCAGTTCGCCGTCGTCACCCGCACGGGCGACCAGCTTGTAGACCATCGAGCAGGTCGGCTGGCCGCTGCCGGTGACCAGCGAGGTGCCGACCCCGTAGGAGTCGACCGGCGCGGCGGCCAGCGACGCGATCGCGTACTCGTCGAGGTCGGAGGTGACCACGATCCTGGTGTTCTTCGCGCCGAGGTCGTCCAGTTGCTGGCGCACCCGGTGGGCGAGCAGCAGCAGGTCGCCCGAGTCGATGCGGACCGCGCCGAGCTCGGGGCCCGCGATGTCCACCGCGGCCCGTACCGCGGTCGCCACGTCGTAGGTGTCGACCAGCAGGGTGGTGCCGCGGCCGAGGGACTCCACCTGGGCGGTGAAGGCGTCCCGCTCGGTGTCGTGCACCAGCGTGAAGGCGTGGGCGCTGGTGCCGACGGTGGGGATGCCGTAGCGGTAGCCGGCCGCGAGGTTGGAGGAGGTCCTGAAACCCCCGACGAAGGCCGCGCGGGAGGCGGCGACCGCCGCCAGCTCGTGGGTGCGCCGGGCGCCCATCTCCACCAGCGGGCGCCCCGCGGCGGCCACCGCCATCCGGGAGGCGGCGGCGGCGATGGCCGAGTCGTGGTTGAGGATCGACAGGATCACCGTCTCCAGCACGACCGCCTCGGCGAAGCTGCCCTCCACCCGCAGGATCGGCGAGCCGGGGAAGTAGACCTCACCCTCCGGGTAGCCCCAGATGTCACCCGTGAAGCGGTATCCGCTCAGCCATTGGAGTGTCTCCTCGTCGACGACGTGCTCGCGGCGCAGGAAGTCCAGGACGGGCGCGTCGAAGCGGAAGTTCTCGACCGCGTCGAGCACCCGGCCGGTGCCGGCGACGACGCCGTAGCGGCGGCCCTCCGGCAGCCGGCGGGTGAAGGCCTCGAAGACCGAGCGGCGCCCCGCCGCCCCGCTGCGCAGGGCCGCCTGCAGCATGGTCAGCTCGTAGCGGTCGGTGAAAAGCGCGGTGGACGGCACGTCCACCGGCAGTCCCAGCTCTGCTGTGCTCATGGCCGGGATGCTACCCCCTATCTCGTCAGAGTGACGAGATGTCGCCGCTGTGCGCGCCCTCACACCCGTGCGGGCACGCCCATTTGTGCGAGACCCCACAAGAGCGGCAGCATGGAACCTGTGAGTGTCGCCCCAGTCGAGCCCGTCGAGACCGAACGCACCGAGTCGAGCGAAGCGCCGTCCGCGGTCCCCGAACCGGACGTTCCGTGGGTGACGCTCGTGCACAACGACCCGGTCAACCTCATGAGCTACGTGACGTACGTCTTCCAGGCGTACTTCGGCTACTCGAAGGGCAAGGCCACCAAACTCATGCAGGACGTCCACTACAAGGGCAGGGCCGTGGTCTCCAGCGGCAGCCGCGAAGAGATGGAGCGCGACGTGCAGGCCATGCACGGCTACGGCCTGTGGGCCACCCTGTCGCAGGACCGCTGATGGCCCGCAGGCGAGCCCGTTCGGGCTACTTCGAGGCGGCCAAGGGCGGCGGCGCCAGCATCGTGCTGGACCAGGGCGAGATCTCCATCCTGCGCTCCCTGGTGGTGCAGTTGCTGGAACTGGTCGGACCGGGGCCCGGAGCGGCCGACGCCGACGACGACCCGCTGGCCGAGCTGTTCGCCGAGGGCCCCAGCAAACCGCCGGAGGACCCGGCGCTCGCCAGGCTGTTCCCCGACGCCTACGAGGAGCAGTCGGACGCCTCCGACTTCCGCCGCTTCACCGAGAACGACCTGCGGGCCCGCAAGCGCGACGACGCGCTGGCCGTGGTGCACTGCCTGGACCGCGGCGCCGGGAAGCTGGCGCTGACGCCGGACGAGTCCCGGCAGTGGCTGGGCACCCTCAATGACCTGCGGCTGACCATCGGCGCCTATCTGGACATCACCGAGGACGACGACAACGGCCTGTACCACCTGCCGGACGACGACGAGCGCAAGCCCATGGTGGTCGCCTACCTGTGGCTCGGCGCCCTCCAGGAGTCACTGGTCGAGACGCTGATCCCGTAGGGCGGCCCACGGGTGTCCGCCACCCCTCGGGTGGCGCAGCCGGGATTTCGGCAGCGCGTCCCCGTGGTACGAATCCGGCATGACGGACGTGAAGGACGCAACGCCCCACGCCGGGACGGACGAGGACTACGAGCGCGGGCTCGGCAGCCGGCAGATCCAGATGATCGCGATCGGCGGCGCCATCGGCACCGGGCTCTTCCTCGGCGCCGGCCGCGCCATCCACCAGGCAGGCCCCAGCCTGATCCTGATGTACGCGGTCGCCGGGGTCGCGGTGTTCGCGATCATGCGGGCGCTGGGCGAACTGCTCACCTACCGGCCGGTGTCCGGCTCCTTCGCCGACTACGCCCGCGAGTTCCTCGGCCCGTTCACCGGCTACGTCACCGGCTGGACGTACTGGCTGATGTGGGTCGTCACCGGGATGGCCGAGGTGACCGCGGCCGCCACGTATCTGGCGTACTGGTGGCCGCAGGTGCCGCAGTGGAGCGCGGCGGCCGGCTTCCTGGTGGTGCTCTTCACGGCCAACCTGATCTCGGTGAAGCTCTTCGGCGAGGTCGAGTTCTGGCTGTCGATGATCAAGGTCACCGCGATCCTGGGGATGATCCTCATCGGCGTCGGGGTGCTGACCCTGGGACTGTCCGCGGCCGGTGACACCGCGTCGGTCGGCCATCTGTGGCACGACGGCGGCTTCTTCCCCAACGGGCTGGGCCGCTCGCTGCTGACCCTGCAGATCGTGATGTTCGCCTACGTCGCGGTCGAACTCGTCGGCGTCACCGCGGGGGAGGCGCAGAATCCGCGCGAGACGCTGCCCAAGGCCATCAACACCCTGCCGTGGCGCATCGTGCTGTTCTACGTCGGCGCGCTGACGGTGATCCTCTGCGTGGTGTCCTGGACCGAGTTCCGGCCCGGCGTCAGCCCGTTCGTCGCCGCGTTCGCGAAGATCGGCATCCCCTTCGGCGCCGGCATCGTCAACTTCGTGGTGCTGTCCGCCGCCCTGTCCTCGTGCAACTCCGGGATGTACTCCACCGGCCGGATGCTGCGCGACCTGGCCGTCAACGGACAGGGGCCGCGCGTCTTCGGCAGGCTGACCGGCCGCCGCACCCCGGCCGCCGGCATCCTCGCCTCGGTCGGCGTGATGGGCATCGGGGTGTGGCTCAACTACGTCGACCCGGCGGGCGCGTTCACCTACATCACCGCCTTCGCCACGGTGGCCGGGGTGTGGACCTGGGGCGTGATCCTCGCCTCGCACATCCGCTACCGCTCCGCGGTGCGCGAGGGACGCGCCGCCACCGCGTGGTTCACCGCGCCCGGCGGCGCCGCGGCCAGCTGGGCGGCGCTGGTCTTCCTGGCCGCGGTCGTGGTGCTGATCGGCGCCGACAGCCAGGCCCGGATCTCGCTGTACGGCGTCCCGGTGTGGTTCGCCGCGCTCGCGGCCGGCTACCGGGTGCTCAGGCGGCGCAACCCCGCCGCCTTCACCCGCCGCGCGCACGTACCCCCCGCGCCGGAGACCGGGCTGCGGGACGGCCCGCAGCCGGCGCCGGACGCCCCCGCGCTGTGAGACGGTGGCGCCCTGCCGCGGCGGCGGGCGCCCCTGTTACTTTTCCCGCATGCTGACCATCACCCAGGAGCTCCACGACGCGATCGTGGCCCACGCCCGCGCCGACCACCCCGACGAGGCCTGCGGCGTCGTGGCGGGGCCGGAGGGCAGCGACCGGCCAGAGCGGTTCGTCCCCATGCTGAACGCGGCCCGCTCGCCGACCTTCTACGAGTTCGACTCCACCGACCTGCTCAAGCTCTACCGGGACCTGGACGACCGGGACGAGGAGCCGGTGATCGTCTACCACTCGCACACCGCGACCGAGGCGTACCCGTCGCGTACCGACATCTCGTACGCCAACGAACCGGGCGCGCACTACGTCCTGGTCTCGACCGCGGAGGACTTCCAGTTCCGCTCGTTCCGCATCGTGGACGGTGCCGTGACCGAGGAACCGGTCAAAGTAGTGGCTTCGTACGCCTGACGTCCCGGATACCGAGACGCGCGCCTCGGCCCCGTTCGGGGAATCGATACGATGAGCCCATGGTTTCCACCGACGTGAGCGACAAGGCGCCGGGCTCGCTGCTCGTGGCGCGGCTGCACGTCGACCTGTGCCGCCGCACCAGCGCGGCCTGTCCGCGCGCCTGACCGCACCACCGGCAGGACCGCCCGCCCCCGCGGGCCCCCTGCCGCTGCCAGCCCCCGTACGGCCCGCACAGCACCGCAGCCCGCCGCACCCGTCACACCCCGCACGCCACCGAGCCGCAGCACGCACCGCACCCACGCACTCACTGGAGCGCAGACATGGCCATCGAGGTCCGCATCCCGACCATCCTCCGCACCTACACCGGCGGCGAGAAGTCCGTCGAGGGCGCGGGCAGCACGCTCGACGAGCTCCTCGCCGACCTCGACACCCGGCACACCGGCCTGCGCGAGCGCGTCGTCGACGGCGCCGAACTGCGCCGCTTCGTCAACGTCTACCTCAACGACGAGGACGTCCGCTTCCTCGACGGCATCGCCACCAAGCTCACCGACGGCGACAGTGTGACCATCCTGCCCGCCGTCGCCGGGGGCATGGCCTGATGCGCTACGACAGCCCGCTGGCGGCGGTCGGCAACACCCCGCTGGTCCGCCTGCCGCGCCTGTCACCGTCCGACGCCGTGAGCGTCTGGGCGAAGCTGGAGGACCGCAACCCCACCGGCTCGGTCAAGGACCGCCCGGCCCTGCACATGGTCGAGCAGGCCGAGGCCGACGGGCGGCTCACCCCCGGCTGCACCATCCTTGAGCCGACCTCCGGCAACACCGGCATCTCGCTGGCGATGGCCGCCCGGCTCAAGGGCTACCGCATCGTCTGCGTGATGCCCGAGAACACCTCCTCCGAGCGCCGCGAACTGCTGACCATGTGGGGCGCGGAGATCATCTCCTCGCCCGCGGCCGGCGGCTCCAACACCGCCGTGCGGGTCGCCAAGGAGCTGGCGGCCGAGCACCCCGACTGGGTGATGCTCTACCAGTACGGCAACCCGGCCAACGCCGGCGCGCACTACACCACCACCGGGCCGGAGATCCTCGCCGACCTGCCGACGATCACCCACTTCGTCGCCGGCCTGGGCACCACAGGCACCCTGATGGGCGTCGGCCGCTTCCTGCGCGAGAAGGTCCCCGGCGTCGCCATCGTCGCCGCCGAGCCGCGCTACGACGACCTGGTCTACGGGCTGCGCAACCTCGACGAGGGCTTCGTGCCCGAGCTCTACGACGAGACCGTGCTGACCAGCCGCTTCTCCGTCGGATCCCAGGACGCGGTCCGCCGCACCCGTGAACTGCTCCAGCAGGAAGGCATCTTCGCCGGCGTCTCCACCGGCGCGGCCCTGCACGCGGCGCTCGGCGTCGCCGCCAAGGCCGAGCGCGCGGGCGAGCGGGCCGACGTGGTCTTCGTCGTCGCCGACGGCGGCTGGAAGTACCTGTCGACCGGCATATACACCGCCCCGACCACCGAGGCCGCGGTCGAGGCGCTGCACGGCCAGCTCTGGGCCTGACTGCGGCCCGGGCCGCCGCGCCCGGCAGCTCGCGCCCCAGGGCCCGGCGCCGAGCGGGCGGGCGGGCGGGCGCACGGCGCCGGACGGGAGAGCCCGCCCGTCCGGCGTAACGCCGGTTCTTTACCCCGGCAGAACCTCGACGATACGTTCGGCAGCCGAGCACAAAGCGCCAAGTGCGGCCGTACGGGACGTAAAAGACCCCCCGGACTGGTGATTCCGCCCACAACGGGGCGCCGTGGAGGCCCGGCGCGCCGCCTCGCGCTTTACCCTCGCAAGACAGGCGGACCGCATTCCGCCACACCCCCCACCCTTCAGGAATGGGGTGATTGCGGCGCGCCCACGGAGGTGTTTCCAGGAATGAAGCTCACCGTCGTCGGCTGCTCGGGGTCCTTCCCGTCCGCGGACTCGGCTTGCTCGAGCTATCTCGTCGAGGCCGACGGCTTCCGGCTGCTGATCGACATGGGCAACGGCGCCCTGGGCGAACTGCAGCGCCACGTCGGGCTGTACGACCTGGACGCGGTCGTCCTGAGCCACCTGCACGCCGACCACTGCATCGACATGTGCGGCTACTTCGTCGCCCGCTACTACCGGCACGACGGCGGCCCGGCCGCCGCGATCCCGGTCTACGGCCCGGCCGGCACCGAGCAGCGGCTGAACATCGCCTACGGCGACATCCCGGACGAGAAGTGCATGAGCGAGGTCTTCGACTTCCGCACCCTGCGCCCCGGCACCTTCCGCCTGGGCCCCTTCGACGTCACCACCGACCGGGTCAGCCACCCCGTCGAGGCCTACGGCTTCCGGCTGGACTACCAGGGCCGCGCCCTGGCCTACTCCGGCGACACCGGCCCCTGCGGCGCGCTCGACGCCCTCGCGCAGGGCGCCGACCTCTTCCTGTGCGAGGCCTCCTTCACCGCCGGCAAGGAGGACATCCCCGAGCTGCACCTCAACGGCCGCGAGGCCGGCGAGATCGCCGCCCGCGCCGGGGTCTCCCGGCTGGTCCTGACCCACATCCCCCCGTGGACCAGCCCCTCCGCCAACCTGCGCGACGCGCAGGCGGCCTTCGACGGCCCGGTGGAACTGGCGAAGGCGGGCGCGGTCTACGAGCTGTAGACCGGGCGCCCGCCCGCGTACGAACCCCGCCAAGCCCGCGGCCCGCGCTGGTGGTCGGCAGGGTGGGCCGGCGGGCGGTCGACCGCCCGTGAAGGCGGGGCAACCGTGCGTTAACGTGACATTACGGACCCGTGGTGGGTCAGAGACACAGGGAGACCCAGATGGCCACCAAGGCAGAGAAGATCGTCGCCGGGCTCGGCGGGCTCGACAACATCGAAGAGGTCGAGGGCTGCATCACCCGGCTCCGCACCGAGGTCGTCGACCCCTCCCTCGTCGACGAGGTCGCACTCAAGGCCGCCGGCGCGCATGGCGTCGTGAAGATGGGCACCGCGGTCCAGGTCGTCATCGGGACGGACGCGGACCCGATCGCGTCGGACATCGAAGACATGATGTAGCCGCCTGCCCCCCACCCCCGGGTCGTGCCCCGCCCGGGCACCTCCCTTCCCCGGGGGCCGGGGTGGGCGGTACGTCACCCGGATAGGCTCGGGGGATGTCACGATTTGACGGCCGTAGGCCGGATCAGCTTCGCCCCGTCACCATCGAGCGCAGCTGGAGCAAGCACGCGGAAGGCTCGGTCCTCGTCTCCTTCGGCGACACCCGCGTCCTGTGCACCGCCAGCGCCACCCAGGGCGTACCCCGGTGGCGCAAGGGCAGCGGCGAAGGCTGGGTCACCGCCGAATACTCGATGCTGCCGCGCGCCACCAACACCCGCGGCGACCGCGAGTCCGTCCGCGGCAAGATCGGCGGCCGCACTCACGAGATCTCCCGCCTCATCGGCCGCTCACTGCGCGCCGTCATCGACTACAAGGCCCTCGGCGAGAACACCGTCGTGCTGGACTGCGACGTCCTCCAGGCCGACGGCGGCACCCGAACCGCCGCCATCACCGGCGCCTACGTCGCGCTCGCCGACGCCGTCAGCTGGATGCAGGACAACCACTTCATCAAGGCCAGGTCCCGCCCCCTGACCGGCACCGTCGCCGCCGTCAGCGTCGGCATCGTCGGCGGCGTACCGCTGCTCGACCTCGCCTACGAAGAGGACGTCAAGGCCGAGACCGACATGAACGTCGTCTGCACCGGCGACGGCCGCTTCGTCGAGGTCCAGGGCACCGCGGAGGGCCAGCCCTTCGACCGCGCCGAACTCGACGCCCTGCTCTCCCTCGCCGTCGGCGGCTGCGCCGAGCTGACCGCGGCCCAGCAGGCCGCCCTGGAGGCGACCCTCCAGTGACCCACCGCCTCGTCCTCGCCACCCGCAACGCCCACAAGGTCACCGAACTCCGGGCGATCCTCACCGCCACCGGCCTCGACGTCGACCTCGTGGGCGCCGACGCCTACCCCGAGATCCCCGACGTCAAGGAGACCGGCGTCACCTTCGCCGAGAACGCCCTGCTCAAGGCCCACACCCTCGCCGAGGCCACCGGACTGCCCGCCGTCGCCGACGACTCCGGCCTGTGCGTCGACGTCCTCGGCGGCGCCCCCGGCATCTTCTCCGCCCGCTGGGCCGGCCGGCACGGCGACGACGCCGCCAACCTCGCCCTGCTGCTGGCCCAGCTCGGCGACATCGACGCCCCCCACCGCACCGCCTTCTTCGCCTGCGCCGCCGCCCTCGCCCTCCCCGACGGCCCCACCCGCGTCGCCGAGGGCCGCCTCACCGGCACCCTGCGCCACACCCCCACCGGCACCGGCGGCTTCGGCTACGACCCGATCCTCCAGCCCGACGGCGAGACCCGCACCTGCGCCGAACTGACCCCGGCAGAGAAGAACGCGATCAGCCACCGCGGCAAGGCCTTCCGCGCGCTGGCACCGATGGTGGCCGAACTGCTGGGCTGAGCACACGGACAGCCTGCGGTCCCGCATGGGAACCGCAGGCTGTCGAGGTGCGGCGGAAGGGATTCGAACCCTCAAGCCCGATCAAGGGCCACAGATCCTAAGTCTGCTGCGTCGCCACTGCGCCACCGCCGCCGGTCGCCCCATCGTACCGGTGCTCACTCCCCGGGCGCTCCGATTAACCCGTCGGCCCCCGTCGGGCTCCGCGGGACCAGCTGCCGGTGACAGCGTGGCAGTTGGGGCACAGCAGCCGCAGATTCACCGGCCGGTCGTCGCTTCTGTCGCCGTTGATGTGGTCGACCTCCAGCGTCATCGGTCTTCCGCGCCACACCGGACCCGTCCCGCACCCGGCACACAGTTCCTCGACGCCCAGCCCGCTCAGGCACCGGCGCAACAAGGCCGTCCGCGTCCGCCGGCCATCGTCGTGCTTCACCAGAATCTCGGCCACGGCCCGCACCGGGGAGGGTCCTGCCTTGCCGCGCCCGTGGCCCTGCCCGAGGAAGTGGGAGCTGTCGGCCCCTGCCTCGGCCATCCACTCCCGTAACTGCCTGCGAAGCCTGCCGCTGTCAGGCCGGCCGAGGCGGCGGAGCGTAGCGGCGATCGTGACCGAAGCGGCGACGGCCTCCCGCACCTGCGCTCCGCTCGGGGCGGGCTGACGGCCCGTCGAACGGGGCCCCGCGACGGCTTCGCCGCGGACGGCCTCTCGGGGGTCACCTGTGCCGCCTGCGGTAGGTGTCCGTCGTGGCATGGCAGTTGGGGCAGAGCGGGCGCAGATTCTCCCGGCGGTTGTTGCGCCAGTCGCCGTCGCTGTGGTCAACCTCCAGAGCGAGAGGCCGGCCCTGCCAGTACGGCTCCATGCCGCACAGCGCGCACTGCTCGTGCACGCCGATCTCGGCCAGCGCCCGCTTGAGCTGCCTGCCGGGAACGCGCCTGTTCCGTCCGGGCTCCAACTCCACCAGCACCTCGTCGGCCGACGTCCCGCGCCGCTTGCGCACTTGCGCTCCTTCCGCGCGGGCGGGCGGGGCGAAATGCGCGGTGCTGATGCCGAGCGCCCGCACCCGGCGGCCGATGTGCGTGTGCTGACCGCCCACCTCGTCGAGGCCGAGGCACCGTAGGACCCCGTACAGCGACGTGGAGGCGGCCACGGCCGCCTCCAGTTCCTCGCGGCTCCAGCGCGTGCCCTCGCGTTCGAGGTGCCGGGTGGCTATACCCAGGGAGCCCAGCCGGGCCCGCAGGTATTTGCGCCGTGAGGTGTTCTTCGGGTCGACTCCGAGCCTGGTCAGGGCCTCGGACAGTGTCCGGGACGACTCGACCGCCGCCCTCAGCCGCTCCGGTGTGTACGGGCTCGCCGGCATGGGGACCTCCGTTCGTTCGGGCACCTGTTCGTGCCCCTCGTACGGAGTAACGAAGCCCCCCCGTCACGGTTACGCCCGATCACACCCCCAGGTCGCGGATGAGCTTGGCCACGTGGCCGGTGGCCTTCACGTTGTAGAAGGCGTGTTCGATGGCGCCCTGTTCGTCGACGATGACGGTGGAGCGGATCACGCCCATCATCTTCTTGCCGTAGTTCATCTTCTCGCCGTACGCGCCGTACGCGGTGATCGTGGCGCGGTCGGGGTCGGCGAGGAGGGTGACGCGGAGGGATTCCTTCGCGCGGAACTGGGCGAGCTTCTCCGGCGCGTCGGGGGAGATGCCGAGGACGTCGTAGCCGGCGGTCGCCAGCAGGTCGAGGTTGTCGGTGAAGTCGCAGGCCTGCTTCGTGCAGCCGGTGGTCATGGCGGCCGGGTAGAAGTAGACGATGACCTTGCGGCCGCGGTGGCCGGCCAGGGACACCTCGTTGCCGTCGGCGTCCTGGAGGGTGAAGTCGGGGGCGGGGTCGCCGGGTGACAGGCGGTCGGCCATGGGAAAGCTCCTCAGTCAAACGGGGGTGCCGACGAGGCGCGGGCCGCGTCGTACTGACAGACTGTCCGAACGCTACCTAATCAGGCGATGGAGGAGACGCGGTGTCGGACGACGTCAGGACGCCCGCTCAGATCGAGGCGGAGATTGCCCGCAGGCGGCAGGGCCTCGCGGAGACCCTGGACGAGCTCGCGGTCCGCGTGCACCCGGTGACGATCGCGCGGGACGCGAAGGCCAAGGCCGTCTCCGCGGTGGACCATACCGTCGGGCAGGCTTATGTCGCTGTGAACCGGGCGGTGGGCCGGGCCAGGTCGCAGTTCGTCACCGAGCAGGGCGCCCCGCGCCCCGAGCGGATCGTGCCGGTCGCGGTCGGCGTGGTGGTGCTCGTCGCGACGGTGGCCGGTCTCTCGGCGTGGCGGCGCCGCCGGTAACGTCGTGGGCGTGAGGTCGAACAGTGAGCACGACAAACTGCCCATCCGGATGCTGCACGACCGCGTCCTGGTGCGGCACGAGGCCGGCGAGGGCGAGCGCCGCAGCGGCGGCGGGATCCTGATCCCGGCGACCGCCGCCGTGGGGCGGCGGCTGGCGTGGGCCGAGGTCGTCGCGGTGGGGCAGAACGTGCGGACGGTGGAGGTCGGCGACCGGGTGCTGTACGACCCGGAGGACCGCGCGGAGGTCGAGGTGCGGGGTGTGGCGTACGTGCTGATGCGGGAACGCGATCTGCACGCCGTCGCCTCGGAGCGCCTCAAGGGCGGCGACGACTCCACCGGCCTGTATCTCTGACGCGCGGCCGCGGCACCGGCGCGGCGCCGCGACCGCTCCGCGCTATCCGCCGGTCGCACCGCCGGGCCCGTCCGGGGTGCCGCCCGGGCCGCCGGTGAGGCCGCCGAGCGGGTCCAACGTCGGCGGGGCGGTGCTCGGCTGCTCGGACGGCGGGTCCGTGGGCGGCTCCGGCGGCTCGGCCGGCTCGCTGCTCGGCGGGGAGCTGTGCGGCGGCTCGCTGCTCGGCGGGGGCTCGCTGGCCGGCGGCTCCTCCGTGGTGGGCTCCTCGGTGGTGGGCTCGTCGGAGGGTGATTCCGACGGCGGCAGGTCCTTGGTCACCTTCAGGTCGAAGTCCTTGACCGGCACGTCGTGCAGCGCGTTGGCCGTGTAGGCCGCCCAGACCTGGCCGGGCGGGCCGCCGCCGTTGATCCGCGGCTGGTTCATCGCGTGGTAGAGCTTCTCCTGGCGGCCGTTGTCGGGGTTCATGCCGAGGACGGCGACCACGGTGGCCAGTTTCGGGGTGTAGCCGGCGAACCAGGCGGCCTTGTCGTCCTCCGCGGTGCCGGTCTTGGCGGCGGACGGCCAGCCGGAGTCCTGGGCGACGACGGCGGTGGCGCCGGAGCTCTCCACGACGCTGCGCAGCACCGAGGTGACGGTGTCGGCGGCCTCCTGCGGTACGGCCTGCTTGGCCTCGCGCTTGGGCAGCGTCAGGTCGTCGCCGTCCTTGGTGACCTTGTGCACCAGGGTGTAGGGGACTTCCTTGCCGTGGTTGGCGAGGGTGGCGTAGACCTGCGCCATGTCCAGCGGGCTCGCGCCGAAGGAGCCGAGTGCCATCGCGGGGGTGGTGGGGATCTTGACGTCGTCGGGCATGCCCAGTTCGCGGGCGGTGTCGATGACCTTCTGGGTGCCGACGTCCTGGGCCATCTGGGCGTAGACGGCGTTGACGGACTTGTCCATGGCGCGGGTGACGTTGATCCGGCCGTAGGTCGCGTTGTCCTCGTTGGCCGGGGCGTAGCCGACCGGGCCGTGCGGGCCGACGACGGGGCGTTTGTTCTCGCCGTCGTAGACGGTGGTCGGGGTGATGGTCTCGCCGTCCTGGGTGGTGGAGCCGTGCTGCAGGGCGGCGGCCAGGACGACCGGCTTGAAGGTGGAGCCCGGCGGGTAGGTCGCGTTGGTGGCGCTGCTGACGTACTGCTTGGTGTAGTCGACGCCGCCGTAGAGGGCGACGACGTCACCGGTGGCCGGGTCGATGGAGGCGCCGCCGGCGCGTACGTACTTGTCGGCGGTCTTGTGGCCGAGCTTGTCGTAGATCTTGGCCTGCGCGGCCGAGACGAACGCGTCTTCCTTCGGCTTCTGGATGCTGGTGACGATGCGGTAGCCGCCGAGCCGCAGCGAGTCGGAGTCCACGATGTGGTGCTCGTCCAGATACTGGTTGACGGCCTCGATGATGTAGCCGCGCTGGCCGGCCTTGCTGGCGATCGGCTTGGGCTTTCCTATGACCGGGAACTGCGCGGCGTTGCGCTGGGCGGTGCTGAGCCAGCCCTCCTTGACCATGCCGTCGAGCACGTAGTTCCAGCGGCCCTTGGCCGCCGCCGCGTTCTCCGGGTGGGCGGCCAGGTCGTACTCGCTGGGGGCGTTGAGCAGCGTGGCGATGTAGGCGCCCTGCGCGGTGGTCAGGTCCGCGGCGTCCTCGTCGAAATAGGCCTGCGAGGCGGCCTGGATGCCGTACGCGTTGCGCCCGTAGTAGCTGGTGTTGAGATAGCCCTCGAGGATCTGGTCCTTGGACTCGTTGCGATCGAGTTTGATCGCGATGAAGAATTCCTTGGCCTTGCGTGACGCCGTCTGGTTCTGGTTCAGGTAGTAATTCTTCACATATTGCTGGGTGATGGTGGACCCGGACTGCCTGCCCTTGCCGTTCGCGGTATTCCAGGCCGCCCGCAGCATCGATTTCGGGCTGACCGCGGATTCGTGGTAGAAATTGCGGTCCTCCGCGGAGAGCACGGCTTGCTGGGCGGTTCTGGAGACCTGGGCCAGCGAGACGTTCTGCCGGTTGACGGCGCCGTCACGGGCCAGCTCGGTCTTGCCGTCGGAGTAGTAGTAGACGTTGCTCTGCGCGACGGCCGCCGCGTTCGGGTCGGGGATGGACACCAGGGCGTAGCCGACGAAGAAGCCGCCGAGCAGCAGGACGAGAGCGGTCAGCAGGAGTCCGAAGATCGTCCGCCAGGTGGGCAGCAGGCGGCGCAGGCCGGTCCTGCGGGGCCGCCCGCCGCCGCCTGCGGCGGTCCCGTGGTGCGTGTCGCTCATATCTGTAGGGACTCCTCATCCGCCGTGTGGGTTGGGTCCGCGGCGGAAAAACCTGGGCCGATCGGCATGGACGTGCACGTACGCGTACGTACGCCCCATGTGTGACCTCCTCCCACACTGTCGCATCATCTGTCCGACGGGATCGGACGGCACGCATCCGTGACGAGGCTGTGACAGGCCGGGCGGCCCCTCGCGTTCACCCGCGCGAGGGAAAACCGGTGGAATCTGCGGCGCGCCGCACACTAGGCTCGGCCGCTTGTGTGCCGGGCGGTCCGGGTGGGTCCACCGGTTTTCCGCCGGGCGCTTTCCGGTGTTCTCCGGCGGAGAGGCGGGGGTAATGGGCGGCTTCTACGGCGCCGTCGTGGTCCGCAGTTTCCGGCGTTACGCGACGTATCGCATGGCCACAGTGGCGGGGGTGTGCACGAATACGGTTTTCGGCCTGATCATCTCGTACAGCTATGTCGCGCTGTGGGATCAGCGCCCGCATCTGGGCGGCTACACCGAGGCGCAGGCGCTGACGTACGTGTGGATCGGGCAGGGTGTGCTCTCGACGATGGCGCTGATGGGCGGCGGCTTCGAGGACGAGCTGATGGACCGGATCAGATCCGGCGACATCGCCGTCGACCTCTACCGCCCCGCGGACCTGCAGCGCTGGTGGCTGGCGGCGGACATGGGCAGGGCGGGCTTCCAGGTGCTGGGCCGGGGCGTGGCGCCGGTCCTCTGCGGGGCGCTGGTCTTCGAGCTGGCGCTGCCGTCCTCCGCGGTGCGGTGGGCGCTGTTCGCGCTGTCCATGGCGCTGGGCGCGCTGGTGAGCTTCGCGATCCGCTACCTGGTGGCGCTGAGCGCGTTCTGGCTGCTCGACGGGGCGGGGATCACGCAGGTCGCGTGGATCACCGGGCTGTTCTTCTCCGGGATGTCGCTGCCGCTGAACGCGTTTCCCGGCGGCCTGGGCGAGGTGGCCCGCACGCTGCCCTGGTCGGCGATGCTGCAGATCCCCGCCGACCTGCTGCTCGGGCAGCACCGCGGCACGGGCGCCGTGCGCGCGCTGGCCTTCCAGGCCGGCTGGGCGGCGGCGCTGCTGGCCGCCGGGCGGCTGCTGCAGGCGGTCGCGACGCGCCGGGTGGTGGTGCAGGGTGGCTGAGGCGGAACTGGAGCCGCGGGCCGCGGCGCCGCCCAAGCCGGCCCGGGTGCGCGAGCCGGGCCCGGTCGCCGAGAGCGTGCGGGTCTACCGGCTGCTCGTCGGGATGTGGGTGCGCTCCACGATGGCCTACCGGGCGTCCTTCGTGATGACCGCGCTGGGCAACTTCGGCGGCACCGCGCTGGACTTCGTGACGATCCTGCTGATGTTCTCGCACATCGAGACGCTGGGCGGCTTCACCCTTCCCGAGGTCGCCCTGCTCTACGGCACCACGAGCACCTCCTTCGGCCTGGCCGACCTGCTGGTGGGCTCGATGGCCCGGTTGGGCAGCCGGGTGCGGGACGGCACCTTCGACACCCTGCTGCTGCGCCCGGCCCCGGTGCTGGCGCAGGTGGCCGCCGACCGCTTCGCGCTGCGCAGGCTCGGCCGGCTCACCCAGGGCGCCCTGGTGCTGGCCTGGTCGCTGCTGCGGGTCGACGTGGACTGGACGCCGGTGAAGGTGCTGCTGCTGGCGGTGACGCTGCCGACGGGCGCGGCGATCTTCTGCGCGGTCTACGTCGCCGGCGGCGCCTTCCAGTTCTGGGCCGGGGACGCCGCCGAGGTCCAGAGCTCGGTGACCTACGGCGGCACCACGATGCTGCAGTACCCGCCGGGGCTGTTCGCCCGCGAGCTGGTGCGGGGCGTCACCTTCGTGGTGCCGCTGGCCTTCGTCAACTGGCTGCCCGTGCTGCGCGTCCTGGGCCGGCCCGACCCGCTCGGCCTGCCCGGCTGGGTGGACTTCCTCGCGCCGGCGGTGGCCTGCGCGTGCTGCGCGCTGGCCGGCCTGGTGTGGCGCGCGGGCATCCGTTCCTACCGCAGTACCGGGAGTTGAGGGCCGTGGCCGAGTCCGCGCAGCCGATGATCGTCCTGGACGGCGTCGAGAAGGTCTTCGACGTACGCCGCAAGGTCGCCGGCTCGCTGCGCAGGGAGCGCCGGCAGGTCAGAGCGGTCGACGGCATCTCCTTCACCGTGCCGCGCGGCGAGATGGTCGGCTACATCGGGCCGAACGGCGCAGGCAAGTCCACCACCATCAAGATGCTCACCGGGATCCTCAACCCCAGCGGCGGCCGGGTGCTCGTCGCCGGCATCGACCCGGCCAGGGAACGCACCCGCCTGGCCCGCAGGATCGGTGTCGTCTTCGGGCAGCGCACGACGTTGTGGTGGGACCTGCCGCTGCGCGACTCCTACCAGCTGGTCCGCAGGATGTACCGGATCGAGGACGCCCGCTACGCCCGCAACCTGGCCGCCTGCGTCGAGCTGCTCGACCTCGGGCCGCTGCTCGACGTGCCGGTGCGGCAGCTCTCGCTCGGCCAGCGGATGCGCGGCGACATCGCGGCGGCGCTGCTGCACGACCCGGAGGTGCTGTATCTGGACGAGCCGACGATCGGCCTGGACGTCGTCAGCAAGTCCAAGGTCCGCGACTTCCTGCGCGCCGTCAACGCAGAACGCGGCACCACGGTGCTGCTCACCACGCACGACCTCACCGACATCGAGACGCTGTGCAGCCGGGTGATGGTCATCGACCACGGCCGGCTGATGTACGACGGCGGCCTCCACGGGCTGCACGCGGTCGGCGAGTCGGAGCGCACCCTGGTCGTCGACTTCGCCGGCGAGCTGCCGCCGGTGGAGGTGCCGGGTGCGCGCTGGGTACGCAGCGAGGGCCCGCGCCAGTGGCTGGCGTTCCCGGCCGGTGACAGCGCGGCGCCGCTGGTCTCCGCGCTCGCCGCGCGCCACCCGCTGGTGGACCTCTCGGTCCGCGAACCCGCGATCGAAGATGTCATCGCCCGGATGTACGGGTCGGCGTAACATCCCCGGAACCGTCCATACCGGGCCGTCCGTTGTGAGGGGGACCCGGGACCCGAGACAAGGAGTTCATGTGCGGGAGGACTTCACCGTCGCCGAGGCGACCGCCGCGGACTGGGACGAGATCGTGGCGTGGGCCGCGGCGGAGGGCTGGAACCCCGGCCGCGGCGACGCCGCGTGCTTCCGCCCCACCGACCCGGCCGGCTTCCTGGTCGGCCGCCTGGACGGCCGCATCGTCTCGGCGGTCTCGGTCGTGGCCTACTCACCCGACTACGCCTTCCTCGGCCACTACCTGGTCCACCCCGACCACCGCGGCACCGGCCTGGGCATGGCCACCTGGAACGCGGCGCTGCCGCACGCCAAGGGGCGGGTCATCGGGCTCGACGCGGTGCCCGCGCAGCAGGAGCTCTACATACGCGCCGGCTTCGTCCCGGCCTACGACAACGTCCGCTACACCGGCCGCCCGGGCCGGCCCGCGCCCGCGGAGCCACCGGCGGGCGCCGGCACGGTCGGGTCGGTGACGCCGTACCACCTGGACGCGATCAGCGCCTACGACAGCGGGTGCTTCCCGGCGGAGCGGCACGCCTTCCTGAGCCGGTGGCTCACCGCCGACGGGCACACCGCGCGCGTGCTGCTCGACGGCGACGGCCACGTGACCGGTTACGGCGTCGTCCGCCCCGCCCGCCGGGGCTCCCGTATCGGCCCGCTGTTCGCGGACACCCCCGAGGGCGCGGCGGCGCTCTTCGACGCCCTCACCGCCGGCCTCGCGGCCGACGGCGAGGTCTCCATCGATGTGCCGGACCGTCATCAGGCGGCCACCGCGCTGGCCACCGGCCGCGGCCTGACCGAATCGTCCCGCTGCACCCGCATGTACTCGGGCCCGCCCCCGTACACCCGCACCGAAGCGGTCTTCGGCACGACCACCCTGGAACTGGGCTGACCCCGCCCACGGGTACGGGCCCATTGGGTCACTCGTGCGGGTGCGGGTACTGCGCCGAGCGGTGCTGGAAGGCCAGCACCTTCGGATTCTGCACGGTGCCGCCGCGGATCTCGATGGCCCGCCGGATCGTCTCGTCGCCGTCCCAGCCTGCCGGGCCTTCGAGCACCGGGCGCAGATACGGGATCAGCGCCTCGCTGTTCTCCCAGGTGGCGGAATTCCACAGATAGGAGGGGCTGTGGTCGACGCCGTAATAGTGGACGTTGTCGCCGACGGTGAACATCGGGTCGGTGAAAGTCGTCGGCCGCGCCCATTCGAATCCCATGCCCTCGTCGCACGAGACGTCGATGACGAGACTTCCGGGAGCGAGCGCGGGAAGGTCGTCGTCGATGAGGAACATCAGCGGCGAGTCGGTGTCCTGGAGCACGCAGTTGACGATGATGTCGTGCTGGGCGAGGAATCCGGCCAGCGGTACGGGGCCGTCCTCGGTGAGGGCGACGCTGCGCCGCGGGTCGTTGGTGTCGTCGGCCTCGTCGTGGTCGAAGTGGACGATGCGGGCCGAGTGGATCGGCGAGCTCACCGCGGTGACGCCGCGGGCCGTCAGCACGTCGACGTCGTGCACGCCCAGCGCGCTGAGCGCGGTCACCGCGCCGCGGGCGGTCGCGCCGAAGCCGATCACCACCGCGCGCTGCCGCCGCCCGTAGTCGCCGGTGGCGCCGGTCAGCTGCATCGCGTGCAGGACCGAGGAGTAGCCGGCCAGCTCGTTGTTCTTGTGGAAGACGTGCAGGTTGAAGGTGCCGCCGCGGCCCCAGTGGTTCATCGCCTCGAAGGCGATCACGGTCAGCCTGCGGTCGATGGCGGTCTGGGTGACCTTCTCGTCCTGCACGCAGTGCGGCCAGCCCCACAGCACCTGGCCCTCGCGCAGTTCTCCGAGGTCCTCGTGGAGCGGTTTGGCCAGCAGGATGACATCGCATTCTGCGATGAGTTCGGCGCGGGAGCGGAAACCGCCGACCAGCGGCGCCAGCGCGCTGTCCGTGACACCGAAATATTCTCCGTAACCGGACTCCAGAAAGATGTTCCGGCGGATATCGGCGGCTATGCGGTCGAAATGTGCGGGGTGAACGGGCAGGCGGTGCTCGTTTTCCTTGCGGGTGTGCGACATGATTCCGAGCGTGAGCTGCTGCAAAATGCCCCTTTGGTTACTCCCTGTTTAGCACACCCCAGGGATCGGGGCGCCTCAGCGGAGTGACGCCAGGGCGGCCCGCACCAGGTCCACGGCGGCCGAGGGGGTGGAGGCGTGCGGGGACAGCCGGACCGAGTCCGGGCGGACCGTGGGGGTGACGCCGTGCGCGTGCAGCGCCTTGGCGACCGTCGCCGCCTCCACCTCCGGCAGGCGGAAGGAGACGATGCCGGCCCGCCGGCCGGGGTCGGTCGCGGACAGGATCTCGCCGCCGTGCTCGCGCACCGCGTCGATGAGCCGGTCGACCAGGCCGCTGACCTGCGCCTCGATCGCCGGCACGCCGACCTTCTCGACCAGGTCGAGCGCGGCGGCGAAGGCGGCCGCGGCGACCGGGCTGAGGTTGGTGATGCTCAGCCGGCCCGCGCCGGCGGCGGGGGAGTGCTCCCGGTCGTCGAAGAGGGCGACGTCGTCCACGCCGGTCCAGCCGGTCAGGGTCGGCTCCAGGCGTTCCAGCGCCCGGTCGGAGAGCGCGGCGAACCCGGTGGACCAGCTGGCCCGCAGCCACTTCTGGCCGCCGGTCACGACGACGTCGGCGGCCTGCCAGGGCAGGTCGGCCACCCCGAAGGCCTGCATGGCGTCGACCACCAGCAGCCGGTCGGGCCCGATGACCTCGCGCAGCGCGGCCAGGTCGGCGCGGTAGCCGGTGCGGAAGTCCACCGCGCTCAGCGAGACGGCGACGACGTCGTCGGTGAGCGCCGCCCGTACGGTCTCCGGCGTGATCCAGCCGTGCGCGTCGCCCGGCAGCCAGCGCGGCACCGTGAGCCCCGCGGCGGCGGCCCGGCGCCACGGGTAGTGGTTGGCGGGGAAGTCCGCGACGGGCACCAGGACCGTGCCGGACGGGATGCCGAAGGCGGCCTGGAACAGCCCGGTCGAGGCGTTGGGCAGCAGCACGGTGTGCTCGGCGTCGGTGCCGGCCAGCCGGGCGGCGGACTCCCGGGCGCGCAGGTCGGCCCGCATCAGGTCGTTGACCGTGTCGTGGTCGGCCCGCGCCGAGCGGCCCAGCGCGTCCGCGGTGGCGGCAAGCACCGCGCGCGGCGGCGGGCCGTAGCGGGCGAAGTCCAGGTAGCCTTCCGGAGCCTCGGACTGCCGGGCGTAGTCCGCCAGTCCGGCGGGTCCGCCGCCCGCGGTGCGCTGCGCTGCCATACGGGTGCCGCTCCTGTCCGCGGGAACGCAAGCGCGCCCTCGGGAGGCGCCGGGAACCCGCCGTACGTTCCAAGACTGTCAGCGGGGGCAACAATACGCAGGTGGACATGCGGGTGAATCAGGTGGAGGCGGGACCGGGCGCGGCACCGGGGGCGGTCGACCCGGACGCGGAGCGGCGCCGCGGGGTGCGCCGGATGAAGCTGATCGCGACCGGCTTCCTCGCCGTCGCCACGGTGGTCTACGCCCTGGCCAAGTGGGCGGACTCCCGTGACGCCGGGGCGTGGGCGGCCTACGTGGCGGCCGCGGCCGAGGCGGGCATGGTGGGCGCGATGGCGGACTGGTTCGCGGTCACCGCGCTCTTCCGCCGCCCGCTGGGGCTGCCCATCCCGCACACCGCGATCATCCCGACCAAGAAGGACGCGCTGGGCGCCAGCCTCGGCGACTTCGTCGGCGAGAACTTCCTGTCCGCCGAGGTCGTCCGCACCCGGCTGCGGGCGGTCGGCATCGCCTCCCGGCTGGGCACCTGGGTGGCCGACCCCGCCAACGCCGACCGGGTGACGGAGCAGGCCGCGGCGACGCTGCGGGGGCTGCTGACCGTGCTGCGGGACTCCGACGTGCAGGCGGTGGTCAGCGAGGCGATCACCCGGCGGGCCGAGGCCCAGGAGGTCGCCCCAGGCCTCGGCAAGCTGCTGGAGGGGATCGTCGCCGACGGCGGCCACCGCCGGCTGGTGGACCTGGTGTGCGTCCGCGCCCACGACTGGCTGGTCGAGCACGGCGACTCGGTGATGGACGCCGTCCAGGGCGGCGCCCCAGGCTGGACCCCGCGGTTCGTGGACCGCAAGGTCGGCGAGCGGGTCTACAAGGAGCTGCTGCGTTTCGTCACCGAGATGCGGGACTCCCCCCGGCACCCTGCGCGCGACGCCGTCGACCGCTTCCTCGGCGACTTCGCCGCCGAGCTGCAGTCCGACCCCGACACCCGGCAGCGCGTCGAACGCCTCAAGAACGACCTGCTGGCCCGCCCCGAGGTGCAGGACCTGATCGCCTCGGTGTGGGGGTCGGTGCGGGCGATGATGGTGGCCGCCGCCGAGGACGAGCAGAGCGAACTGCGGCTGCGCACCAAGGCGTCACTGCTCACCCTCGGCGGCCGGATGTCCGGCGACCCGCGGCTGCAGGCGAAGGTCGACAGCTGGCTGGAGGAGGCGGCCACGTATCTGGTCACCACCTACCGCGACCAGATCACCTCGCTGATCAGCGAGACGGTGGCCGGCTGGGACGCCGAGCAGACCTCCCGCAAGATCGAGGCGCATGTGGGCCGTGACCTGCAGTTCATCCGGATCAACGGCACGGTCGTCGGTGCGCTGGTCGGCCTGCTGATCTTCACGCTGTCGCGGGTCGCGGGCGGCTGACCCCGGGCGCCGCTCCGACCTCTGCGCTGCCCCTGCCAGCGGCGTGGCCTGCGGAGCCGCCACGTCCAGGTGCTGAACAGGGCTTGCGCGCGGAGGGGGTGCGATTGGAGGATCGGACAGACATCCGATGACATCCGTGGACCGTCCCCCGCGGATCACTGACGTACGGAGTACCACCGTGAAACTGCTGCGAGTCGGCCCCGCCGGGGCGGAGCGCCCCGCCCTGCTCGACAAGGACGGCGTCGTACGGGACCTCAGCGGGCTCGTCACCGACATCGACGGGACGCTGCTGGCCGACGCCGGCGCCCTGGCGCGGATCGCCGCCGCGGCCTCCGACGGCTCGCTGCCCGCGCTCGAGAGCGGGCTGCGGGTGGGCCCGCCGCTCACCGGCATCGGCAAGATCGTCTGCATCGGCCTCAACTACCACGACCACGCCGCCGAGACCGGGGCGGAGGCGCCCGCCGAGCCGGTGGTCTTCATGAAGGCGCCCGACACGGTGGTCGGCCCCACCGACACGGTGCTGGTGCCGCGGGGCAGCGTGAAGACCGACTGGGAGGTCGAACTCGCCGTCGTCATCGGCCGCGAGCTGCGGTACGCGGCGGACGAGGACGAGGCCATGGCGGCGGTCGCCGGCTACGCCGTCGCGCACGACGTCTCCGAGCGCGAGTTCCAGACCGAGCGCGGCGGGCAGTGGGACAAGGGCAAGAACTGCGCGACCTTCAACCCGCTCGGGCCGTGGCTCGTCACGGCCGACGAGGTCCCCGACCCGCAGGCGCTCGGCCTGCGGCTGTGGGTCAACGGCGTGCTGCGCCAGGACGGCAGCACGCGCGACCAGATCTTCCCGGTCGCGGAAGTCGTGCGGTACCTCAGCCACTTCATGGCGCTCTACCCGGGTGACGTGATCAACACGGGCACCCCCGCCGGGGTGGCCCTCGGCCAGCCCGAGCCCAAGCCGTACCTGCGGGCGGGGGATGTCGTCGAGCTCACGATCGAGGGTCTGGGCCGCCAGCGGCAGGTGTTCGCACCTGCCTAGCTCCTCTCACCCTTGCGGGGTGCCGCTGCGTGGGGGCTTCTCGCGCGGTTCCTCGCGCCCCTGAGGGGGTGCCACTTGCGGTGGCGGTTCGCCTGCCGGTGCGTTGTGGCTGGTCGCGCCGTTCCCGCGCCCCTCGGGGGTTGCCACTTGCGGTGGCCTGCTGCCTGCTGGTGCGTTGTGGCTGGTCGCGCCGTTCCTCGCGCCGCTGAAAAACGGTCACCCTCTGCGGAGAGGGCAAGCCACCAGGGGCGCGGGGAACTGGCGCTGCCAGCGCACGTGGCAGTCACCGTGACGCACCCGCAGGGCTAGGTCAGGAATCGGGTCAGGGCTGTCACGACCAGGGCGTGGTCCGTGGTCTGGGGGAGGCCGGAGACGGCCACGACGCCGACCACGCCGACGCCGGCGACCCGCAGGGGGAACGCCCCGCCGTGCGCGGCGAAGAGCGCGGGATCGAGGTGGGACGCGGCCTCGAACGTCGTGCCCTTGGCACGGAACCGCTCGCCCACGGCGAGCGAGGACGCGCCGTAGCGCAGCACGACCCGGGCCTTGCGGTCCAGCCACGCGTCATTGTCGGGGGACGTGCCCTCCAGGGCGTAGTGGAAGAGCTGCTGCCCACCCCGACGGATGTCGATCGTGACCGCGGCCCCGCGCTCGCGCGCGAGGTCGACCAGCAGGCAGCCGAGCCGCCACGCATCGTCGTTGGTGAAGCGGGGCAGCACCAGATCCCGCTCCTGCTCAGCGAGTTCCGCCGGGTCGGCGAGCCGGTCGGTGCTCACAGGGCCACCGCCTGTCCCGTGCGGGCGGACTCCCCGGCCGCCTCGATGACCTCGATCGCGGCGGCCGCCTCAAGCGCGGTGACCGGTGGTGGCGTGCCCTCGCGCAGGGCGGTCTCGACGGCCGCGTAGAAGGCGGGGTAGTCGCCGGGCAGCGACGGCACCAGCCGGACGTTCTCGTCGGTGCCCGCCGTGCCCCACGCGGACTCCGGCTCCGCGCCCCACGCGGCACCCTCGCCGGGCCGCAGGCCCTCGCGCAGGGCGGCCTCCTGCGAGTCGAGGCCGTAGGTGACGTAGCCGCCGGTGCTGCCCAGCACCCGGAAGCGCGGCCCGAGCCTGGCGGCGGTGGCCGACATCCACAGGTGCGAGCGGACCCCGTCGGCGTGCGTGATCGCGATGAAGTCGTCGTCGTCAGCGGCCGCGCCCGGCCGGCGGACGTCGGACTCGGCGTAGACGAGTTGCGCCGGGCCGAACAGGGTGAGGGCCTGGTCGACCAGGTGGCTGCCGAGGTCGTAGAGCAGGCCGCCGATCTCGGCCGGGTCGCCGGACTCGCGCCAGCCGCCCTTGGGCTGCGGGCGCCACCGCTCGAAGCGGGACTCGAAACGGTGCACCTCGCCCAGTTCGCGGCGCTCGAGCAGCGCCCGCAGGGTGCGGAAGTCGCTGTCCCAGCGGCGGTTCTGGAACACGCTGAGCAGCAGGTCCCGGTCGTGGGCGAGCGCGGCGAGCTCCCGCGCCTCCGCGGCCGTGGCGGCCATCGGCTTGTCGACGACGACCGGCAGTCCGGCCAGCAGCGCGGCGGTCGCGAGCGGCACGTGCGTGCGGTTGGGGGAGGCGAGCACGACCAGGTCGAGTTCGCCGGCCCGCGCCCACAGCTGGTCCGCGGTGTCGGCGAAGCCGGTGCCGGGGTGCTCGATACGGGCCTGGGCTCGGCGCTCCGGGTTGCCGGTGACGATGGTGTCCAGCGTCAGCCCCGGGGTCGCCGCGATCAGCGGGGCGTGGAAGAAGGAGCCGGCCGGGCCGTAGCCGACCAGGGCGACGCGCAGCGGGGCCATACCGGGAGAACTCATGGCGCTACTTTGGCAACAGTGTTGCCAAAGTGCAAGCGCGCGGGACAATGGCGGGGTGACCCCGCCCACCGCACCCGCAGCAGCGCCCCCCGCCCCGGGGCCGGGCGCCAACCTGCCCGCCCTGCGCAGCCACAACACCGCCGTCGTCCTCGGGCTGCTGCGGGACGCCGCCACCGCGCCGGGCAGCGGCGGGATCAGCCGGCCCGAGCTGGCCGAGCGGACCGGGCTCACCCCGCAGGCGGTCAGCAAGATCACCGCACGGCTGCGGGCGGACGGCCTGGCCGAGGACGCCGGGCGGCTCGCCTCGACCGGCGGCAAGCCGCGGACCGAACTGCGGCTCGCGGCCGGCGCCCGGTGCGCGGTCGGGGCGCACCTCGACGGCGAGACGCTGACCGCCGTCGTCGCCGACCTCGCCGGGCGTACGGTCGCCGAGCACGCCGCGCCCCTCGACCTGGCGCTGCCGGTGGCGGACGGCCTGGCCGCGATGCTGCGCGAGCTGCGGACCGCCGTCGGGCTGGCCCCGGCGCCGGTGCTGGGCGTCGGCGTCGGGATACGCGGCCCGCTGGACCACCGCACCGGCACCCTGCACGGCGTCACCGGCTTCCCGCACTGGTCGGGCTGCCCGCTGCGCACCGAACTGGCCCGCGGGCTCGGCCTGCCGGTGGCGGTCGACAAGAACACCAACGCGGCGGCCCTGTCCGTGCTGGCCGAGCCGCACAGCGCCATGGCCGGCGGCTCGTTCGGGTATCTGCACCTCGGTACGGGCCTCGGCGCGGCCCTCGTGCTCGGCGGCGGGGTCCACCGCGGCGGGCGGGCCGGCGCGGGCGAGTTCGGCCACCAGGTGGTGCAGCTCGACGGGCCGCCCTGCAAGTGCGGCAGGCGCGGCTGCCTGGAGGCGCTGTGCCTGGCGGCCGTCGCCAGCGGCGACACCGCGGGCGCCGCCCGGCTGCTCGGTGTGGGCGCCGCGAACCTGGTGGCGCTGCTGGACATCGACCGGGTCGTGCTCGGCGGCCGCACCGTGCTGGCCGACCCCGACGCCTTCCTGGCCGGCGTCGCCGCCGCCGTCGGCCCGGTCCCGGTCGGCCTCGCCGCGGCCGGGACCCGCGCGGTCGCCGAGGGCGCCGCGCTGCTCGCCCTGGCCCCGCTCTTCGCCCGGGCGGCCTGGGGCTGACCCCGACCAGCACGCGAGACGGCCGGGGCGGCCCGCACCGGCCCCGGTTACGCTGGGACACCGGTGCCGCCGCCACGCCCGTGGCGCGAATCCGTACCGCGGACGACGGGTGACGACGCTCCCCCCGGGCTCGGTCCGGGGGCACCACCAGGCACGACGACAGGAGACCGACCGGTGTCGACCCGCAGGCCCATCGACTCGTGGCTGACCGACATGGACGGGGTGCTCATCCACGAGGGCACCCCGATCCCCGGCGCCGACGCCTTCATCAAGGGCCTCAAGGAATCGGGCAAGCCCTTCCTGGTGCTCACCAACAACTCCATCTACACCCCGCGCGACCTGCACGCGCGGCTGTCCAGGATGGGCCTGCACGTGCCGGTCGCGAACATCTGGACCTCGGCGCTGGCCACCGCGAAGTTCCTGGACGACCAGCGGCCCGGCGGCACCGCCTACGTCATCGGCGAGGCGGGCCTGACCACCGCGCTGCACGACGTCGGCTACATCCTCACCGACCAGGACCCGGACTACGTGGTCCTCGGCGAGACCCGCACCTACAGCTTCGAGGCGCTCACCCGGGCGATCCGGCTGATCGGCGGCGGCGCGCGCTTCATCGCCACCAACCCCGACGAGACCGGCCCGTCCCCCGAGGGCCTGCTGCCCGCGACCGGCTCGGTCGCCGCGCTGATCACCAAGGCCACCGGGCAGGAGCCGTACTTCGTCGGCAAGCCCAACCCGCTGATGATGCGCGCCGGGCTCAACGCGATCGGCGCGCACTCCGAGACCAGTGCCATGATCGGCGACCGGATGGACACCGACGTGCTCGCCGGGCTCGAATCCGGCATGACCACCTTCCTGGTGCTCACCGGGCTCACCGCGGTGCCCGACATCGACCGCTACCCGTTCAAGCCGTCCCGGGTCGTGGAGTCCATCGCGGACCTGGTCGCCGAGATCTGATCACGCTGCGTGTCGGCCGCGTCACCCTGATGGGTCACCGAGCGTGCACGCCGGGCCGGTCACAGGAATCTTCGTAGACACCGGGCGCGAGTCCCCGCCCCCGGCCGAGCGGAGGTCCCCATGTTTGGTCTGAAACTGCCCGTCATCGCCGCGGCCGGTGCCCTCGGCGTCCTCGCCGTCGGCGGGGTGACCGGGCTGCCGAAGCAGGCACTCGCCGACGAGGGGGGCGGTGGATCGTCGTCCTCGTCGTCGTCGTCCTCCTCGTCGTCGTCCAGCTCCGGCATGGACATCTCGCCCGCCACGGTCGCGCCCGGCGGGGTGGTGAGCCTGCACCTGAAGGCCTCCTGCAAGTCCGGCGCCAAGGCCAAGGCCAGCGCCGAGGTCTTCGTCGACGCGGTCACCCTGGCGCCGTCGGGTGACGGCTCGGACGGGTGGGACGGTACGGCCTTCATCAAGTCCGACGCGGTCGACGGCTCCTACGCCGTCTCCGTCGAGTGCAACGGCTCCGCCAGCTCCGCGTCCGCCACCGTCACGGTGACCACGGGCAGCGGCCCGCTGGTCCCGGTCAACCCGGTCCCGGCCGGCGGCGGCGGCACCGCGCAGCTCGCCGCGGGCCCGGCCGCGGCCGGCACCAGCACCGGCCCGCTGCTGGTCACCGGTGGTGTCGCGGCGGCCGGCCTGGCCGGCCTGGTGATCCGCCGCCGCCGCACCGCCGCCCGCGGCTGACCGGCATGGCGGTGGGGGCGGACGACTCCGGTACCGGCGGTACCGACACCGGCAGGACCTGGGCGGCCGTCGTGGTCGGCCTGGTCCTGCTGGCGGCGTGGCTGCTCGGCCACGGCGGCCCCGGCACGCCCGCGACGCCCCCCGGCGCCCGCAGCCTCGCCGCCGCGGCGGCCGACCGCCCCGCGCAGGTCTACGCCCCGCACGTCCCGCTGCACGACGCCGTGCCGCTGCGGATCGACATCCCGTCCGTCGGCATCCACGCGAAGCTCGTCGGCCGCGGCCTGAAGCACGGGGCGGTGGACCCGCCCCCCTACTCCACCCCCGACGTCGCCGGCTGGTACCGCGACGGTCCCGCGCCGGGCGCCGCGGGCGCGGCGATCATCGTCGGCCACGTCGACACCGAGACGCGGGCCGCGGTCTTCTACGGCCTCAGCACGATCCAGCGCGGGGCGCTGGTGGAAGTCGCCCGTGCCGACGGGACGGTGGCGGAGTTCGCCGTCGAGGCGGTCGAGGTGGAGGAGAAGGCGCACTTCGACGCGAATCGGGTGTACGGGTCGGCGGGCCGGCCCGAGCTCCGCCTCATCACCTGCGGTGGGGCTTTCGACAAGGCGGCGCAGGCCTACTCGGCCAACGTGGTGGTCTTCGCCGCACTCACGGGTTCCCACCCCGCGTGACCCGCGGCCCGGTCGCGCCCCGGTAGCCCCACCCACCTGCGACGCACATCCGGCCTGCGGCCGGGGTGGGGGGTGGCGGCTCTTGCGGTGTCGTCCGCAGTGCCGCTTGCGTCGTGGCTGGTCGCGCCCTTCTCCCCCAGCGCTTCACCTGGGGGTACCCCCACGCGCCCCTGGGTGATTGCCCCTTGCGGTGGCGCCGCATCCTCCCCGCCGTCGTGGCTTGTCGCGCAGTTCCCCGCGCCCCCGAAAAACGGTCACCCTCTGCGCAGAGGGCACCCCCTGAGGGGCGCGGGGAACTGCGCGCTCAGCCCCGACGGCGCGAAAGCGAGCCGCCGCTGCAAGCGCGGCAGGCCGCCGCCCGCTGGAGGCGGGACGGCAGCGTCAGGGGTGGTCAGGCCCGGGGTGACCCGGACGGCAGAGTGGGGGGTGCGGGGTTGGGGCCCGGCGGAGGCGGGGGAGGGGGCAGGCGGGGGCCTGGGAGATCGCGCGGGGCGGACAACTTGCGCATAAGTTGGCGAAAGGTACGTCCACCCCACACCCCCCCGGGAGGTCCCGTGCTCGAACCGAAGGGCGGCGCCACCATGCGGCCGGTTCCGGCGGGGGAGGCCGCGCCGGACCGCGTGGAGGAGACCAGGGCCGGCGGGACCCCCCGCGCGCTGCGGACCGGGCTTGAGCGGCTGCTGGGCGCCGACCGGGTGCTCGGCGACCTCACCGACCTGGTCCGTTACGCCTCGGACGCCAGTCCGTACCGCTTCGTACCGCAGGCCGTGGTCGTACCGCAGAGCGTGCAGGACGTGGTGCGGCTGCTGGCGTACGCCCGGGCCGAGCGCCGCCACCTGGTCTTCCGGGCGGCGGGCACCAGCCTGAACGGGCAGGCGCAGGGCGAGGACATCCTGGTGGACGTGCGCCGCCACTTCAGCGGGATCGAGGTCGAGGCGGACGGCGCCAGGGCGCGGATCCTGCCCGGCACGGTGCTGGCCCGGGCGAACGCCGCCCTGGCCAGGCACGGGCGGGTGCTGGGCCCGGACCCGGCGAGCGCGATAGCCGCCACGGTCGGCGGGGTGCTGGCCAACAACGCCTCCGGCATGACCGCGGGCACCACCCGCGACTCCTACCGCACGGTCGACTCGCTGACCGTGGTGCTGCCGTCGGGCACCGTCGTGGACACCGCCGACCCGGACGCCGACGCCGGGCTCGCGGCGGCCGAGCCGGAGATCCACCAGGGCCTGCTCGACCTGCGGGACGAGATCGAGGCGGACCGGGAGCTGACCGCCAGGATCCGTGCCAAGCACGCGCTCAAGAACACCAACGGCTACCGCCTGGACGCCTTCCTCGACGCCGACAGCCCCGTCCAGATCCTGCGCGGGCTGATGATCGGCTCGCAGGGCACCCTCGGCTTCGTCTCCGAGGCGGTCTACCGGACGCTGCCGGTCCGCCCGGCCGCCACCGCCGGGCTGCTGTTCTTCCCGTCGCTGCCCGCCGCCGCCGCGGCCGTGCCGCACTTCGCGCAGGCCGGCGCGGACGCCGTCGAGCTGATGGACGGCAACGTGCTGCGGGCCGCGACCGCCGTGCCGGGAGTGCCGGGGGAGTGGGCGAGGCTGCCCGAGCAGTGCGCGGCGCTGCTGGTGGAGTTCCGGGCCGCGGACGACACGCAGCTGGCCGCGTACGAGCGGGCCGCCGAGCGGGTCTGCGCCGACCTGGGCCTGATCACCCCGGTGCCGGCCGCCGAGGGCCACGGCGGCTTCACCCGCGACCGGGAGCGGATCGCCGCGCTGTGGCGGGTGCGCAAGGCGTTCGTGACCGCGGTCGGCGGCGCCCGCCCGCCCGGCACCACCCTGATCACCGAGGACTTCGCGGTGCCCCCGGACCGGCTCGCGGAGGCCTGCACGGAACTGCTGGAGCTGCAGCGCAGGCACGGCTTCGACGCGGCCGTCGCCGGCCATGCCGCGCACGGCAATCTGCACTTCCTGCTCACCTTCGACGCCGGCCGCGCCACCGACGTGGAGCGTTACGCCGCCTTCATGGCCGACTTCTGCCGCACCGTCACCGAGCGCTTCGACGGCTCGCTCAAGGCCGAGCACGGCACCGGGCGCAACATGGCGCCCTTCCTTGAGATGGAGTGGGGCCCGGCCGCCACCGCCCTGATGTGGCGGATCAAGGCGCTGCTGGACCCGGACGGCATCCTCGCCCCGCACGTCGTGCTGGACCAGGACCCGCGCGGGCACCTGCGCGGCCTGAAGACCATCCCGGTGATCGAGGCGGTCGCCGACGCCTGCATCGAGTGCGGCTTCTGCGAACCGACCTGCCCCAGCCGCGACCTGACCACCACCCCCAGGCAGCGGATCGTGCTGCGCCGGGAGATGCTGCGGCAGCCGGCCGGCTCGCCGGTGCTGCGCGAACTGCTCGACGCCTACGGTTACGCCGCCGTCGACACCTGCGCGGGCGACTCGACCTGCAAGCTGGCCTGCCCGGTCGGCATCGACACCGGCGCCCTGATGAAGGAGTTCAGGCACGACCGGCACTCCCGGGTCGAGGAGCGCGCCGCCGGCTCGGCCGCCACCCACTGGCGCGCCGCCGAGCGGGCCGCCCGCGCCACGGTGGCCACCGCGGACGCGGTACGCCGCCGGGTCGGCGACCGGCCGCTCGCCGCGGTGACCGGGCTGGCCCGCCGGGCGGCACGGCCCGAGCTCGTACCCGACTGGCTGCCGGAGATCCCCGGCGCGGCCCCGCGCGCCCTGCCGCGTACCGAGCGGGACGGCGCGGCCGCCGTCTACTACCCGGCCTGCGTCAACCGCGTCTTCGGCCCGCCGGAGGGGCGCTACGGCTGGGTGCCGCAGTCGCTGGTCACCGTCTCGGCGCGGGCCGGCCTGCCGGTGTGGATACCCGCCGACGTCACCGGCACCTGCTGCGCCACGATCTGGCACTCCAAGGGCTACGACGCGGGCAACGCCGTGATGGCCAACCGGATCGTCGAGCACGCCTGGGTGTGGACCGGCGGCGGGCGGCTGCCGCTCGTGGTGGACGCCACCTCCTGCACGCTGGGGCTGGCCCGGGAGGTGGTGCCCTACCTCACCGACGCCAACCGCGCGCTGCACGCCGAGCTCACCGTCCTGGACGCCACGGTGTGGGCCGCCGACCACGTGCTGCCGCGGCTCACCGTGACCACCCGGGTCGGCTCGGCCGTCCTGCACCCCACGTGCTCGGCCCGGCACCTCGACCGCCCCGGCGCCCTGGCCGACGTCGCCGCCGCTATCGCCCGCGAGGTCGTCGTGCCCGAAGACGCAGGCTGCTGCGCCTTCGCCGGCGACCGGGGCCTGCTGCACGAGGAGCTGACCGCGTCGGCGACCCGCGCGGAGGCCGAGGAGGTCGCCGCCCGCGGCTTCGACGTCTACGTGTCGGCCAGCCGCATGTGCGAGGTCGGTATGGCCCGCGCCACCGGCGAGCCCTACGAGTCGGTGATCGTCGCCCTGGAGCGGGCCACCCGCTGAGGCCCCGGCGGCCCGGTCAGCAGGGTTCGAGCGGAGCTGCTCGGCCGCCGGCCGCCGACTCCTGGACGCGGGCCAGCAGCAGGGCGATGTCGTCCTCGGGCCGGGTGCCGCGGGTCATCCGGTCGATGACGGCGTCGCCGATATCGTCCAGGTCGCCGCCCGCCTGGCCGACGGCGGCGGTGAAGGCGGCGGTGAGCCGGTCCATGCCGGCGTCGATGTCCTCGCCGCGCCGCTCGACCAGGCCGTCGGTGTACATGGCGAGGAAGCCGTTCTCCGCGATGTCCACGTCGACGGACTCGTAGGAGGACAGCCCCCACCCGATGGGCGCGCCCGCCGGTGCGTGGATGAACTCGGCGCGCCCGTCCGGGTCGATGATCAGCGGCGGCGGGTGCCCGGCCCGCGCGATGGTGCACCGGCCGGTGGTGCGGTCGTGCACGGCGTAGAGGCAGGTGGCGGCCAGCGGCGGGATGCCGAGGTGCCGGGGGTCGTAGGCGCCGCGCGACAGCCGCACGGCCACGTGGTCGAGCCGGGCGAGCAGCTCGTGCGGCGGCAGGCACTGGTCGGCCAGGGTGTTCACGGCGGTACGCAGCCGGCCCATCGCGGCCGCCGCGTTGATCCCGTGCCCGACGACGTCGCCCACCACGAGGCCGACCCGCCCGTTGGGCAGCGGGATGACGTCGTACCAGTCCCCGCCCACGCCCTGCCGGTCGGTGGGGAGGTAGCGGTGGTAGAGGTCGAGGCCGGTCCCGTCGGGCAGCCGGGCCGGCAGCAGGTCCCCCTGCAGGGCCAGGGCGGCGCTGCGCTCTCGGGAGTAGCGGCGGGCGTTGTCCAGGCTGAGGGCCGCCCGGGCGCACAGCTCCTCGGCGAGGAAGAGGTCGTCGCGGGTGAAGGAGGTCTGGTTCCGGGTGCGGGCGAAGACGGCGACCCCCAGGATCTCGCCGCGCGCCATGAGCGGCACGATCATCGCGGAGTGCATCCGGGCCCGCTTGATGGCCTCGTGCCGGGCCGGGTCGTCCACGAGCCAGGACTGCCCGGTGTTCAGCCGCGGTTCGAAATGCGACCGCCCGGTGCTCAGCGGCCGCACGATGGGCGAGGTCGGCGGCAGGAAGACCACGTCCCCGACCTTGAAGACGGCCTCCGGCACGCCGGGGTTGACGGAGGAGGCGCCGGCGCGGCGGAAGGTGGGGCTGCCGAACTCGTTGTCGTACAGGCGCTCCTGGGGCGACGAGCCGGCCGGCCGCCAGTCGGACAGGTCCACGGTGGCGAAGTCCGCCAGCGCCGGTACGGCCACGTCGGCCAGCTCCTGCGCCGTGGTGGCGATGTCGAGCGTGGTGCCGATGCGGGTGCCCGCGCTGCTCAGCAGCGACATCTGGCTGCGGACGTGGCTCTCGCTGGCGTCGATGCCCATGGTGCACAGGCCGAGCGGCACGCCGTCGTCGCCCTCCAGCCGGAACATCGACACCGAGAAGGCCCGCTCCCCTCCGCTCGCCTGGCGCCTGCGGATCTCATGGTCGATGACCGGGGTGCCCGTCTCCAGGACCCCGCGCAGGGCCGGCATCGCGTCGGTGAGGTCGAAGTTCTCGCCCGCCTCGTCGACGTGCCGGTTGACGATCGCGTCCCGCGGGCCGCTCGCCTGCGCGGCGGCGGAGTCGTTGAGCCATACCGCCCGCAGGTCGGTGTCCCAGATCGCGAAGGCGATCGGTGCCTGGTCGAGCAGCGCGTCGGTCAGCAGCCTGGCGGCGTCCGGCGCGGCGTGCAGCGCGGAGAGGTCGACCGCGGACAGCAGCCAGCCGGCGCCGTGGCCCGAGGTGGTCAGCGGGCTGGCGTCCAGCGCCACCGGCACCGTGCGGCCGTCCTTGTGCCGGGCGCCGACCAGCCACGACCAGTGCTCACGGCTCCGCAGGTGCCGAAGACCGCCCATGGCGTGCAGCTCGCGGGCCCAGGCGCTGCCGCGCGGGCCCTCCGGCGGCGCCGTCGACAGCAGCAGTCCCACATGGCGGTCAAGTACCTCCTCGCCCGCGTATCCGAGCAGCCGCTGCGCGCCGGAGGACCAGCCGACGACCGTGCCGGCGTCGTCCACCAGGGCGGTGGCAGCCGGCGGCGGATGCGCCTGTGACCTGCCGTTCCCGGTGATCGCGTTGCCGTTCGCCGCGTGGCGGGACATACAGGGGCAGCCCTTCCCGGTCGGTGCAATATGGCCGATTATCTGTCGATAAATCCATATGGAATCGAGTGTAGAGGAGGCCGCGACCACGCACCGGGGGCCCCACCGGGCCTTACACCGGCACCGGCGGGTCCGGGTGGTGGGCCGGGAGCGCCCGCGGCTGGGGGGCGAGCAGCAGCAGGACGACGTCGTCGGACAGCGAGCCGCCGGCGTGCCGGAGCAGGTCGGCGTAGACCCGCTCCACGGCGGCGTCCAGGTCCCGGCTGGCACCGGCCACCAGCGGGCCCACCCGCTCGGTCAGCGGGTAGAAGGTGTTGTCCTGCGGGCTGCGCGCCTCGATCACCCCGTCGGTGCACACCACCAGCACGTCCCCGGGGGACAGCGGTACCCGCCACGCGACGGGCCCGCCGCTGACCAGGTCGGCCAGCCCGAGCGGGACCCACGGCTCGGGCGGGTAGAGGGTGTCGACCGTGCCGTCCCTGGCGACCCGCAGCGGCGCGACATGGCCGTAGTGCAGCAGTTCCACGCTGCCGGGCCGGTCGAACTGCGCGAAGAGCGCGGTGATGAAGTCCCCGGTGGTCACGTGCCGCCCGACGCTGGTGTCGACCCGCCGGGCGACCGAGTCGAGCCCGCCCTCGTCGAACGCCGCCTCGCGGAAGGCACCGAGCACCACCGCCGAGGTCTGCACCGCGGCCAGCCCCTTGCCGCGGACATCGCCGATGAGCGCCCTTACGCCGTGCGGGGTGTCGATCACCGCGTAGAGGTCGCCGCCGATCTGTGCCGCGTCGGCGGCGGAGACGTAGCGCACCGCGAGCCGGACCTCGCCGACCAGCGGTTCCGGCGGGCGCATCAGGGCGTGCTGGGCCGCCTCGGCGACCGAGGCGATGGCGGTGAAGGCCTTGGCCCCGGTCTCCCGGCGCCAGGCGATGTAGACGCTGAAGGCGGTGACCAGGCCGTAGGCGAAGGCCTGCCCGAAGAAGACGTCGTGGTCGGGGATGTCGACGATGCCGTCGTAGGGCGCCAGGCCGGCCTGGACGAACAGGCCGAGCACCCCGATGAAGAGCGTCTTGCGCCAGGTGACGGTGATCGCGGCCAGCGGCGGCGCCACCACGATGCCGGGCGTGAGGAAGTGGTCCCGGCCCGCGATGAGGTCCGCGACGATCACCAGCGCGATGGACGCCAGCGGCAGTGACAGGCCCAGACGCGCCAGATACTCGCCCTCCACCCGCTGGAGGGCCCTGGTCAGCCAGACAATCTTCACATGGTGAACCTATCCGCCCGCACCCGTGGCGTCAGCCGCTCGCCGGCGTGATCGATATCGCCCGCACCGGTCACCGTGGTGACGCCGGCGGTGTTCCTGCCGGGTACCCGCGGTGCTGTGGCGGTGTGTTGCGCCGGGTGAATGTTCTGCGACAGACGGGGGCCGCGGGGTGGCTGGGACGGCCAGGTCTTCCCTAGGGTCGGCGTGTACCTGCCACCCATGGGGGCCGACCGGCCCCACGCTGGAGGACTTCCGTGCGCAAGAGAGTGATCGCGTCCGCTGCCGCCGCCCTCGGCTTCCTGCTGGTGATCCCGGCAGCCGCCGCCGACGCGGGACCGGGGGCGCCCGGCATCGGCGACCCGTACTACCCGACGTACGGCAACGGCGGCTACGACGTCTCCCACTACGGCCTCGACCTCAGCTACCAGCCGGCCACCGACACCCTCTCCGGAACCGCCACCCTGCGGGCCACCGCCACCCAGGGCCTGACCAGCTTCGACCTGGACTTCGCCCTGACCGTCAGCAAGGTGACCGTGGACGGCCGCCCCGCGCGCTTCGCCACCAGCGGCGAGCAGGAACTGGTCATCACCCCCGCCCGGCCGATCCCGCGCGGCCACCGGACCACCGTCGCCGTCAGCTACTCCGGCGTCCCCTCCAGCGTGCAGCGCTACGGTTTCACCTCCTGGCAGCGCACCCCCGACGGCGGCGTCGCGGCCAACGAACCCGAGTCCGCCTGGTGGTGGTTCCCCAGCAACGACCACCCGCTGGACAAGGCCACCTACGACGTGAACGTCAAGGTCCCCGCGGGCGAGCAGGCGGTCAGCAACGGCCTGCTGGTCTCCCGGCACACCTCGGGCGGCTGGACCGGCTACCACTGGCGCCAGGACAAGCCGCAGGCCACGTATCTGGCCACCCTCGCCCTCGGCCACTTCGACATCACCCACAGCCGCACCCGCACCGGCGTGCCGGTCATCAACGCCTACAGCACCGACCTGCCCGCTGCCACCGCCGCCAACGCGCGGGCCGGCGTCGAGCGCACCGGCGAGATCATCGACTACCTCAGCGGCTGGTTCGGCCCCTACCCCTTCGACGCGGCCGGCGGCTACGTCCCGAACGTCCCCTCGCACTTCTCCCTCGAAGCGCAGACCCGGGTCTTCTACAGCCCCGCGGTCTTCGCCACCACCGACGGCATCGGCACCGTCGCGCACGAGCTGTCCCACCAGTGGTGGGGCGACGACGTCTCGCTGGCCCGCTGGTCGGACATCTGGCTGAACGAGGGCTTCGCCTCCTACGGGGCCTGGCTGTGGGAGGAGCACGCGGGCGGCGACAGCACCCGGCAGGCCGCCCGCGCGATCTACGACGCCCACCCCGCCGACGACCCGTTCTGGACCGTGGAGCCGGGCGACCCGGGACCGACCCGGCAGTTCGACGACGCCGTCTACGACCGGGGCGCCGTCGCCATCCAGGCGCTCCGCACCACCATCGGCGACCACGCCTTCCGCGCCCTGCTCAAGGCCTGGCCGGCCCGGCACCGCTACGGCAACGGCACCATCGCCGAATTCCAGGCGCTCGCCGAGCACCTGTCGGGCCGGGACCTGGGCGGCTTCTTCCAGACCTGGCTCTACACCCCCGCCAAGCCCGCCGTACTCCCCGGCGGGTGACCACCGCCTGATACGGCACCATGGACCCGGGCGCAGCCGGCGAAGGGACCAGGGTGGAGCACAGCGAACTGCGGGCGGACTGCGGCAACTGCTTCGGGCTGTGCTGCGTCGCCCTCGCCTTCACCCGCTCCGCCGACTTCGCCCGGGACAAGGCCGCCGGGGAGCCCTGCGGCCACCTAGGCGCCGGCCACCGCTGCGGCATCCACGACCGGCTCCGCGACCAGGGCTACGCCGGGTGCACCGTCTACGACTGCCTCGGCGCCGGCCAGAAGGTCTCCCGGCACACCTTCGCCGGACGGGACTGGCGGGACGCCGCGGACGGCGGGCGGAAGATGTTCGCGGTGCTGCCGGTGGTGCGGCAGCTCCACGAACTCCTCCGCCACCTCGCCGAGGTACGCACCCTGCCGGCCGCCGCGGAGCTGCACGACGCCGCCGCCGCGGCGGCCACCCGCGTCGAGGCACTGAGCCTCGGCAGCGCCGACGAGCTGCTCGCCCTCGATGTCGCCGCCGAGCGCGCGCCGGTCGGCGAGCTGCTGCGCCGGGCCTCGCAGCTGGCCCGCGCCCGCTTCCCGCGCCCCCGCGACCACCGGGGCGCCGACCTGATGGGCTCCCGGCTGCGCGGCGCCGACCTGCGCGGGGCGGACCTGCGCGGGGCCCTCCTGATCGGGGCGGACCTGCGCGGCGCCGATCTGCGGGGCGCCGACCTGCTCGGGGCGGACCTGCGCGGGGCAGACCTCGGCGGGGCGGATGTGCGCGACGCGCTCTTCCTGACCGGCCCGCAGCTCGCCGCCGCGTCCGGCGACCCCGCCACCCGGCTGCCGCCGGGTCTCGGCCGGCCGGGCCACTGGGCATGAAGAAGGCCCCCCACGTGATGTGGGAGGCCTGCTCCACTGAGCCAAGTGCGCCGCCAGGGACTCGAACCCCGGACCCGCTGATTAAGAGTCAGCTGCTCTAACCAACTGAGCTAGCGGCGCAACGACCTCAACTATACGGCCTCCCGGAGCCTGCTCCGCACCACCCCGCCCGCAGCGGGGAACCCCCGGCCGGAACCCCGGCCGGAAGGGGTCACAGGCTCATGGAGAGAAGCACCGGCGCGGCCCGCTGGTTGAGGGTGTCGACGGCCGGCTTGAGCCGGTGCGCCTCGGCCAGCGGCATGGACAGCGCGAGGCACGCCACCGTCGTGCCGATCGTGACCGGGATCGCCGCACACACCGTGCCGACGGCGTACTCCTGGAGGTCCAGGGTGGGAACGCTGGCCGGCTGGCGTTCCAGCTTGTTGAGCAGCGCCCGGTCGTCGATCTCGGTGCGGGAGGTGAGCCGGGCGGGGCGGTGCCGGGAGAGGTGTTCGAGCCGGCTGTTGTGGTCCAGCTGCGACAGCAGGCACTTGCCGACGGCGCTCGCGTGCGCGGCCGAGCGGAAGTCGACCCACTCGTTGACCTTGGGCGCGTTCGGCCCGTCGGCGAAGTCGACGATGCGGACCTCGCCGTCGTCGTAGCGGCTGAAGTACACCGCGGCGCCGACCTCGTCGCGCAGCTCCACCAGGATCGTGCGCAGCTTCTCGGCCAGCGCCTCGTCGTGGTTGGCGGCGCCGAGCAGCACCAGGGTCTCGCCGAGCACGTAGCCGCCGCCGGGCAGGAAACCCAGATAGCGTTCGCGTTGCAGCATGCTCAGGAGCTGGGCGAGGTAGCCGACCGGCACCCCTATCTCCCGGGCCAGTTGCTCGGCGGAGACACCGTGCCGGTGGGTGTCGACGGATTCCAGCACGCGCAAGGCGTGCTGGACCGCGTAGACCGGCGCGGTCTGTCGGTGCTCTAGCGCCACGGTAGCCCCCTGCAGGTGTGACCGTTTGCGTCCCGGTTGTCGCTGCTGGTCACGGTTGGGACTCAGCGCAGTCACAACCGGCAGCTTGACCGAATTCCACGATAGCCCCAATGCCCGTGGCGGCAGGGGCGGTTGAGGACTTCTCCGCGGCCCCGCAGGCGTATACGCAGGAAGGGGCCACTCTGGCATATGCCTAGGTCATTGCCCGATCGGGAATATCCCCGTGCGGGGTAAGGGGAATAAGCGGATGACCGCTCCGGTTGTTCCCACTCTGACCATCGCGTGCGCCCGGCGCACGCGCGACGACCAAGGAGGCGGTTGCTGTGGGTGACGACGTGGCGCGGAACGGCAGCGGCGACGGCGGTGACGCCGGGACGGCCGGGGACGGGATCCGCGGCACCGTCCGCGGCACCGCGCCCGTACCGCTGTCGGTGCTCGACCTGGCCGGCGTCGGCGCGGGCTTGACGGCCACGGACGCGCTGCGCAACAGCGTCGAGATCGCCAGGACCGCCGAGGCGCGCGGCTACCACCGCATGTGGGTGGCCGAGCACCACTCGATGCCCGGCGTCGCCAGCTCCTCGCCCGCCGTGATCCTTGCCCACCTGGCCGCCTTCACCCGCACCCTGCGGCTCGGTTCCGGCGGCGTGATGCTGCCCAACCACGCGCCGCTGGTGATCGCCGAGCAGTTCGGCACCCTGGAGGCGCTGGCCCCCGGCCGCGTCGACCTCGGTCTCGGCCGCGCGCCGGGTACGGACGGGGCGACCGCGGCGGCGCTGCGCAGGACCGAGTCGCTGCACGAAGGCGCCGACGAATTCCCGCAGCAGCTCGCGGAGCTGGTCCGCTTTTTGGACGACGACTTCCCGGGCGGCCACCGCTACTCCCGGATCCACGCGGTGCCCGGCCCGGTGCAGGGCACCACGGCCGGCGGGGTGCAGTCCGCCGGCCGGCCCAGCATCTGGCTGCTCGGGTCGTCCGGTTTCAGCGCCCAGCTGGCCGGGGCGCTCGGCCTGCCCTTCTCCTTCGCGCACCACTTCTCCGCCGCCAACACCGTTCCTGCGCTGGCGCTCTACCGCGAGTCCTTCCGGCCCTCCGAGGTCCTCGACCGCCCCTACGCCTCCATCGGGGTGGCGGCGCTGGCCACCGAGGACCCCGAGCAGGCCCGCCGCCAGGTGCTGGCCGGCGCGCTCGGCATGCTGCGGCTGCGTACCGGCCGCCCCGGGCTCATCCCGACCCCGGAGGAGGCGGCGGCCCATCAGTTCAGCCCGATGGAGCGGGACTTCGTGGACTCCTGGATGGCCAACATCGTGCACGGCGATCCGCGGACGGTCAGGGCCGGGCTCGACGAGCTCGTCGGGCGGACCGGCGCCGACGAGCTGGTCATCACCGCCAACGCGCACACCCCGGCCGTGCGGCTGCGCTCCTACGACCTGATCGCCGACGCGTACGGCTTCCCGAAGGACATCGCGGCCGGTTAAATACCGGTTTCCTGCCGACCGGTGGTCCAATCCCGAACCAGCCGCCCGGCCATGGCTTAACCGAGGCTTAAAGCCGCTCGTCACCCGGTTGACGAGCGGCTTTGCTCATGTCGTGAACAATCCGCGGGGCCGCCAGGACCTCCGAATTGGTCTAGTCCTGGCTTTGGTTCAGACCATTGACGTGCACTTGACCAGAGGGCTATTCATACCCCACAGCCCCCTTGTGTTCCTCCCTCTCCCCCCGGAGGTTCTTGTGCAGTCCAGGAAGAGAGCGCTCGTGGCCGCCGCCACGAGCGCCGCGCTCGCCCTCGGCGTGTTCACCGCGCTGGTCGGCGGCCTCGGCACCGCCCAGGCGGACACCACCAGCGCCGCCAGACCCGCGGCCGCCGCGGCACCCGCCGCGAGCAGCGGCGGGGTCAAGATCGCGTACTACGACCAGTGGAGCGTCTACGGCAACGCGTTCTACCCCAAGAACCTCGACACCGAGGGAATCGCCGGCAAGCTCAACATCCTCAACTACTCGTTCGAGAACATCGATCCGGTCAACCTGACCTGCTTCGAGGCCACCAAGGCGTCGGACTCCACCAACGAGTCCGACCCCAACGCCGGTGACGGGGCGGGCGACGCCTTCGCCGACTACCAGAAGTCCTTCGGCGCCGACATCAGTGTCAACGGCACCGCGGACACCTGGAACCAGCCGCTGGTCGGCAACTTCAACCAGCTCAAGCAGCTCAAGGCGAAGTACCCCAACCTCAAGATCGTCGCCTCGATCGGCGGCTGGACGTACTCGAAGTACTTCTCCGACGCCGCCGCCACCGACGCCAGCCGCAAGAAGCTGGTCAGCTCCTGCATCGACATGTTCATCAAGGGCAACCTGCCCGTCCAGGGCGGCTACGGCGGCACCGGCTCCGCGGCCGGCATCTTCGACGGCTTCGACCTCGACTGGGAGTACCCGGGCTCGCCCGGCGGCCACACCGGCAACCACTACAGCCCGAACGACACGGCCAACTTCACCAAGCTGGCGGCCGAGTTCCGTACCGAGCTCGACGCGTACGGCGCCGCCAACGGCGGGAAGAAGATGCTGCTCACCGCGGCGCTGCCGGCCGGCCAGGACAAGATCGCGAAGATCGAGACCAACAAGCTCGGGGCCTACCTCGACTACGCGAACATCATGACGTACGACATGCACGGGGCCTTCGAGACCAACGGGCCCACCAACTTCCAGGACCCGCTGTACCAGTCGCCGAAGGACCCCTCGACGCCGATCTCCCCCGGCGCCGAGAAGTACAGCACCGACCACGCCATCACGGCATGGACCACCGGCGATCCGGCCTACGGCATCCCCGGCGGCTTCCCCGCCAACAAGATCACCATGGGCTACCCGACGTACTACCGCGGCTGGTCCGGGGTGTCGGCCGGCAGCAACCACGGGCTCTACCAGCCCGCTTCCGGCCCCGCCGCGGCCCGCGGCATCAGCCAGGTCGCGGGGACCGCGTACTACAAGGAGCTCACCGGCGTCGTCGACAACCCCGCCGACACCTTCTACGACACGGCCTCGCAGTCCAACTGGTTCTACAACGGCAACGAGTTCTGGACCGGGCTGGGCGCCCAGGCCATCCAGGCCAAGGCCGACTACGGGCACTGCCACGGGCTGGCCGGCTCGATGATGTACTCGCTGCTCGACCTGGACCCGGCGGCCACCCTCTTCAACAAGATCGTGACCGCGACGAACGGCTCGACGTCCGGCTGCGGCACGCAGACGACCCCGCCGACCACTCCGCCCACGACGCCGCCGACCACTCCGCCGACGACGCCGCCGACCACCCCGCCCACCACCCCGCCGGGCGGCACCTGCACCCTGCCGTCCTGGTCCGCCTCCGCGGTCTACGTCGGCGGCAACCAGATCTCCTGGAAGGGCCACAAGTGGAACGCCAAGTGGTGGACCACGAACGAGGAGCCCGGTACGACCGGGGAATGGGGCGTCTGGCAGGACCTCGGCGCCTGCTGACCCCGCCCGGGGCCGGCCCCCACTGACCCACGCTCCTCCCCTGGCCGGGACCCGCGTCCTCCCTCCCCCCGAGGACGCGGGTCCCTCCGGGGGTTCGGGGGGACGTGGTGCCGGCCGTCACACACGGCGGTCGGTCGTGGCACGACGGGCTGGCCCTTGCTGGGGCTTGCCCTCTGCGCAGAGGGGGAGCGTTTTTCAGGGGCGCGGGGAACTGCGCGACCAACCACGACGGACCGCAGCTGTGGCGTCCGTACCAGCGACCCCGCAGGGGCTGTTCAGAGGAGCAGGCCGGAGATCACGTCGGGCCCCACGGGACGTGAGTAGTGCCAGCCCTGGCCGGTGTCGCAGCCGATCCTGCGCAGGCGTTCCGCCTGCTCCGCGTTCTCCACGCATTCCGCCGTCACCGTCAGGCCGAGCCGGTGGGCGAGGTCGACCAGTGCCTCGACGATCGTCTCGTCCGCCGGGTTCGGGTGCTCCGCCGAGCGGAAGCCCTGGACGAAGGAGCCGTCGAGCTTGAGCGCCGAGACGGGCAGCCGGCTCATGTAGGCCAGGTTCGAATAGCCGGTGCCGAAGTCGTCGATGGCGATGCGTACGCCCATCTCGTGCAGCGCGTGCAGCGCCTGGAGTGGCCTTCCCGCGGAGCCCATCACCGCGGACTCGGTGAGTTCGAGCTGCAGCAGCCGCGGCGGCAGCCCGGTCTCCGCGAGGATCGCGGCCACGTCCGCCACCAGGTCCGAATCCCACATCTGCCGCACCGCGACGTTGACGCTGACCGTCAACGGCGAGGCCGGGTGGGCCATTTGCCAGGCCCGGGCCTGCCGGCACGACTGCGCGAGCACCCAGCGGCCGAGCTGGACGATGGAGCCGTCCTCCTCCGCCAGGCCGATGAAGCGGTTGGGCGCGAGCCGCCCGAAGTGCGGGTGCTCCCAGCGGACCAGCGCCTCCACCCCGCGCAGCTCACCGGTGTCGAGGGCGACCAGCGGCTGGTAGTCCAGCACGAACTCGCCGCGCTCCACGGCCTGTCGCAGCGTGCGGGACAGCGCCTGCCGGGTCATCCGGTGCTCGTTGCGCTCGGGGTCGAAGAGCGTCCAGCGCGCCTTGCCGTCGGCCTTGGCCCAGTACAGCGTGGTGTCGGCGGCCTGCATCAGGCCGGTGGCCGAGCTGCCCGGTGCCTCCCGCTCGACCACCCCGATGCTCGCCGAGACCGCGAGCCGCTGCCCGGCCACGTCGAAGGGCTGCTGGAGCGCGGTCAGTACGGACTCGGCCAGCGCGGTGGCCTGCCCGGTGCCGGTGGAGTCCCGTACCAGCAGCGCGAATTCGTCGCCGCCGAGCCGGGCGACCAGGTGCCCGCCGGGCTCCGCACAGGCCAGTAGCCGGCGTGCGACGGCGGCCAGCAGCTCGTCACCGACCCGGTGGCCGAGGGTGTCGTTGACGGCCTTGAAGCCGTCCAGGTCCAGGTAGCACAGCCCGATCCGGCCGGTGCCGTGGCCCGGCGCGCTGTCGCACGCGTCGGTGAGCCGCTCGAAGAACAGCGCCCTGTTGGGCAGCCTGGTCACCGGGTCGTGCATCCGCAGGTGCCGCAACTGCTCGCGCAGCGCGTCGCGTTCGCCGATGTCCTCGACGGTCAGCAGCAGCGGGGTCGCGCCCGTGCGCGACAGGGTGACCTCGGCGAGCAGTGCCGCGCCGTCCTGCCGGGGGATCCGCCGGGTGCAGCGCAGCCGGTCGCGGCGGCCGGTGAGCACGTCGTGGAAGGCGGCCCTGGCGTGCGGGTCGCCGGCCAGCCCGAGCAGCGCGCCCGCGCCGACCGCCGCGAGGCGTTCCGGCGCCGCGCCCAGCAGGGTGGCCAGCGCCGGGTTGGCGGCCAGCACGTCGCCCTCCGGGGACAGCAGCGCCATCGCGGACCTGGCCACGGCGAAGGCGGCCCGGTAGTCGCGCAGCTCGGCTTCGTCGCGTGCCCCGGTGCCGCGCGGGCGTGGGGCAGAGCTGTGACTCTGTGTGATGACCTGTGCTGTGCTGTCGGGGTCGACGCCGGGGCCGCCCGCGGGTCCGCCCATGGCCTGCTCCCCGTGTTGCGCTCGTCTCGCACGCGATCATATGGGCTGGCGGAGTGGGCGATCCAGCGTCGCCGTGGTGATTCTCCGCACGGGTATCCGCCGGCTGACGGTTTCTGCGCGATCGGGCACCTGTCCTGATCGCTTCACCTGCACTGTTACGGAACGTAATGCCGTCGGCCGTCCAGGTGTTCGCCATACCGGGTGGTCCGCGCATCACTCGGGCGGCGCAGTCGAACGCCGCATACCGTCACAATCCATAGCAAGGTGGTTGAGGTGTCCCGAACGGGCTCGCGAACCCTCCCCGGAGGTCCATGTGCGGCGGTCAGGCATCTCGTCAGGCGATACGCGGGGCGCTGGAGGCGTCCGGTCCGCGCGTGCCGCGACGAACGCGCCGGGGCGTCCGCGCGGGGCGCGTTCCGCGGCCGCCGCGGCCTGCGTGTTCGGCGCGCTCGTCGCCTGGACGCTGGCCACCGGACCGTCGGCGCACGCCGCCCCCGCGTCCGCCGCCTGCCTGCTGCCGCGGACGCCGGTGCACCACTCCGAGGGCGTGGACTCCGCCCCCGGCGGCTACGCGAAGGCGCTGGGCGACGTGAAGGCGCTGATGGTCTTCCTGTCCTTCCCCGACTCCCCGCCCTCGCTGACCACGCAGGAGGTGGCCGCCGACCACTACCCGGCGACCAGCTACTTCTACGACCAGGCGTCGTACGGGCAGTTCCGGCTGCACCTGCACACCGTGGACCGCTGGGTGGCGATGCCGCGCTCCGCGACCGCGTACGCCATCAGCCGCGACTGGCGGGCCGCGGACCGTACCGCGTACCTGCGCGACGCCCTGACCGCGGCCGACCCGGTGGTGGACTTCAGCGGCTACGACGTGGTCTACCTGGTCGCCGACCCCGACGCGCCCGGCGTGGACTCCGACGCCACCAAGGTCGTCAACCTCGCCGCGCCCGTCACCCTGGACGGCAACCCGCTGGCCCGCCTGGTCACCGTCTTCGAACGGCACCCGCCGGACCGCAACGTGCTCGCCCACGAGACCGGCCACGTCTTCGACCTGCCCGACCTCTACTACCGGCCGCCGGCCGGCAGCAACGCCGACTGGGACACCCACGTCGGCGACTGGGACCTGATGGGCAGCCAGTTCGGCCTGGCCCCCGAGCCCTTCGCCTGGCACAAGTGGAAGCTCGGCTGGCTGCGGCCCGGCCAGGTCGGCTGCGTCACCGGCACCGGCACGACCTACTACGACCTGAGCCCCGACGAGACCCCCGGCGGCACCAAGCTGCTGGTCGTCAGGACCGGCGCCGACACCGCGCTGGCCATCGAGGCCCGCAGCGCCGTAGGCAACGACCGGTCCGCCTGCCGGCCAGGCGTGCTGCTCTACCGGGTGCGCTCCGACCGCGAGTCCGGCGACGGACCCGTCGACGTCGTCGACGGCCATCCCGGCACCTCCGCCTGCGCCGCCACCTCGGTCTTCCCGCCGCTGGCCGACGCCCCGCTCGGGGTGGGGGAATCCTGGGCGCTGCCCGGCGGGACCACCCGGGTCACCGTCACCGGCCACGAGGCGGACGGTGACTGGGCGGTCAAGGTCACCGAGAGCGCGCCGGGCGGTGACGGTGCCGGCCGCCCCGGGTAGCACGCGTCCGCCCGGCGGCCGGCCCGGCCCCGCACGGCGGTTCGCCGCGCGGGGCGCCCGGATGGCGGCGCTCGGGGCGGCCGGGCTGCTCGCCGTGGGCAGTTCGGTGTCCGCAGGGTCGGGGCCGCCCGCGCTGCCCGCCTCCCCGCCGGCCGCCCGGCCCTGCGCGCTGCGGGCGGTGCCGGGCGTGGCCATGTCCGAGGGCTTCTCCGACTCCACCGCCCGCGGCCCCGACGCCGAATTCGCCCCGTCCACCGGCACGGTCCACGCCCTGACCCTGCTGATCGACTTCTCCGACGCCCCCGCCCCCTACAGCGCCCGCGAGCGGTACGCCGAGTTCTTCCCCGCGGTCAGGAAGTGGTACGCGGCCGCGTCGTACGGCCGGCTCGACTACGAGTCCACACCGGTGCTGCGCTACATACGCATGCCGCGGCCCTTCAGCGCGTATGGAATAGGCCGCGGCTACGGGTGGGACGCGCACACGGCGATGATGCGCGACCTGCTCAAGGTCGCCGACCACGCCATAGACTTCCGCGGCTACGACCTGGTCAACGTCCTGGTCACCCCCAACGCGGGGCCGCCGGCCGACGAGGCCGTGCTGTCGGTCACCTGGACCGGCGCCTCCGCCGCCACCACCGACGACGGGGCCCGGCTGAACAAGGTCTCGCTCATCTACGGCCACGACCAGTCCGGCTCACGGGTGCTCAGCCACGAGAACGGCCACGCCTTCGGGCTGCCCGACCTCTACTCCGCCGACGACTTCCAGCGCACCGACAGCCTCGCGGGCCAGTGGGACACCATGTCGCTGGACTGGGGCCTGCAGGGCGACCTCTTCGCCTGGCACAAGTGGCGGCTCGGCTGGCTGACCGACCGGCAGATCGCCTGCGTCACCTCGCGGAGCAGTACCACCTACCACCTCAGCCCGGTGGAGACGACCGGCGGGCAGAAGGCCGTGATCATCCCCTACGGCCCCACCCGGGTCTTCGTCATCGAGGCCAGGGCCGCCGTCGGCGACGACCACGACGCCTGCCGGCAGGGTGTCCTGGCCTACCGGGTGCGTACCGACATCGACTCGGGCCAGGGCCCGGTCAGCGTGGTGGACGGCCATCCAGGCACCTCCGCCTGCGACTTCAGCAGCGGCGCCTTCAACTCCCTGAACGACGCGCCCTTCACCGCCGGGCAGACCTTCACCGACGCCGCCGCGCACGTGACCTTCACCGTGCTCGGCCGCGACGCGGCGGGCGACTGGTCGGTACGCGTCACCCGCCGCTGAGCCGAACGGGCCTGCTCAGTTGAGAAGTTCGGCCTCAAGAGTGATGTTCACGCCGGTGAGCGCCTTGCTCACCGGGCAGTTCAGCTTCGCGTCCTGCGCCGCCGCCTCGAAGGCCTCGGCGGACAGGCCGGGGACCCGGGCCTTGACCGACAGGGTGATGCCGGTGATGCCCTCGCCGGGCTGGAAGGTGACGTTCGCCACCGTCTGCACGGTCTCCGGCGGGGTGCCGGCGCCGGCCAGGCCGTGCGAGAGCGCCATCGAGTAGCACGAGGAGTGGGCCGCGGCGATCAGCTCCTCCGGGCTGGTCTTGCCGTTGGCGGCCTCGGCGCGCGAGGCCCAGGTGATGTCGTAGGTGCCGACGCCCGACGTGTCGAGCGAGACGCTGCCGGCGCCGCCGATCAGCGGGCCCTTCCACTGGGTGGTCGCGGTGCGGGTGGTTGCCATGGTGAAGCCTCCATCGATTACGTGCCGTCGGTCCGCGGCTCCCGCCGCCCTCAGAACGCTACCGGGTCGGATCCGCGGGACGGCGGCACCGTCCCGCCCCCCCGGGACGGCCCCCGCCACCACGTGCGGCTCAGCCCAGATGGCCGGTGTCGTTCCAGCGCTCGATCGCCGGCGCGCCGTAGGCCCAGCCGAGGATCGACAGCGACGCCGGATCGAGCCGCAGGGACGCGCCGAAGGACGCCGGCAGACCCAGCCAGCGGGCGCCGAGGGCGCGCAGCACGTGGCCGTGTGCGAAGACCAGCACATCGCGCGGCGCCGACCTGGCCCAGCCGACCACCTCGTCGGCACGTGCCGCCACGTCGTCCGGCGACTCGCCGTTCGGCACGCCGTCCCGCCAGATGTTCCAGCCGGGACGCAGCTCCTGGAGCTGGGCGGGGGTGCGGCCCTCGTAGTCGCCGTAGTCCCATTCGAGCAGCGCGTCCCACTCCTTGGCGCCGGCGAAGCCCGCCTCCTGGCAGGTGTCGGCGGCCCGCCGCAGCGGGCTGGTGCGGACCTCCGCCTCGCGCAGGCCGTGCCAGGGCGCTCCCGCCAGCCGGTCGCCGAGCAGCCGCGCGGTCCTGCGGCCCTCGTCCGTCAGCGGGATGTCGGTACGGCCGGTGTGGCGGCCGGACAGGGACCATTCCGTCTGGCCGTGGCGGACCAGAAGGATGCGCGCAGCCATGCGGGGCGGCCTCTCGTGCGGGGGCGGGGAAACCCCCATCATCGCTCAGACCTGCGGCGAACCGCCGAGCAGGCCCCGCAGCAGGCCGTCGAGCCCGTACTCGAACTGCCCGGTGCCCTCGCTCTGCGCGCACAGCAGTTCGGGCGCGAGTTCGACCAGTGCCGGGTAGGCGCCGCTGGGCAGCCCGGCGATCCTGGCCCGCACCCGGTCCCTGGCGCCCTCCTCGCACAGCGCCCTGGCCCGTCGGGTGTTCCACAGCGCGGAACCCACGATGTACTGCATCAGGGCGACATGGGTGTGCGCGGCGTCGGCGCGGCCGAGCCCGGCGCGCCGCAGCAGGCCCAGCATCCGGTCGATCAGCGCGATGGCGTCGTCGCCGCGCTGCGGGCGCCCGGCCAGCAGCTCCAGCGCGGACGGATGCTCGGTGAACAGCCGGTACACCCCGACACACACCTCGCGCAATTCGCTGCGCGGATCGTCCGAACCGCCCGGCGGAAGCTCTATCGTGTCCAGCAGCCGCTGGGCGACGGCGTCACTGATCTCGTCCTTGCCACGGAAGTGCGAGTAGACGGCCATCGTGCCGACACCGAGCTGCTGGGCGAGGCCGCGCATGGTGAAGGCCTCGGCGCCGTCGCGGTCGAGCAGGGTGACGGCGGCATCGAGGATACGGTCGGGGTTGAGCGAATTGCGCGGGGCGCGGCGCCGTGGGGGACGGACCGGCTGGGTGAGGGACATCGGACTCTCTTGTTCTCGTCCTTCGCTGCTGTGCTGCTGTTCGGCTCGGCAGCCGCCTTCGGTGATTGGCTACGACCTGAGGGAGGCAACCCGGGGCGGTGCGCCGGGCGTCCTCCGCCTTGCATACCCCCGGCACCGGAAGGTTGAACACCGTACGAGCGTTGAACACCGGGGAAATTCGGGGTTCGTTCGCTCTGGCCGGGGCGGTGTGCGTACGGTTTAGCGTACGTCGTACGGTAGAGGGTACGCGACAAGTCCACGACCGCCGCCTGCGGCCTTCGGAGAACCTGGAGAGACGCCCGCATGACGATCACCGCCACCGCGCCGCGAGCTGCCGCCTACCGTGGCAGATTGCGCTGGTGGACCGAGCTGCCGCTGATTGCCGTGGTCTATGCGCTGTACTCGGGCGCGCGGCTGCTGGTGCGCGGTGACGTGGACGACGCGGTCGAGCACGGCGCGGACATCCTGCACTTCGAGCAGCTGACCCACCTCGATCCCGAACGCTGGTTCAACCAGCTGTTCACCCACCACGCCTTCCTCGGCGTGCCCGCGGACTTCGCCTACGCCTCGCTGCACTACGTGGTCACCCCGTCGATCCTGGTCTGGCTCTGGCTGCGCCGCCCCACCCACTACCGCACCGCACGCACCTGGCTGCTGATCTCCACGCTGATCGGCCTGATCGGCTTCACCGCCGTGCCGACCGCCCCGCCCCGGCTGCTGCCCGGGGCGCACGGCTTCATGGACACGATGGCGCAGTACGGCTCGTACGGCTGGTGGGGCACCGACGCGAGCGCGCCGCGCGGCATGGGGCACCTCACCAACCAGTACGCGGCCATGCCGAGCCTGCACGTCGGCTGGTCGCTGTGGTGCGGCATCATGCTCTTCCGCTACGGGCGGCACTGGTTCGTCCGCACCCTCGGCGTGCTCTACCCGCTCACCACCGCCCTGGTGGTGATGGGCACCGCCAACCACTACCTGATGGACGCGGCCGCCGGCGTCGCCACCATGGGGATCGGCTTCCTGCTGGCCAAGCCCGCGCTGCGGGTGGTCGACCGGATCCAGGTCAGGGTCCGCGGCCGCTTCGGCACCCGGCCGGCCGCGGTCGCCGTCACCGCGGGCACGCCGCAGCCCGCCACCGCGGGGACGAACGGCGGCGGCGGGAAGCTGCCTTCGCCGCGGCCGGTGTCCGTGCCGCCCGGCGCGCCCGACGACGCCGACCGCGGCCCGGACGCGGCCGACGGCAGCGGCGCCGGGCGCGGCGAGCGCAGCCGGATGTCGTAGCCGGATGCCACACTTTCGCGGGTGAGCACTAAGCACCACACGCTGCGGGAGCGGTTGGCCGCCCTCCGCGGCCCGGACACCGCACCCCGCCCGCTCGACGCGCGGGCGCTGGCCGCGCTCGCGGCGAACCCCGGCTGCCGCCGCCGGGCCCTGCTGGACGCCGCGGGCGTCGACAAGGGCGCCGTCGCCGAGGCGCTGGGCGCGCCGGCCCGCTTCGGCCAGTCCCGGTTCGCCTTCTCACGCGGCCACGCCTTCGAGGCCCGGGTCAAAGCGGGCGACTGCGCGGAACTGCTGCGGCTGCTGGGCGCCGAGGGCGCGGACGCGGAGGTCCCCGACCTCACCGCGGCAGGCCCCGAGGGACGGGCCGCCCGCACCCGGCTCGCCCTGGCCGAGGCCAGGCCCGGGTCCTGGACCCTGCTCGACCACCCCCTGCTTGCGCTTGAGGTGGCCGGCTCCACGGTCTTCCTCGAACCCGACGCGGTGGCCGTCGCCCCTGACGGCGCCTGGACCGTGGCCGAGATCAAGTCCTTCCCGATCCTGGACGGCGTCGCCGACGCGATGAAGGTCGGCGCGGCGGCACGGCAGGCGGCGGTCTACGTCCTGGCCCTGGACGCCGTCCTGCCCGGCCGGGCCCGCACCGACGTGCTGCTGGTCTGCCCGAAGGACTTCTCCAACCTGCCCACCGCCGAGTGGGTCGACGTCCGCAGGCAGCTCGCCGTCACCCGGCGCCAGCTCGCCCGGCTCACCCGTATCGACGAGATCGCCGACACCCTCCCCGAGGGCACCACTTTCGACCTGGCCCGCCCCCGCCCGGCCCTCACCGCCGCGGTGGACTCCGTCCCCGCCGCCTACGCCCCCGAGTGCCTCTCCAGCTGCGAACTGGCCTTCCACTGCCGTGACCGCGCCCGGGCGGCCGACTCCATCGACGCGCTGGGCCGCGGCCTGCGGGCCGACCTCGGCGACCTGACGACGGTGACCGCCGTCCTGTCCGCCGCCGCCTCCCCCTGCACCCCCGCCACCCCCGACCCGGCTGTCACCGCCCTCCGCCGCGCAGCCACCCTCCGAGCAGAAGCCCTCACCCCCGGACCCACATCATGACCCGCCCCCCGAGGACGTGGCGGCACTGGCCGCACGGCGGCGCAGGCCCGGCCACGACGCGGCGGCGCTGTCTCCACGAAGGTGCAGGCACGGAAGGGGCGCGGGGAACGGCGCGCGCGGCCGCGACGGTGCCGCGCCGTGAGGACGGCGGAAACGCATGAGCCTCATGAACGTGCTGGCCCGCGCGGAGGCCACCGCCCGTGGGCGGGCCGTGCCCGCCGCCACGGTGCGGCACCGCTGGGTCGCCGAGCACCCGCTCGTCCTCGTACCGCTGACCACCGCGGGAGAAGCGGGCGCGCCGCTCGGCGCGATGGTCGGCACCGACCGGAGCGCCCCGGCGCTGCTCGTGGTGCCGCAACCCCTCGACCGCGAGCTGCGGTTCGGCTTCTTCGCCGGTCTCGCCGCCGCCGTCCTGCCGGTCATCGACACCTACGCCGACGACGTCGAGACCGAGCCGGCCACCCGCAACCGCGAGGAGACCCAGGTCTGCGCCGACGCCCCGCAGATCATCGTGCCGAACAGCGCCGCGCTGGAGTACGTACGGCTGCTCGGCCGCTCCACCCGCTACCTGCGGACCGTCGAGGACCCGGACGCCCCGCACCCCGTACCGGTGCCGGTGCCGCTGCTCGGCCGCTGGCTCACGCACTGCGCCGAGCGCGCCCGCACCCCCGGCAGCGCGCTGCTGGTCGCGATGACGGACCTGCTCACCCGGCACTGGGCCACCGGCCAGAGCGCGATGGAGGACCAGCACCTGGGCGGGCTGATCGGCTGGATCGACCCGCCGGACGGGATGGACGGGCCGGCCGCCGCGGCCCGCGCGCAGACCGGGCGCGACCGGGACGGGCTGCTGCTCAGCCCGCCGGCCGGACCGGCGACCGACCCGGTGTTCGACAACCGCGTGCTGGCACCGGCGCTGGAGCGCTACGCCGCGGCCAGGTCTGCGGGCGCGACGGGCCCGCTGCGGGTCGCGGAAGCGGACGTGGCGCGGCTGGTCGCCTCGCAGTTGCGGCCCACCTGGGACGACGTGTGGCACGGCGTCGACCTGCTGCGCGCGCTGCCCGAGGGGGCGCACGTCGCCGAGCGCTGGAAGCGGGACCGCTGGTCCTTCACCGGCCACCGCGACCGGGTGCGGGCGGGCGAGCCTCCGCAGCCGAAGCGGGACGACGCGGTGACGGCCGCGCAGAAGCTCGCCGGACGCGAGACCGCCCAGGCCAGGCTGTTCGCCCAGGAGGCACTGGACGACCCGCTGGTGATGGCGGCCAGGCGACTGGCGGGCGAGGCCTTCGCCGGTACGGTGCTCGCCGTCGAGATGACGTACTCCGAGGGCCGCCGCCCGATGCCCCGCCCGGTGCTCACCGTCAGCACCCCCGACACCCCGCAGGCGGACCCGGGCGCCAAGGCCTACCGCGCCCTGCCGGAGGCGAAGTCGGCGCAGACCGCCGACGTGCTCGCCGTGGCGGCTCAGCCGCAGCCGCTGCTGCCCGGGCCACGGGACGCGGAGCCGGGCGCCGCGGGGGAGCCGCCGGAGTGGACGGTCACCGTCAGGCTCACCGGCGGGATGGGTAGCGGCAGGGCCCCGCGGGAAGGCTCGGTCCCGGAGGTGGGGGACCGGGTGACGTTCACACTCTTCGCGCACGACCCGCGTGGCGGCCCCGCGCTGCCCGAGCCCGAGGCGACGCCGTGGACCCACGGCGGCCCGGGCGCCGCTGCCGTACCCGGGGCAGGCCCGTCCGAGGCGCCCGACACCGTGACCGCGGAGGACTTCCTGTGACGCACGGCACCGACCGCGCGGACCGTACCGGCGGCGCGGACGGCGACCGGTTCGACCCGGGGGCCGCGGCCTCGGCCGCGACCGCGGCGATCCTGGCCAGCACGATGCACGGCACCGCCCGAGGCGTCGTCGTGGACTCGCCGCCCGGCGCGGGCAAGTCGACCCTGGTGGTGCGCGCGGCCCGCGAACTGGCCGCGTCCGGCGAGCAGTTGATGATCGTCGCGCAGACCAACGCCCAGGTCGACGACCTCGCCGACCGCCTCGCCACCGCCGAGCCCACCCTCCCGGTCGGCCGGCTGCACGGCGCCGACTCCCCGCCGGACCCGGCGCTTGACCGGCACCCCGAGGTGGCGAAGTCCAGCTCGGTGGCCGACCTCAGGGACCGCGCCGTGGTGATCGCGACGGCGGCGAAATGGGCGTACGTCAAGGACGTCGAGCCCTGGCGGCACGCCATCGTGGACGAGGCGTACCAGATGCGGTCCGACGCGCTGCTCCAGGTCGCGGGGCTGTTCGAACGGGCGCTCTTCGTCGGCGACCCGGGCCAGCTCGACCCGTTCAGCGTGGTCGGCGCCGAGCAGTGGGCCGGGCTGAGCTGGGACCCGTCGGCGAGCGCGGTCGTCACGCTGCTGGCCCACAACCCGGGCCTGCCGCAGCACCGGCTGCCGGTGTCCTGGCGGCTGCCGGCGTCGGCGGCGCCGCTGGTGTCCCGCGCCTTCTACCCGTACACGCCGTTCCGCAGCGGTACGGGCCACGGCGACCGGCGGCTCGGCTTCGGGGTGCCGGGGGACGGCGGCGGGCCCGACCGGGTGCTGGACGAGGCAGCCGTCTCCGGCTGGGGCCTGCTCGAACTGCCCGCCCGGCACACCCCGCGCACCGACCCGGAGGCGGTACGCGCGGTCGCCGTCGTCGTACGGCGGCTGCTGGACCGCGGCGGGGTGACGCATTCGGAGCGCGGCGCGGACCCGGCGCCGCTGACCGCCGACCGGATCGCGGTCGGCACCGCACACCGCGACCAGGCCGCCGCGGTGCGTACCGCCCTGGCCGCCCTGGGGGTGCCGGCCGGGCCCGGCGGGGTCGCGGTGGACACCGCGAACCGGCTGCAGGGACGGGAGTTCGACGTCACCGTCGTCCTGCACCCGCTGTCCGGCCGCCCCGACGCCACCGCCTTCCATCTGGAGACCGGCCGGCTGTGTGTGCTGGCCTCCCGGCACCGGCACGCCTGCATCGTGGTCTGCCGGGCCGGCGTCGCGGAACTGCTCGACGAGCATCCGTCCTCGGAGCCGGTACGGCTCGGCGTCACCGTGAAATTCCCCGACGGCTGGGAGGCCAACCACGCCGTACTCGCCCATCTCGCGGAGCACCGGGTGAGCTGGCGGCCCTGAGCGGGGCGGCACCGCGGCGCGGGCGCGGGACAATGGGAGGCGGAACCGACCCCGGAGGTACCGAATGTCCGAGCCGCAACCGGCTCGCCCGTCCCGTGAGTCCCGTGAACCGCACGAGTCCCGCGCCGACCGGCCGAAACGTCCTGCCCCGCTGCTGTTCGAGCCCGGCGCGCCGGCCGGCACCGACGGCGACCGCTTCTTCGAGCTGGAGTCGATGGACGACCCGCGCCAGCTGCTGGCCAGGGCCACCGAGCTGGAGCAGGCCTTCCGCACGGCGGCCGACCGGGCGAGCGAGTTCCAGGCCATCGCCGCCGCCCAGCTCACCGATCCGCGCCGCTTCGACCGGCTCACCATGGCCGACCTGGCGGAACAGGCGGGCTGGACCGAGGACTACGCCAAGAAGATGGCCGAGTACGGCCAGGGCCTGATCGCCGACGGCGGTGTCACCCCGTAACGGCCCGGTCGCCGTGCGGGGTCGGTAGAGTACGCCACCTGCGCGCTCCTGTCCCGTATTCGGCCGATTTACCCGGACGCCGTCCGACCGGCCGGTACCTGTAGTTGCCATGGACGAATGGCAGGGGAGCACCAGCGTCGTGGGGATCGTCACCGAGGCCCTGCGGCGGCAGCACACCGCGTGCGTCAGCCCGGAGGGCGCCGCCTGGCTGGCCTCCGCGAGCGCGTTCCCGCGCAGCGTCGAGGCCCTGTGGTCGGCCCGGCCCGGCGCCCCGAGCGTCCTGCCCTGCGGCACGGCCTTCGACGTGGTCAATCTCACCGCCCTGTTCGGCCGCCGGGTGCTCGAACAGCTCTGGGCGTCAGGGCCGGGCAGCGGCCCGGTCGCCGTGCACCGCGGCCGGGTGCTGCTGCTGGTCGCCCCCGGCACCGCCCAGCGGCTGCCCGCCCTGCTGGGCTGGGAGGAGTGGGGCCGCGCGGTCCCGCCGATGCTGTGCCACGGCAGCGGCGACGCGGTGACCCTCCCCGCACTGCACGAGGACCCCGGGGCCGCCCCGCCGGAAAGCGCCGGGATATCGCGCTGGGTGGTCGCCCCCGACACCGCGCACCCCTGGCTGCCCGGCGCCGACATCCTGCTGTGGGCCTGCGTCCGGGCGGTCAGAACGGCCCCCGCGCAGGCCCCTTCCGCGCTGGTCAGGGTGCCGGGACCGGTGTGAGGGTTATCGATTTTCCAGGTCGCCCGGGTGGGTGCTAATGTCTACGACGTCAGCAGGCGCCGCTAGCTCAGTTGGTTAGAGCAGCTGACTCTTAATCAGCGGGTCCGGGGTTCGAGTCCCTGGCGGCGCACCTGAAACGAAGGCCCTCCGTCCGCGGGGGGCCTTCGGCGTATCCGCCGCCCGCCACCCGGCGCGCCGCGTGGTCCGCCAACCCCCTGGACCACCACCCTGGTCCCATGGGGCACTGGTCACTGGCCGACACGGTCCGGGTGCACATCTCCGGCACCGGCGGCAGAACACCGCTGTTCCTGCTGCTCGCAGGACTGCTCGGGTCCTTCCTCTTCATCCGCTTCAGCGTCCGGATGATCCGCAGGGGCGTGTCCTGGTGGCCCGGCAACGTCCAGCCCGGCGGACTGCACATCCACCACGTCGTCTTCGGCCAGGCGATGATGCTGATCGGCGGCGTCGGCTCCTTCGCCGTCCACGGCGGCCCGCTCGTGCACAACGTCCTGGCCGTCGTCTTCGGCGCCGGCTGCGGCCTGGTGCTCGACGAGTTCGCCCTCGTCCTGCACCTGGAGGACGTCTACTGGCGCGAGGAGGGCCGGCAGTCCGTCGACGCGGTGATCCTCGCCGTCTCGGTGATCGGCCTGCTGCTCATCGGCCAGGCCCCGCTCGGCGGCTACGTCGGCGGCACCTCCTGGACCACCTACGTCGTCGCCGCCGTCCTGCTCGGATTCGTCGTGCTGTGCCTGGTCAAGGGCAAGGTGTGGACCGGGCTCCTCGGGGTGATGCTGCCCTTCGTCGCCGTCATCGGCGCCCTGCGGCTGGCCCGCCCCGCCAGCCCCTGGGCCCGCTGGCGCTACGGCAGCAGGCCGCGCCGGATGGCCAGGGCCGAACGCCGCGAGGACCGCATCCACCGGCGGATGGTCCTGGTGAAGACCCGCGCGATGGACGCGGTCGCCGGCGCGCCCAGCCCGGTGTCGCTGACCAAGCACCCCCCGGCCCGCCCCACCATCGTGGACCTGCCGCCGTCCCGGCTCGAAGTGCTGCTCGACCGGGTGCTGCGCCCGCTGCGCGACCCCGGCGCGGCCGGCGCCGTCTGGTACCTGCGGCTGGCCACCGCGGTCAACATCGTCACCGGCGTCGTCTCCCCCTTCCGCGACCGGGTGCGGGCCGCCACCAACGGCGAGTACCTCACCGCCTTCCTGGTCAGCCCCGGCTTCACCGGCGCCGCCCTCGCCCTGGTGCTGTCGATCAGCCTGCGCCGCCGCAAACGCGCCGCCTGGATCGTCACCACCGTGCTGACCGTCGGCTACACCCTGGTCCTCGTCATCACCCTCGCCGCGGTCCGCGAATCGCGCGGCCACCCCTTCAACTGGGCCTCGCTCGCCGTCACCCTGGTCTTCCTCACCGCCCTGCTGGCCTCCCGCCCGCTGTTCAACGTGCGCGGCCAACCAGGCAACGTCGCGCTGGGCCTGATCAGTCTGCTGATCGGCGCGGTCATCGCCGTCGGCGTCGGCACCCTGCTGGTCCACGCCACCGACCAGGATCCGCCCCGCGAGTGGACCGCGAGCCTGCGCTACGCCGTCATCCGCGTGCTGACCGTCTCCGGCCTGTTCGACCTGCCCGGCATCACCGTGCCCGGCTGGACCGACCTGGCCATCAACATCCTGAGCGTCGCCCTGATGCTGGTCGTCCTGCTCGCCTTCTTCCGCGCCCCCCGCAGCCGCGCCCGCCTCCTCCCCGCCGACGAACGCCGGCTGCGCGCCCTGCTGCGCGCGTACGGCCGCCGCGACTCGCTCGGCTACTTCGCGCTGCGCCGCGACAAGTCCGTCTGCTGGACCCCCTCGCGGGACGCCGCGATCCTCTACCGCGTCGTCAACGGCGTCGCCCTCGCGACCGGCGACCCCCTCGGCCCCCGCACCTCCTGGCCCGCCGCCGTCACCGGCTGGCTCACCCACGCCCACCGCCACGCCTGGGTCCCCGCGGTCACCAACGCCGGGCCCGCCGCCGCGGTGGCCTACGAGGCCGCCGGCTTCCACGGCTTCGCCTCCGGCGAGGAAGCGATGGTCAACGCCGTGCAGTTCGCCGCCTCCGCGGGCGACACCGGGCTCGTCGCGGCCCACCGCCTGGTCGCCGCGGCCGGCTACACCACCGCCTTCCGGCGCCAGGGCGCCCTGGACGCCGACGACCTGCGCCGGCTCGGCCAGCTGGCCGACGCATGGCGCCGGCATCCTGCCGAACGCCGAGTCTCCGCCGCGCTCGGGCGGGTCGGCGACCCCGCCGACGGGGAGTGCCTGCTCGCGGAGTGCCGCGACCCCAACGGGCGCACCTGCGCCATCCTCGGCTTCGTGCCGTGGGGCCCCGACGGGCTCACCCTCGACCTCCTCCGCTACGACCGCGACTCCGGCCGCGCCCCCGTCGACCACCTCCTCACCGACCTCCTCCTCACCGCCGCCCGCGGCACCGCCCCCGCGCTGGCGGGCGTGACCCGCCTCTCCCTCAACATCACCTCCTCCCGCCCCTGGCGCCGCACCCCCGACCGCCCCTACGCGGCATACGCCCCCCGCCACCAGCCCCGCTACCTCCTCTACGAACGCCGCCTCGACCTCCCCCGCGTCGCGGCAGTGGCCTTGCGCGGCTGACCCCCTCCGGGGGTTGCGCCTCGCGGCTCCGGTCCCGGTGGGCCTCCACCGCTGGCGGGTGCACGTCCGTGCGGGGTGCCTCGCGGCGGCGGTTCCGACGGGGCCGCCACGTGGGCGGGTGCCCGCGCCTGCGGGGTGCCTCGCGGGTGCGGTGGGGCGCGCCACCGCTGGCGGGTACACGTCCGTGGGGGGTGCCCGCGCCTGCGCCCGGGCGCGCCACCGTCGGCGGGTGCACGTCCGTGGGGGTTTCCCGCGCCTGGTGGCGCGGGGGGTTTCCCACCCTCCCCCACGGCTCCGCGTGGGGGTGCCCCCAGACCCGTGCGGTTACGACGTCGTCTGCGGGTCTTCTGGTGGGGGTGACCCGCCATCGGCGGCTGTTCCGTCCGTGCGTGACGGTGTGCCGTGGGCACAGATGGCGGCCCGGGGAGCCATCCACCGGCCCCGGGGGCGGGTGCGGGAGGCGGTGCCCTCGTCCGGACCCCCCTCCTCAGCCAGTGTCGGCAGGGAGCCGCCGGCGGCGGGGAGGGGACGGTCCGGGGGTGTCCCCGCAGGCATGCGCACAACTCCCGCTGGAACATCCCGTCAGAGCAGAGGTGCGCAGGCCGAGGAGATACCCCCGGGGCGGCACCGACCCACCCACCAGCGGCACCCGCACCCGACCAAACACCCGCACGGGTGGGCGGGCGGGCAAAACCCCCCAAACGCCCATACGTTTACCTCATGGCCCGCATGAGAACCGTCGCCGCCCTCGCCGCGGCCCTGACGGCGACCGTCCTGGCCGCCCCGCCGCAGGCGGACGGCACCGCCACCCACACCCCGTACCACCAGAAGCTCTCCTGGGCCGCCTGCGCCGGCCTCCCCGTGCACGGCCCGGCCTCGATGGAGTGCGGCACCCTCACCGTCCCCCGCGACTACGCCCACCCGAAGTCCGGCGAGCTGGACATCGCCGTGAGCCGCATACCCGCCACGGGCCCAGGCGCACGCCTCGGCTCGCTCGTGGTGAACTTCGGCGGCCCCGGCATACCCGGCATCACCGAACTGGCCGAACGCACCGCCGCCGGTGAGCTGGCCCGGCTCAACCGCCGCTACGACCTCATCGGCTTCGACCCCCGCGGCACCGGCCGCAGCACCCCGGTGGACTGCGGTGACCTCTCCGGGGTGACCGCCACCGACCCCGCCGCCCAGGCGCGCCAGGTGGCGCAGGCCTGCCGCAAGCACTCCGGCGCGCTGCTGCGCTGGGTCGGCACCCCGAACGCCGCGCACGACCTCGACGTGGTGCGGGCCGCGCTCGGCGACGACCGCCTGACCTACCTCGGCTTCTCCTACGGCGGCCGGCTCGGCTCGGTGTACGCGCACGAGTTCCCGCACCACACGGGCCGCGTCGTGCTGGACGGGGTGCCGGACCCCACACTGGACGACACGGGTACGGCGCTGGCCCAGGCGGCGGCCTTCCAGCACGCGCTGGGCGACTTCGCCGCGGACTGCGCGAGCCGTGGCTGCCCGGTGCCGGGCCGGACCCGGGCCGAGGTGGTGAGCGGGATCGCGGCGGCCGCCCGCAGCCTGGGCGGCAGGGCCCTCCCGACGGTCTCCGGCCGGCTCGACCGGTCGGCCTACCTGCAGGGCGTGCAGAACGCGCTGTACTCCAAGGACGACTGGACCTTCCTGCGGGAAGCGCTCGACGCGCTCCGCGAAGGTGACGGCGAGCTGATGATGCAGCTCGCCTACCCCGGCCAGCTGGGTGTGGCGGCACGGCCTGTGCGGGCCTCGTCCTGGTCGACGCCGGGGAACTACGAGATGGCGAAGCTCGCGATCGACTGCCGGGACACGCCGGAGCGGCACACGCCGGCCGCCGTCCATGCCCTCGACGGCCGCTTCGCGCGCGCGTCCTCGGTGTTCGGTACGTCGATCGAGGCGACGCTGCTGTCGTGCACGGGCTGGTCCCCCGGCGACCCCGCGTCCCGCCGGGTGGCGGCTCCCACGGCGCCGCAGGCGCTGCTGGTCAGCACGACGGGGGATCCGGCGACGCCGTACCCCGGGGCGGCCCACATGGCGGCGGCGCTCGCCAACGGCAGCCGCGTTCTCACGTATCGGGGGGAGGGGCACGGTGCGTATTTCGCACACAGTCCGTGTGTGACGGCGGGGGTTGAGGCGTATCTGATCGATGGGGCGATGCCCAAGGTTGGGGCGGTGTGCTGAGGTCTTAGCTCGGGGTGTTGCCCGCCCGCCCGCCCGCCCGTGCGGGTGTTTGGTCGGGTGCGGGTGCCGCTGGTGGGTGGGTCGGTGCCGCCCCGGGGGTATCTCCTCGGCCTGCGCACCTCTGCTCTGACGGGATGTTCCAGCGGGAGTTGTGCGCATGCCTGCGGGGACACCCCCGGACCGTCCCCTTCCCGCCGCCGGCGGCTCCCTGCCGACACTGGCTGAGGAGGGGGGTCCGGACGAGGGCACCGCCTCCCGCACCCGCCCCCGGGGCCGGTGGATGGCTCCCCGGGCCGCCATCTGTGCCCACGGCACACCGTCACGCACGGGCGGAACAGCCGCCGATGGCGGGTCACCCCCCACGAGAAGACCCGCAGACATCATCAAACCGTCACGGGTGCCGCTGGTGGGAAACCCCCCGCGCCACCAGGCGCGGGCACCCCGCACGGACGTGCACCCGCCGACGGTGGCGCGCCCGGGCGCAGGCGCGGGCACCTCCCACGGACGTGTACCCGCCAGCGGTGGCGCGCCCGGGCGCACCCGCGAGGCACCCCGCAGGTGCGGGCACCCGCCCACGTGGCGGCCCCGTCGGAGCCGCCGCCGCGAGGCACCCCGCGGGGTCAGAGGCCCGTGAGTATCGTCCGCACGCGGGCGGACCGCACGCCCGGGAGGAGACGGCGGGCGGAGCCCGCCACCATGGCGGCCTCGGCCGGGGCACCCGCGTGGTGGAGGTTGAGGGCGAGTTCGGCCTGGTAGAGGGCCAGGTTGCGGACGAAGTGCGGGTCCTGGAGGCGGACCGCGTGGCGGGCGGCGCGGGCCGCGCGGGCGGGCCGGCCGAGTGCCGCCCAGGCCTGCGCTTCGAGCCCGGCGAGCTCGGCCTCGCCGAAGAAGCTCATCCAGGCGGGATCGGCGTCGTGCGGCCCGCGGCCGTAGAGGGAGTGGGCCCGGGCGAGCGCCAGCTCGCAGCGGCGGCGTTCGCCGAGCCCGGCGAGGCCGCCGGCTTCGCGCAGGGCGAGCAGGGAGAGCAGCCGGGGGGAGCCGAGGTCGCGGGCGAGGTGCTGCGCGGCCTGGGCGGCGCGCACCGCTTCGCGGTGGCGTCCGGCGTCCCGGGCGAGGAAGGAGGTGTTGCAGAAGGCGTGCACTTCGAGCGCGGGGTCCCCGGCCATCCTGGCGGTGGCGAGCGCTTCGGCGTAGTGGGAGCGGGCTTCGGGCAGCCGCCAGGAGTCGTGGGCGAGCCAGCCGACGGAGATGGCGAGCTCCCCGGCCCCGGAGGCGAGCCCGCAGGCGGTCGCCGCGGAGTGGGTGGTGTCGTCCAGGAGGCGGTAGGCGCCGCGCAGCGCGCCGGCGGCCTGGGTGTAGAGCCCGTCGCCGCCGTGGCGGTCGTCGTGCAGCCTGATCTGCCGTACGGCTTCGTGGACGGCGGCCACCTCCGTGGCGCCGGCCCGGGTGGGTGGGGCGGTGCGGGGCAGCAGGGCGGTGGCGAAGGCGGCCGGGCCGCCGGTCATGAACGCGCGGCGCTGCACGTCGCTCTCCTCGTACGCCGGGTCGGGCGGTGCGGCGGTGCGGCGGCCGCGGACCGCCTGCCGGGGTGCGAAGCCGAGGTCGGCGGGGGTCAGCCCGGGGAACATGTGGCGGAAGACCCGCTCGTAGGCGTAGTTGGGGCAGCGGATCTCGCCGGATTCGAGCCGTCCGATGTAGCGGGCGTCGCAGCTGACCTGCTCCCCGATCTCACGGGCGGCCCGCCGTACGGCCGCGGCGAATTCGGCCGGCGACCGGTCGCCGCGGAGCCGCCGGATCGCGGTGTTGGGAGGTGGCGGTGAGGTGGCAGGGGACGGCGGCATGGCGACTCCCACGACGTTCGGTGCCGCTCGGCGGCGGGACGAACGTACCGGGCTGCCCGGACCCGCAAATGCCTAATTTCGCTGCAAATAGGATATCTCACGCGCCATCCGCCATGAAACGCCACCCCTTACGGCATGAAATGCACGTAGCCGTTGACGCCGTGCCGCGTTGTACGGGGTGTGGCACAAGAACAGCGTGCGCCGATCCCCTCGTGAGGAGCGTTTGCCTTGTTGGACACCAGCGGTACGCACAAGTCGGGTCCGAGCACGGAGCGCAGCGAACTGCCGCCGCCCTGCGATCTGGTGACCGTGCCGACCCGGCAGGGTCTCGAAGCGGTCGACCTGCTGCGGCTGGGCCGCGTCGTCGTCGGCCCGGTGCTGCACGACAACACCGGTGCCAGCCTCGGTTTCCTGGTGCCGCCGGGGACCGCGGACTGCTGGGACATGCCCGGCAGCTCGTGTACCCGCACCGACGGCCGCGGCCTGGTGCTGGACGGCGGGCCGCCGGTCGCCGAGTCCGGGTGGCTGGTGCCGCCGCACACCGACACCGCGGTGACCGACCCTGCGGTGCTGCGGGCCGCGCTCGGCCAGGCCGCCCGCACCATCGAGCTGGTCGACGGCTACCAGGGTCTGCGCGCGCTCTAGCCGTCCTGCCCCGATAATCGGCGCATGGCAGGCAAGAGACAGCGCGGCGGCAGGACCCGCACCCCCGACGCGGTCACCGCGCAGGTCGCGGGCGGTGCCGCGGCGCTGGTACCGGACCGGGAACGGGCGCATGCCTGGGCGCTGGTCGTCGAGGGCGCCCCGCAGTCCCATGTCGACCTGGCCGCGCCCGACCACCTCGGCTTCTCCTACCAGCGCAGACTCGGCCATGTCATCGACCTGGTCGCGCCGCCCGGGATGCCGCTGCGGGTACTCCATCTGGGTGGCGGTGCGCTGACCCTGGCCCGCTACACCGCGTACACCCGGCCGCGCTCCACCCAGCAGGTCATCGAGCTGGACGGGGAGCTGGTGGACCTGGTCCGCACGCACCTTCCCTGGGACCGCGGCTGGCGGATCAAGGTACGCGGCGGCGACGCGCGGGCCGGGCTGGCGAAGCTGCCGGACAGCTGGGCGGACCTGGTGATCGCCGACGTCTTCGGGGGCGCCCGTACGCCCGCGCACCTGACCAGCGCGGAGTTCCTCACCGCGGTGCGGCGGGTGATGCGGCCGGGCGGCGACTACGCCGCCAACCTCACCGACGGCGGCACGCTGGCCTTCCTGCGCGGCCAGGTCGCGACGGTGCGGGCCGCCTTCACCGAGGTGTGCCTGGCCGCGGACCCCGCGGTGCTGCGGGGCAGGCGCTTCGGCAACGCCGTGCTGTGGGCCGCTGACCACGACCTGCCGGTGGCCGACCTCACCCGGCGGGTCGCGACCGATCCGCACCCGGGCCGGGTCGAGCACGGCCAGTCGCTGACCGCCTTCACCGGCGGCGCCCAGGTCGTCACCGACGCGACCGCCACCCCGTCGCCCCCCCCGCCGCCCGACGCCTTCGGGTAGCGCGGCTACTCCTCGTAGGACTCCACCGCGGGCGCGTGCCCGTTCCAGGTGCAGAAGAGCGTCGAGGCCGCGCCTGCGGAGGTGAAGGTGACCCGCAGCCAGCCGTCCTCCGGCCAGACCTGCATCTGCCAGCCGGGATTCGGCGTGGCCGACACCAGCGTGGCCGCGTCGGCGCCGAGCGCGAGCACCACCCGGCCGCCCCGCAGGGTGTAGCCGTGCACCGCGCCGCCGCCGGCCGGGGTGCCGGCCGGTGTCGTGGTGGGGTGCGGCCGCTCGGTCGGCGGCGATGGCGACGGCGGGCGGGTCGTCGTGGGGGGCGGCGCAGGCGGTGAGGGGCGGTGGGTGGAGGAGGCCACCGGGGGAGCGGTGACCGGCAGGGCGCGGGGCGGGTCGTACGCGGTGTCGCGCAGCACGCTGTGGACGCCGAACCACGACAGCGTCGCCGCCCCGGCGGTGGTCAGCGCCCAGACGCAGGTGTGGAGCAGCCCTCTGTGCACAACGGCCATAGTGCCGCACCACCAGGCCGCGTAACACGCTAGGTTGCCCCGCATGGCAAGTGTGCTCGTGGTCGAGGACGACCAGTTCGTGCGCTCGGCCCTGATCCGCCACCTGACGGAGGCCTCCCACACGGTCCGCAGCGTCGGCACCGCGCTGGAGGCGCTGCGGGAGGTCGCGCAGGTCGGCTTCGACGTGGTGATCCTGGACCTCGGGCTGCCCGACCTGGACGGGTCGGAGGCGCTGAAGATGCTGCGCGGGCTGAGCGACGTCCCGGTGATCGTGGCGACCGCGCGGGACGACGAGGCGGAGATCGTACGGCTGCTGAACGCCGGCGCCGACGACTACCTGGTCAAGCCGTTCTCGGTGGAGCATCTGTCGGCCCGGCTGGCGGCGGTGCTGCGGCGGGCCCGCAGCAGGTCGGCGGCGCCCGCGGCGGACGCGGTGATCATGGTCGGCGGGCTGACCATCGACGTGCGGCGCAGGCTTGCCGTGCTGGACGGGGCGACGCTGGACCTGACGCGGCGGGAGTTCGACCTGCTGAGCTTCCTGGCCGCCAGGCCCGGCGTGGTGGTGGCCCGCCGCGAGCTGCTCGCGGAGGTGTGGCAGCAGTCGTACGGCGACGACCAGACGATCGACGTCCATCTGTCGTGGCTGCGGCGGAAGTTGGGGGAGACCGCGGCCAGCCCGCGGTATCTGCACACGCTGCGCGGGGTGGGGGTCAAGCTGGAGCCGCCGGTATGAGGTGGTCCCTGGTCCGGGTCGCGCTGGCGGTCACCGCGATGGTGGTGATCGCCTTCGCGGTCCCGCTGGGCCTCGTGGTCAAGGAGCTGGCCAGGGACCGGGCGCTGACCAACGCCGAGCGGCAGGCCGCGGCGATCGCCCCGGCGCTGGCGATCACCACCGACCGGGGGCAGTTGGAGCGGGCGGTCGCCACCACGCAGGCCGGCGCGCTGCGCAGGATCGCGCTGCGCATCCCGCCGACCCCGGACACCGCCGAGGTGCGGATCGGGCAGCCCCGGGCGGCGCAGGCCGCGCTGGACGCGGCCTCGGCGCACGGCGAGGCGGCGACCGTGCGGGTCGCGGGCGGCTACGCGTTGCTGCGGCCGACCGCGGTGAGCTCGGGCACCATCGCGGTGGTCGAGGTGTTCGTGCCGGACGCCGACATCACCCGGGGCGTGGCCACCGCGTGGCTGGTGCTCGCCGGGGTCGGCCTCGCGCTGATCATCGGCTCGGTGGCGGTCGCGGACCGGCTGGGCAGCCGCATGGTGCGGCCCGCGGTGCGCCTGGCGGGCGCGGCACACCGGCTGGGCGAAGGGGACCTCGGGGTACGGGTGCCGGAGGCGGGGCCGGACGAACTGCGGTCGGCGGCGGCCGCGTTCAACGCGATGGCCGACCAGGTGGTGCGCCTGCTGGCCGCGGAGCGGGAGCTGGCCGCCGACCTGTCGCACCGGCTGCGTACTCCGCTGACCGTGCTGCGGCTCAACACCGCGTCGCTGGGCGACGGTCCGGCCGCCGACCAGACCAGGGCGGCGGCCGCCCAGCTGGAGCGGGAGGTCGACCAGATCATCCGGGCCGCACGGGAGCAGCGCGGGCCGGCGTCGGCGGCCGGCTGCGACGCGGCCGAGGTGATCAGGGAGCGGATGGCGTTCTGGTCGGCGCTGGCGGAGGACGAGGCCCGCGAGGTGCGCACCGCGGGCGCCGACCGGCCGGTACGGGTCCCGGTGGCGCGCGGCGAGCTGGCCGCCGCGCTGGACGCGATGCTCGGAAACGTCTTCCGGCACACCCCCGAGGGCACCGCCTTCGCGGTGGACGTGCACCGCGCCGAGGACGCGGTCATCGTGCTGGTTTCGGACGCGGGTCCCGGGGTCGCGGACCCGGCGGCCGCGGTGCGCCGCGGACACGGTGACGGCGGGCAGGGCTCCACCGGGCTCGGTCTTGACATCGTGCGCAGGGTCGCGGAGTCCACCGGCGGCGACATGCGGATCGGCCGCAGCGTGCTGGGCGGCGCCGAGATACGGCTGTGGCTCGCGCTCGGCGGCGCCCCCGCCCCCGCCGCGCCCGGCCACAAGCGCCGCGGCAGGACCGCGGCACGCGGCCACCACCTTTAACGGGTCCCTTGCCGCTGCTTAAGCCCGCATTAAGAAGCCGACCTGGCGCCCTGAACAGGGCTTTTGCCCGACTGTCAGCAGTTAGCGTGCAGCGCGTCACCGCCGACCGGCACCCTGGCCCGGCCGGGACCCGGTCCTCTCCCACCCCCACGGGAGAGGAACGGTGAGGAGCGGTACGGCAGCACCCTCGAACTGCCGCACCGCTCCTTTTTTCTCCGTCGCCTCAGGACTTCCCGTCCTCCTCCGGGAGATCCTGAAGGACGTTCGCGCGCGCCACCGAGGCGTACCAGTGGGCGCTCTGCTTGGGGATCCTGCGCTGCGTGCCGAAGTCCACGTAGACCGCGCCGAAGCGCTTGCTGTACCCGTAGGACCACTCGAAGTTGTCCAGCAGCGACCACAGGAAGTAGCCGCGCACGTCGGCGCCGCCGCTCACCGCCTGGTGCACCGCGGACAGGTGGCCGTGCAGATACGCGATCCGCTCGGGGTCGTTGACCTGGCCCTCGGGCGAGATGTAGTCGTCGTACGCGGCGCCGTTCTCGGTGACCATCAGCGGCAGGCCGGGGTTCTCCCGGCTGACCCGCTGGATCAGGTCGCGCAGGCCTGTCGCGTCGACCGCCCAGCGCATCGCGGTGGTCTCGCCCGGCGGCAGGTGGAAGGCCACGTGCTCGGACCCGGGCCACGGGGAGTAGTCGCTGGCGCCGTGCCCGTCGTTGCGCGGCACCGCCGGGCCCTCGGTGTGCTGCCGGCCGTCGGAGACCAGCGTCGGGGTGTAGTAGTTGATGCCCAGCAGGTCGATCGGGCGGCTGATCTCGGCCAGGTCGCCGCCCTTGACCAGCGACTCCCAGTCGACCAGGTGGGCGGTGTCGTCCAGCAGGTCGGCGGGGTAGCCGTCGCCGAGGATCGGGCCGAGGAAGACCCGGTTGCCGACCGCGTCGATCCGGCGGGCGGCGTCCAGGTCGGCGGCCGATTCGGTGAGCGGGCGGACCTGGTGCAGGTTGAGGGTGATCGAGGTCTGCGCGGTGGCGGGCAGGACGGAGCGCAGCACCCCGATCGCCTTGCCGTGGGCGAGGTTGAGGTGGTGTACGGCCTTGAGCGCCGCCTCGGGCTCGGTACGCCCGGGGGCGTGCACCCCGGAGCCGTAACCGAGGTAGGCCGAGCACCACGGCTCGTTGAGCGTGGTCCAGTACGGCACCCGGTCGCCGAGCGCGCCCGCCACGATCTCGGCGTACTCCGCGAACCGCTCGGTGGTGTCGCGGACCGTCCAGCCGCCGACGTCCTCCAGATCCTGCGGCAGGTCCCAGTGGTAGAGGGTGGCGACCGGGGTGATGCCCTTGTCGAGCAGCTCGTCGGTGAGCTGCCGGTAGAAGTCGAGGCCGCGCTGCACCGCGGGGCCGCGCCCGGTCGGCTGGACCCGGGACCAGGACACCGAGAAGCGGTACGCGCCCAGCCCGAGGTCCGCCATCAGCGCCACGTCGTCGCGGAACCGGTGGTAGTGGTCGGCGGCGATGTCGCCGGTGTCCCCGTTGCGGACCCGGCCCGGGGTGTGGCTGAAGGTGTCCCAGATCGAGGGCGTACGGCCGTCCTCGGCTGCGGCACCCTCGATCTGGTAGGCGGCGGTGGCCGCCCCCCAGACGAAGCCCGGGGGGAAGCGGAGCGAGACCGAGCTGGCAGAAAGCTCGGTGCTCTCTGAACGGACAGCTGTCATAACAGGGGACTCCAGGGGAATCAGGGGGTAGTTGGGGGAGAGGGGGGCTCCCATCGGCCCACGCGGCGCGGCGGTACGGCTCGCGGGCGGGGGGTCTAGCTCTTGACGGCACCCGCGGTGATGCCGCCGACGATGTGCTTGCCCAGGAAGGCGAAGACCAGCAGCAGCGGCAGCGTCGCGACCAGCGCGGCGGTGACGACCGCGGCATGGTCGACCGTGTGGTTGCCCGATCCGACGCCCGCCAGCGCGACCTGCACGGTCGGGTTCTGCTGGTTGAGGGCGATCAGTGGCCAGAAGAAGTCGTTCCAGGACTGGACGAACACCAGCATCCCCAGCACGGCCATCGCGGGCCGGGCGATCGGGAACACCACGTGCCACAGGATTCGCAGGCTGTGCGCCCCGTCCACCCGGGCCGCCTCGATGAGTTCGATGGGCAGCGCCTCGGCGAGGAACTGCCGCATGAAGAACACCCCAAACGCGGCGACCAGCGAGGGCAGGATGACGGACTGCAGATGCCCCACCCAGCCCACGTTGGTGATGATCTGGTAGAGCGGGATCACGCTGAGCTGCGGCGGGATGGTCATGGTGGCGACCACGATCATCAGCAGGATGTTCCGGCCGCGGAAGCGCAGTTTGGCGAACGCGAACCCGGCCAGCGTCGCGAACAGCACAGTGCTCAGCGCGACACAGCTCGCCACGACCGTGGAGTTGACCAGGGCCGTGGTCATGTCGACCTCGTCCCACACCACCTTGAGGTTCTGCACCAGGTGGCTGCCGGGCAGCAGCGGGGTCGGCGGCTGGGTGATGTCGGTGTCGGTGTGCGACGCGGCGACGACCGTCCAGTACAGCGGGAAGAGCGAGACCGCCGCGGCGATGATCAGCAGCACGTACGCGACCGGTCCGGCGTGCTGCTGCTTGCCCGCCCCGCCGGCCTTCACCCGCCGGCGGCGGGCCGGCGCGGTGGAGGTGTGGCGCGGTCCTGCGGTCTGCGCGGCCTCGGTGAGTTGAGCCATGGTTCAGGCCCCCAGCTTCCGGCGGTTGATGCGCGCGACAGCCAGGTTGACGGCGCCGATGAGCAGCAGGATCAGCAGCATCACCCAGGCCACGGCGGAGGCCTGGCCGAGTTCGCCGGTGTTCCAGCCCTTGTCGTACATGTAGAGGCTGAGCGTCTGGTACTGGTGGTCGGTGCCGCCGGTGATCCCGACGCCGCCGCCGAACATCAGCGGCTCGCCGAACAGCTGGGTCGCGCCGATCGTGGAGACGATGATGGTGAACAGGATGGTCGGCCGGATCGACGGGATGGTGACGCTGACGAACTGCCGCCAGCGCGAGGCGCCGTCCAGCGCCGCCGCCTCGTAGAGGTCGGCGGGCACGGCCTGCATCGCGGCCAGGTAGATCAGCGCGTTGTAGCCGGTCCACCGCCAGGTGACGATGGTCGAGATGGCGATCTGGGCCGGCCACTTGGACGACTCCCAGTCGATGTTGCCGGCTCCGACGTGGCCGAGCAGCTGGTTGATCATGCCGTAGTCGGGGTTGAACATCTGGATGAAGACCAGGGTGGCGGCGGCCACCGAGGTCGCGTAGGGCGCCAGCACCGCGACCCGGAAGAAGCCCCGGCCGCGCAGCTTGTAGTTGAGCAGGTGCGCCAGGCCCAGGGCCATCGCCAGCTGCGGCACGGTGGAGATCACGCCGAGCGTGAAGGTGTTGCGCAGCGCCTTCCAGAAGAACTCGTTGTGCCACAGGTTGGTGTAGTTGTCGAAGCCGACCCAGTTCGCGTGGGCGCCCAGCTGCACCTCGTGCAGGGAGAGCCAGCCGGTGTAGATCAGCGGGAAGAGGCCGAAGGCGGCGAAGAGGACGAAGAAGGGGGCGACATAGGCGTACGGGGACGCCTTGGTGTCGAACCGGTAGAGCCGGGTGCGCCAGCTGGGAGGAAGGCTGCCGCTCTGGTCGGTCGGGCGGGGGGCGGGCCGGGACGACGGCGGGCTGCCGTCGGACGTCGCCCTGACGGAGGTGGCCACGAGTGGCGTCCTTCCGGTAGGGATGCGGGCGGTGGACCGGGGGAGGCGGAGGGTTGTCCAGAAGCGTTCAGAGGATGTAGTGGCCCGGGCCGGATGCGTTCACTTCTCGTATCCGGTCCTGAATACGGACCGCCCGGCAGGTGGGAGACACTGCCGGGCGGCCCCGCCTGGTACTACTCGACGACGGTGTCCTTGATCTGCTTCACGGCGTTCGACCAGGCCTTGTCCTTGGCCGTGTGCCGCGTCTCCATGTCGAGGATGCCGTTCTTGGTGATGATGTCCTTGACGTTGCCGTCCCACGGGCCGATCGGGGCCGGGGTGATGCTCTTCGCGGCGCCCGCGAAGATCTTGCCGATCGGGGTGCCGGGGAAGTACGGGTTGGTCAGGTTCTGCACCGCCGGGTCGTCGAGCGCCTTGGTGGAGGACGGGATGTTCCCGAACTTCTGGAACACCTTGATCTCCTGGGCCGACGCGGTCAGCCACTGGGCCAGCGCGGTCGCCTCCTTGACGTGCTTGCCGGATTTGGGCACGGCCAGGAACGAGCCGCCCCAGTTGCCGACCTGCGGCGGAGCCGCCACGTCCCACTTGCCCTTGCCCGCGTCACCGGAGTTGGTCGCCACCAGGCCGACCATCCAGCTCGGGCAGGTGACGGTGGCGAACTTGTTGGTCTTGAAGGCCGCCGCCCAGGCGTTCTTCGGGTCCAGCTGCTGGTAGCCGGCCGTCAGGCCGTCCTCGACCGCCTCGGTGGCGACGTTCCACGCGGTCTTGACGCCCGCGCTGGTGTCGTAGATCAGCTTGCCGTCGGCGTCCGAGTACTGCGTCGGCTGGCTGGCCAGCACGGCGTTGAACAGGCCGCTGCCGGAGTCGGAGAACTTCATGCCCTTGGGCGCGGTCTTGCTCGCCGCGAACTGCTTGCCCAGCGCGATGAACTTCTCCCAGTCGCCGTTCCACTGGGTGGCGAGCTGGTCGCGGTCGGTCGGCAGGCCGGCCTGCTTGAAGGCGTCCTTGTTGTAGCAGATCGCGGTCGGGCCCGCGTCCGTGCCCACACCGATGACCTTGCCGTCGGAGGTGGTGGCCTGCTTCTCCTTGTACGGCAGCCAGTCGTCGGCACTGAAGCCGTCGACCGTCTTGAAGTCCACGAACTTCGACGCCAGGTTCGGCTGGATGGCCAGACCGATGTAACCCACCTCGATGGCCTGGATGTCGTCCAGGCCGCTGTTCTGGGTCAGGTGGAGTTTCAGCGAGTTCCAGTACTGCTGGCCGTCGGCGACCGCGTCCTCGACGACGGTGATGTTCGGGTGCAGCTTGTGGTACTCGGCGTAGAGGGCCGCACCGGTCTTGTCGTCGTAGCCGAACGAGCCGAAGTCGCCGACGTGCAGGGTGATCTTCTCGGTGGACGAGGAGGAGCTGCCTGAGCTGCTCTTGTCGTCCTTGTTGCTGTCGCTGCTGCAGCCGGTGATCAGGGTCGCGCAGGCTGCGAGACCCGCGACCGCGATGACGGCGGTCTTGCGGGTTCTGCCGGAAGTGCGCATTCCACTCTCCTTGTCAGGGTGGGTCGGCGTGCGGGTGGTGCGGGGGTCCCCGGGGGCGTACGAACGGATGGCGCTGTGGGAGCGCTCCCACGTAGGCTTTCCGGAACATTCACGCCTCGGAGGGGTCAGTGTCAAGATGTGAAGTCGATTTCGTTGCCGGAACGTGTCCGGAGCTGACTGATGATTACTTCTTGAACGGAAGCTCCTGCCTGGGGCTTGTAGTGTGGGAGCGCTCTCAAGAACCGCTCCTGCGGAGAAGGACCGGGCGCTAAGGTGACGCGAAATGAGTACCTGGAGGCGGCAGTGGCCATGAACGGGCGGCACAGCGGGCGTCCCACCCTTGAGGAGGTGGCGCTGCGCGCCGGAGTCGGGCGGGGCACGGTCTCCCGGGTGATCAACGGATCCCCCCGGGTGAGCGACCGCGCGAAGGCCGCCGTCGAGGCCGCCATCGCGGAACTGGGGTACGTGCCCAACCGGGCGGCCCGGGCGCTGGCGGGCAACCGCACGGACGCCATCGCGCTGGTCATCCCCGAGCCGGAGACCCGGCTGTTCGCCGAGCCCTACTTCTCCGACATCATCCGCGGCATCGGTGCCGAACTGGCCGACACCGACATGCAGTTGCTGCTGACCTTGATCCGCACCCCGAAGGAGCGGGCGCGTTTCGCGCAGTATCTGGCCGCGCACCGGGTCGACGGGGTGCTGCTGGTGTCGGTGCACGAGGACGACCCGCTGCCCGACCTGCTGGAGCAGCTGGAGATGCCGGCGGTGCTCAACGGCCGGCGCAGCGACCTGGAGTCGGTCTCCTACGTCGACGCCGACAACGTCGGCGGCGCGCGGGCCGCGGTCGCCCACCTCATCGCCCGCGGGCGGCGGCAGGTCGCCACCATCACCGGGCCGCCGGACATGTACGTGGCGCGCAGCCGCCTCGACGGCTACCGCCAGGCCGTCGAGGCCGCGTCCGGCGGCCTGGACACCGGCTTCGACACCGCGCTGGTGGCCCGCGGCGACTTCACCGAGGAGGGCGGCCGGCGGGCGATGCGCGAGCTGCTGATCCGCCGCCCCGGCATCGACGCGGTCTTCGCCGCCTCCGACGTGATGGCCGCCGGCGCCCGGGCGGTGCTGCGCGAGACCGGCCGCCGGGTGCCCGACGACGTCGCGCTGATCGGCTTCGAGGACTCGGCCATCGCCCGGCACATGGACCCGGCCCTGACCAGCGTGCGGCAGCCCACCGAGGAGATGGGCCGCACGATGGCCCGGGTGCTGCTTGAGGAGATCGCCGAGCGCGACTCGGTGCGGCGGCATGTGGTGCTGGCCACCGAGCTGGTCCAGCGGGACTCCGTCTAGGCCGTACCGGGCGCCGCGGTCCAGGCGCGATTCGTCGGACACGGCCTGTCCGCTCGGGTCCGGGCCCGTGGTGGCGGCGGGGAACCGCGCCGCGGGCGCCGGACGTTGGGCGGTCATGCCGTCCAAGCGAATCCGCCCGCTGACCTACGCGGCCGTCGTCGTGGCGTCCCCGGTCCTGCTGCTCGCCGGCGACCCGCTGGCGAACGCCGCCCTGCGCCGCGCGCAGGCCCGGGCGACCCCGCTGCCCGGCGGGGGCTTCGTCACCGTCCACAACGGCCCTCAGGGCCCCCTGGACGGCCGGTCCTTCTTCTTCAACCCGCTGGCGATCGCGCTCGCCGCGCCGAGCCGCTGGGCGGGCGACCGGCTGCGCCGCCGGGCTGCCCGGACGGCCTGAGGCGGGCGCGGGCGGCGGGTGCCGCGTCGCGCGGCCCGCAAGGACACCGCCGGGGGCGGGAGCCGGTACACGTGGGGCGTGTACCGGACCCGCCCCCGGCGGCGGTGGGGGGATGTGGGGGGACCGGGGAAGCGGTTCAGGCGGTGCGTGCCGTCAGCCGGTCACCAGCCGACTGCGACCTCCATCCACTGCGGGTTCTGCTGGGAGGCGTAGGCGGCCTGGCCGGCCACGTCGTCGTACGGGAAGCCGTAGGCGAGGTGGTTGATGCCGTGGTCGTGCCAGAACTTGGCGTACCAGTTGGCGGGGTCGCCGCCGGTGTAGAACTTGGTCGGGTCCTGCTGCTGGGCCGCCGGGAGGTTCGCGGTGTGCCGGTTGAGCGCCGCGCACATCGACGGGTTGCCGGCCAGCGAACCGGCGCAGCCGAAGATGTTCGAGGTGGGCTCGTTGACGCCGACCGAGTTCGCGTACGCCGTGAAGTAGTTGGCGTTCACGCCGCCGGTGCGGAAGCTCGGGTCGCTGCCGGGGGCGATGATCCGGTACGGCGCCTGGGTCTGCGCGAGCACCTTGAACTGCTGCGGCACCGCGTTCTGGAACTGCTGGAAGGTCGCCTCGCGGCTCTGGTTGAACAGGTCCTGGCTGTCACCGAGCTGGATGTCCTGGCCGTCGTGCGAGTGCAGCCGGATCGCCAGCGGCAGGCCCCAGGCGTCCACCCGGGTGGTGTTGCCGTTGAAGACGGTGGCACCGATGGTGAACTCGATGAAGTCGTAGTACTGGCTGTTCGGCGAGCCGAGGTAGAAGTACATCCGGCCCGAGGAGTTGGCCGGCATGTCGAAGTACGGCTGCTCGGCGATGGAGTGCACCTGGCCGTTGAAGCTCCAGTAGACCTGGCTGTCCGGGTACTGCCCGTTCGTCCGGTTGAGGATCTTCAGTTCCATCACGTTGTGCGCGGCCGGGATGTCGTCCGTGGTGCCCCAGAAGGAGTCGGGCGGCGTGGTCGTGCCGCCGGTGGTCCCGCCGTTGGTGCTGGTGCCGCCGCCGTTGGTGTGCACCTGGAACTCCCACAGGGAGTCGCCGTAGGCGGTGGCGCGGGCGGTGGCGTAGACCCGGATGTAGCGGCCGGTGCCGGTCACGTTCAGGTTCTGCACGCCGCCGGTGCCGGTGGTGGTGGAGTAGACGGTGGTCCAGGTGCCGGACGGGTTGTCGGTGACCTGGATCTGGTACGCGGTCGCGTAGGCCGCCTCCCAGTTCAGGCCGACGCCGCAGACCTGCTGCGACGAGCCGAGGTCGACCTGGAGCCACTGCGGGTCGCCGAAGGCGCTGGACCAGCGGGTGCCGGTGTTGCCGTCGACGGCCGCCGAGGCGGCGGTGCCGGCGTTCTCGGCGGACGAGGCGGTGGCCGTCTTGCCCTGCGCGGTGTTCGCGGTGCCGCACGCGGCGGGCTGGGTCGCGCCGCCGCTGCCGTAGACCTGGAACTCCCAGAGCGAGTAGCCGTACTGGGTGGCCCGCACGGTCCCGTAGACCCGCACGTAACGGCCGGAACCGTTTACGGTCAGGTTCTGCACGCCGCCGGTGCCGGTGGTGGTGGAGTAGACGTCGGTCCAGGCGGTGCCGTTGTCGGACGTCTGGATCTTGAAGGACTTGGCGTACGCGGCCTCCCAGTTGAGCGTCACCTGGCTGATGGCCTGGCTGCTGCCGAGGTCGACCTGGATCCACTGGGGGTCGGCCGCCGCGCTGGACCAGCGGGTGCCGGTGTTGCCGTCGACGGCCGCCGAGGCGGGGGTGCCGGCGTTCTCGGTCGACGACGCGGTGGCCGGTTTGCCCTGCGAGAGCAGGGTGCCCGCGGCGCGTGCCGGCGACTGCGAGGTCACCACGAGGACGAGCCCCGCCAGCAGGGCGAGCAGGGCGGTGACGACCAGATACGGCTGGCGTCCGCGGTGGCGCCCTGGCCCTCGGCGCACCAGCGGGGAAGTGCTGCCTGACATGTGTTCTCCTCAACCGGGTGGGGGTCCGTGACGGAGGCCGCCAGAGCGCGGTGAGAGCGCTCTCTTGGCGAGGTGATGTTTACAAGGCGGGTACTTCCGCGTCAATAAGTTGTTCAATAATGGCCAGTTGAGACTTCTCGCGACTACGAGACTCGAACGGATGCCCCGCCCGCCGCCGCCGGCTCAGCGCCTGCTCAGGCCCTGCTCAGGCGGGCGGTCCGCCGCCGCGCGGGCCCCCTGCGGCCGTCCCGGCCCCTGCCGCCGTCCGCCGGTGGACATGGGGGAGGGGCGGGCCCGTGCACGCCATCCATGCACGGGACCGCCCCCGTTCGAGGGCTCGCCGGGATCAGCCGAGCGACGCCAGGTGGTTCTTCAGGCCGAGGCCGTACGCGGTCGGGGTGCCGTCGTAGCCGGAGATCAGTGACGGGCCCGAGGAGCAGTCCCAGGTGTTCCAGGTCCACCCCAGGTAGGACAGCTGGTGCGCGTCCAGCCAGTTCATGAAGCCGTCCACGAACGAGTGGCCGCAGGTGTTCTCGCCCATCTCGCCGGCCACCAGCGGCACCCTGGCCGCGACCGGCGCCAGCTGGGAGTCCCAGCAGGAGGTGTTCGCGCAGGTGTTGAAGTTGTATACGTGCACGGCCGCCGCCAGGTTGCCGGTCGGGTCGGTGGGCTCGTGGGCGACCCAGCCGGTCAGGTCGTTGGAGTAGGCGAGACCGCCCAGCAGGACGACGTTCCGCGCGCCGGTGCCGCGCACGGCGTCCAGCATGTCCTGCATGCCCGCCACCTGGTAGCCGATGCCCGGGCAGCTGCCGCCGTCCCGCCAGCAGCTCCAGGCCTGCTCGGTGGTCGAGGTGGCCCGGTCCGGGTAGGGCTCGTTGAACAGGTCGAAGACGATCGAGGTGTTGGACTTGAAGGCGTTCGCCACGCTGGTCCAGAACGGGATCGCGTACTGCGCGTCCGGCATCGGCTTCTGGCAGGTGGCGTTGACGTCGGTGCAGCCCGCCGAGTTTCCGGTGTAGGTGCCGTGCGACCAGTGCAGCTCGACGATCGGCGTGATGCCGTGCGCCACCAGGCGGTTGACCCAGCCGGTGATCGCCGCCACGTAGTTGGCGCCGCCGTCGGCCGCCGGGACGTACGACAGGCCCTCCCAGCAGTCCTCGTTGAGCGGTACGCGGACGGCCGTGACGCCCTTCCAGCTGGTGATCGCGTCGATGGCGGCGTCGTCCACCGGGCCGTCGAAGATCCCGTTGCCCTGCGCGCAGGCGAATTCGGTACCGGAACGGTTCACCCCGTGGAGCACGACCTGCTTGCCGGTGGAGTCGACCAGCTTGTTTCCGGCCACGTGCAGCTTGGGCGGCGCGGAGTCACCGCCGGGCGGCGGGGTGGTCGGCGGCGTCGTGGGGGGCGTCGTCGGCGGCGTGGTGGGCGGGGTGGTCGGCGTGGTCGGCGGTGGTTCTGTCGGGACGCCGGTCACCGAGCAGGCGGCGCCGTTGAGGGTGAAGGCCGTCGGGACGGTGTTGGTGCCCGACCAGCTGCCCAGGAAGCCGGTGCTGACCGAACCGCCGGTGGGCAGCGCGCCGTTGTACGACATCGAGGCGACGTGGACGGTGCTGCCCGACTGGGTCCAGGTGCCGTTCCAGCCCTGGGTCACCTTCTGGCCACCGGTGAAGGCGAAGGCCAGGTCCCAACTGGTGGTCGGGGCGCCGTTGTTGGCGACGACAACGTTGCCCTGGAAACCGCCTGTCCACTGGTTGGTCACCGCATAGGTGACCGTGCAACTCGCCACCGCGCCCGATGCGGTGGCGCCGAGCGCGGGGAGCAGCGCGGCGGCCGCGGCCGCCGTGGTGACGGCGGCGATGGACAGCGCCGCGGTGCGCGTGGGTCGTCGCATGTGCGACTCCTCATGACGTGGGGGGATCGAGAGAAATCGGGTGAACGAGATGAGTGGACGCGCTCCCATTGGTCCGCCGCAGACCTTAGCGTCAAGTCCGGTCGGGCGGTAGAGGGGACGGCGCGACCTCCGCTCGTCGGTGGCGTCCTCCCCAGACAGGACACCGTCAACAGGCGGTTCTGGCTGCCCCCTTGACAGTTCTTCGTCAACGCCTTGATGGTGGGAGCGCTCCCACTGGTTCACAGTCACATCGCAGAACCCATCCCCCCACACGAACCGCGAGGAGGACCTCTCGCATGCCCAGAGGAAGACCGATCGGGAAGCGGACCAGGCGACTGCTGACGGCGCTGACCGCCGCCCTCGCCCTGCCGCTCGGCCTGACCATGGCCACCGGCGGCGGCGTCGCGCACGCGGCCGGCCTGCAGTGCAGTGTCGACTACACGACCAACGACTGGGGTTCCGGCTTCACCGCCAATGCCAAGATCACCAACCTCGGCAGCGCGGCGATCGACGGCTGGACACTGACGTACTCCTACACCGGCAACCAGACGCTGCAGAGCGGGTGGAACGGCACCTGGTCGCAGTCCGGCAAGAACGTCACTGTCAAGTCGCTCGACTGGAACAAGACAATCGCCGCCAACGCGAACGTCACCGCGAGTGCCAACTTCAACTACAGCGGCACCAACGCCAAGCCGACCGCTTTCAGCGTGAACGGCACGGTCTGCGGGGGCGCTCATCAGCCTCCGCTGCCGGTCCTCACCAGCCCGGCGTCCGGTGCGACCTACAGCGCGGGCGCCACCATCCCGCTGGCCGCGACCGCGGTGGCCGCCGACGCGGCGACCATCACCAAGGTCGAGTTCTACAGCAGCACCACACTGCTGGGTACCGACACCACCTCGCCCTACGCGGTGGACTGGGCCTCGGTGCCCGCCGGTGACTACTCGGTCTACGCCAAGGCGTACGACAGCCTCGGCGCGTCCGCGGAGTCCACCCCGGTGGGCGTGCACGTCGCGAGCGGCCCGGCGATCGTCGCCTCGCCGGCGACGGTGTCCGTCCAGCAGGGCAAGACCGGCACCTTCGGCGTGAAGCTCTCCAGCGCCCCGGCGTCCAACGTGACCGTCGCCGTGGCGCGGACCGCGGGCAACAGCTCGCTGAGCGTCCAGTCCGGGGCGAGCCTGACCTTCACCCCGGCCAACTGGTCGACGGCGCAGACCGTCACGGTCGCCGCGGCGACCACCGGTTCCGGCTCGGCGACCTTCTCGGCCACCGCGACCGGCTACAGCACGGCGGCTGTCACGGTCAACGAGATCAGCGCGACCGGCGGCGACTACGCGGCACGGTTCCTGTCGCTCTACGGGAAGATCACCGACCCGGCCAGCGGCTACTTCTCGCCCGAGGGCATCCCCTACCACTCGGTCGAGACGCTGATCGTGGAGGCCCCGGACTACGGCCACGAGACCACGTCCGAGGCGTACTCGTACATGATCTGGCTGCAGGCGATGTACGGCCAGGTCAGCGGCGACTGGACCAAGTTCAACGCGGCCTGGGCGACCATGGAGCAGTACATGATCCCGCAGCACGCGGACCAGCCGTCGAACGCCTCGTACAACCCCAGCTCGCCGGCCACCTACGCTCCCGAGCACCCGCTGCCGTCGGACTACCCGTCGCAGCTGGACGGCAACATCAAGGTCGGCGTGGACCCGATCGCAAGCGAGCTGAAGTCGGCCTACGGCACGGACGACATCTACGGCATGCACTGGCTCCAGGACGTCGACAACATCTACGGCTTCGGTGACACGCCCGGCGGCGGCTGCGAGCTCGGCCCGACGGCGAGCGGCCCCTCCTACATCAACACCTTCCAGCGCGGTGAGCAGGAGTCGGTGTGGGAGACCGTGCCGCAGCCGACCTGCGACGCGTTCAAGTACGGCGGCAAGAACGGCTATCTGGACCTGTTCACCGGCGACTCGAACTACGCGCAGCAGTGGAAGTACACCGACGCACCCGACGCCGACGCGCGCGCGATCCAGGCCGCCTACTGGGCCGACACCTGGGCCAAGGCGCAGGGCAAGGGCGCGGACGTGGCGACCACCGTCGCCAAGGCCGGCAAGATGGGTGACTACCTGCGGTACTCGTTCTTCGACAAGTACTTCAAGAAGATCGGCAACTGCACCAACCCGAGCACCTGCGCCGCGGGCACCGGCAAGGACAGCGAGCACTACCTGCTGTCCTGGTACTACGCCTGGGGCGGCTCGTCCGGCTCCGGCGGCGGCTGGTCCTGGCGGATCGGCGACGGCGCCTCGCACTTCGGCTACCAGAACCCGCTGGCGGCCTACGCGCTGACCACCGACTCGGCGATGGCGCCGAAGTCGGCCACCGGCAAGCAGGACTGGACCACCAGCCTCAGCCGGCAGCTGGAGTTCTACCAGTGGCTGCAGTCCTCCGAGGGCGCGATCGCCGGCGGCGCGACCAACAGCTGGAACGGCGCCTACGCCCAGCCCCCGTCCGGCACGCCCACCTTCTACGGGATGGCGTACGACTGGGAGCCCGTCTACCACGACCCGCCGTCGAACCAGTGGTTCGGTATGCAGGCCTGGTCGATGGAACGGGTCGCGGAGTACTACCAGCAGACCGGTAACGCCAAGGCGAAGGCCATCCTGGACAAGTGGGTGACCTGGGCGATCTCCCAGACCACCATCAACGCCGACGGCACCTTCAAGATCCCCTCCGACCTCCAGTGGTCCGGCGCGCCGGACACCTGGAACGCCAGCAGCCCGGGCAGCAACACCGGACTGCACGTGACGGTCTCCGCCTACGGCAACGACCTGGGCGTCGCGGCGGCCTATGCCAAGACGCTGTCCTACTACGCCGCCAAGTCCGGCAACACCGCGGCCAAGACCACGGCCAAGGCGCTGCTCGACGGCATGTGGGGCAACTACCAGGACCCGCTGGGCATCGCCACCCCGGAGACCAGGACCGACTTCAACCGGTTCGACGACCCGGTCTACGTGCCGTCCAGCTTCTCCGGCACCATGCCCAACGGCGACAAGATCGACGCGAACTCCACCTTCATCGAGCTGCGGTCGTTCTACAAGAACGACCCCAACTGGTCGAAGGTCCAGGCCTACCTCAGCGGTGGGAACGCGCCGAGCTTCACCTATCACCGCTTCTGGGCCCAGGCGGACATCGCGATGGCGATGGGCGCCTACGGACTGCTCTTCGGAGCGTGACCCACACCACCGGCGGGAGCCGGGGCGGGGGATGACCCGGGTTTCCTGACAGTCACCCGGCCCGTCCCCGGCCCCCGCCGGACCCGGGCCGCGGCCCCGCTCCCTCCCTGCCACTCGGAGGGGCGGGGCCGCGGTATGCCGCCTACCGCGTCGTGGGTACGGCCGCCGGCGCGGGACGTGCGGGAACGCCGGTCGCGCCGCCCGGAATCCCGCCGCGGGCAACGGTCCTGATCAGCCGTCACCCGGGCCCGCCACCCGGCCCCACGTCGAGTACGCTCGCACCGCGCTGGGCAGGACCCCGGTTCTCCCCGCCCCGCGAACACCGAGCGAAAGGATCCGACCATGCGACTGGGCATCACCGGCCACCGCGGTCTTACCGAGGACGTGGAGCACGTCGTCCGCACGGCGCTCGGCACGGTGGTCCGGGAGTACGCGGGCGACGACCTGGTGGGCGTCTCGTGCCTCGCGGACGGCCCCGACGCCTGGTTCGCCCAGGAGATACTGCGCAACGGCGGCCGGATCGAGGCGGTCCTGCCGGCGGAGGAGTACCGCGAGAGCCTCCCCGGCTCCCACCACCCGCTGTACGACGACCTGGTGCGCAGGTCCTCGCAGGTGCACACCACCGGGCTGATACAGCCGGGCCCCGAGGCGTACCAGATCGGGAACGAGATCATGATGGGCCTGGTGGACATCCTGGTGGCCGTCTGGGACGGCCGGCCCGCCCGGGGCTACGGCGGCACCGCCGACGCCGTCTCGTACGCCCACAGGACCGGTCTGCCGGTCCGGGTGATCTGGCCCCAGGGCGCCGCCCGCGACGCCACGTCGGCGGGCAGGCCGTAGGCCCCCCGGCGCCGCCTGCGGGCGGCGCCGCCCGCACGGACGCACGCCCGCACGGACGCCGGGAACGACAGAGGACGTCCACCCGCGTTGCCGCGGCCGGACGTCCTCTTATCGGAGGGTGAGTGACGGGACTCGAACCCGCGGCATCCTGGACCACAACCAGGTGCTCTACCAGCTGAGCTACACCCACCATGAGCGGCGCTGTCCCGGCTTTTTCCGCTGGGGTGGCGCCGCCTCGAAAAGTGTACAGGGTGGCGGGGGGTGGTCGCGCCCCGCTTTACCGCGGGCCGGGCGCGTGGCGTCCGGTGGTCAGTGGGCGGCCGGCGGGTCGGCCTGGACGACGTGCCGGGCGGCGATCGCGCGGGCCGTGTCGCTGTCGGGGCCCGGCTGCGGGACGAAGACCGCCTCGCGGTAGTAGCGCAGCTCCGCGATGGACTCGCGGATGTCGGCCAGCGCCCGGTGGTTGCCGTTCTTGTCCGGGCTGTTGAAGTAGGCCCGCGGATACCAGCGCCTGGCCAGCTCCTTGATCGAGGAGACGTCCACGATGCGGTAGTGCAGGTGCTGTTCCAGGGTGGGCATGTCGCGGGCCAGGAAGCCGCGGTCGGTGGACACCGAATTCCCGCACAGCGGCGCCTTGCGCGGCTCGGCGACCTGCGAGCGTACGTAGTCGAGCACCACCTGCTCGGCCTCCGCGAGCGAGACCCCGCCGGCCAGCTCGTCCAGCAGGCCGGACGCGGTGTGCATGGTGCGGACCACGTCCGGCATGGTGTCGAGCGCCTCGGCGGGCGGGCGGATCACGATGTCCACCCCCTCCCCGAGCACGTTCAGCTCCGAGTCGGTGACCAGGGCCGCCACTTCGATCAGCGCGTCGTGCGCCAGCGACAGGCCCGTCATCTCACAGTCGATCCACACCATCCGGTCGTTCATGCGTCTCACCCTACGGGGCGATCACGTGGTGCCGGCAGCGCGGCGCCCAGACCGCGTCCGGCGCGCAGCCTGCTGCGCGGCGGCCCGTCCGCGGGATCGCCCCGGCCCGGCTGGTCCGGGACCCGGGCGGCGAAGGTGTCGCTCTCCGGTTTGCCGGGTGCCGCGAGGACCTGGGAGACCGGCCCGTGGCCGGCGGCGGGCAGGCCGGAACCGCGGCGGAGCGCCGCCAGGTCCGGCGGCACCGGGGCCCGGTCCTGCTCGTCCTGCGGCCTGCGGGCCCGGTAGGCGGCCCGGTAGGACGCCGGGGAGGAGCCGAGCTGCCGCCGGAAGTGGCCGCGCAGCGCGACCGGGGAGCGGAAGCCGCAGCGGCCCGCGACCTCGTCCACCGAGTAGTCCGACGTCTCCAGCAGCCGCTGCGCCTGCAGCACCCGCTGGGTGATCAGCCACTGCAGGGGCGCGCTGCCGGTCAGCGACCTGAACCGGCGGTCGAAGGTCCGCCGGCTCATGTAGGCGCGGGCGGCCAGCGCCTCGACGTCGAACTGCTCGTGCAGGTGCTCCAGCGCCCAGGCGACGACCTCGGCCAGCGGGTCGGCGCCGATCTCCTCGGGTAAAGACCGGTCGAGGTGCCGCTGCCCGGTCTGCCAGTCGGCCCGCCGCGGCGGTACGACCAGCCTGCGGGCCAGCGCGGCCGCGGCCTCGCCGCCGTGGTCGGTGCGCACCACGTGCAGGCACAGGTCGATCCCGGCCGCGGTGCCCGCGGAGGTCAGCACGTCGCCGTCGTCGACGAACAGCTCTCTGGGGTCCACATGGACCGAGGGGTAGCGCTTGGCGAGCGTGGGCGCGTACATCCAGTGCGTGGTGGCCGGCCGGCCGTCCAGCAGGCCGGCCGCGGCCAGGACGAAGGCCCCGGTGCACAGCCCGATGATCCTGGCGCCCTCCTCGTGGGCCCTGCGGATCGACTCCAGCGCCTCCGGCGGCGGCGCCTGGGAGATCGACCGCCAGGTCGGCACCACGACCGTGCCGGCCCGGGAGAGCGCTTCCAGGCCGTAGGGGGCGGTGAGTTCCAGGCCGCCGGTGGTGCGCAGCGGACCGTCCTCGCCGGCGCAGACCAGCAGCCGGTAGCGGGGCACCCCCGCGTCCTGGCGGTCTATGCCGAAGACGGACAGCGGTATGGAGCTCTCGAAGATCGGGCCACCGCTGAAGAGCAGCACGGCGACCACTTCGGGTCGCCGACGCGCGGAAAGCTTACGAATGGCGCGAGGTGATGCCGATGCTGCTTGCGACGGACTCTCCGTCGCCGTACCGGAACCGGACTCCTGGCTCATGGAGCTCAAGCCCCCCTCGAATCGACGCGTCGTCACCTCGGTCCTGCACGTTCCCCCCGCGAGGCCACCCATGATCAAATCTACTGTGTCAGGTGGGGCGCCAGTGACACCTTCGGCACCTGACGCTAAGTCGACAAGACAACGTGGCGTAAAGCATTCGATCACGAAGCGTTTCACTCGTGGAGCCAGGAGGGAAGTACGCCTCCCGTCACTTCGGCCACGCAGCGCGTCATCCGCGACACGCCGCATCGTAGAACCGCAGGTGGCAGAGGTGTTAGCGAGCACGAATCCGAACCGGGGCGCAGGGCTGAGAAGTTGGCCGAAAAACGCCGTTCAGGAGCCGCATGCGCGTAAAAGGCGCCGGGGGGTGCGCCCCGCAGCCGTACGGGAGTCGGGCGGTGACCCTGCCGAATGGTTCATTCCAGCGGATAATGCGTGGCCGGAGCGGGTAAGACCCCCGACAGGGCGCACGGTCGCCCGCGGGTGATCCGATGCGCCCCCGGGATGCTCCGGTGCGCCGCGGCGTGCAGCCGGTTGGCGGGATGGCGTTGCGCTCTCGGCGCCGCTCCGGCATTCTCCTGGGAACTCGGGGTACGCGCCCTGTGAAGTCACCGTCACATCTGTGCAGGCTGACTTTGCAGCCGTACTCTGGAGAGAGTGGGGCGGGAAGTGGCGAACTGGCCTAAAACGGCCGATTTGACGGCCCGCCCCGCACGCACTGTCCTGTCCGCTGCCCGGCGCGTCAGCGCCGCCCTTGCCGAGAATCCGCATCATGGCCGGTCATGACTTCCCCGAGCCCGCCGACCGCAGGCCGCTCGCCGAATCGGCGGCACTGCCCGAGCAGACTCCAGCCCTGAGCCACGCCTGTGATCCCGCCTTCCGGCACGGCGTCGTGGTGGGCTTCGACGGTTCCGTCTCCAGCGAACGGGCGCTCTCCTACGCCATCGGCATGGCCCGCAGGACGCATTCCGCGCTGATCATCGTGCATGTCGCCAACCGCCTGCCGGCCACCGTCTGGGCGGGCTGCGAGCCGCCGGTCTTCGTCGACGTCCCCGACCACCGCACCGAGGTGCTCGGGCTCGAACTGGCCTGCGCCGACCACCTGGCCGAGATCTCCTGGGTGCTGGTCGAGCGCGGCGGCGACATCTGCCACGAGTTGGAGGAGGTCGGCCGGGAGTACGAAGCCGACGCCATCGTGGTCGGCGGCACGCACGGACTGGCCGGGCGGATCTTCGGCTCGGTCGCCGGACGGCTCGCCCGCCGGGCGCAGCGGCCGGTGGTGGTCATCCCGTAGGACGAACGTATGAGTGGGGGCCGGTCGGTCGACCGGCCCCCACTCGTATGCCTGCATGCCGTACGGCTACTCCACCGTGACGGACTTCGCCAGGTTGCGCGGCTTGTCGATGTCCCGGCCGAGGGCCAGCGCGGTGTGGTAGGCGAAGAGCTGGAGCGGGATGCCCATCAGGATCGGGTCGAGCTCCGCCTCGTTCTTCGGCACCACGATGGTGTGGTCGGCCTTCTCCTGCTCCTGGTGCGCGACCGCGAGGATCCGGCCGCTGCGGGCCTTGATCTCCTCAAGCGCCGCGCGGTTCTTCTCCAGCAGGTCGTCGTCGGGGACGATCGCGACGGTCGGCATCGACGGGTCGATCAGCGCCAGCGGACCGTGCTTGAGCTCGGAGGCCGGATAGGCCTCGGCGTGGATGTAGCTGACCTCCTTGAGCTTCAGCGACGCCTCGCGGGCCACCGGGTAGCCGCGGACCCGGCCGATGAAGAGCATCGAGCGGGCGTCGGCGTAGGCCTTCGCCAGCTGCTTGATCTCCGGCTCGGTCTTCAGGATCTCCTCGATCTGGGCCGGCAGCCTGCGCAGCCCCTCGATGATCCGCTTGCCGTCGGTGACCGACAGGTCCCGCACCCGTCCCAGGTGCAGTGCCAGCAGCGCGAAGGCCACCACGGTGTTGGTGAAGCACTTGGTGGACACCACGCACACCTCGGGCCCGGCGTGCACGTAGGTGCCGCCGTCCGCCTCCCGGGCGATCGCGGACCCCACGACATTGACCACGCCCAGCACCCGGGCGCCCTTGCGCTTCAGCTCCTGGACGGCGGCCAGCACGTCGTAGGTCTCGCCGGACTGCGACACGGCGACGTAGAGGGTGTCGGGGTCCACCACCGGGTTGCGGTAGCGGAACTCCGAGGCCGGCTCGGCGTCGGCGGGGATCCTGGCCAGCTCCTCGATCAGCCCGGCGCCGATCTGGCCGGCGTGGTAGCTGGTGCCGCAGCCCAGGATCTTGATCCGGCGCACGCTCCGCGCCTCGCGCGCGTCCAGATTCAGCCCGCCCAGGTGCACCGTGGCGAAGCGGTCGTCGATCCGGCCGCGCAGCACCCGGTCCACCGCCTCGGCCTGCTCGAAGATCTCCTTGTGCATGTACGTGTCATGGCCGCCCATGTCGTACGACTCGGCCTCCCACTCCACCGTGGTCGGCGTCGCCGTGGTCTGCGAGCCCTCGGTGGTGTAGGTGCGGAAGTCGTCGGCCTTCAGGGTGGCCATCTCGCCGTCCCCGAGGGTGACGACCTGGCGGGTGTGGGCGACCAGCGCGGCGACGTCGGAGGCGACGAACATCTCCTTCTCGCCGATGCCCAGCACCACCGGGGAGCCGTTGCGGGCGACCACGATCCGGCCGGGGAAGTCCTGGTGCAGCACCGCGAGGCCGTAGGTGCCCTCGACCGACCGCAGCGCCTCGCTGACCTTCTTCTCCAGCGTCTCGGCGGCGGACCGTGCGATCAGGTGGGCCAGCACCTCGGTGTCGGTCTCCGAGACGAAGACGATGCCCTCGGCGGACAGCCGGGCGCGCAACTCGGAGGCGTTGTCGATGATCCCGTTGTGGACGACCGCGACCTTCTCGTCGGCGTCCAGGTGGGGGTGCGCGTTGATGTCGCTGGGCGCGCCATGGGTGGCCCAGCGGGTGTGGGCGATGCCGGTGGTGCCGGAGAAGCGCTTCGGGATGCGCGACTCCAGCTCGCGCACCCGGCCCTTGGCCTTGACCGTGCGCAGCTCGCTCGATTTACCGGTGATGACGACGCCGGCCGAGTCGTAACCGCGGTACTCCAGCCGCTGCAGCCCTTCGAGCAGCAGCGGTGCCACGTCGCGCTTGCCGATGTATCCGACGATTCCGCACATGTGCCGTCCGTCCCTCTCCGTCGTCCTCTGTGCCCTGGGTGACCGTAGGCCTGTGGTGTGCGTGCTCGCGCCGCCGGGGCGCGGGCACCTTCAGCCGTAGACGATGCGGCGGAGCTGGCGCTGGGAGAGCGCGGCGGGGGCCACCGCCCGGTGCGGCAGCTCCTCGCCGATCCGCTCGAAGATCTCCGCGTTGACCAGGCCTTTCGCCTGGAGTTCGCGGTGTCTGCGGCGGACGTACTCCTCGGTCGTCTCGTCGAAGTACGCCAGGACGTCCAGCACCACCCGGGACGCCTCGCCGCGGTGCAGCGGCGTGGTGCGCACCAGGTGATCGATCAGGTCTTCGTAGGAGGTCCGGCGTTCTTGCACCCGTTGATACTGGTGTGATGATCTTCGGTTTGCAAGAATCCTGCCCGATTCCGGGCAGGAAAGCAGGTCGAGAACGGCCAAAGGAGTGATTCCCGAGGCTTTACCTGGGGATTCGTTCGATCGGGGGTGCCCCCGGGTGGTAGGCGGACGGACGGCTGCGGAGCGGGTTGCCGGACATGGTTGCCGGACATGGTGGCCGGGTGTGGTGGCCGGGTGTGGTGGCCGGGGGAGCTCAGCCGGTCAGCCCCAGCTCCCTGGCGATCAGCATCCGCTGCACCTCGCTCGTGCCCTCCCCGATCTCCAGGATCTTGGAGTCGCGCCACATCCGGGCCACCGGATACTCGTTCATGAACCCGTAGCCGCCGTGGATCTGGGTGGCCTCCCGCGCGTTGGTCACCGCGATCTCCGAGGAGTACAGCTTCGCCAGCGCCGCCTCCTTCTTGAACGGCTCCCCGTGCGTCAGCCGGGAGGCCGCGTCCCGCCACGCCAGCCGAGCGGTGTACGCCCGCATCTCCATGTCGGCGATCTTGAACTGGATCGCCTGGTTGGCACCGATGGGCCGGCCGAACGCCTCCCTGGTCCGCGCGTACCGTACCGACTCGTCCACGCACCCCTGGGCCAGCCCGGTGGCCAGCGCCGAGATCGCGATCCGCCCCTCGTCCAGAATGCGCAGGAACTGCGCGTAGCCCCGGCCCTTCTCGCCGAGCAGATTCGCCGCCGGGACCCGGCAGTCGGTGAAGGACAGCTCCCGGGTGTCCGACGCGTTCCACCCGACCTTGCTGTACTTCTTCGACACCGTGAAGCCCGGCGTGCCCGACGGCACGATGATCGACGAGATCAGCGGGCGGCCCTCGTCGGTACGGCCGGTGACCGCCGTCACCGTGACCAGGCCGGTGATGTCGGTGCCCGAGTTGGTGATGAAGCACTTGGTCCCGTTGATCACCCACTCGCCGGTCGCCTCGTCCAGCCGGGCCGTGGTGCGGGTGCCGCCCGCGTCGGAGCCGCAGTCCGGCTCCGTCAGGCCGAACGCCCCCAGCATCTCGCCCGAGCACAGCCGCGGCAGCCACTCCCGCTTCTGCTCCTCGGTGCCGAACCTGAAAACCGGCATCGCGCCCAGCGACACCCCGGCCTCCAGGGTGATCGCCACCGAGGAGTCCACCCGGGCCAGCTCCTCCAGCACCAGGCACAGCGCGAAGTAGTCGCCGCCCATGCCGCCGTACTCCTCGGGGAACGGCAGCCCGAACAGCCCCATCCGCCCCATCTCCCGCACGATCTCGTACGGGAACTCCTCCTGCTCGTAGAACCCGCCGATCTTCGGCGCGATCACATCCTGGGCGAACTCCGCGACGGTGGCGCGCAGTTCCTCGTACTCCTCGGACAGACGGTGGTCGATCGGCATGGCTACTGCTCCCGGTGGGTGAGGGCGCGGACGGTACGGGACGGGCTGGGCCGCCCCAACTGCTCCGCCATCCAGACGCTTGTGGCGCTGAGGCGGTCGAGATCGACTCCGGTGCTGATGCCGAGACCGTTCAGCATCCAGACGAGGTCTTCGGTCGCGAGATTCCCGGTGGCGCTCTTCGCGTACGGGCAGCCGCCGAGCCCGCCCGCCGAGGCGTCCACCACGGTGACGCCCCGCTGCAGCGCCGCCAGCGTGTTGGACAGCGCCTGCCCGTAGGTGTCGTGGAAGTGCACGGCCAGGTGCTCCACCGGGATCCCGTCGCCTATGGCCCCGCTGCGGCCGGGGCCGCGGGTGCCGCTCTCCGGGTCACCGGAGCCGCCGGGGCGGCGGCCCGGCTCGCGGGGGTCGCCTGGGCCTCGGGGGTCGCCTGGGTCGCCGGGGCGGCCGGTCAGCTCGTCCAGCAGCGCGGTGACATGGCCGGGGGTCGCCACCCCGATGGTGTCGCCGAGGCTCAGCTCGGTGCAGCCCATCGCGTACAGCCGCCGGGCCACCGCCGCCACCTGCCCGACCGGCACCGGCCCCTCCCACGGGTCGCCGAAGCACATCGACAGATAGCCGCGGACCGTCGCGCCCGCTGCCCTCGCCCGTGCCACCACCGGCTCGAACATCGCCAGCGACTCGTCCACGCTCCGGTTGAGATTCGCCCGCGCGAAGGACTCGGTGGCGCTGCCGAAGACCGCGATCTCCCGCACTCCCAGCTCCAGCGCCCGATCCAGGCCGCGCTCGTTGGGGACCAGCACCGGCAACCGCACCGCCGCGTCCCGCCCGCCGTGGCCGCCCGGGCCGCCCGGGCCGGCGGGGCCGGCGGGGCCGGTGAGGTCGGCGAGCAGCGGCATCAGCTCGGCCGCGTCCGCCAGTTGGGGCACCCACTTCGGGTGCACGAAACTGGTCGCCTCGATGGTTGTCAGCCCCGCCTCGGCCAGCCGGTGGACGAACTCCGCCTTCACCGCGGTCGGCACGACCTGCTTCTCGTTCTGCAGCCCGTCGCGGGCGCCGACCTCGTGGATCCGCACCCGCGGCGGCAGCCCGTCGGCCGGGACGGCCATCGGCAGCCCCAGACCCAGCACTTCGGGCACCCCGGCCGCACCGGCCGCGCCCGCGATAGCGCCGCCGGTCGCGGAATCCGTCCTGGTCATGACGCCTCCCCGGGTGCGCCGGCCGCCCGGTCCTGCGCGTCGCCGCCGGGTGTCCCGGCCGGGGTGACCACGGCCAGCACCTGGTCCATCGCCACCGTCGAACCCGCGACGACATCGATCTCGGCCACCGTCCCGTCGTGCGGTGCGGTGATCACGTGCTCCATCTTCATCGCCTCCACCACCAGCAGGCTCTGCCCGGCGACCACATCCTCGCCCTTGGCGACCTTCACCACGGTGACCGTGCCCGGCATCGGCGCGGTCAGCGCGCCGCCGCCCGCGCCCAGCGCGGCGCCGCGCAGGGCCGCGGCCACCGGGTCGTAGGGCTGCACCCACCAGCTGTCGCCGTCCCGGCCCAGCCACTCGCCGGCCTGGAAGAAGGTGTGCACCAGACCTCCGGTGTGCAGCAGCGCCCGGGGCCCGTCGAGGGTGATCCTGGCCGCCGTCACGGGGCCGTCCGCGATCCGTACCTCGCCCTGCCTGACCCGGACCGCCACCGGCTCATGGCCCGGGACTCTCAGGTGGTGCACGGTCCAGGCCGGCTCGCCGCCCAGCCGCCAGCCGGTCGGCACCGAGAAGGGATCCGTCCAGCCGTCCGGCCCGGGCGCCGGGGCCAGCGCCGACTGCCGCAGCAGCGCGCCCGCGGCATAGACCTCGTCCGGCACATCCTGCGGCACCAGAGCGGCGGCCTCCCGCTCGATCAGCCCGGTGTCCAACTCGCCGGCCACCACGGCCGGATGCCCGAGCAGCCGGCGCAGGAAGCCGGTGTTGGTGTCGAGCCCCAGCACCACCGTCTCCGCCAGCGCGGCCCGCAGCCGCCGCAGTGCGGTCGCGCGGTCGGGGCCGTGGGCGATCACCTTGGCCAGCATGGGGTCGTAGGCGGTGCCGACCTCCGTACCGGCCAGCAGCCCGGAGTCCACCCGCACCCCGGGTCGCCCGGCCGGCTCGTGCAGTGCGAGCACCGGCCCGGCCGAGGGCAGGAAGTCCACCCGGCCCGCCGCGGGCCGCGCGGTCTCCGCGCAGATCCGTGCCTCGACCGCGTGCCCGGTGAGCGTGACGTCCTGCTGCTCGAAGTCCAGCGGCTCGCCGGCCGCCACCCGCAACTGCCAGGCCACCAGGTCCAGCCCGGTGACCAGCTCGGTGACGGGGTGCTCGACCTGCAGCCGGGTGTTCATCTCCATGAAGAAGTACGCCGACGGGTCGGCTCCGGGGACGATGAACTCCACCGTCCCCGCCCCGGTGTAGCCGCAGGACCTGGCCGCCTGCACCGCGGCCTCGCCCATCGCCGCCCTGGTCGCCGGGTCGAGCAGCACCGAGGGGGCCTCCTCGATCACCTTCTGGTGCCGCCGCTGCAACGAGCACTCCCGCTCGCCCAGGTGCACCACGTGGCCGTGCGCGTCGGCCAACACCTGGATCTCGATGTGCCGTGGCCGGTCGATCCAGCGCTCGACCAGCAGGGTGTCGTCACCGAACGACCCCAGCGCCTCGCGCCGGGCCGCGGCGATCTCCTCGGCCAGCACCGCCGCGTCCCGCACCAGCCGCATGCCCTTGCCGCCGCCGCCGGCCGACGGCTTGAGCAGTACCGGCAGCCCGATCTCGACCGCCGCCGCGGCCAGTTCGCCATCGGTCAGGCCGCTGCCGCTGCTGCCGGGCACCACCGGCACGCCGGCGGCACGTACCGTCTCCTTGGCCCGGATCTTGTCGCCCATCAACTCGATCGCCTCGGCGGGCGGCCCGATGAAGACCAGCCCCGCCTCGGCGCAGGCGCCGGCGAAGCCGGAATTCTCCGCGAGGAAGCCGTAGCCGGGGTGGACGGCTCCGGCTCCGACGGCCACGGCGGCCCGCACCAGATCGCTGGCCGACAGATAACTCCCGACCCGCACGGCGGTGTCGGCCTCCCGGACATGCCGGGCATCGGCGTCCGCCTCGGTGAAGGCGGCGGCCGAGCGCACCCCCTGTTCGCGCAGGGTGCGGATGATCCGGACGGCGATCTCGCCGCGGTTGGCCACCAGGACGGTGCCGAACACGGCGCCCGGGCCGGCGGGGGTGGAGGTGTTACTGGTCATCACGGCCCTCACATCCGGAAGACGCCGTAGCCGGGCGCTGCGGGATCGGCGGCGGGCAGGGGGGCGTTGGCGCAGGCGGTGAGCGCCAGGCCGAGCACGGTGCGGGTCTCCAGCGGATCGATCACCCCGTCGTCCCAGAGCCGCGCGGTGGCGTAGTAGGCGTTGCCCTGGGTCTCGTACTGCTCGCGGACCGGCTGCTTGAAGGCCTCCTCCGCCTCCTCGCTCCACTTCTCGCCGGCCGCCGCGAGCTGGTCGCGCTTGACGGTGGCCAGCACCGAGGCGGCCTGCTCGCCGCCCATCACGGAGATCTTGGCGTTGGGCCACATCCACAGGAAGCGCGGGCTGTAGGCCCGGCCGCACATCGAGTAGTTGCCCGCCCCGTAGGAGCCGCCGATCACCACGGTGAGCTTGGGCACCCGGGCGCACGCGACCGCGGTGACCATCTTCGCGCCGTGCTTGGCGATGCCGCCCGCCTCGTACTGCCGGCCGACCATGAATCCGGAGATGTTCTGCAGGAACAGCAGCGGGATGCCGCGCTGGTCGCACAGCTCGATGAAGTGCGCGCCCTTGAGGGCGGATTCGGCGAAGAGGATGCCGTTGTTCGCCACGATCCCCACCGGGTGGCCCTGCACGTGGGCGAATCCGGTGACCAGCGTCGTGCCGTACTCCGCCTTGAACTCGGCGAAGCGGCTGCCGTCGACCAGCCGGGCGATCACCTCGCGCACGTCGTACGGCGTGCGGGAGTCGACCGGCACCGCGCCGTACAGCCCCGCCGGGTCCACCGCGGGCTCCTCGGCCGGCCGCAGGGTCCACGGCGGCGCGCCGCGGGCCGGCAGGGTGGCGACGATGTCCCGGACGATGCTCAGGGCGTGCGCGTCGTCCTCGGCGAGATGGTCGGTGACCCCGGACACCCGGGAGTGCAGCTCGCCGCCGCCCAGCTCCTCCGCGGTGACCACCTCGCCGGTGGCGGCCTTCACCAGCGGCGGCCCGCCGAGAAAGATCGTGCCCTGGTCGCGCACGATGACCGCCTCGTCGCTCATCGCCGGGACGTAGGCGCCGCCCGCGGTGCACGAGCCGAGCACGGCGGCGATCTGCGGGATGCCGCGGGCCGACATCGTGGCCTGGTTGAAGAAGATCCGGCCGAAGTGGTCCCGGTCGGGGAAGACCTCGTCCTGCCGGGGGAGGAATGCGCCGCCGGAGTCGACCAGGTAGACGCACGGCAGCCGGTTGTCCAGGGCCACTTCCTGGGCGCGCAGGTGCTTCTTCACCGTGATGGGGTAGTACGTGCCCCCCTTGACGGTGGCGTCGTTGGCCACCACGACGACCTCCCGCCCGGCGACGCGGCCGATCCCGGCGATGACTCCGGCGGCCGGCGCCTGCCCGTCGTACATCCCGTCCGCGGCCAGCGGCGCCAGTTCCAGGAAGGGGGAGCCGGGGTCGAGCAGCCCGTCCACCCGGTCTCTGGGCAGCAGCTTCCCGCGCGCGGTGTGGCGGGCTCTGGCCTTCTCGCCGCCGCCGAGGCGTGCGGCGGCCAGCTTGTCGCGCAGGCCCGCGGTGAGCGCGGTGTGGGCCTGCGTGTTGACGCGGAACGCCTCCGACGCCGGGTCTGCGGCGCTGGAAAGGGCGGGTGCTGCCATGGTTCGGCCCCCGGGTGGTGCGAATGAGGATGTTAGCGAGCGTTAACTGATGACTCCACGTTAACGGTCGCTAACAGAATTGTCTAGACTCGATCCCATGAACTCGACGAACACGGCGGTCAGCCGGCGTGACCAGATCCTCAGGGAGGCCGCACGGCTGTTCGCCGAGCGCGGTTTCCACGGTGTGGGAGTGGACGAGATAGGCGCCGCGGTCGGTATCAGCGGCCCCGGGCTCTACCGGCACTTCGCGGGGAAGGACGCCATGCTCGCCGAGCTGCTGGTCGGGATCAGCGGCCGGCTGCTGGCCGCGGGCAAGCGGCGGGTGGCGGAGGCGGCCGGCCCCGAGGAGGCGCTGGACGCGCTGATCCGCGGCCACATCGACTTCGCCATCGACGACCGGCCGCTGATCACCTTGCACGACCGGGAGCTGGACCGGCTCCGCGAGTCGGACCGCAAGCTGGTCCGCCAGCTGCAGCGGCAGTATGTCGAGGAGTGGGTGGCCGTGGTCGGCCGGGTCCACCCCGGCGCCACCGAGCGCGAGGTGCGGGCCGCCGTCCACGGGGTCTTCGGCCTGCTGAACTCGACCCCCCACCTCGGCGCCCAGTCCAGTCTTCCCGGCCGCCGGGAGATGTCGGAACTGCTGCGCGGGCTGGCCCTCGGCGCCCTGACCGCTCTGGACAGTACGGCGGACTGGCGGGTAACTTACTGAGCGCTTGCTTATGACCAGAGAGCAGCGGTCAGTCACCACTCGCCGACGGGAGGCGCGCTGTGCGTCGTACGGTGTTCAACGAGGACCACGAGGCGTTCCGCGAGACGATACGCGCCTTCATCGAGGCCCAGGTCGTCCCCGTCTACGACGAGTGGCTGGCGGCCGGCCAGGCCCCGCGTGACTTCTACTACAAGCTCGGCGAGCTGGGCGTCTTCGGTATCGAGGTGCCCGAGGAGTTCGGCGGCGCCGGCGAGCGGAGCTTCAAGTTCCAGGCGGTCCTGAGCGAGGAGTGCGCCCGCGCCGGCGTCAGCTTCGGCGGCAGCAGCGTGCACACCGGCCTGTGCCTGCCGTATGTGACGGCCTACGCGACCGACGAGCAGAAGAAGCGCTGGCTGCCCGGCTTCGCCAGCGGCGAGACCATGTTCGCCATCGCCATGACCGAGCCGGGGACCGGTTCCGACCTGGCCGGGATGAAGACCACCGCCAAACTCTCCGCCGACGGCACCCACTACGTGCTCAACGGCGCCAAGACCTTCATCACCGGCGGCGTGCACGCCGACCGCGTCATCGTCTGCGCCCGCACCGCGCCGGCCACCCTGGAGGACCGCAGGGCCGGCATCTCGCTCTTCGTGGTCGACACGAGGTCCGAGGGCTACGCGATCGGCCGCAAGCTGGACAAGCTCGGCCTGAAGGCCTCGGACACCGCGGAGCTGTCCTTCTCCGATGTCAGGGTGCCGCTGGAGGACCTGCTCGGCGAGGAGGGCAAGGGCTTCTCCTACCTCGGCCAGAACCTCCCGCAGGAGCGTCTGGCCATCGCGGTGGGCGCCTACGCGCAGGCCGCAGCCGCCATCCGCTTCGCCCAGAACTACGTCCAGGAGCGCACGGTCTTCGGCAAGACCGTCGCGTCCTTCCAGAACACCAAGTTCGAACTGGCCGCCTGCAAGGCCGAGGTGGACGCGGCCGAGGCGGTCGTCGACCGCGCGCTGGACGCCCACGACCGGCGGGAGCTGACCGCCGCGGACGCCGCGTCGGCGAAGCTGTTCTGCACCGAGGTCGCCGCCCGGGTGATCGACCGCTGCCTGCAGCTGCACGGCGGATACGGTTATATGAACGAGTACCCGATCGCGCGCCTGTACGCCGACAATCGCGTCAACCGCATCTACGGCGGCACCAGCGAGGTCATGAAGTCGATCATCGCCAAGTCGATGGGCCTGTGAGCGAACTGAACGAGCCTCTTGAGTCCCTGCTCGACCTGCTCGACCTGGAGCGGATCGAGCAGGACATCTTCCGCGGGGTGAGCCGCACGGCGGTCGTGCCGCGGGTCTTCGGCGGCCAGGTCGCCGCGCAGGCCCTGGTCGCGGCGGGCCGCACCGTCCCCGAGGAGCGCGGCGCCCACTCGCTGCACGCGTATTTCCTGCGCCCGGGCGACCCCGGCGCGCCGATCGTCTACCAGGTCGACCGGATCCGCGACGGCCGCTCCTTCACCACCCGGCGGGTGGTGGCGATCCAGCACGGCCAGCCGATCTTCCACCTCTCCGCCTCCTTCCAGACGGCCGAGGAGGGCCTGGAGCACCAGGAGCCGATGCCGCGGGCGCCCGACCCGGAGACGCTGCCCGAGGCCGCGGACCTGCTGCCGGCCCACGCCGACAAGTTCCCCGACCCCAGGGTGATCGACCGGCTGCTTGAGGCCCGCGCCGCCGTCGACCTGCGCTACGTCGAGGACCCGCCGTTCCTGACCGCGGGGGTCGCCCGCGAACCGCGCTCCCAGGTCTGGTTCCGCACCCGCGGCAAGCTCGCCGACGACTCGCTGCTGCACGTGTGCCTCGCCACCTACGTGTCGGACATGACCCTGCTCGACTCGGTGCTGCTCGCCCACGGCCGCGGCGGCTGGGCGGTCGGCGACGTGGTCGGCGCCAGCCTGGACCACGCCATGTGGTTCCACCGGCCCTTCCGTGCCGACGAGTGGCTGCTCTACGACCAGCAGAGCCCGTCCGCCTCGGGCGGCCGCGGCCTCGGCACCGCCCGCATCTACACCCAGGACGGCCGGCTCGCCGTCTCGGTGATCCAGGAGGGCCTGGTCCGCATCCCGCGGACCTGACCGCCCCGGCCGGCAGTCCCGCCGCGGTCTCAGGCGGGCTGCGGCAGGCCCGCGGCCGCCAGCAGGTAGGCCGTCATCGGCGCGTAGTGGTGCGGCGGCACGTTGTCGTCGAGCGGCACCGTCACCAGCAGGCTGCCCTCGGCCTCGCCGACGAAGAGCGCCGGGTCGTTGCAGTCGGCGAAACCGACCGTGTCGATGCCGCGGCCACCGGCGTATCCGGCCCAGCCGTGATCGGCGATCACCAGGTCGGGGGCCGCCTGACCGGAGCGTTCGAGCGCCACCAGGATCTCCCGCATCGGGTCGGGGGAGTGGGTGTGCACCAGTCCGCCGGCCCGGTGCAGCATGGAGACCGCGGCAAGATGCCGGATCTCGCCGCCGTCCGCGTAGAGGTGGTCGGCCGGGGTGACCAGCGTGCAGCCCGCCGCCCGCAGCGCGGCGGCCAGCGCGTGGTGCACGGCGTAGAGGCCGGCCGGGTGCCCGGTGGCCAGCAGTACGCGGGACCGGTTCTCCACCGCCTTCTGCAGTACCACGGCCATCCGGTCCAGGGCGTCGACCGTCAGCTCCGGGTCGATGGTGTCCTGCCCGCTGCGGTGCCCGGCGTCCGGCACCACCCCGCAGCGCTCCGCCATCAGGTGGAGGACGTCCGCCGGGTCCGTCCAGCGGTTGCCGAGGTCGAGGCCGAACCAGTAGTAGCGGTTGCCCTCCGCCAGCTCGCGGTAGTGGTCGAGGTTGTTCTCCCGGCTGGTCGCGACGTCACCGGCGATCCGGGTGCGTATCAGGTGGGAGACGAGGGCGCGGCGGGTGGGCGCGGCGGCGGCGGAATCCTTGGGCATGGGGACATTGTCCCGCCCCAGGGCGCCCACGTGCGACGTCTCGCGGATCGACGCCGAGGCGTAATAGACGACGCCGATGCGCGGAAACGTACATTTCGGCGGCTTCCGGCGGCAGCGTACGGTCGGCCGGACCCGTACCGCACACGAACAGCGCCCCCCGCGCACGCGTGAGCCCGCAGAGCCACGCAGAAAGGCAGCCACCATGAGCAGCGCAACGCCGCGCGGCCCCGTCGACTCCTCGCGCATCCCGCGCTACGCCGGTCCCGCGACCTTCGCGCGGCTGCCCCGCCTGGACGAGGTCGGCGCCGCCGACGTCGCCGTGGTGGGCGTCCCCTTCGACAGCGGGGTGTCCTACCGGCCCGGCGCCAGGTTCGGCGGCAACGCGATCCGCGAGGCCTCCCGGCTGCTGCGCCCGTACAACCCGGCGCAGGACGCGTCGCCCTTCGCGCTCGCCCAGGTGGCGGACGCCGGTGACATCGCCGTCAACCCGTTCGACATCGGCGAGGCGGTGGAGACCGTGCAGGCCGCCGCCGACGACCTGCTCGGCACCGGCGCCCGCCTGATGACGCTCGGCGGCGACCACACCATCGCGCTGCCGCTGCTGCGGGCCGTCGCCCACAGGCACGGCCCTGTCGCGCTGCTGCACTTCGACGCCCACCTGGACACCTGGGACACCTACTTCGGCGCCGCCTACACCCACGGCACGCCGTTCCGCCGGGCGGTCGAGGAGGGGATCCTCGACACCTCCGCGCTCTCCCACGTCGGCACCCGCGGCCCGCTCTACGGGCGCACGGACCTGGACGAGGACGAGCGGATGGGCTTCGGCATCGTGACCTCGGCCGACGTCATGCGCCGCGGGGTCGACGAGGTCGCCCAGCAGCTCCGGGAGCGGATCGGCGACCGGCCGCTCTACGTCTCGGTCGACATCGACGTCCTCGACCCCGCCCACGCCCCCGGCACCGGCACCCCCGAGGCGGGCGGCCTGACCTCGCGCGAGCTGCTGGAGATCCTGCGCGGCCTGGCCGGCTGCCGGCTGGTCTCCGCCGACGTGGTCGAGGTCGCACCCGCCTACGACCACGCGGAGATCACCTCGGTCGCCGCCTCGCACACCGCCTACGAGCTCACCACCATCATGGCCCGGCAGATCGCCGCCGCCCGCTGAGCCGGCCGCCGGCTGAGCCGCCCGCCCGCCGCGGGTGGGCACCGGAGACCACTCGAAAGGACTACGACCAATGTCGCACTCGTGTGCGACCTTGGTCGTTGAAGTGTTGCGGGAGGATGAAACGCGCAGTCCGGGGCGTTGGAGCCTCGTGGTGGGGGATCAGCAGGTGGACGGCAGACGATGGGGCGGGGAGGACCGGGTGACGACGGCGAAGCCGGTGACGGCGGCGAAGGACGGCCAGGAGCAGGGGTGGCTCCGACGGCTGACCGGATACTGCTGGCGCTACCGGAGCACGGTGCTCCTGTCGCTGGGCGCGTCGCTGGGCGGTATGGCGGTCACGGCGCTGGTGCCGCTGGTCCCCAAGCTGATCATCGACGATGTGATCGTCAAGCACGACAAGCCGCTCACCCCGTGGGCCGTCGCCCTGATCGTCGCCGCACTCGTGGTCTACGCGCTGACGTACCTGCGCAGGTACTACGGCGGCCGGCTCGCCCTCGACGTGCAGTACGACCTGCGCAACGAGATGTTCCGGTCGATCATGCGGCTCGACGGCCGTCGCCAGGACGAGCTGAGCACCGGGCAGGTCGTCGGACGCGCCACCAGCGACCTGCAACTGATCCAGGGGCTGCTGTTCATGCTGCCCATGGTCATCGGCAACCTGCTGCTGTTCGTGCTCTCGCTGGTCGTCATGCTGACGCTCTCACCGCTGCTCACCCTGGTCGCGCTGGCCGTCGCCCCCGCGCTGTGGTTCATCGCCAACCGCTCCCGCCGGCGGCTCTTCCCCGCCACCTGGTACGCCCAGGGGCAGGCGGCCGCCGTCGCCGGAATCGTCGACGGATCGGTCACCGGCGTGCGGGTGGTCAAGGGCTTCGGGCAGGAACAGCAGGAAATGGGCAAGCTGGCCACGGTCAGCCGCAGGCTCTTCGCCGGGCGGCTGCGCGGGGTCCGGCTCAACGCCCGCTACACCCCGGCGCTCCAGGCGGTGCCCTCGCTGGGGCAGATCGGCATGCTGGCGCTCGGCGGCTGGATGGCCACCCGCGGCCAGATCACGCTGGGCACCTTCGTCGCCTTCTCCACCTACCTGGCCCAGCTCACCGGCCCGGTGCGGATGCTCACCGTGGTGCTGACCGTCGGCCAGCAGGCCAGGGCGGGCGTGGAGCGGGTCTTCGAGCTGATCGACACGGAGCCGACGCTGGAGGAGGGCACCAGGACGCTGCCCGCGGACGCGCCCGCCACCGTCGAGTTCGACCAGGTCAGCTTCGGCTACACCGAGGAACGGCGGGTCCTCGACGGCTTCGACCTGACCATCGCCCCCGGCGAGACGGTCGCGGTCGTCGGCTCCTCCGGCTCCGGCAAGTCCACCGTCTCGCTGCTGCTGCCCCGGCTGTACGACGTCACCGGCGGCGCGGTCCTGGTCGGCGGCACCGATGTGCGCGAGCTGACCTTCGACTCGCTGCGCTCGGTCATCGGCATGGTCCCCGAGGACAGCTTCCTGTTCTCCGACACCGTGCGCGCCAACATCGCCTACGGGCACCCGGACGCGACCGAGGAGCAGATCCTCGCCGCTGCGCGAGCCGCCCAGGCGCACGGTTTCATCACCGACCTGCCGGCCGGCTACGACACGGTGGTCGGCGAGCAGGGCCTCACCCTGTCCGGCGGCCAGCGGCAGCGCGTCGCGCTCGCCCGGGCCATCCTCACCGACCCGCGGCTGCTGCTGCTCGACGACGCGACCTCGGCCATCGACGCCCGGGTGGAGGCCGAGATCTTCGACGCGCTGCGCGAGGTCATGCGCGGGCGCACCACGCTGCTCATCGCCCACCGCCGCTCCACGCTCACCCTCGCCGACCGCATCGCCGTCCTCGACGCGGGACGGCTGTCCGACATCGGGACGCACGACGAGCTGCAGGAGCGCAGCGCCCTCTACCGCGCCCTGCTGACCGACCCCGACGCGCTCGGCGCCGACCTGGTCGAGATCGACCCGGCCGGCACCCTGGGCGCCGCCGAGCAGGCGGCGCAGCAGGCCGTAGAGCAGCCCGTCGAGCAGCCCGCCGAGGCGGACCCGGAGCGCGTCGCGGCGGGCGCCGTCACCCCCGAGCTCTGGCCGGCCGACCGCCGCACGCCCGAGGAGGACGCCGGGCCCGCGGGAGCCGCGGGGCGGCCGCAGCCCGTCGCCGCGGCCGGCGGGATGGCCGGCGCCCTGGCGGGCATGCCCGCCACCCCGGAACTGCTCGCGCGGGTGGCGGCGCTGCCCCCCGCCCTGGACACCCCGCGGATCGACGAGGAGCGGGCGCAGCAGGCGGACCACGTCTTCGGCCTGCGCAGCCTGCTGCGCGGCTTCCGCACCCCGCTGCTGCTGAGCCTGCTGCTGGTCGCGGTCGACGCCCTGGCCGGGCTGCTGCTGCCGATACTCATCAGGCACGGCATCGACGCCGGTGTCCGGCGTGAGGCGCTGGGCGCGGTCTGGGTGGCGTCGCTGCTGGGCCTGGGCCTGGTGCTGGTGCAATGGGCGGTGGAGTGGGGCTCCACCCTGATCACCGGGCGTACCGGCGAACGGGTCCTGTACACGCTGCGGGTCAAGATCTTCGCGCATCTGCACCGGCTCGGGCTCGACTACTACGAGCGCGAGCTGACCGGCCGCATCATGACCCGGATGACCACCGACGTCGACGCCCTGTCCACGTTCCTGCAGACCGGGTTGGTCACCGCCCTGGTCAGCGTGCTCACCTTCGGCGGCATCCTGGTCGCGCTGCTGGCCATCGACGTCCAGCTCGCCTTGATGGTCTTCGCCACCCTGCCGCTCCTGGTGGTGGGCACCTGGGTGTTCCGCCGCAAGTCGGTGAAGGCCTACGAGCTGGCCAGGGAGAAGGTCGCGGTGGTCAACGCCGACCTGCAGGAGCATGTCGCCGGGCTGCGGGTCGTCCAGGCCTTCAGAGGCGAGCGGCGCGGTGCCGAGCGCTTCGCCCGGCGTGGCGACGACTTCCGCACCGCACGGGTGCGCGGGCAGTTCCTGATCTCGGTGTACTTCCCGTTCGTGCAGCTGCTCTCCAGCGTGGCCGCCGCGCTGGTGCTGATCGTCGGCGCGCACCGGGTGAGCGCGGGGACGCTGACCGCCGGCGCCCTGGTGGCGTATCTGCTCTACATCGACCTGTTCTTCTCGCCGGTGCAGCAGCTCTCCCAGGTCTTCGACGGCTACCAGCAGGCGACGGTCTCGCTGGGCAGGATCCGCGAGCTGCTGCGCGAACCCACCACCACGCCGGCCGCCGCCGATCCCCGCCCGGTCGGCCCGCTGCGCGGCGAGATCGCCTTCCGCGACCTGCACTTCCGCTACGGCGGCCCACAGTCCGACGGCCCCGAGGCCCTCAGCGGCATCTCGCTGCGGATCCCGGCCGGCCAGACCGTGGCCTTCGTCGGTGAGACCGGCGCGGGCAAGTCCACCCTGGTGAAGATGGTCGCGCGGTTCTACGACCCGACCGACGGCGCCGTCCTGGTCGACGGCGACGACATCCGGGAACTCGACCTGACCGGCTACCGGCAGCGGCTCGGCGTCGTCCCGCAGGAGCCGTATCTCTTCGCCGGCACCGTGCGCGACGCCATCGCCTACGGCCGGCCCGATGCCACCGACGCCGAAGTGGAGGCGGCGGCCAGGGCGGTGGGCGCGCACGCGATGATCGCCACCCTGGAAGGCGGGTATCTGCACCGGGTCGCCGAGCGCGGCCGGAATCTGTCCGCGGGCCAGCGGCAGCTGATAGCGCTGGCCCGCGCCGAACTCGTCGACCCCGCGATCCTGCTGCTCGACGAGGCGACCGCGGCGCTGGACCTGGCGACCGAGGCACTGGTCAACCAGGCCGCCGACCGGCTCGCCACCCGCCGTACGACCCTGGTGGTCGCGCACCGGCTGAGCACCGCGGCCCGCGCCGACCGGGTGGTGGTCCTCGACCACGGGCGGATCGTCGAGGACGGCACGCACGAGATGCTGCTGGCCCGCGACGGGCACTACGCGGAGCTGTGGCGGACCTTCACCGGCGAGGTGCGGGCGGCCGCCTGAGGCGCCGTCCGCCCGCACCCCGGGTGGACCGTCAGGCCCGGCTGCCGTAGTCCAGGCCGTAACCGATGGGGTAGAGCGCCGTCGCCGGGTCGTCGGCGCGCGGGACCGCGACCGGCAGCCTGCCGCCGGGTGCCGCCTTGCCGGCGATCACCCGGGCCGCCGCGCGCATCGAGACGTCGGTCCAGCCGTAGGTGGCCAGCGACGCGGCCACCGGCGGCAGCCAGGCGATGTCGTAGGGATTGCGGATGGCGACCGTCACCACCGGGACCGACGTGGCGGTGAGCGCGGTGACCAGGGCGATCTGGGCGGGCGCCGCGGCCGTCACGTTGTAGGTGCAGACGATCACTGCGTCCTTGCCCGCCGCCGCGGCCACCGCCTGGTCGATCACCGCCTGCGCCGGCGCGGTGCCGGTGGACAGCGCCTGCGCGGAGCGGCCGAGGTCGGTGAGGGCCTTGGCCAGCACCCCGGTCGGCGGACCACCGGTGCCCGAGGGCGCCGCCGGATCGGCGCCGACCACCAGCAGGTCGCGGTGCGAGCGGCGGGGCAGCGGCAGCGCTTCCGCGTCGTTGGCGAGCAGCGTGATGCCGCGTTCGGTGATCCGGTCGGCGGTCGCGAGGTGCGCGCGGGTGCCGACGTGCCGGTCGACCCCGGCGTGGGTGACGTAGGGGTCGCGGAACAGGCCCTTGCGGAATTTGAGCGCGAGGATGCGTTCCAGCGACACCGCGATGCGCTCCTCGGTGAGCTCGCCGGAGGCCACCGCGTCCATGACGCCCTGGTAGGCGACGCCCAGCAGCGGCGGGTTGAGCAGCTGGTCGACACCGGCCTTGAGCGCCAGAACCGGCACCCGGTCGTCGCCGTACTTCTCCCGCACACCCGCCATGTCGAGCGCGTCGGTGACCACCACGCCGTCGTAGCCGAGCTGTTCGCGCAGCACGCCGGTGAGGATGGGATGCGACAGCGTGGCCGGGTCGCCGGAGTCGTCCAGGGCCGGCACCAGGATGTGCGCGGTCATGATCGAGTCGATGCCGGCCGCGATCGCCGCGCGGAAGGGCGGGGCGTCGACCGCCTGCCACTGCTCCAGCGAGTGCGTGATGATCGGCAGCGAGAAGTGGCTGTCGGTGCCGGTGTCGCCGTGGCCGGGGAAGTGCTTGGCGGTGGAGGCGATTCCCGCGCCCTGATAGCCCTTGACCTGCGCGGCGGCCAGCGCGGCGACCGCGCTGGGGTCCGCACCGAAGGAGCGGACGCCGATCACCGGATTTCCCGGGTTGATGTTGACGTCGGAGACCGGGGAGTAGTTCTGGTTGACACCCATGGCGGCCAGTTCGGTGCCGATCACCCGGGCCGCCGTCCGCGCGTCCGCGGGGCTGCCGTCGGCGCCGAGGGCCATGCCGCCGCCGAACAGGGTGGCCGGCGCGCCGATCCGGGCGACCGCGCCCTGTTCCTGGTCGGTGGAGATCAGCAGCGGCACGGGGGTGCCGTGCGACAGCGCGGCGCGCTGGATGCCGTTGGACAGGTCGGCGATCTGGTGCGGATTCTGCGTGTTGTGGGCCCACGCGAAGTAGATGATGCCGCCGACGTGGTAGGTGGCGAGCAGTTCCGCGGCGTTCGCGACGCCGATCTCGCTCTGGTTGGCGGCCACGTCCGCGGGGTCGGGGTCGGTCGCCGACGCTCCGTAGATCCGCATGACGAAGAGCTGGCCGACCTTCTCCGCCAGGCTCATCCGCTGGATGATCGCGCGGATGCGGCGGCGGTCGGCGCTGCTCAGCGCGGATCCGGCGGCGGAGGCGGGCGCCGCGGTGGCCATGGCGGCGGAGCCGGCCGCGGCTGCTGCTGCGGTGAGGACACTGCGGCGGGACGGGTGGTGGTGCAAGACGGACTCCTTCTGGGCGGAGGAGAGTGCACGCGGTGAAAGAAACTGCCGGATGTACACGGATAGCGTGGAAGTTTTCGCCAGTCAATGGGCCGGTCGAACCTCCGTGCCGACCGCGGAGCGGTAGCAGCCGTTCCGCCCGCGCCGCCGGCGGGTCGTCAGCCGAAGACCGGCCGCGCCGGGATGCGTTCCTTCGCCACCTGGAAGACCACCGAGACGCGGAAGGCCACCAGGCACTCCTGGGGCGGCTCCGGCTGGCTCACCCGCAGGTCGAGCCGGTCGCCTGACACCCCGAGCGCCGCCGCGGTGGCCGCGCTGCACCCGGTCGTCGCCGTCCAGCCGACCAGCAGCTGCCGGGTGAAGTCGGTGCTCCGCGCCGCCGCGGCGATCCGCGCCTGCGCCTGCGGGTCGCCTGCGCTGAAGGCGGCGGCGTACCGGTCGGCCTCGGCCCGGTCGTGCAGCACCTGGTGACCGTCCGGCGGGCCCTTCGGCGCGGCCGAGAAATAGACCACCCGGTCCGGGGCCGTGCCACCGGTCTGCCCGGCGCTGCGGGAGGCGGTCACGCTGCCCGGCGCCTGACCGGGCGCGTCATCCGGCCCGCCGGCGCCGGACTTCCCGCCGCACCCGGCGGCCGGCACCGCGAGCGACGCGGCCAGCACCACCGCCGGGACCGCCCTGCGCACCGTCGTCGTCAGCACCACGCCGATGGGACGGCCGCCGGGCCGTACCGGTTCCCTGCCGCCGCCGGACGGCGGGACGTACGGACCCGGGCCCGGCGGCCGCCGGGCCCCGCCTCACCTTCCGGGTGCCGGACGCACGACCCGCGCGTCGGCCGTCCGGCCGCCGTCAGTGCGCAGCCGGCCAGTGCGCCCGCAGCGTGTCCACCGCCACCCCGATCGACGGTCTGCGGGACGCACCCGCCCGCCACAGCGCGTAGAGCCGCCGTACGGGCGTCGGTTCCAGCCGCAGCACCCGCACCCCCGCGGGAATCCGCCCCCGGCCGAGCCTGGGCACCAGCGCGATGCCGAGGCCGGCCTCCACCAGCGCCACCTGAGTGCGGTACTCGCCGACCTGATAGGCCATGTCGGGCTCCGTCCCGGCCTCCCGCAGCGTCCGGACCAGCCAGTCGTGGCAGACCGAACCGGGCGGCTGGCAGATCCACCGCTCCCGGGCCACATCCGAGCGCAGCAGCCCGTCCCGGTCCGCCAGCCGGTGCCCGGCGGGCACCAGCACATCGCACCGGTCGTCGCCGAGTACCGCCCGCTCCACTCCTTCGGGTGCGGGAAGCGGGGCGATGTCCCAGTCGTGCGCCACCGCCAGATCCACCACCCCGCGGGCCACCAGGTCCACCGACAGATGGGCGTCCACCTCGACGAGCCGCAGGTCCAGCGACGGATGCTTGGCCGCCAGTTCGGCCAGAACCGGTGGCAGCAGCCCGCAGGCCGCGGTCGGGAAGGCTGCGACCGTCAACCGCCCGGACGGCCTGCCCCGCTGCTCCTCCAGCGCCACCTCCGCCTGCTCCACGATCGCCAGCAGCTGCTCGGCGGTCGCGACCAGCAACTGCGCGGCGTCGGTGAGCGCCACCCCGCGGCCCTGGCGCTCCAGCAGCACCGTGTGCGTCTCCCGCTCCAGCTTCGAGATCTGCTGCGACACCGCCGAGGGCGTGTAGCCGAGCGCCGTGGCCGCGGCGCCGATGGACCCGTGCGTGTGCACCGCGTGCAGCGCCTTCAGGCGCGCCAGATCGAGCATGCGTCCCTCCTTCGCCCTCCTGCGCCCGCATCCCCTCGCCGTGCGCTGCCCGCTCCCGCGGCAGCCGGGCCTGACCCGGCGGACGGACCTGCCCGGGGTCAGGCGGACTCGGTGAGCAGCCGTGTCAGGTGCTCGCGGGCCGGCCCCAGCAGCTCCGGCAGGTCCGCGGCCTGCGGATACCAGCGCTTCTCGTACTCCCAGCAGAGCCAGCCGTCCCAGTCGGCCCGGCTGAGCACCTCGACGGTCTCCGCCAGCGGCAGCACCCCGGCACCCAGCGGCAGCGGTGTCGTGTCGGCGGCGGACGCGATGTCCTTGACCTGGAGGTAGCCGAGGTACGGCGCCAGCGCCGGGTAGCTGGCCGACGGCTGCTCCCCGGCCAGCCAGGTGTGCATGACGTCCCACAGCGCACCGGCGCCGCGGTGCCCCACCCGGCCGAGCACCCGCGCCACATCCGCGCCGCCGCGGTGCGAGTCATGGGTCTCCAGCAGCACCCGCACCCCCAGATCCTCGGCCACCGGTGCCGCGGCGGCGAGCCGCCGTGCCGCCAGCGCGTCCGCCTCGTCCGTACCGAGGCCCGCGCCACCGGGGAATACCCGTACGAAGGACGCACCCAGGTCGTGGGCCAGCGTCAACGCGGCGCCGATCTCGTCGAGCACCGGCCCGTCGTCGCCGGCGGCGGCCACCTTGGCGTAGCCGGCCACGGTCAGGATCTCCACGCCTGCCTTGCCGAACTCGGCGGCCACATCGGCGCGTTCGTCCGCGGACAGCCCGGTGTGCACCGGGCCCTCCGGGCTCGCGCGCAGCTCGACGCCGTGGAAGCCGTTGTCGGCCGCGAGCCGGGCCACCTGCTCGACGGGCAGTTCGGGAACACCGAGGGTGGAGAAGGCGAGTCTCATTCGCCGGACACTAGGCACCCGATCGGGCCTGGTCAACCGTGATCCATCCGACACACGGACCCGCGCCGGATCCGTTGCCGGGCCCGCCGGCCGGGGCGCCAGCCGTCGGCCCCGCCCGACGGGATCCCTGCCCGAACTGCGGTGCGGGCGGGCTGTCGACACCTTCGGATCAGGAACGGCCGGCCGCGGGCGGGGCCGTCGACCCGCGGACCATCAGCTCGGTGGCGATGGTGGCCACCCCGCCCGGCGGCGGGGCGACCCGTCCCATCACCAGTCGCCCGGCGCGGGCGCCCGCCTCCTGCAGGGGGATGCGAACCGTGGTCAGCGCGGGGGAGGCGTCGGCGCTGAACGGCAGGTCGTCGAAGCCGGCCACCGACACGTCGCCGGGAATGCTCAGGCCGCGGTCGCGCAAGGCGGCGCACACGCCGAGCGCGACGGTGTCGTTGGCGGCCACGATCGCCGTCACCCCCGGGTCCCGCCGCAGCAGTTCGAGCGTGGCGTCGTAGCCGGCGCCGCGGTCGTAGCCGCCGTGCACGATCAGCCGGTCCGCGTCCTCTCCCGCCCCGGTGCCCGGCCCCATGCCGTGTCCGGCGAGTGCCGCCCGGTGGCCGGCCAGCCGGTGCCCTGTGGTGCTGCGTTCGGCCGGGCCGGTCACGTAGCCGATCCTGCGGTGGCCGAGGGAGAGCAGATGCTCCGTCAGCCGCCGGGCGCCGCCCTGGTTGTCGAAGGCCAGCGTGGTCAGCGGGCCGCTCTCGCCCGGCAGTGTCAGCGGCGGCCGGCCGCAGAGCACGATCCGGGTGCCGGAGGCGGCCAGCCGGCCGAGCCGGGCGAGGACCGCCGCGCTGTGCACCGGGCTGTCGACGGCGCCGCCGGTGAGCACCACTCCGGCGGCCCGCTGGCGCTCAAGCAGGGTGAGATAGGTGAGTTCGGCCGCGGGGGAACCGCCGGTGTTGCACACCACGGTCAGCTTGCCGCCCGGTTCTGCCGCGCCCACGCCGACCTCGGCCTGCAGCGCGCTGGCGATCAGGCCGAAGAAGGGGTCGGCAACGTCGTTCACCAGCACCCCGACCAGGTCGGAGGTGGCCGCGGCAAGCGCCCGCGCCTGGCCGTTGACGACGTAGTCGAGTTCCGCCACCGCGCGCTGGACCCGCTCGCGCGTGCTGCCCGCCACCGGGTAGTTCCCGTTGAGTACGCGGGAGACCGTGGCGGACGACACCCCGGCGCGTGCGGCGACATCGGCCAGCGTCACTGCCATCTCGCTGCGGTCCTCCTCCGTCTGCCGGGAATCCGGTGGATTCCGCGCGCGTCATGGTCTCATCCCGGCCGGTCGCCGTCATTCGTACGTACGCGCGGCGGCAGGACGCGACAGTAAGCGCTTTCTCCGGCGCCTGATCGGCTCTTGCCCGAAGCGAGACCCGCGGGTTAGCGTGCTGCTGGAAGAAAGCGCTTGCTGTACGTGCCCGTACGCCGTCCCCGGCGCGATGGGTTCCGTCGCACCGGACCCGCCGAACCACCGAGAAGAGGACCCCACGTGACACGCAGGACTGTGCGGATCGCCATGAACGGCGTCACCGGACGCATGGGCTACCGGCAGCACTTGGTCCGCTCGATCCTCAGTCTGCAGGAGCAAGGCGGTCTCGACCTGGGCGACGGCACCGTGCTGTGGCCGGAGCCGGTCCTGGTGGGCAGGCGGGAGCACGCGCTGCGCTCCATGGCCGCGCAGCACGGCATCGAGCACTGGTCGACCGACCTCGACGCAGTGCTGGCCGATCCCTCGGTGGAGATCTACTTCGACGCTCAGATCACCGCGGCGCGTGAGACCGCGGTGCGTCAGGCGATCGCGGCGGGCAAGCACATCTACTGCGAGAAGCCGACAGCCACGTCGCTGGACGGCGCCCTGGAGATCGCCCGGCTCGCCGTCGCCGCCGGAGTCAAGCACGGCGTTGTGCAGGACAAACTCTTCCTGCCGGGCCTGCAGAAGCTCAAGCGGCTGGTCGACGGCGGCTTCTTCGGCCGCGTCCTGTCCATCCGCGGCGAGTTCGGCTACTGGGTCTTCGAGGGTGACTGGCAGAGCGCGCAGCGGCCGTCGTGGAACTACCGCGCGGAGGACGGCGGCGGCATCGTCGCGGACATGTTCCCGCACTGGGAGTACGTCATGCACGAGATCTTCGGCCCGGTCCGTACGGTGCAGGCCCTGGCGACCACCCACGTGCCGCAGCGCTGGGACGAGCAGGGCAAGCCCTACGACGCCACCGCGGACGACGCCGCCTACGGCGTCTTCGAGCTCGAAGGCGGCGCCGTCGCGCAGATCAACTCCTCCTGGGCGGTCCGCGTCCATCGTGACGAGCTGGTGGAGTTCCAGGTCGACGGCACGCACGGCTCCGCCGTCGCCGGGCTCCGCAACTGCCGCGTCCAGCACCGGTCGGCCACTCCCAAGCCGGTGTGGAACCCGGACCTGCCCGCCACGGAGGCCTTCCGTGACCAGTGGCAGGAGGTACCGGACAACACCGAATTCGACAACGGCTTCAAGTCCCAGTGGGAGCTGTTCCTGCGGCATGTCGTCCTCGACGAGCCCTGGCGCTGGGACCTGACGGCCGGCGCGCGGGGCGTCCAGCTCGCCGAACTCGGCCTGAGGTCCTCCGCCGAGGGCCGACGCTTCGACGTTCCTGAGCTGGCCCTGTGAGCATCCGGCTGCCCGACGAGTCGGGTGTTCTGCGCGACTATGTACCGCGCTCGCAACCCGTCACCCTGACCACGGATCTGCCACTGCGCAGCCGGGTGGTGTATTCCGCGGCCCATGTGGTGGCCGACCCGCTGCGGACCGCCGCCGACGCCCCGGCAGCGGTGGACTGGGACGCCACGCTGGCCTTCCGGCGGCATCTGTGGGCCCACGGACTCGGCGTGGCCGAGGCCATGGACACCGCGCAGCGCGGCATGGGCCTGGACTGGGCGGTGGCCGCCGAGCTGATCCGCCGGTCGTCGGCGGAGGCGCGCTCCGCCGGCGGCCGGATTGCCTGCGGTGTCGGCACCGACCAGCTGACCGGCCCCGCCGCGACCCTCGCCGAGGTGACCGCCGCCTACGAGGAGCAGCTCGCGGTGGTCGAGGAGGCCGGCTCGCAGGCCGTCCTGATGGCCTCCAGGGCGCTCGCGGCGATCGCCGAGGGCCCGGAGGACTACCTCCAGGTCTACGGTCATCTGCTGCGGCAGTCCTCAGAACCGGTCATCCTGCACTGGCTCGGCCCGATGTTCGATCCGGCGCTCGCCGGCTACTGGGGCAGCGACGATCTGGACGCGGCCACCGAGACCTTCCTCGACGTGATCACCGCCCACCCGGACAAGGTGGACGGCGTCAAGATCTCGCTGCTGGACGCCCGGCGGGAGGTGGAGCTCCGGCGCCGGCTCCCGGACGGCGTGCGCTGTTACACCGGCGACGACTTCAACTACCCGGAGCTGATCGCCGGCGACACGCAGGGCTTCAGCCACGCGCTGCTCGGCATCTTCGACCCGCTCGCGCCGCTGGCCGCGGCGGCGGTCAGCGCCCTGGACACCGGGGACGTCGACGGCTTCCGGCGGCTCCTCGACCCGACGGTGGAACTGTCCCGCCATCTGTTCTGCGCCCCGACACGCTTCTACAAGACCGGTGTCGTCCTGCTGGCCTGGCTCGCCGGCCACCAGCGGCACTTCACCATGGTCGGCGCACTGCAGTCGGCGCGCTCGCTGCCGCACCTGGCGCGGGCGTACGAACTGGCCGACCGCGCCGGGCTCTTCCCCGACCCGGCGCTCGCCGAGGCGCGGACGCGCGCCCTGCTGACCCTGCACGGAGTGGACGCATGACCGGCACCACGGCCCAGGACCTCACCCGGCTGAGCATCAACCAGGAAACCGTCAAGCAGTGGTCGCTGCCCGAACTGGCCGCGGGATGCGCGGCCGCCGGGATCGGCTCGGTCGGCCTGTGGCGGGCACCGGTCCAGGAGTACGGCGTGCAGCGCGCCGCGCGCCTGATGCGCGACAGCGGGCTCACCGTGACGTCGCTGTGCCGCGGCGGCTTCTTCACCGCCCTGGAGCCGGAGGCGCGGGCGGCCGCCCTGGACGACAACCGGGCGGCGATCGACGAGGCCGCGGCCCTGGCCACCGGCACCCTGGTGCTGGTGTCCGGTGGACTGCCGGCCGGCGACCGGGACATCGCCGCGGCCCGGGAGCGGGTCGCCGACGCGCTCGCCCTACTGGGCCCCTACGCCGCCGAGCGGGGCGTGCGGCTGGCCCTGGAGCCGCTGCACCCGATGTACGCGTCCGACCGGTGCGTGATCTCCACCCTCGGCCAGGCGCTGGACATCGCCGAGCGCTTTCCCGCCGAGCAGGTCGGGGTCGTGGTGGACACCTACCACCTGTGGTGGGACGACCTGGCACCCGTGCACACGGCCCGCGCGGGTGCGGGCGGCCGGATCGCCTGCTTCCAGCTGGCCGACTGGGTCACCCCGCTGCCCGAGGGCGTGCTGCTCGGCCGCGGCCAGCTCGGCGACGGCTGTATCGACCTGAGCGGATGGCGGCGGCGCGTGGACGCGGCCGGCTACCGCGGGGCCGTCGAGGTGGAGATCTTCAACCCGGGACTGTGGGCGCGGGACGGTGCCGAGGTGCTGGCGGAGGTCGCGGAACGGTACGTCCGGCACGCCGTCTGAAAAAATCTTGAGAATTTCGGCGGTCATAGGACAACCCTCAGGGCCGGTTGCCAGTCGTACATGGCATCACGGCTCCCGGGAGGGGTTTCAGGGAGCCAGGAGATGCGCCCGAGGGGGGCTTCGGGGGTAGCAGGGGGAACGCGAGAGGGGTCCGGCAGCCGCCGGGCCCCTCTCGCGCGTCCCGGGCCGCCCGCGGCCGCTGTTCGGGCTCGTACGGCGCCCGGCGGAGTTGTCCACAGGCTCGGGACGCGGTGTCCGCGCCGGCCGGTACCTTCGGACCAGATCGACTCGGGGGAGGGAGGCCCGGCATGACGGACCAGGGACTCGCGGTGCTCGAAGGTGTCCTGGAGCGGATCACCTATGCCAACGAGGACAACGGGTACACGGTCGCGCGGGTGGACACCGGCCGCGGCTCGGGCGACCTGCTGACCGTCGTGGGCGCGCTGCTGGGCGCCCAGCCCGGCGAGTCACTGCGGATGCACGGCCGTTGGGGCTCCCACCCGCAGTACGGCAAGCAGTTCACCGTGGAGAACTACACCACCGTCCTGCCCGCCACCATCCAGGGCATACGCCGCTATCTGGGCTCGGGGCTGATCAAGGGCATCGGCCCGCGCATCGCCGAGCGCATCGTGGACCACTTCGGCACCGGCACCCTCGACGTCATCGAGGGCGAGCCGAAGCGCCTGATCGAGGTGCCGGGCCTCGGCCCGAAGCGCACCCGGCTGATCGCCGCCGCCTGGGAGGAGCAGAAGGCGATCAAGGAGGTGATGGTCTTCCTGCAGGGCGTGGGGGTGTCCACGTCCATCGCGGTGCGGATCTACAAGGGGTACGGCGACGCCTCGATCTCCGTGGTGAAGAACCAGCCGTATCGCCTGGCGGCCGAGGTGTGGGGCATCGGCTTCCTGACCGCGGACCGGATCGCCCAGGCGGTCGGGATACCGCACGACAGCCCGGAGCGGGTGAAGGCCGGTCTGCAGTACGCGCTGTCGCAGGCGACCGACAGCGGGAACTGCTTCCTGCCACAGGAGCGGCTGATCGCCGACGCGGTGAAGCTGCTGCAGGTGGACACCGGCCTGGTGATCGACTGCCTGGGCGAGCTGGCCGCGGAGGAGGGCGTGGTCCGGGAGAGCGTGCCCGCTCCCGACGGGGACGGCGAGCCGGTCACGGCGGTGTATCTGGTGCCCTTCCACCGTGCCGAGATATCGCTCGCGGCGCAGGTGATGCGGCTGCTGCACGGCCCGGAGGACCGGATGCCCGCCTTCCGGGACGTGGAATGGGACAAGGCGCTGACCTGGCTGGCCGGACAGACCGGCGCCGACCTCGCCCCCGAGCAGCAGGAGGCGGTCCGGCTGGCGCTGACCGAGAAGGTCGCCGTGCTCACCGGCGGCCCCGGCTGCGGCAAGTCCTTCACCGTGCGCTCCGTGGTCACGCTCGCCCGGGCGAAGAAGGCCAAGGTGGTGCTGGCGGCGCCCACCGGGCGGGCCGCGAAACGGCTGTCGGAGCTGACCGGCACCGAGGCCTCCACGGTGCACCGGCTGCTGGAGCTGAAGCCCGGCGGGGATGCCGCGTACGACCGGGACCGGCCGCTCGACGCGGATCTGGTGGTGGTCGACGAGGCCTCCATGCTGGACCTGCTGCTGGCGAACAAGCTGGTCAAGGCGGTGCCGCCGGGCGCACACCTGCTGTTCGTGGGGGACGTGGACCAGCTGCCGAGCGTCGGGGCCGGCGAGGTGCTGCGTGACCTGCTTGCGGCCGAAAGCCCGGTGCCCGCGGTGCGGCTGACCCGGATCTTCCGGCAGGCGCAGCAGTCCGGGGTGGTCACCAACGCGCACCGGATCAATTCCGGGCTGCCGCCGGTCACCCAGGGCCTGCCGGACTTCTTCCTGTTCGCCGAGGAGGACTCCGAGGAGGCCGGCCGGCTCACCGTGGACGTGGTCGCCCGCCGCATCCCCGCCAGGTTCGGCCTCGACCCCCGGCGGGACGTCCAGGTGCTCACCCCGATGCACCGTGGCCCGGCCGGCGCCGGTGCGCTCAACGGCCTGCTGCAGCAGGCCGTCACCCCGGCACGGCCCGACCTGCCGGAGCGCAGATTCGGCGGCCGGACCTTCCGGGTGGGCGACAAGGTGACCCAGATCAGGAACAACTACGACAAGGGCGCCAACGGCGTCTTCAACGGCACCGTGGGCGTGGTCACCGCCCTGGACGCGGTCGAGCAGCGCCTCACCGTGCACACCGACGAGGACGAGGAGATCGCTTACGACTTCGACGAGCTCGACGAGCTGGCCCACGCCTACGCGGTGACCATCCACCGCTCCCAGGGCAGCGAGTATCCGGCGGTGGTGATCCCCGTCACCACCGGGGCCTGGATGATGCTCCAGCGCAACCTGCTCTACACGGCTGTGACCAGGGCGAAAAGGCTCGTCGTGCTGGTCGGCTCCCGGCGGGCGATCGGGCAGGCGGTGCGCACGATCTCGGCGGGTCGGCGCTTCACAGCTCTCGACCACCGGCTGTCCGGAGGCGCAAAATAGGCACTCCGTGCCACCTTTCGGTCCGATGGCCGACCCCGAGTGCACGCGTGCGTGCCAAATGGGGGACAGTGGACGTAGTCAGGGCACCTCGAAGAAGAGGCAAAACCGTCGGTGAGGGAATGACGTGAGCGACAACTCTGTAGTACTGCGGTATGGGGACAGCGAGCACAGTTACCCGGTGGTTGACAGCACGGTCGGCGACAAGGGCTTCGACATCGGCAAGCTGCGTGCCGATACCGGCCTGGTGACGCTGGACAGCGGCTACGGCAACACCGCGGCCTACAAGTCCGCGATCACTTTCCTCGATGGCGAGGAGGGCATCCTCCGCTACCGCGGTTATCCGATCGAACAGCTCGCCGAGCGCGGCACCTTCCTGGAGACCGCTTATCTGCTGATCAACGGCGAACTGCCGACGGTCGACGAGCTGGCGGAATTCAAGGGCGAGATCACCCAGCACACCCTTCTGCACGAAGACGTCAAACGGTTCTACGACGGCTTCCCGCGCGACGCCCACCCGATGGCGATGCTGTCGTCCGTGGTCAGCGCGCTGTCGACGTTCTACCAGGACAGCCACAACCCGTTCGACCCCGAGCAGCGCCACCTCTCCACGATCCGGCTGCTCGCCAAGCTGCCGACGATCGCGGCGTACGCGTACAAGAAGTCCGTCGGCCAGCCGGTGGTCTACCCGCGCAACGACCTCGGCTACGTCGAGAACTTCCTGCGGATGACCTTCTCCGTCCCGGCCGAGGAGTACCAGCTCGACCCGGTCGTGGTCAGCGCGCTGGACAAGCTGTTCATCCTGCACGCGGACCACGAGCAGAACTGCTCGACCTCCACGGTCCGGCTGGTCGGCTCCTCGCAGGCGAACCAGTTCGCCTCGATCTCGGCCGGCATCAGCGCGCTGTGGGGTCCCCTGCACGGCGGGGCCAACCAGTCGGTGCTGGAGATGCTGGAGGGCATCCAGGCCAGCGGTGGCGACGTCGACTCCTTCATCCGCAAGGTGAAGAACAAGGAGGACGGCGTCAAGCTGATGGGCTTCGGGCACCGCGTCTACAAGAACTTCGACCCCCGGGCGAAGATCATCAAGGCGGCGGCGCACGACGTCCTCTCGGCGCTGGGCAAGTCCGACGAGCTGCTGGACATCGCCCTGAAGCTCGAGGAGCACGCGCTCAGCGACGACTACTTCGTCTCGCGCAAGCTCTACCCGAACGTGGACTTCTACACGGGTCTGATCTACCGCGCCATGGGCTTCCCGACCAGCATGTTCACCGTGCTGTTCGCCATCGGCCGGCTGCCCGGCTGGATCGCCCAGTGGCACGAGATGATCAAGGAGCCCGGCTCCCGGATCGGCCGCCCGCGGCAGATCTACACGGGTGTCGAGATCCGCGACTACGTCTCGGTCGAGGCCCGCTGAAAAAGGCGCCGTCGTGCGCCCCACAAGGCCTTCGCGGCCATGTGACAGAGCAAAAAAGGAAGCGCCCCGCGCTGGATCCCCCCACGGGTCCGGCACGGGGCGCTCCCCGTTCCCCGGAACGGATCCCCCCACGGGTCCGACCGGGCGCTTGTGTGGCGACTGCGCCGTTGCCGGGACGAAAACGGCCCGGGAGGGCCGCTCAAGCTCCCCGGGTATCGCCCCGGCGACGCGTTCCGGACCGTCCCCCAAGACAGTCCGACCTACAGCCCCCCACCGGCTCCACCGGGAGCGCGGTGCTCAAGACATAAGACCCGCCAACCACTGTAATGGTTACGTTCTCCGCCATGTGATCTACGTCTCTTCGCGAAGGCTGTTTTCGCAGGCTACCCCGCTCGCGTCCGGTTCGGGGGGATCCCGTAGCGTGCTGTCTCTTCCTGAGGGGCGGAGCAGATGGCACAGAGCACGGCAGCGGTGCGCAACATCGTCGTGACCGGTGGCGGCACCGGCATCGGACGGGCTGTGTCACTGCGGTTCGCCGAGGACGGCCACCGGGTCACGATCGTGGGCCGCCGCCGCGAGGTGCTCCATGCGACCGTTGAGCAGATCAGGGCCGAGCACGGCCTGGACATCACCCCGGTGGTCTGCGACCTGGCGGACCCCGACGACGTCGAGGCGGCGCTGTCCCAGCTGCCGGACCGGGTGGACGTGCTGGTGAACAACGCGGGCAGCCGCGAGCTGGCCGTCGGAGCGGGACCGCACGGGGTGCTGGCGCGCTGGCGCGGGGACTTCGAGCGCAACGTGCTCACCGCCGTGCTGATCACCGAGTCGCTCCGTGACCGCTTCAGCACCGACAGCGGCCGGGTGGTGACGGTGACCTCGGTGGCCGCCCTGCGCGGCGGCGGTTCGTACGGGGCCTCGAAGGCCGCACTGCACGCCTGGAACCACTCGCTGGCCGCGCAGCTCGGCCCGCAGGGCGTGACCTGCAACATCGTGGCGCCCGGCACGGTCGCCGGCACCGAGTTCTTCGGCTCGCGGCTCAATGACGCCGAGTTGACCCGGCGGGCCGGCCGGACACTGGTGGGACGCGTCGGTCACCCGGCCGACGTGGCCGCCGCGGTGGTCTTCCTCGCGTCGCCCGAGGCGGGTTTCATCACCGGGGAGATCCTGCAGTGCAACGGCGGCGAACTCCTCGGCCGCTGAACTCCCCTTCCGGCGTGGTGTATCCCGCGGGCGTGACCCCCGCGGCGGGCCGTACTACCTGAGGAGTAGCCCCGCTGAAACCTCAGGATGACCTTTCCGGCGAATCGGTGGAAGCGAGGTCAACCCGCTTGCCGTCCCCGCGCACCGCTGTCAGCGTTGTGTAAAGGGGAGGGAAGAGGGGCGGTGGGATGGACGTTGCACTGAGTGTGTCGGCACTTGACTTCACCTCCGGACTCGCCGAGCACCTGCGGGGTGGACACGTCATCTGGGCGTACGCGCTGCTGGCCGCGACGACGGCCCCGCCGCTCGTGCCCAACTCGGTGCTGCTCGTGACCGGCGGCGTGATGGCCGCGGAAGGTCACCTCAATCTCGCACTCGTCCTGCTCGTGGTGGCCGGCAGCGCTGTGCTCGGCGATCTGGTGATGCACCGGACCGGCCGGGCGCTGAGCAGCCGGGTGCTGAACCGCATGCACCGCAGGCCACGCCGCGAGGCCCTGCTCAGGTGGGCCGCGCTGCGCATACAGCGCCATGGCGTGCCGTTCGTGATCGGTGTGCGGTTCCTGCCGAGCGGCCGGGTGATCGGCGGCCTGGCGGCCGGGATCATGCGATATCCCGCCCGCCGCTACGCGATCGGCGCCGGGGTGGCCGAGGCGGTCTGGGCCTCGTATTCGGTCGGCGCCGGCTACATCAGCGGGCGGGCGGCCTCGAACTCCTTCTACGCCCTCTCCCTGGGGCTCGGGATATCCCTGCTGGTGGCCGGGATCGGCATGGCCGCGCAATGGGCCTCACGGGCCAGGGAACGCCGTCAGGGGGCCGGTACGACGCGACCCTCGGCCGTGGTGGCGGCGTCGATGGCCGGCGAGGGCGCCCCACCGTCCGCCGCGGGACCGCCCGCGTCGCCGGGCAAGGGCGGCGTACCGACGATCGGACCGCCCGCGGCGTCCAGGGAAGGCAAGGACGGATCGTTCAGCTGCTCGTCGGCCTGGCGCGAGAAGTAGTAGCCGCGGCCGGCGCTCCGCCGGCGCTGCGGGTGTGCTCCGTCCGCTGGTCCGCCGCCGCGCGATCCGCCTGAGCCGCGGCGATGAGCGCGTGGGCCGCGGAGGTCTCCGCCTCCCCTATCGTAACGGGCCCGGTGCCGACGCAGGGCGCGAGATAGCGGTAGAGCATGCTCTTCATCTCCACCGCGTACGCGGCGCGCATCTCCCCCTCGCTCTGCACCACCAGGTCGAGGGCGCCCTTGAACACCGTGAAGGACATCTCCGCTATCGCGGTGCGCTCGACGACCGACAGCGACGGCCGGCACAGGGCGAGCATCCACGCCACGCCGTCGTGCAGCGTCGCGTGCAGTGTGTGGTGCTCCTCGGCGACCTTCCCCGGCGCGTCGGGCCCCTTGACCGGCTGCCGCGATCATCCTGGCGGTGGTGATGGTCGCCGTCGGCATGTCCCGGGTGACCAACACCAAGATACTGGGGCTGGGCATCGCCCTGGCGGTGCTGATGGACGCCATGGTGATCCGGACGCTGCTGGTCCCCGCGGCGATGCGGTTGACGGGCCGGGCCACCTGGTGGGCGCCGCCCATGCTGCGCGGATTCCACGACAGGTTCGGCATATCCGAGGCCGGCGGTTCGCGGCCACCCGCGACGGCGGTGGGGGCCCCGCGCTCCGGCGGGCAGCGGGACCCCGAGCAGGCCGGCAGGACATGACGGTCAGTCCGGATCCCGGCGGCCGCGGTTCCCCGGCCGCCGGGCGCTCCACGTCCTGATGGTGTCGGCGTACCAGTAGGGCTTACCCCCTTCCACCCGGTCGGGATCGGGCAAGTGCCCGTGCTTGCGGTAGGAGCGCACGGTGTCGACCTGCACGCGGATATGTGCCGCGATGTCCGCGTACGACCACAGGGTCCGGTCCGTCATGTCTGGTACCTCCGAGCGCTGGTGACTGACTGTCAGCACACTCGTCCGGTCAACGAAAGGTACCCGAGCGCCGCATGGGCTTGTTGATCGTCTGTGACAGGGAACCCGCGTAACGGTGACAAATGTCGCGAACGGGTAACACGGCGGTCAACTGGCGGCGCGCCCTGAGGAGACGACGTGGAGGAGATGCCCGGCGGTGGCCGTCATCGCGTCCCGGGCCTGGCGCAGATAGCGGCGCGGATCGACCACGGCCGGGTCGGCGGACAGCTGCTCACGGACGGCGGAGGTGAAGGCGATATTGAGAGCCGTGCCTATGTTGATCTTCACCATGCCGGCCGCGACCGCCTGCCGCAGTTCGTCGTCGGGCACACCGGAGGAGCCGTGCAGCACCAGGGGTATGGCGACGGCGGCCCGCAGCCGGGCGATCAGGGCGTGGTCGAGGCGGGCGGTGCGCAGGGTCATCGCGTGCGAGCTGCCCACCGCGACCGCGAGCGCGTCCACCCCGGTGGCCGCGGCGAAGGCGGCGGCCTGGTCCGGATCGGTCCGCACGCCCGGGGCATGGGCACCGTCCTTGCCGCCGACCGCGCCCAGTTCGGCCTCCACCCACACCCCGTGGGAGTGGGCCCAGGCGGAGATCCGGGCGGTGGCCCGCACATTCTGCTCGTAGGGCAGCACCGAGGCGTCGTACATTACGGACGACACCCCGGCGGCCACGCCGGATCGCAGCAGATCCTCGTCCTGGACGTGGTCCAGGTGGACGGCGACCGGTACGGCGGCGGCGTCGGCCAGGGCGACCGCGGCGGCGAGTATCGGTGCCGGGCGGCCGCTGTGGAAGGCCACCGCGTTCTCGCTGATCTGCAGGATCACCGGCTGCCCGGCGGCCTCGGCGGCGGCGGTGATCGCCTCCGCGTGCTCCAGGGTGATGACGTTGAACGCGGCGACGCCGTGGCCCGCCGCGTGGGCGGCGCTGACCAGGTCGGCGGTGGTGGTGGCGGTCATGCGGTCCCTCGGATTCGTGGATGCGGCGGGGCCGGGGTCAGCCGAGGACGACCGAGCGGGTGAGATTGCGCGGGCGGTCCGGGTCCAGGCCCTCGTGCTCGGCGACGGCGACCGCGAGTCGTTGCGCGCGCACCAGATCGGCCAGCGGGTCGAGTTCGGGGCGGGATTCCAGTGTGCCGCCTGCCGCGGCGATGTCGTCGGCCAGCCCGGCCGGCAGGGCGCCGAAGGCCCAGACGGTCCGGCCGGGGCCGGTGATGCTGATCGGCCCGTGGCGGTACTCCATCGCCGGGTAGCTCTCGGTCCAGGCACCCGCGGCCTCGCGCATCTTGAGGGCCGCCTCCTGGGCCAGCCCGTAGGTCCAGCCGGTGCCGAGGAAGGTGGTCTGCTCGGCGGCGGGCAACGACTCCGGGAGGGCGGCGGTCACCGCGCTGCGGGCGTCGGCGACGGCGGCGGTGAGGTCGTGGCCCAGGTGGGCGCGGAGCAGTGCGAGCGTCGTGGTGGCGAATCGGGTCTGCACGACGGAGCGTTCGTCCGCGAAGTCCAGCACGACCAGTTCGTCCGCGGCCTGCTGCACCGGCGTGTGCGGATCGGCGGTGATGGCGACGACCGGAGTACCGGCGGCCCGCAGGCGGGCGCCGGCCCGCAGCACTTCGGTGGTGGTGCCCGAGCGGGTGATGGCCAGCACGCGGTCGTAGGCACGTGCGGAGGGGAACTCGGACGCGGCGAAGGCGTCCGTGACGCCGTGTCCGGCCTGCTCGCGCAGCGCCGCGTAGGACTGGGCCATGAACCAGGACGTACCGCAGCCGATGACCGCCACGCGCTCGCCCCGGTGGGGCAGCCGGCCGGCCGCCGCGGTGGCGATGTCCGCCGCCCGCAGCCAGCAGTCGGGCTGGGACGCGATTTCGGCAGTGGTCAACGAGACGGGCATGCGGGCTCCTCGATGCGGGAGGGGGCGGTGCCGACCGGCCCCGGGCGGGGTGTCCCGTGCAGTGTAGGTGAGCAGTCCTGCGCGAAACCACCCCTGAATGAGCAGAAACGCTCATAGAATCGGCTGGGCGGCAAAGCTCAGTCCGTTCCCGTGCGGGGGACGAAACGCCGTTCCACCGGTGCGGGGGTGCGCCGGGTGGGCAGTATGGAGGCGCACGCGCTCCCCTGGGGCACCCGGGCGCGACGGCGTGCCGCAGGCGGCGGACGGACGTTCACCACGGCCGTGCCGCGGGCGACCAGACCACCGAGGAGATCCGCTGATGACCGGCTCCGCACCCACCTCCGACCTGACCGGCTGGCGCCGCACCCCGTTCACCGCCGGCGGCTTGACCCACGACACGTACGAGAAGGGCGCGGGACCGGGGGTGGTGCTGGTCCCCGAGGTCCCCGGCATGACGCCGGAGACGCTGGGCCTTGCGGATCACCTGGTCGACGAGGGCTTCACCGTCGTGATGCCGTCCCCGTTCGGCGTGCCCGGGCGCAAGCTGAGCGCCGGCTACGTGGCCGCGACCTTCGCCAGGCTGTGCGTGTCCGCGGAGTTCCGGGCCTTCGCCACCGGCGCGCACCGCCCGTTCGCCGACTACCTGAGGGCGCTGGCCAGGGACTTGGCGGCCCGCACGCCGGGAGGCGGGGTCGGCGTCATCGGTATGTGCTTCACCGGCGGCTTCGCGCTGGCCGCCGCCGTCGACGACGTGGTGCTCGCCCCCGTGCTGAGCCAGCCCGCGCTGCCCTTCCCGGTGGGCGGGAAGCGGGCCGCGGACCCGGGCGTGTCGCCGGAGGAGCTGGACTCCGTGGTCGTCCGCACCCAGGAGTCGGGCCTGTGCCTGCTCGGCCTGCGGTTCAGCGAGGACAAGGCGGCCACGCGCGACCGCTTCGCGACGCTGCGCCGCAGCCTCGGTGCGGCCTTCGAAGTGATCGAGCTTGACTCGTCCAAGGGCAACGCCGGGGGCTTCAAGAGCAGCGCGCACTCCGTGCTGACGGCGGAGGTGAGGGACACCCCCGTGCACCCCGCGCTGGCCGCCCGTGAGCGGGTGGTGGCGTTCCTGCGCGAGCGCCTGGCGCCCGCGGCCGGATGACCGCCGCCGCCCTGCGCCGGCGGCCTCCGCCCGCCGTCCGACGCCCGCCGTCGCCCACGGACAGGACGGACCGCGGCGGGATGACGGCCGCGGGCCACCCGGAGCGGGGGCGTCAGGTGTCGGCGAGCTCGTCGGTGGCGATCCGTCCGGCACGCGCGGTACGCAGCAGGAAGTCGGCGATCATGACCAGTTCGTCGTCGTCGTACTCGGCGCAGATTCCGTCGACCGCGCTGTTCAGCCCGGACAGGAGGTAGGTCACCTCGGCGGCTCGCTCCTTGACGACCTGGATGAGCACGGCACGGCGGTCGGTCGGATTCGGCGTGCGGACCACCCAGTTGCCGCGTTCCAGCCGGTCGAGTACGCCCGTCAGGGTGGCGGGGTGCATGCCGGCGCGCTTGGCGAGCGCGGTGGGCCCGATCGGCCCGTACCGGCTGATCAGGTCCAGGCATTCGAGATCGGCGTCCCGCAGATCGAGATGCATGCCGATCTGGTGGTTCAGCAGCGCCAACTGGACGCTCAGATCGCGCAGCCCGTCCCTGATCCGGTGGGTCAGCCGTCTCCGCCGCCGCGCCGCCGACGCGGCCGAGGTGGCCCCGGGGAGTGTGGAATCCATACGCAAACGATCCTCGCATCGATAGCACGCGGAGAGAGCAAACTACCCCATGGCGCGACACGACTGCCGGGCGGCCGTCGCTGTTCAGGCCGCCTTACCTGCGGTCCGGCAGAGGTGGCTACGGCGCACACCATCTCACAACCCCCTAAGCGACTCGTACGACTTCCGCAAAACCTCGCCGCCCCCGCGGACCAGTGTGGCGGGCGGGAGACACGAGGCTGCGGGTGCATTACATCTATCTCTCCTGGCGGGACGGGCATTCCGCCGGAGGGCGAGTGGTCGGGGTCGGCGGGCCGTCAGAAATTCGGCGGATGTTCGCCGGCCGGGCGCCGCAGGCGTGGCGGCCGGTGGGGGAGCGGTCCTTACACCGTCGCTACGCGGGTCCCGCTACATTCCAGCCGAGCCGTACTTTCGGCGGGTCGCGGTATCGGCGCAGGCGCCGATCGGCGGCGGCCGGTGTCCCCAGGCGGGTCATCGGTCGCACGAGAGCGCCCCCGGCAGGACTCGAACCTGCGGCCAAGCGCTTAGAAGGCGCCTGCTCTATCCGCTGAGCTACGGGGGCCGGACAGTGGCCGCGGCTGTCATCGCCCCTGGCTGGTTCCGTGACCTGTACCGAGGTCAAGGATAGGGCGCCGCGTCCGTTCTGCCGTCTGCTTCAGCCGCGTGACACGTTGTGGAGGTTCGGTGAAGCGGTCCGATAATCGCAGGCAGGCGAGGAAGCCGCATCGCTTTTGACGGGTCGCAACACTGCTGTTGTGCACTCGTTATGCCGGTGGCTCGTTCTGGCCCCCGAGCACCATCCGACACCCGCGGACCAGCTGTTCCCCGGTGTTCCGCGCCCCTTCCCGCCTGCATTGCGCGGTCATTCCGCAGGCCCTCCGCGGCCTTCGGTGCGGCGCTCCGGGCGCCGTACCGGTCGCCGCCGGGTGGGCGTTATACGGGCTGAATGGGGCTAATTACCCGAAATGCGCTTCGTAAATGCTCCAATATGGGGCATTCTGCCGTTGTGGCGATCTTGGACGTACGGCCAGAGTTGATCGACGCGCTGTCCGCGCTGCGCGACCGCGTCGAGGCCGCGTGCTTCCCCTTCGCGCTGCCCGGAGCCGGCCGCGCCCGCCGCACCCGGCAGGAACTCCTGACCCAACTGGACGACTACCTGGTACCGCGGTTGACCGCGCCCGAGGCGCCGTTGCTCGCGGTCGTCGGCGGATCGACAGGCGCGGGCAAGTCGACTCTTGTCAACTCTCTTATCAGCCGTCGTGTCAGCGAATCGGGTGTCCTGCGCCCCACCACCCGTACGCCGGTGCTGGTGTGCCATCCCGAGGACCGCGCCTGGTTCGCCGACCCGCGCGTGCTGCCCGGGCTGTCGCGCGCCTGGGCCGTACGCCAGCGGGTCAGGGGCGACGACGACGCCCCCGACCGCAGCGAGCCCGCCCGGGCCGAACTCCGGCTGGAATGCGACGACTCGCTCCCGCGCGGCCTGGCCCTCCTCGACGCCCCCGACATCGACTCCCTGGTCACCCGCAACCGTGAACTCGCCGCCGAGCTGATCTGCGCGGCCGACATCTGGATCCTGGTCACCACCGCCTCCCGCTACGCCGACGCGCTGCCCTGGCACCTGCTGCGCACCGCCAAGGAGTACGACGTCACCCTCGCCACCGTCCTCGACCGAGTCCCGCACCAGATCGCGGACGACGTCAGCAGGCATTACGCCGCGCTGCTGGCCAAGGCGGGCCTGGGCGACGTGCCCCGCTTCACCATCCCGGAACTGCCCGAGTCCGCGGGCGGCGGGGGCCTGCTGCCGCAGACCACCGTGGCCGGGCTGCGCGAGTGGCTCACCCACTGCGCCCAGGACCCGGCCGCCCGCCAGCACGCGGCCCGCCGCACGGCCGCAGGCGTGCTGGACTCGCTGCACAGCCGGCTGCCCGCCCTCGCCGGCGCCTCCGCCGCCCAGCACGCCGCCGCTCTGCGGCTGGCCCGTGCCGCGGAGGACGCCTACGAAGTGGCCGGCAAGCACATCGACGCGGCCGTCCGGGCCGGCACCACCCTCGCCGGTGAGGCCCTGGCCCACTGGCAGGGCTACCCGGCCTGCGGCGCCGACACCCTGCTGCACGCCCTGGCGGAGGAACTCGCCGCGCTGCTGCGCACCGAGACCGACGCCGCGGACGAGCGCATCGCCGACAGCTGGCAGCGGGACCCGGCAGGGGCCGGCCTCCTCGACGATCCGGCCTCCCGGCCCGACCGCGACCGGGTCGCCGTCGCCGCCCGGATCGACAAGGGCGTACGCCGCTGGCGCCGCACGCTGTCCGACATCGTCCAGGCCCAGTCGCGGTCCGCACGCGAGACCGAGCGCCCGGCCGCCGACCCCGAGGACGTCACCGCCCTGCTGGCCACCGCGCTGCTGGGTGGCCGGCGCGGGCGCACGGCGGGGGAGCGGCTCGCCGAGACCATCGGCGCCCAGGCGGCGCTGCGCATGCGCGACGCGGCACGCGACCGCCTTGCCGACGCGGTCGCCGGGCTGCTCGACGGCGAACGCGACCGACGGCTCGCACCGGTCGACGGCCTCGACGTCACCGCCGGCCAGCAGGCCTCGCTGATCTCCGCGCTGTCCCTACTGCAGAAGGAGAGGTGACCCCGGTGCGCTCGACCACCACCGACCCGTCGGCCACGGTCCAGGAGGCGGAACGCGGCCGCCCCGCCTCCTCCGCCGTCTCCCCGCCGGGCTCCGGCCCTGCCTTCGGGACCGGTCCCACCGGGCAGCACGCAGCGGTGGCCGGCGGCCCGGCGGCCGATCCGCTGAGCGCCAGGGTGGACGCGCTCGGCGAACTGCTCGGCCTGTCCAGGACCCGGATCAGCCCCGACGCCCTCGCCGAGACCGGTGAGCTGCTCGAGCGGATCGGTGAGCGGCGGCGACTGTCCCTCGACCACACCGTGGTGGCCCTCGCGGGGGCGACCGGCAGTGGCAAGTCGACCCTCTTCAACGCCCTGGCCGGACTCCCGCTGTCCGAGACCGGCACACGCCGGCCCGTCACGGCGCGCCCGATCGCCTGCGCCTGGCACCCCGAACGGGCCGCCGGACTGCTGGACCGCCTCGGCATTGCCCCGCACGACCGCTACGCCCGGCGGAGCGCGACCAGGATCCCCGCGCCGAGCGGCGGCGCGCCGCGCGGCGACGCGGGCGCCGGTGACTCCGGCAGCAGCGCGGACCGTGACGCCCTGGACGCCGCCGATGGCGTGACGGCCCTGGGCGGCCGGGATGGGCACGACGACCGGTGTGGCGCCAGCCCGCAGGACGCGGGTCCTGCGGCCGGCGGTTTCGGCGCTGCTGCCGGAATCCCGGTCGGCGAGGACGGGTGTCCGGCCGGTTCACGGCTTGACGACGCGGGTGCGGAGTGTTTCGACAGGGACCCGGCGGAGCGGGCGAGCCTGGACGGGCTCGTCCTGATCGACCTGCCCGACCACGACTCCGCCGCACCCGGCCACCGCGCGCAGGTGGACCGGCTGCTGGAGCTCGTCGATGTCGTGGTCTGGGTGCTCGACCCCGAGAAATACGCCGATGCGGCGCTGCACGAACGCTATCTGCGCCCCCTTTCCGGGCATGCCGACGTGACGGTGCTTGTGCTCAATCAGGTCGACCGGCTGCCGGGGGACTCCGCGGATCTGGTGCTCGACGACCTGCGGCGACTGCTGGACGAGGACGGCCTCGCGGTGGGCGAGCACGGTGAGGCCGGTGCGGTGGTGCTCGCGGCCTCCGCCCTCACCGGGGACGGAGTGCCCGATCTGCGCGCGGTGCTGGCGCAGATCGTCGCCGAGCGGACCGCGGCCGGCCGCCGACTGGCTGCCGACATGGACCGCACCGCGAGCCGGTTGCATCCGCTCTACGTGGGAGAGGGCGGGGCAGGGCTCACCGATCCGGCGCGGGAGGAATTCGTCGACCGGCTGGCGGACGCGGTGGGAGCGGCCGGCGCCGGTCAGTCGGCGGAGCGGGACTGGGCAAGTGCCGCCCGTGCGGCGTGCGGCACACCGTGGGGGCGGTTGAGAGGAGAACGGACCGCCGCTGGCGCCGGTTCCCCCGGACCCCGGGATACGCCGACTTCACCCGAACGGCGTAGCGGCACGGTCGGCTCCGGGCCCGTGGCGTCCCGGCCGCTGGTCGGGGAGGCGGTACGGGGTCTGGCCGCAGACGCCGCCCGCGGGCTGCCCGCGCCCTGGGCGCAGGCGGTACGCGATGCGGCCCGCCGCGGTGGCGAGGGCCTGCCGGTGGCGTTGGACGTGGCGGCGCAGCGGGCCGAGCCCGGGACCCCGGAGCGGCCCGGCTGGTGGTCCGCCGCCCACGTTGTCCAGTGGCTGCTGATGGCGCTCGCGGTCGCCGGCGCGGTGTGCCTGAGCGCGCTCGCGGTCGGCTCGATCGAGCTCGCCTGGTGGGTGCCGCTCGTGATGGCCGCGACCGGCGGTCTGGGCGGCCAACTGGTCTGCGCGGGCTGCCGGCTCGCCGCCCGCGGCCCGGCCCGCCGGTACGGCCAGGCCGCCGAGCGGCGGCTGCGGGACGCCGCCGCCGACTGCGGCAGGGCCAGGGTGCTCGAACCGGTCGCGGCCGAGCTGATGCGTTATCGCGAGGTCCGCGAGCAGTTCGCGGTGGTCGCAGGTACTTCTCCGCGCGCGCCGCACGCGCGCGATTCCCGTGCCGCGCAATCCCATTCCCACTCGTCCGGGTGAGCCGCTTATCCACAAGCAGTGGGTTATCCACAGATTCGAGATGGTCTTTCCTTGACCATCCGGATATGGGGCACGATGTCCTCAGCGCGTCCCACCACGGGACGCCGCGGAAAGCGAGGACCGTGCGATGAACGAGACCCTGGTGACCGTCGTCGGGAACGTGGCGACGGAGCCCGAGATGTACACGACCGCCACCGGCGTGGGGGTCACCCGCTTCCGGCTGGCGACCACCGCGCGCCGGTGGGATTCCGAGCGCGGCGCGTGGACGGACGGTCCGACCAGCTTCTACACGGTGCGTGCCTGGCGCACGCTCGCCGGGCACGTCAAGGAGTCGGTGGGACTGGGTGAACCGCTCCTCGTGCAGGGGCGGCTGAAGATCCGTGAGGACGAGCGCGACGGGCGCCGCTACACGGCGGCGGAGATCGAGGCGGTGGCCGTGGGCCACGACCTGGCGCGTGGAGTCGCGCAGTTCAGCCGGTCGTCGGCACCACCCGCGACACTGCCGGAGCCGGCCGCGCCGCCGCCGGTCGCGGCAGTGGCTGTGCCCTGATTCTGTGGAGTATCCGTATTCACCGGTATTTCCATGGATCTATTGCGCCGGGGACTTGTCGACAATTACGGAAACATGCCCGCAAGTGGGTAACGATTGGGATGCGAAAAGGGCCAGTGGCGACCCTTTCGGTGCCCATGGGGCGCGTGGTTCCTAGGATTTCGGCACTGACACACGGGGGCTCGGAGCTGCAGGCGAGGCGACCCTCTTTTCACCCACCCGCCTCGCCCGGAGGGGAAATCCATGTTCAACACTCACAGGCGGAGCGCTGCCCGCCTCGCGGCGGCCGGTCTTGCCACCGGCCTGCTCGCGGCGGGCGCCTTCGCCGGCGCGGGAAACGCGCTCGCGGACGACGCGACTCCCTCGTCCAGCGGTGCGACGGCCGTCCTCGACGGCCTCCAGCGCGATCTCTCGGACGTCGCCACGGTCGCCACCAAAGACGGCAGGACGAACGACCACGAGGCCGCCGGCCTGTTCAAGATGGATCTCGGCGGCGGCAAGAGCATCTACACGTACTGCATCGACCTGTTCAACTCGACCAAGCCGAACGCCCACTACCAGGAGGTGCCCTGGAGCGCGACGTCGCTCTACCAGCAGGGCAAGGACCGCGCCAAGGCGGGGAAGATCGCCTGGATACTGAACCACTCCTTCCCGCAGGTCGACGACCTCGGCGCGCTGGCGAAGACGGCCGGGGCCGGGCCGCTGAGCAAGAAGACCGCCGCCGCGGGCACCCAGGTCGCCATCTGGCGGCTCTCGGACGACCCGACCGCGAAGGCGAACGACCCGGCGGCCGAGCAGCTGGCCGACTACCTGTCCCAGGCCGCCGTCGCCGTCGCCGAGCCCGACGCGTCGCTGACGCTGGACCCGCCCTCGGTCTCCGGCAAGTCAGGTGACCGCATCGGCCCGGTGACCGTGCACACCAACGCGGACTCCGCGGCGGCCGAGATTGCCCCGGACGCCGGGGGCGTCAAGCTGGTGGACGCCGCCGGCAAGCCGGTGACCACCGCCAAGGACGGCAGCAAGCTCTACTTCGACGTCCCCGCAGGCACCAAGGACGGCAGCACCACCGTGAAGGTGACCGCCACCACCACGGTGCCGCTCGGCCGCGCCTTCACCGGTTTCGGTGCCAACGACGTCGCGAGCCAGACCCAGATCCTGGCCGGCTCCGACACCACCCCGCTGACCGCGCAGGCCACGGCGACGTGGGCGAAGAAGGGCCCGATACCCGCGGTGAGCGCCGCGGTGGACTGTGCCAAGGGCGGGGTCGACGTCACCGCCGCCAACAAGGGTGACGAGAACCTGACGTTCACCCTCGGCGGCAAGGCCTACACCGTCGCCCCCGGAGCCTCGCGGACCATCACCGTCCCGGTCGCCGAGGACCAGCGCTACAAGATCGACGTCACGCTGCCCGACAAGTCGGTGAAGACCTTCGAAGGCGTGCTGGACTGCAAGAGCGCCACCACCCCTCCGACCGGCACCCCGACCACCCCGGCGAACCAGCCGAGCCCGGCCGGCAGTGACCAGGACCTGGCCGCCACCGGCAGCAGCAGCGCCACGCCCATGATCGCCGGGATCGCCATCGCCCTGGTCGTCCTCGGCGGCGGCGCGGTCTTCTTCTTCCGCCGCAAGAAGAACGCCACTCCCTCGGAGTGATCCACCGGGTCCCGGCGCCCCCGTCCCGGCGCCGGGACCCGCTCGCCCGCAGGGGCCTCCCCAGGCAGGGGGGCTCAGCCGGTCGGCGGACCGGGCACGAGCCGCCCGGCCGGCTCGTGCCGTGGTGCCCGCATCTTCCCCCAGGTGGTCGTCGCCCGGCACGCTACCGAACCGGGGGAGAGGCGAAGGCGCTCGGGCCACCGTGGCTAGGCGTCGGCCAGGCGATCAAGAACCCCGCGGTATTCGTTGACGAAGCGATCGACCGACGGTTCAAGGTCGAAGAACGTTGCTTCGTCTATGCCGTCGGCCAACGACAGGCCCAGCTGTTTACGAATCGCGCGAATGTAGGACGCCGACAGCTCGCGGCCGTCACCTCCCCGGTAGGCGACCTTCGCAAGATGTCCGTCGCTCCCCTCGGGAGGCACCACGCGGACGGAGCTCTTGTCCGGAGGACCGATCTCGCATCCGAGCTTCCTGAGGGAATTCAGGAAATCCCCGGTCTTCATGGGCCTGTACCCCGCTCGGCTGTCCCGGATCCTGCCACGCAGCCATCTGGACACCTCACTCACGACCGTGTCCGGATCAGGGGCAGACCACCGGGTGGAGTGCTTGTGATCAGCTACGTCGGTCGCCAGCAGGTAGAGCTCGTCCTCGGTGGCCTCCCCGAGGGAAGAGTGGTTCTTCTCCAGCAGGACCAGCGTCGACACCAGCGCGGTGCGCTTGTTGCCGTTGTCGAAGGAGTGGCTGCAGGCCAGGCCGAAGAACAGCGTCGCGGCCGCCGCCTCAAGCTTGCGGTACTTGAGGTAGTCGCCGTATCCCGCCAGCTGCCGGCCGACCGCCGATTGTAATTTCTCGGGATACAGCGGTCGAAGTTCGCCGAACTCCCGGGACGAGATTTTCATCTCGTACATCGTTCTGCGTATCGCCAGCACTTCATCGACCGTGAGCGGTAATACATCCTTGCCCATCGTTCCCCCATGAGTAAGCGATTCCGTGAATGATGGCACAACGGGACTTGCCCCGTCTGCAGGGACGGCAGGGGGTGGGCGGAGACGCTTCGCGACCGGCCGGCGGCGGCGGGCCGTCAGCGGAGACCCGGCGGGGAGTGCAGGGGGGGAGTGCAGGTCGCAGGCCCGGTGCGGGGCGCTGACGTACCCATTCGCCCGCAGGGGTGGACGGCTGGCAAGATGGGGTGTATCTGCCCTCACGCGGCGGAGCCGCACATTGGCCCTTCTCGATCTGCCGGACGGTTTCTCTTGGCTGAGTACATCTACACGATGCGCAAGACGCGCAAGGCGCACGGCGACAAGGTCATCCTCGATGATGTGACGCTGAGCTTCCTGCCGGGCGCGAAGATCGGTGTGGTCGGCCCCAACGGTGCCGGTAAGTCCACCGTGCTCAAGATCATGGCGGGGCTGGAGCAGCCGTCGAACGGGGACGCGTTCCTGTCGCCCGGCTTCAGTGTCGGCATGCTGCTGCAGGAGCCGCCACTTGACGAGTCCAAGACCGTGCTGGAGAACGTCCAGGACGGTGTCGCCGAGGTCAAGGCGCAGCTGGACCGGTTCAACGAGATCGCGGAACTGATGGCGACGGACTACTCCGACGCGCTGCTCGACGAGATGGGCCGGCTCCAGGAGAAGCTCGACCACTCCAACGCGTGGGACCTGGACGCGCAGCTTGAGCAGGCGATGGACGCGCTGGGCTGCCCGCCCGGCGACTGGCCGGTGACGACGCTGTCCGGTGGCGAGAAGCGCCGGGTGGCGCTGTGCAAGCTGCTGCTCGAAGCGCCCGACCTGCTGCTGCTCGACGAGCCCACCAACCACCTGGACGCCGAGTCCGTGCAGTGGCTGGAGCAGCATCTGGCCAAGTACGCCGGCACCGTCGTCGCCGTCACCCACGATCGCTACTTCCTGGACAACGTGGCGCAGTGGATCCTGGAGCTGGACCGCGGCCGGGCGATCCCGTACGAGGGCAACTACTCGACGTATCTGGAGAACAAGGCGTCGCGGCTGAAGGTCGAGGGCCAGAAGGACGCCAAGCGGGCCAAGCGGCTCAAGGAGGAGCTGGACTGGGTCCGCTCCAACGCCAAGGGGCGGCAGGCCAAGTCCAAGGCGCGACTGGCCCGCTACGAGGAGATGGCCGCCGAGGCCGACAAGATGCGGAAGCTGGACTTCGAGGAGATCCAGATCCCGCCGGGCCCGCGACTGGGCGCGATCGTGGTCGAGGTGCAGCACCTGTCGAAGGCGTTCGGCGACAAGGTACTGATCGACGACCTGTCGTTCACCCTGCCGCGCAACGGCATCGTGGGCGTGATCGGCCCCAACGGCGCCGGCAAGACCACGCTGTTCAAGATGCTCCAGGGCCTGGAGGACGCCGACTCCGGCAGCATCAAGGTCGGCGAGACGGTGAAGATCTCCTACGTCGACCAGAACCGCGCCAACATCGACCCGAAGAAGACGCTGTGGGAGGTCGTCTCCGACGGCCTGGACTACATCAACGTCGGCCAGGTGGAGATGCCGTCGCGTGCCTACGTGTCGGCGTTCGGCTTCAAGGGCCCTGACCAGCAGAAGCCGTCGGGCGTGCTGTCCGGCGGTGAGCGCAACCGGCTGAATCTGGCGCTCACCCTCAAGCAGGGCGGCAACCTGCTGCTGCTGGACGAGCCGACCAACGACCTCGACGTGGAGACGCTGTCGTCGCTGGAGAACGCGCTGCTGGAATTCCCCGGTGCGGCCGTGGTCGTCTCCCACGACCGGTGGTTCCTGGACCGGGTGGCGACCCACATCCTGGCCTACGAGGGCAACTCGAAGTGGTTCTGGTTCGAGGGCAACTTCGAGTCCTACGAGAAGAACAAGGTCGAGCGGCTCGGCGCCGACGCCGCCAGGCCGCACCGCGCCACCTACAAGAAGCTGACGCGCGGCTGATGGCACGGCACATCTTCCGCTGCCCGCTGCGCTGGGCGGACATGGACGCCTTCGGGCATGTCAACAACGTGGTCTTCCTGCGGTATCTGGAGGAGGCCAGGATCGACTTCATGTTCCGCCTGGCGCCGGGCGAGGGGAGCGCGTCCTTCACGGGCGGCTCCGTCGTGGCGCGGCACGAGATCGACTACCTGCGGCCGCTCGTCCACCGGCACGAGCCGGTGGACGTCGAGACCTGGGTGACCGACATCTCGGCCGCGTCGATGACGGTCCGCTACGAGGTGAAGGACGAGGAGACGGTCTACGCGCGGGCGTCGACCGTGGTGGTGCCCTACAACCTGGCCCAGGGGCGGCCCCGGCGGATCACGGCCGAGGAGCGGTTTTTCCTGGAGAAGTACCGCGACGAGGACGGATCCGTCGCCATATGACGGCAGTCCGGCTGGCCCTCGGCCACGGCGACGGCAGCGACAGCGCGGGGGAGGCGGCCGATCTGGTCGCCTTCCTCGGGCGCCTGGTGCGCTGGGACAAGGCTGCCGTGGTGCGGCTGCGGTCGGCGGCGGGCGAGCCGGCGCTCGGGGTCTTCGGGCACCCGCCGTTCGGCGGAGTGCTCGCCGTGCGCAGCACCGCTGTCCGCGGCGCCGTCGCCGTGGCGGCGGCCGTCGACGCGACGGTGTCGGCCGGGCAGCTGCTCGAAGCGGTCTCGGCGGCGGCCGAGGGATTCGAGCTGCCGCTGTCGGTCACCGGCCCGGCGTGGGCCGGGCTGCTGCCGCCGCGCGCCGGGTGGCGGCGGACGGCGGAGTTCGAACCGGGGCAGGTGCGGAAGGCGGCGACCGAGGCGGTCGCGGAATTCCGCGCCAGGACCGAGGAGTTGCCGCAGCAGGAGCGGACCCGGGCGGCGCTCGACGCACTCGCCGAGGAGCTGTGGACGCGCCCGTACCAGGGCACCACGCTGCGGGTCGTGCACGCCGCGCACGCGCTGGGTTTCCTGCGCGGCGACGGCGACGACGCGGTGGCACTGCTGGCCGCGGGCCCGTGGACGCGGCTGCGTACGGCGTACGGCTCGGTGGCGGTGCGGCGCGAGTCGCCTGCGGCGGGGCTGACCTTCTCCCCGGCCTGACGTCACCAGGCCCGATCACCCGATCCCGCTCGATCCCGCCCGGGTCAGTCCCGATCCCGCCAGCTCAGTCCTGGTCGCGGGCGGGATGGTCGTCGGGGCGGACGGTGATGTGGTCGGGCTGGAGTTCCAGCAGGACGCGGCGGCGGATCTCCAGCGCCTCGGCGTAGTCCCGGGGGAGCTGGAGCCGGCCGGCCCGGTCGACGGTGGCGTATTCGCGGGCCACCACCGACGCCCTGCCGTGCTCGTCGATCTCGGTGCGCCGGACGACCTCGGAGGCGGTGCGGCCGTCCCGGATGGCGACGGTGCGGTGCACCGCGTCGGCGACGGACTGGTCGTGGGTGACGACCACGACGGTGGTGCCGAGTTGGGCGTTGGCGGTCTGGAAGGCGCCGAAGACCTGTTCCGCGGTGGCGGAGTCCAGCTCGCCGGTGGGTTCGTCGGCGAGGACGACAGCCGGGTCGTTGGCCAGCGCGACCGCGATGGCGGCCCGCTGCTGCTCGCCGCCCGACATCTGGCCCGGGTGGCGGTCGTGGCAGTGGGAGACGCCGAGGATGCCGAGCAGTTCCGCGGCCCGGGCCGAGCGCTGCCGCTTGTGGCGCGGCCCGCTCCGGCCGGACAGCTGCATGGGCAGCATGACGTTCTGGGCGGCGGTCAGGTACGGCAGCAGGTTGCGCGCGGTCTGCTGCCAGATGAAGCCGACGACCTCCCGACGGTAGCGGAGCCGGGATTTGGCGTCCATGGCCAGCAGGTCGTAGCCGCCGACCGAGGCCGCGCCGGCGGTGGGGACGTCCAGCCCGGCCAGGATGTTGAGCAGCGTGGACTTGCCGCTGCCTGACGCGCCGACCAGGGCCATCAGTTCGCCCTTGCCGACGAGCAGGTCGAGGCCTTGGAGGGCCTGCACCTCCACACCGTCGGCGGTGAAGATCCGCACCAGCCGGTCGCAGCTGATCAGCGAGTCCTGCCCGTACGCGGGCCCGTCGCGGCGTTCCGCGACCTGCCGCTCCAGCTCCGCGAGGCTGGCCGGAGCCGCCACCTGACCCGGAGCCGCAGCTGAACGCCCCGCGCCCGCCGAAGGCGCGGAACCCGCAGCGCCCGCCGTGCCCGACCCGCCGGCCACCGGCTCCTCCGTCGTCCCGTGTCCGCTCATGTCGTCCGGTCACCCGCTCTCAACTCGGTGCTTTCGTGGCGTCGCCCGCTCATCCAGGCCTGGACCAGCAGCACCGCGCAGGCGAGCAGCAGCAGACCGGCCGAGGGCACGGCGAGGGACCAGGGGTCGGCGCGCAGGCCCGCGCCCACGTCGGACGGCGGCGCCGCCGTGGCACCGTGGCCGCCGAAGGTGAGGGCGCCCAGGTCGATGCCCGGGCCGAGCAGCGGGACGACGGCGAGGCCCACCAGCACCCCGCCGACCGCGGCGAGCAGCACCTGCGGCAGCATCTCCAGCAGCACCAGCCGCCGCGACTGCCGCCGGGTCATCCCCATGGTGCGCAGCCTGGCCAGCAGCGCGAGCCGGCCGGGAGCGGCGGCCATCAGCGACAGCAGCAGCGCCAGCACGCTGTACGCCGCCCCGGCCGCGACCGCCGCCAGGTAGAGGCTCCGGGCGCCGCGCTGCACCTCGCTGTCGGACAGCCCCGCCCGCTGCTCGGTGCGCAGCGAGACCGTCGCGAGGTAGGTGTTGCGCGCGGCGGTCCTGCGCAGCGCGGGGGCGTCGATCTGCCGTCCTGACGCGGCGTCGGCCAGCAGCAGCGTCGGGCCGACGTACTGGGGGAGCGCCGCCAGCCGCGGGAACTGCGTGTGGAGTTGCCGCCCGGAGATGATCACGAACTCGCCCCCTAGCTCGGCCGGGGTGGACCGCAGCGTCGCCGCCCAGCGGACGGCGCCGGTGCCGACACCGGTCTCGACCGGCTCGGTGTGGCTGCCGAGCAGGTCGGCGATCTTCGGCGAGACCACCGCGGGCAGCGGCCCGCGCGAGCCGGCGGCGACCTTGCCGCCGAGCAGGCCGGCCGGGAAGGCCGGCATGCCCGCCGACCGGGTGATCCGGGCGTAGACGGCCGGGTCGTCCACGATCAGCAGGTCGAAGTTCAGCGGGATGTACTGGTTGGCCGCGTGCGGCTCGACCCGGACCGCGGCCGTCTCGCCGACGCCCGGCACCTTCGCTACCCGGGCGGGCAGCCCGGCGTCCAGCGGGAAGATGGAGTCGACCCGGGCGTCGGCGCCGACCGCCACCGCCGCTGCGTGGTTCCTGGCGTGGCCGACCCCGGCGAGCACCGAGCCGCCGAAGGACGCCACCGTCAGCGCCACCAGCAGCGCGAGCATGGGCAGTTGCCCGCCGGAGGAGGCCCGCCCCGCCCGGGCGAGCCCCAGGTGCGTCACCGCGCCCCGCAGCCGCGCCGCCGGGCGGGCCAGCCGGCGCAGCGGCAGCGGGTAGAGCCGCAGCAGCACCAGCGCGGCGGCCACCGCGACCAGCACGGGGGCGGCGGCGAGGAAGGGGTCGGTGCCGCCGGACGTCCCCCGCCGCCGCAGCGTGGCCACGGCGGCGGCGACCAGCACGGTCACCGTCAGCTCCAGCACCAGCCGCCGCTTCGACGGCCGCGCCGCGACCAGGTCCTCGCGCGCGGCGGGTCGCGGGCGGCGTACGGCCAGGGTGGCGCGCGCCGGCATCGCCAGCGTCCCCGCGGCGGTGACCAGCGCGCCCAGCGCCAGCGCCGCCGCGTACCGCCCGGTGGGCAGCACCAGCAGGGCCAGCAGCGTGCCGGCGGCCCCCGCGGGCACGGCCGCCACGGCGGTCTCGCAGACCAGCCGCCGGAAGATGCCGCGCAGCGAGCCGCCGCGGGAGCGCAGCAGGGTGATCTCGCCGCGCCTGCGGTCGGCGGCCAGGCCCGCGGCCATCAGCAGCACGGCGAGGGCGGTGGTGCCCACGCCGACGGCCGCGATGAGTACGAGCGGCTGCGCCGCCTCCCTTTCCGCGGTGAAGGAGTCGAGGACAGCGCTGACGCCGGCCACCACGTGCAGTGACGGCGAACCGGCGGTGGTGTCCAGCTGCGTCGCCAGCGGGCCGCTGCCGAAGGTGGCAAGCTCCGCGCGCAGCGCCGGGACGTCGTGCGCGGTCAGCCGGGCGGCGTCCAGCGGGTGGTGCCAGTACAGGCTCGCGCCGGTGCCCAGCAGCGGCATGGACTGTGCGGCGCTGCGGTCGGTCAGGACCGTGAAGTGCCAGTAGGTCTGCGGCGGGGAGATCATCAGATGCGGCGGGTAGCTCACCAGCGGGGCGAGCATGTCGTCGTCGGTCGTCCAGTAGGCGGCCGCCGGGTCGCGCGGGGCGACGATGCCGCTGATGCGGACGGTCAGCGGTTTCGCGCCGAACTTCATCAGGTGGATGCGCTGGCCGACCTTGAGGTGCAGCACCTGGGCGGTCTTCTGGGTGACCGCGCCCTCGAAGGCGAGCGCGGGCGGGCCGGCCGGCTCCGGCCGGGGCAGCCGGCCGGCGACCAGCGTCGCGTGGTCGGCGAGGCCCGCCTGCGCCACCAGGTCGGCGCCCGGCGCGTGCGAGGAGGTGCGGGGCAGTTCGGGGTCGGGGACCTCCGCCTCGGCTCCGGACCGCACGCCGAGCACGACGTCGTCCGGCGCGATACGCACCGGCGGCCGCAGCAGGGCGCGGAAGACCTTCTCCACGCTGTCCAGCGAGCCGGGTGCGAGGCGGTCGTCGGCGGACGTGTCGTCGTCGGCGGACCGGAAGTCGTCGGAGACCGTCAGGCCGCGGTCGCGGGCCGGCGCCTCGGCGACGGCCCGCCGCAGGGCCCGGTCCTCGTAGCGGTCGACGGCCCGCGGCAGGGCCGCGGCGAGGAAGGCGGTGACCAGGACCAGGGCGGCCAGTGCGAGGGCGCCCAGCGGCGCGGCGCGCAGCCGGGTCCGCAGCCAGGAGTCGGTGAACGGCATTCAGTCCTCCGCCTGATGACGCAGTGCGGCCGCCGGCTCGCCGCGCCGCACGGCGGTCGCGACGAGCACCAGCAGCGGGGCGACGAGCAGCACGGCGAGCAGTTCGGCGAGCCGGCCCACGGGGAGTTCGATCACCAGGGGCGGGACCGGGCGGGCCGCCTGGCCGGTGAGCACGATCAGCGGGGTGATCAGCCGGGTGAGGAAGGTGCCCAGCGCCAGGCCCACGGCGAGCGAGACCAGCACCAGCAGGCCCTGCTCGGCGGCCAGCATCCGGGTGAGTTTGCGGGGCGGCGCTCCCAGGGCGCGCAGCACCGCGAATTCGGTGCGGCGCTCACGGGCGGCGCCCATCGCGCCGACCGCGAAGCCGACCGCGGCCAGCACGGCCGCCGCGATCACCGCGGCGGGCAGCGCCGACTGCGGTCCCGCGCCCAGCGGGTCGGCCCGCAGGTCCGCGGTGGCCTCGGCGCGGTCGAGGACGGTGTCGACGTCGTTACGGGCGCGCAGCGCGGCCGCGGCACGCTCAGCTGCGCCCGGCGCCGTGCCCAGCCACCACTCGGTGGGCTGCACCGGCAGCGCGTCGGCGGCTGCGAGCACCTCATTGACGGCCCGCAGGTCGAGCAGCAGCGCGCCCGCCTCGGTGGCCGGGTCGGTGCCCGGCAGTTCACGCACCGCCGAGCTGATGACCACGGGCGTCGTCACGTTGCCGAGCTGCACCTGGACGGTGTCGCCGACCTTCGCGCCGACCGCCCGCAGGTAGCCGTCGGTGGCGATCCCCTTGAGCCGCGGGGGAGCGGAGGCGTCGGCGCGTATGCGCGCGGTCCCGCTGCTCTGCTGGAAGGAGCCGGTGTCGCCGGCGAAGTTGCCGGTCAGGTAGCCGAAGGACAGCAGCGTGGCGCCGCCGGCCCGGGCGGGCGTGGCGCTCGGCTCGACCGCGCCGGGGAGGTCGCCGAGCGAGCTGTCGTCGAAGCCCGCCGAGGTCCGCCAGGGTGCGCCGTCCAGCGCCCCCAGCGGCACGACGGTGCCGTCGGCCCGGGTGATCTTCCCGGACGACAGCGTGAGCTGCCGGGTCTCGGCGGGGGCGGGCACCTGGTAGGACGACTCGAACCGCACCAGCCGCAGCGGGCCGGCCGGGGTTCCCGTGCCCGCCGCGGTGGCCAGGTCGAGGGTGAGGGTGTGCGGGCGCCCGTCCGGCGGCAGGTCGCCGAGCGCGAAGTCGTAGGGCACGCCCTCGGCGTCCACGACGGCGGCGCTGACCTGGTCGGGCGGGTCGTCGGCGCTCGTGGGCCTGCCGTCCAGGCCGGTGGCCGTCAGGGTGGCGCCGAAGGTCACCTGCCGGGCTGTGGCGTCCACGGTGAGGCCCTGGCGATCGGGTGCGGTACGCAGCGGTGCCAGCAGCGCGGGCAGCGGACGGCCGCCGGTCAGGTCGGACCTGGTGCGCATCGCGCCGGCCGCCTTCGCGGTGTCCACGACCAGGGCGGTGGCCTGCCGGTCGCCGGGCAGCAGCAGGGTCTCCCGGGCGGCGGGGGCGGCCGCGGTGACGCCCGGCACCGCGGTGAAGATGCCGGCCTGGCCGAACGGCGGTGTCGTCATGCCGGTCACCCGCAGGTCCGCGCCGACGGCGAAGTCCGCCTGGTCGCGCTGCGAGCGGTCCCAGCTCGCGCTCTGCCCGATGGAGAACATGCCCATCGCCACGGCCAGCACCAGCAGCAGCGAGGCCGCCGCGCCGCGCCGGGGGCGGCGGGCCAGCTGCCAGCCGGCCAGCGCCAGGGCCAGCCCGCTGCCGCGGGCCGCACGGCGTTCGCCGAGCCGGGCGGCAGGCGGCAGCAGGCGCAGCACCAGCACGGTGCCGGCCAGCAGGCACAGCGCGGGGGCGGCCACCAGCACCGGGTCGATGCCGAGGCCGCCCGACTTGTCGGAGCTCAGCGCCCCGGCGCCGGACGCGCGGCGCTGCAACTGCCAGTAGGCGACCCCGGCGATCACCAGCAGCCCGATGTCGGCGCCTGCCTGCAGCGCGCCGGGCAGGCCGCCGCGCCGGGTGCGTGCGGTGGAGACGGTGGAGCGCAGCGCGGGCACGACCACCGCGAGGGCGCAGGCCAGCGCGGCGGCGGCGGCCACCAGCCAGGCGCTGCCGGTGTTCCCGCCGTCGAGGGTGACCCCGGTGCGGGCCATCGCGCCGGTGCCGGCCAGCAGCCGGGTGACGGGCCCGGAGAGCAGCGGCGCGACCAGGGCCGCGGGGACCGCGAGGAGCAGCGCCTCGGCGGCCGCGAGCCGGGCCACCCGGCCGCGCGAGCCGCCGCGGGCGCGCAGCAGGGCCGTCTCGCCCGCCCTTTCCTCGGCGAGCAGTTGGGCGACGAGCAGCAGGGCGAAGGCGGCGAGGATGATCAGCTGGAAGGCGCCGATGAGCAGGGTGGAGCGGGTCACCAGCAGGCTGCGGCGCAGCCCGTCGAGCAGGTCGGGCAGGCCGGTGGTGGCCTGCACGGCGCCGGTGGCCTTGCCGGCCCGTAGCCGCGCGGTGGTGTCCCGCACGGCCGCTTCCAGCGTGTCGATACGGCCGGCGCTCGCCGTGCGGAAGTCGCCGGTGGCCTGCCAGGACATCTCGTCGGCCGCGATGCGCCCGGAGCCGAAGGTGCCCGGGTCGGCGAGCAGCGGGCCGTAGGTGGTGAAGGCGAGGGTGTGGACGCCGCGTCCGGCGAGCGGGTCGAGCTGCCAGTAGGGCGAGGCGGGGTCGGCAGGGCGGTAGACGCCGGTGACGTGGATCCGCAGCGGCCGGCCGCCCAGCCGGTCGGCCAGCGTGATCTGCTGCCCCGCGGCGATGTGCAGCGCCCGGGAGACGGTTTCCGGCACCGCCACCTCGACGGTGCCGGCGCCCTTGGCGGCGGCGGCCGGCCAGCTGCCGCCGACGAGTTCCAGCCGCGCCCGGTCGAAGGTGGCCAGCAGCGTCAGGTCGGGGTCGGACTTCTTGGGCGCCCCCGCAGGCCGCAGCGAGAGGGGCAGGCCGTAGGGGCCGGACCTGGTGCTGGACGCGACACGGGAGGGCGCGTCGCCGAACGCGCCGGCCAGCTGCCCGCGCACCCCGTGGTCGAGCCCGGCCCGGTCCTTGCCGGTCAGCGACGCCTTGACGTCGTAGGTGGACCGGTCGGCGGCCTGGTGTTGCAGGGTGCGGCGCAGCGCCGCGTCACCGATCGCGCCCGTGTAGGAGGCGAGGGTGGCCAGCACGCAGGTGGTCAGCAGCACCGTGAGCAGGGCGGCTGCCAGCAGCAGCCGGTGGGCGCGGACGCGCAGCAGTACGAATCCGGTCACCCGTGTTGCCCCCGTTCTCTTCCTGACCGGATGCTCTCAACACAAGGGGCAGTACAGAAACATGTCGAGGATGGTCGCAATAAGATCGTGACCCGCCGAAGGTGAGCGCCCGCTCAGCCGGGGGTGTTCACCATCGTGGCCGCGGCATACACCAGGTAGTCCCACAGTTGCCGTTCGTGTTCCGGCGCGAGCGCCAGGTCGTCGACCGCCGCGCGCATGTGCCGCAGCCAGGCGTCGTGTGCGGCTTTGTCGACCTGGAAGGGCGCGTGCCGCATCCGCAGCCGCGGATGGCCGCGCTGGTCGCTGTACGTCCGCGGGCCGCCCCAGTACTGCGTCAGGAACAGCCGCAGCCGCTCTTCGGCCGGGCCGAGGTCCTCCTCGGGATACATCGCCCGCAGGTCGGGGTCGTCCGCGACACCCTGGTAGAAGCGGTGCACGAGCCGGCGGAAGGTGTCCTCGCCACCGACCTGCTCGTAGAACGTCTGCTGCTCGACCGTGCCGTACGGGATCTCAGTCACACCCCCATGGTCGCAGACGGCCGGGACGAGGACCCGGGTCGTAGGACCCCTGCCGCGGGCGCACGATGGAGGCATGGCCGGGTCGGCGGGTGACGACCGTTCCGGTGCCGCGGCGAGCGCGCTGCGGCACCGGATGGTGCGCCGTATCGTCGCGGGCGGCGGGCTCACCGACCCCGCGTGGCGGGCGGCCTTCGCGGAGGTGCCGCGGCACCTGTTCGTGCCGGTGTACTACCGCGGGGCCTCCGGCGACGAAGAGAGCGGGCGGTACTCCGCGAAGGATCCCGACGCGCGGCGGCGGCTGCGCTGGCTGACCGGCGCCTACGCCGACCAGCCGATCGCCACCCATGTCGCGGACGGTGAGCTGATCTCGTCAAGCAGCCAGCCGTCGCTGATGGCGCTGATGTGCGAGGCGCTGGACGTCCGGGAGGGTCAGCGGGTCCTGGAGATCGGCGCGGGCACCGGTTACAACGCGGCGCTGCTTGCGCACCGGCTCGGCGGTACGGGCGCGGTCACCACCATCGACCTGGACGCCGCGATCACCGCGGCCGCGCGCGAGCACCTGGCCGCCCACGGCACCGCCGAGTCCCTGGCGGTCACCGTCGTGACCGGCGACGGGGCGCTGGGGCACCCGCCGGGAGCGCCGTACGACCGGGTGATCGCGACCTGCGAGCTGCCGGCCATCCCGCCGGCCTGGACCGAGCAGTGCCGGCCGGGCGCCCGGATCCTGGCGCCCTTCGCGACCGGTCTCGTGGTGCTCACCGTGCGGGGGCCGGGCAGGGCCGAGGGCCGCTTCCTGCCCACCCCGGCGTACTTCGTGCCGCTGCGCGGCCAGGCGGCCGGTGTCCAGCCGCCCGCGGTGGGCGGCGAGCCCTCGCTGCTCGACCGGCACCCGTCGCGGACCCGGTTCGGGCTGACCGTGGAGGGCGGCCGCCAGTGGGTGTGGCTGGACACCCCGGACGGCCCCGACACCTGGCCGGTCCCCGCCGCGTCCCGCTGAGCGGGCCGCCTGCCGGCCGGCCGGCGGCGACGGGGCTCAGAGCCGGCGGATGGTGATGGTCGTCCAGGCGCCGACGTGGACGCGGTCGCCCTCGGCCAGCGGGATCGGGGTGTAGGCGGGGATCGGGTCCTCGGCGAGGTTGACCGTGGTGCCGTTGGTCGAGTCCTGGTCGACCACCGACCAGGAGCCGTCCGGCTGCTGGACCAGCACCGCGTGCTTGTGGGAGACGCCCGGGTCCTCCGGCGCGCGGGACAGGTCGATGTCGGGCGACTCGCCCGTGCTGTGCCGCTGCCGCCCGATGGTGATCTGGTGGCCGGTCAGCGGCAGTTCGAACTCGGGGGAGAAGGCAGGGAAGTACAGGCCGCCCGCGTCCGGGCCGCTGCGCGCCATCACCGCGGTGAAATACTCCCGGTCCGCGGCGATCACCGCCAGCCACGCGCTGCCCTTGCCGGGTACGGGCTTCGCGGGCGCCGCGCTCGACGCGGCCACCGGCGGCGGGGCGGCGGGCGCGGCGGTCGGCGCGCTCGGCGGGTCGAGCAGGAAGTCCCCCGAGCCCGAGGTCACCGTGACCGACTCCGACGGCAGCGGCTCCGCGGGCCGGTTGACGCGGGAGGGCCGCGACAGCTGCGAGTCGTAACGCTGGTAGGGCGGCTGGTCCGGCGCCGTCGGGGTGATGTGCGGGGCGGGCGGTACGAAGGTGGTGGCCGAGTGCGTCTGGAAGTTGTAGCGGCACTCCTCGCAGAACAGCGCCGTGCCCTCCCGCGGCGTCCCGCACGCCGGGCACTGCTGCACGGGACCCGCGGCGCCGGCCCCGGCCGGGTCGTGGCCGAAGGCGGGCTGGGGCGAGACCGGCGGCGTCGAGGAGGAGGACGCCGCCGAGGACGGGGGCCGCGAGCTGTACGACGAGGACGGCGGCGCGGGCATGCGCATACCGCAGGTCTCGCACCAGTCGGTGGCCGCGGACTCGTGGCCGTTAGGACAAAGCATCGTGCCGGCTCCCCCTCCGCCCCCCGGGGCGGATCACCAGGTTGTGCGCGAAGCTGCTGCGTGACGCCGCCCTCCGGCGTCGCTCGTGCGCTATTTCTTCACCCGCACGGTCTTCGTCGACCGCGTCTCCAGGGTCATCTCGTCGGCGTCGGCGACACGGGCCTTGAGCCGCACAGTACCGCTCGGCGCGTCGACGACGTCGACCACCTTCGCCAGCAGCTTGGCGGTGTCCTCGTTGCCCAGGGCGCTGGCGAGCTGCACCGCGCGGCCGAGTTTGGAGGTCGCGCCGTCCATGTCACCGGACTTGCGGGCCTCCAGGCCCTGCTGGATGGCCTGGGCGAGCTCGGCCTGGCCGGTGTAGTGCGCGACCTGCGGGTTGATCCGGGTCGAGGCCGCCATGTCGTCGGTCCACAACGCCCGCACCAGGCCCTGCCCGAGCACCTGCGGGGTGCCGTCGGGCTGCGGCAGCACCAGCGACAGCCGGGCGGCGAGCATCTCCTGGCCGACACCGGCGTTCGGCACCCGCACGCACACGTGGTAGTCGCGGGACTCGTCGCCCCACGAGCCGGTCGGGTAGTCGCCGGCCCGCGGGCCCGCCTCGACGCGGCGGGCGGTCACGTCCTCCACGACCGGTGCGACCTGCTTGACGAAGACGATCTCGGAGCCCTGCGGGGTCCACAGCCGGAGGCTGACGTCGGCGACCTCCTTGCCCATCGCCTTCTCCATCATCGCCTGGAAGTCCGCGGCCAGGCCCGCGGGATCGGCGACGATGTCCACCGAGCCGAGCAACGCGGAGGCGATCCCGGTCAGCTCCTTGACCTCCCAGTCGGTCCCCACCCCGCGGGCGTCGCAGGTGAAGCGACCCGCACAGGAGTCCAGCGCCGACTGCAACTCCTCGGGTTTCTCATGCTCGTTGCGGCCGTCGGTCAGCAGGATCCCGTGGCGGATGGCCGCGTCGCCGGACGAGAGCAGCTTGTCGGCCAGCCGCAGCCAGGTGCCGATCGCGGTGCCGCCGCCTGCCGTCAGCCGGCGCAGCGCCTGCCTGGCCTGGGCGCGGGTCGCCGGATCGGCCACCGCCAGGCCGCCGTTGGCCGGGAAGACCTCGCGCGCCACGTGCGTACCGCCGATCACCGCGAAGGCGACGCCGTCGCGTATCGCGTCGATCGCGACCGCGGTGGCGTCCCGCGCGTTGCGCATCTTGGTCGGCGGATACTCCATCGACCCCGAGCAGTCGACCATGACCACCACGCCCGCGGCCGGCCCGTTCCGCGCGCCGGCGGCCGCGCCGGGCAGGGGGTGGCCGCCGGTGGTGCCGCCACCGGTGGAGGTGACCGTCACGATGGCGTTGACCTCGCGGCCGCCCTCCGGCAGGTATTCGTTCTGGTAGACGTCGACCGAGAACTGCGGCATGTTCGGTTTCGAGAGAATGGCCATCGCTTCCTGCGCTCCTTTGAAGCCCGTTCACAGCCCCGCCCAGCTTGTCCGGAAGCTACGCGGATGGGAATCCTGCCCGGGACACGGCGGCCGGGAACGGCAGCACCGCGACCGTTACGTTGTCGTGGCCGCCGCCGTCCAGTGCCACACCCAGCAGGGTGCGCGCGCTGTGCAGCGGGCGGCTGCGTGCGTCGGCCGGGATCGCCTCGGCCATCTCGGCGGCCGACTCGGCGTAGTTCCACAGCCCGTCGGTGCACACCACGATCACTCCGGGACCCTCCGGCTGGAAGGCGGCCACATGCGGGTCGACCTCCACCGCGTCGGCGCCCAGCCAGCCGGTGATGGCGTGCGCCCGCACGTCGGCGTAGGCCTCGGCCTCCGACATCAGGTCCGCCGCGACCATCCTGGCCGCCCACGAGTCGTCCTCGGTCAGCCGGGAGGCGGGCAGCGTACGGTCGTCAGGGATCCAGTACGCACGGCTGTCGCCGATCCAGCCGACGGTGAAGACCGGGCCGGTCACCACCGCGCTGACGCAGGTGCACGCCGGGGCGTTGTGGTGCGGGACGCCGCCCGCCGGCTCCTCCTCCGCCGCGAGCGCCGTCACCGCGTCGAAGGCCGACATCAGGGCGCCGCGCATGGCGTCCTCCGCCGGGGTGCCGCGCTCCAGGGCGGCGAGCAGCGACTCGCGGCCCGCGGCGGACGCGGCCGCCGAGGCGTCGTCGGGGCGGTAGGCGGTGGACACGCCGTCGCACACCACCGCGGCCACCGCGGGGGTGCCGTCCGGCAGCGAGGTGGTCGCCACCGCGAAGGCGTCCTCGTTGCGGTGGTGCCGCAGCCCGCGGTCGCTGACCGCGGCCACGCCCGCCAACTCCTGCTCCTGGTGGTCCCGCTGGCGCGGCTGCGCGTGCCCGCAGTGCTCGCAGTAGCCGTCGTCGTCCACCCCGCCGAGCCCGCAGGCCACGCACACCGGGCCGCCGGGCGCCGGCGGCTCCGCGCGCGGGTCGGACAGCCGCGCGCCGGGCACGGCGACGCCGAGGGCGAGGGTGTCGCCGTCGGCGGCCGACGGGGGCCGGGCGGGCTGGGGCGGGGCCAGCACGAAGGCGTCGGTCGCCGGCGCCTCCGCGAGGCCGGCGTCCGCTCCGCCGGGCGGTGACGCGGCCGGGGGAGCGGCCGGTCGGGCCGGTGCGGCCGCGACCGGAGCGGTCAGGTCGAGACCGCAGCTGCCGCAGTAGCGGTCGTCCGCGTCCAGCGGCTCCGCGCAGTCGGGGCAGGCGGTCGGTGTGGCGGACTGCGCCGCCGGCGCCGACTCGGGCAGTGGTGGCATCTGGTTACACCCACGTCCTGGGGCGGAAGCGGTTGGCGCGTTCCACCAGTTCGATCCTCGTACTGCCCTGCTGGGCGAGCCTTGCCAGGACCCGGTACGAGCGTTCGAGGCCGAACCGCAGGCCCCGCTCGGTCATGTCGGCCCCCAGCACGGCAGGGGCGCCGGATGCCGACGACGGTACGCCCGCGGGGGCCGCCATGTGCTCCCCGACACGGCCCGCGAGCACCCAGTCCAGTGCGCTGCCCAGCACTTCGGTGGCCAGCTGCTCGCGCCGGTCGGAGTCCAGGCCCTGCCGTTGCAGCGCCTCGACCTGCAGTCCTGCCGCCCGCAGGTCGGGCAGCAGCGGCTCGTGCGGCGAGCGGTCGCGCAGCCGGGCCCTGATCGCGGCGACTCGCGCGGCCGTGTAGTGGATGGAGGATTCCGGCACCGACTCCAGCGCGGCGACCGCGCCCGCCCGGTCGCCGGAGGCGAGCAGCACCCGGGCCAGGCCGAAGGCGGCGCTGACGTAGCTGTGGTCGCTGGTCCACACCAGGCGGTAGTACTCAGCGGCGTTGTCGAGCTGGTGCAGCACCTCGGCGCATACGCCCAGCGCCAGCTTCGGCGCCTGCTCGCCGGGGAAGGCGTCGTAGACCGCGTCGAAGCTCAGCGCGGCCGTCTCGTGGTCGCCGGTGCACAGCGCCACGAGGCCGCGGTGCCACACCACCCGCCAGTCCGCGTTGTCGTCGGGGTGGGCCAGCGAGCCGAGCAACTGCTGCGCGCCGAACGGGTCGTCGAGCTCCAGCCGGGCGCGGACCTCGCGCAGCCGCCGCTCGACCGAGTCGACCGGCGCCGACTGCAGGGCGGCGACCAGTTCGCCGGGGGCGGCGGCGGAAAGCCCCGCCAGGAAACCGGCGTTGGGGTCGCCCGGGTCGACGTGCGGGACAGGGAGCGCCAGGACGGCCGCGGTGGTGTCGAGCCGCGCGACCACCGGGAGCGGGGGCCCCCACGCCGGGGTGGGCGCCGTCGCCGGATGGCCGCCGGGGCCCGGCAGTTGGGTCGGCACCGCACCGGGCGGCAACCCGGGGCCCATCGCCGTGCCCGGCGGGAACGCCGCGCCGATGGCCGCGCCGTTTGCGCCCGCGCCGTTACCGCCCTGTGCCGCCGATCTCAACCCGGCCTTGTCGCGGCGTCTGGCGGCCTTCTCCAGCGCCCGGTCCGCGCCGAGCGCCGAGGCGTCGCCGGCCACCGCACGGACCAGGTCGGTGTCCACCACCCGCAGTTCGGGGCCGAACAGCGTGGACAGGGCCGGCCGCTGCACCCCGGTCTCCAGGGCGACGACCTCCCGCAGCACCCCCAGCAGCTGGTCGGACATCTCCTCGGCGGAGGCGAACCGCTTGTCCGGGTCGGGGTCGGTGGCCCGTACCAGGAGGCGGTAGAAGGACTCGTAGCGGGAGAAGACGTCGATGTGGCCCGGGTCGGGCAGGCTGTCGACGAAGACGTTGGTGTAGCCCTGGAAGTCGAAGGTCAGCACCGCGAGCGTGCGCGCGACCGTGTAGAGGTCGGAGGCCACCGACGGGCCCACCTCGGCGACCTCGGGGGCCTGGTAGCCCACCGTGCCGTAGATCGCCGACTCGGTGTCGTCCATCCGGCGGACCGCGCCCATGTCGATGAGTTCCAGCCGGTCCTCGGTCTGGATGGCGTTGTCGACCTTGAAGTCGCAGTAGAGCAGGTTGCGGCTGTGCAGGTGGCCGAGCGCCTCCAGGGCCTCGATGGCGAAGGCGATGGCCTGCGCGACCGGCAGCGGGGCGCGCCTGCCGTCGGGGGCGCGGCGCTCGTTGGCGATCTCCTTGAGCGACTTGCCGCCGACGTAGGCCATGACGATGTAGCCGTCGAGGGTGCCGGTGCGCTGGTCCAGGTGCTCGACGAAGTTGTAGATCCGCACGATGTTGGGGTGCTCGATCTCGGCGAGGAAGCGCCGCTCGGAGACCGCCGCGGCCAGCGCGTCCTCGTCCCCGGTGTCGAGCAGGCCCTTGAGCACCACCCAGCGGTCGGAGACCGCGCGGTCCACCGCCAGGTAGATCCAGCCGAGCCCGCCGTGGGCCAGGCAGCCCACCACGTGGTACTGCCCGTGCACCACGTCGCCCGGGCGCAGCTTGGGCGAGAACGAGTACGGGTGGCCGCACTTGGTGCAGTAGCCCTCGGTGCGCCCCGGCCGGTCGCCGCGGCTGCGGCCCACCGGCGCCCCGCAGTCGCCCTTGCTGCAGAACCGCTTGCGCTCCGGCACCTCGGGGTTGGCCAGCACCGCGGCGGCCGGGTCGGGCCGCGGCACGGTGGGGACGGTGACCAGTCCGGCGCCGAGCTTGCCGCGCCCCGTACCCGCGGAGCCGCTGCGGCTGCTGCGCACCGACACCGAGCGGGCGGCCGCCGTACCGGCCAGCGTCTGCGACAGCCGCCCCGACACCGAGCGCCTGGAGGCCCGGGAGGAGGACTTGGAGGACCGCAGGGAGGTGGAGGTCGACGTACGCCCGGAGTCGGCGCCCGACGCCCCCGGGGCGCGCGGCGGCTGGGCGGGCGGCGGTACGGACACGGGTACCTGCGCGGCGGGCGCGGCCAGCGGTGCGAGACCGCAGCTGTCGCAGTACAGCTCGCCGCCGCCCACGTCCTCCAAGGTCCCGCCGCAGCCCGGCCGTTGGCACTTGCTCACTGTGTCCCCCTCAGCCCTTCCCCTGGTGTGCCACCACCGCCGGACCCGGATCCGGCTCCCTCGCGCGGACGCCGCCGGCCCCGCCGGAACCCCGACGGACCCGACCCGTACCGGCTACGACGGTCGTACCGTACGCGACGGTTGCGAATCCCGCGGGAACGGCGGGGGACGCCCGCGCGAGCCGCTGATCACCGCCGGTCCTGCGGCGGACCCTGCGGGCGCTGGCCGCCGGTCTCGGCCACCGCCTGCTGGTAGCGCTGTACGGTCCGCTCGGCCGCCGCCAGGTCGCAGGGCGCGCTCCACAGCAACCGCCGTGCCTGGTCGTAGCGTTCGATCAGCAGCGGGTCCTCCGCCATGCCGAGCCTGGCGACCTTCGCGCGGTAGGCGTCCAGCCGGCCGCGCAGCTCGGCCCGTACCGCCAGCGGCGCGGTCACCGCGGTCAGCGACTCCCTGGCGCGCAGCAGTTCGTCGTCGGCGTGCTCCTCCAGGCTGTCCAGCAGCGGCGAGAGCCGGTGCCACTGCGCCGACCTGGTGAACTCCTCAGCTGCCGCGAGCTGTTCGTGCAGCACCGAGGCCGGGCCGCTGACCGCGGGCACGTCGGAGGCGAGGATCTTCGACAGCACCTCCACCCGGGCGCTGCGCGCCTCGGTCAGGGTGCGGTCGGCGCGGGAGAGCACGTCGCGCAGCCGCACCAGCCGGTGCTCGGCGTCGTCCCTGACGTGCAGCACCGCCTCGACCTCGCGGCGGATGTCGTCGAGACGGCGGCCGGCCTGCTCGTAGCGCGAGGTGTCGGGCCGGCCGGGGGTGGGCCGCGCCCGCCAGAAGGCCAGCGGGTCGGAGACGCTCTGCGCGCGCAGCTCGGTCAGCTCCGCGATCAGGTCCTCCAGCTCGTCACCCGAGGGGTGCGCCCCGGGGCGCACCCCCACCGAGTGCGCGAGCGAGCGCACCCGCTGGGTCTCGGCGGCCAGCAGGTCTATCCGGGCGGGCAGCGCCGACCAGACGGAGTCGGCCGCGGCGACGGTCTCCATCGCCTGGTCGTACCACCCGTTCATCCTGGCCAGCAGCTGCTGCAGGCTCAGCTGTTCGGTCAGCCGGGCCGGCCCGGTCAGCGAGCGGGCGCTGTCGGGGACGGCGCCGCCGCTCACGCTGACACCGTCGCCGCTGAGCAGGTCGGTCAGCCGCCGCAGCTCGGTCTGGGTCGGCCAGCGGCGCCGTGAGCGGATCTCGCGGGCCGTGGTGAGAGCGTCGGTATACGCCTCGAAGTGCGTCCACAGGGCGGTGATCGCCGCGTCGGTCTCGGCCCAGCGCTCCTTGGTGACGCCGGTCAGCTCCGCGCCCTCCAGCAGCCGGCGGCCCGAGTGGTCCTGGAGCGAGAGCAGCGAGGACTCGATCGCCTCGTGCTCGGTGGCCAGCCGCGCCAGGGCACGGTCGACGTCCTCCCGTCCCATCACCGGTCCGGATGGTCCCGCGACCGCCATCACGCCGCCCTCTCTTCCCACCCTGCCCGGACCTATTTGTACTGCGGCGCCGGCGGCTTCATGTGCGGAAGGTCGGCCGCCAGCCAGTGGTCGTACGACGCCTGCCACGAACCGTCGGTGCGATAGGTGTTGAGCACTCTGTTGACCCGCCGCACCAGGTCGGTGTCGGACAGGTTCATGGCCACACCGTACGGCTCCACGGTGACGGGCTTCCCCACCAGGTGCACCGTCGGGTCCTGGGCGGCCTGTCCCGCGCCGAGCGCGTTGTCGGTGAAGACGGCGTCGGCGAGGCCCAGTTGCAGCCGCACCAGGCAGTCGAGCTGGTTGGCGACGTACAGCACGGAGGCCCCGTGCGAGCCCTTCCTGAGTTCGTCGTCGCCGGTCGAACCGGTCGCGGTGCAGACCGTCCTGCCGGCCAGCGAGTCGTCGAAGCCGGTGATCGGGGAGCCGTCCAGGGTCAGGATCTGCTGGCCGGCCTTGAAGTAGGCGACGGAGAAGGCGACGTCCTTGGCCCGCTGGCAGTTCATGGTCATGGTGCGGACCACCATGTCGACCCGGTGGTCCTTGATCGCGTCGATCCGGTCGGCGGTGGGCACCGTCAGGTACTGCACCGCGTTCTCGTCGCCCAGGATGTCCTTGGCGATGGCCTTGACGATGTCGATGTCGAAACCGGCGAAGTCGCCGGTGGCCGGGTCGCGGAAGCCCCACAGGTAGCTGTTCTGGTCCACTCCGACCATCAGCTTGCCGTGCTTCCTGATCCGGGCCACGGCGGCGCCGTCGCTGGTGCCGCCGTTCGGGTCGAGGCTGAGCACGGGCCCCGAGCAGTCGCCGGAGGCGTCGTGCGTCGCGGCGTAGTCCGCCCTGGCCGGCTGGCCGGGGTTCGCCGCGGGCACCGGGGCCGGGGCGTCCCGCAGCGGGACGAGCGCGCCGAGGACGGCCAGCGTGCAGGCCACCGCCATCCCCGCGACTCCGCCCCAGCCGCGCCGATGTCCACCCACCGTCCGTCTCCTTCCCGCTCGCGCCGCGCGCGTGCGCGCTGTCGCCGGCATCCCGGTCACCGGTATTCCGACAGACGGCGGCCGATGCCCACCAGCGCGCCCGCCGCTGCCAGCACCGCGAGCAGCGCCGCTCCGTACGGCAGCAGCGTCAGGGCGCCGCGGCCGCTGTCGGCGGCGTCCTGGAACTCCTGCTGCTCGTGGGTGACCGCCCGCTGCAGGCTCGCGTCGACCACGTCGAAGCAGCTGCCGGTCGTCTGGTCCACCGTCTTGCCCTTGCTGTCCTTACCGCCGATGACCTCGGCGACCGCGGTGGTGTAGTCCCCGCTGTCGTCGCTCTTGCGCTCCGCGGTGTGCCGGGCCCGCCAGGTCTGGACGCCCTTGACCGCCGCGTTGACGGGGTCGCTGCCCGCGGAGTTGTCGGCCAGACGCAGGGCCTGCGCCAGCTGACCTCCGACGCCCTTGGGGTCGACGCCCGCGAGCACCTCCATGCCGTCGCCGAACTTGGTCTCGTAGTCCTGTCCTGAGCCGCGGGCGACCAGCGTCAGGTTCTCGTCGCCGCGGGCCTGCAGCACGCTGATCCGCGCGTTGTTGAGCACCTGCACCGAGCGGGCGCCGTGCGCGTAGGAGTGTTCGAGCTGGGAACGGGCGATGGTGTGCCCGGCCACCAGCCACAGCAGGACCACCGCGGACGCCGCGCTCGCGGCCACCATGCCGTGGTTGAACACCCGGTTGGTACGCCGGTAGTGGCGGCGCTGCGCCCACAGCAGGCCGCCCAGCGCGACCGCGCCCAGCGCCCACGAGGCGTACGGCAGCGCTTTGGCGCTGCTGTAGTCGTGGCCGAGGCGGTCGGTCTCGATCTGGTTGAGCTGGTCGGCCGCGGCGAGCAGGCCGCCGTGCCTGCGCATCTGGCTGTTGGCGTACCGCAGATAGGCGCCGCCGACCGGCAGGCCGTGCCGGTTGTTGGTCTGGGCCGCCGTCACCAGCTCCACATACTGGGGCAGCTGCTCGTTGAGGGTGCGTATCTCGGCGCGGGCCTGCGGGGAGCCCTCGCTGTTGGCCGCGGCCTCGGAGATCAGCCGGGAGGCGGTGGTGATGTCGTTCGTGTAGCGGTCGGAGTCCTTCTCGGGCTGCAGGCCGCCGACCAGGAAGCCGCCGGTGACGGTGGCGTCGGCGTCGGCGAGCGAGCGGTAGATCTCCGCGGCGGTCGCGCTGAGCGGGGCGCTGTGCTTCGTGACGTTGTCGGCCGCGGTGGAACGGTCGGTGACCTGCCAGGCGGTGACGGCCCCGAAGGCCACCACGACCAGCGCGAGGACTGCGCCGATGATGCGCAGCCTGCCGGGCTCCGTGGTGGCCGCGGCCCGCATCCGGGCCGCGGACTCCGCCCAGGCGCGCCGCCGGACCGGGCCGGGAGGGCCGGGCGGCGGCGCGGGCACGCTGCCGCGCGGCGCGGGCAGTCCCGCACCCGTGCGCGCGTCCCGGCTCATGCGGCCCGTCGGCGTGTGCGTCACATACCCTCCCCCGGGTCCGACTTGCCGCTGCTGCGGTAAGTCACGCTGTCAGGCAGCAGTATGGCCGCAGTTGACGCCATACCTCCAGCGGCCGTGTGATCTTGCCCGGTCACTACCCGCCCCCGCCTGATCACACGCGCGGCATACGGGTTCGGTTCCCGCCGCCGCCGCCCGCTGTGGCCCGCGGACGCCCGCTGCCGGGCGGGCCGTTCCCCGCGGGGGAGCGGGGACGGCCGTGCGGCGGCTCAGCCGTAGTGCGCCCGCAGCGTGGCGTGCGCCTGCGGCGGCGCGGCCAGCTGGTCGAGGCCGAGCAGCGCCGCGCCGAGCACCGGTGGCGCGGTCACCACCTTGGTGCGCGCCTTGGGGGCGCGGGCGGTGAGCCGTTCGGCCAGGGCGTCCATCAGATACGGGTTGCGGGCCGCCATCACCCCGCCGCCGAGCACCACGTCGGCCTCCTCGTCGAGCAGGTCGAGGCGGCCGAGCGCGACCACGGCCAGCGCCGTGATCTCCTCGGCCTGCCGGGCCAGGATCGTCCTGGCCACCGGGTCGCCGGCGTCCGAGGTCGCGAAGAGCACCGGCGTCAGCTCGTACTTCCGCTCGGCCGGCAGCGTCTCCAGGTGCAGCGCCTCGATCAGCGCGTACATCGAGGCGAGGCCGAAGTGGCCGGGCAGCGTACGGGCCAGCTCGGTGGGCTCGCCGCGGCCGTCCTCGGCCCTGGCGGCGTACCACAGCGCCTCGTCGGCCAGCCCGGAGCCGCCGCCCCAGTCCCCGGAGATCTTGCCGATCGCCGGGAATCTGGCGGTGCGCCCGTCGGGCAGCATGCCGACGCAGTTGATGCCGGCGCCGCACACCACCGCCACCCCGCGCGGCTCGTCGACGCCGGCCCGCAGGATCGCGAAGGTGTCGTTGGCGACCCGGGTGGTGTGCGCCCAGCCGTAGGCGTGCAGGGCCGCCTCCAGTCGCTGCTCCTCTATCGGCAGGTCGGCGTTGGCCAGGCATGCCGAGGTGTACGCGGTCAGCGGTCTGCCGTCCTCGCCGCCCCCCTCCCGGGCGGCGAGTCCGGCGTCCGCGACCGCCCGGGCCACGATCTCGGCCACTGCCGCCGTGGCGGGCCCGACACCCACCACCGGCGGCTGGAACCCGCCGCCGCGGGCGGCGCCGAGCACCCGCCCGTCGGCGGCGACGAGCGCCACGTCGGTCTTGCTGTTGCCCGCGTCGATGGCGAGCACGCCGCCGGGTACCAGCGGCGACAGGGGGCGCCTCCCAGGCCGAAGGCTCTGGGGGCTGTTCAGGCCCACGCGAAGTGCTCCCGGTTGTGCGCGATGAGACGGTCGGTCAGCTGCTCGGCGAGGTCGTACTGCCCGACCAGCGGGTGGGCGAGCAGCGCGGTGAAGACCCGGTCCCTGCCGCCGCGCAGGGCGGCGTCCAGCGCCAGGTCCTCATAGGCCGTCACGTTCGCGATCAGCCCGGCGTAGAGCGGCTCGACCGGCGGCACGGGCAGCGGCTGCGCGCCGTCGCCGTTGACCACGGCAGGCACCTCGATCACGGCGTCGTCCGGCAGGAAGGGCAGGGTGCCGTTGTTGTAGGTGTTGACGACCTGGACGTCCCCGGCCGCGGGGACGTGCGCCGCCCGCAGCAGCGACGAGGCGAGCGCCACCGCGGCCTCGGAGTAGAAGGCACCGCCGCGCTTGGCCAGCAGCGCCGGCTTCTCGTCGAGGGCCGGATCGCCGTACATCTCCAGGAGTTCCTTCTCCATGGCGGCGACCTGCGAGGCCCGCGAGGGCTCCGTCCGCAGCTCGCGCACCACCTCGTCGTGCGCGTAGTAGTAGCGCAGGTAGTACGACGGGACGACGCCGAGCCGGTCGAGGACCGGGCGCGGCAGGTGCAGGTCCGCGGCGATCGAGTCGCCGTGCTCGGCGAGCAGCCTGGGCAGGACGTCCTCGCCGCCGGGGCCGCCGATGCGCACCCCCCGCTCCCAGGTCAGGTGGTTGAGCCCGACATGGTCCAGGTGCACCTGCTCGGGCGCCACGCCGAGCTTCTCGGCGAAGCGGCGCTGGAAGCCGATCGCCACGTTGCACAGCCCGACGCTCTTGTGCCCGGCCTGGAGCAGCGCCCGGGTGACGATGCCGACCGGGTTGGTGAAGTCGATGATCCAGGCGTCCGGCGCGGCCCGTCTGACCCGCTCGGCGATGTCGAGCACCACAGGGACCGTACGCATCGCCTTCGCCAGGCCGCCCGCGCCGGTGGTCTCCTGGCCCACGCAGCCGCACTCCAGCGGCCACGTCTCGTCCTGGTTGCGAGCGGCCTGGCCGCCGACCCGCAGCTGCAGCAGCACCGCGTCCGCCCCGGCCACGCCCGCCTCCAGGTCGGAGGTGGTGACGATACGGCCCGGGTGGCCCTGCTTGGCGAAGATCCGCCGGGCCAGCCCGCCGACCAGCTCAAGGCGGTGCGCGTCCGGGTCGATCAGGGCGAGCTCCTCGACGGGCAGGCTGTCGCGCAGCCGCGCGAACCCGTCGATCAGCTCGGGGGTGTACGTGGACCCGCCGCCCACGACTGCCAGTTTCATCCCTTGACTCCCGTCAGGGTCACGCCTTCGATGAAGGCCTTTTGCGCGAAGAAGAACACCACGATCACCGGCGCCATCACCAGGACGGTCGCGGCCATGGTCAGGTTCCAGTTGGTGTGATGGGCCCCCTTGAAGGACTCAAGCCCGTAACTCAGTGTCCAGGCTGCCGGGTTGGAACTGGCGTAGATCTGCGGACCGAAGTAGTCGTTCCAGCAGTAGAAGAACTGGAACAGCGCCACGGCGGCGATGGCCGGCCGGATCATCGGGACGATCACGGTGACCAGGGTGCGCAGCTCACCGCAGCCGTCCACCCGGGCGGCCTCGGTGTACTCCTTGGGGATGGTCAGCAGGAACTGGCGCAGCAGGAAGATGGTGAAGGCGTCGCCGAAGGCCATCGGGATGATCAGCGGCCACAGGGTGCCGTCCATGCCGAGCTGCTTGGTCCAGAACAGATACATCGGGATGATGATCACCTGGGGCGGCAGCATCATCGTGGAGATCACCAGCACCATGATCAGGTTGCGGCCGCGGAAGCGGAACTTGGCGAGCGCGTAGGCCACCGGCAGCGAGGACACCACGGTCAGCACGGTGCCTGACACCGCGTAGACCAGGGTGTTGCGCCACCAGGTGAGGAACCCCGGGGTGTCCCACACGGTACGGAAGTTGGACCACTGCCAGGAGTTCGGCCACAGGTCCCTGGTGAGCGCCTGGTTGTCGCTCATCACCGCGGTGAGGAGGACGAAGACGAAGGGCAGTACGAAGAACGCGGCGGCGGCCAGGCCGAGCGAGTGCACGGCGATCCAGTGCAGCCGGGCCTTGCGGCGGGCGGTACGCCGGGCCCGCACGTCGAGGGGACGCTCGGGTACAGGGGCGGCGGGGGCGGTCAGAGTCGCTTGGGTCATGGGTCGGTCCACTTCTCCTTTGGTCGGACTTCCTGCTCACTCCCTTCGCGGACGGCCTCGTTCCTCGGCCGGCCTCTGCGGGAGCTCGTGCGTCAGTCCTCCGCCGACAGGAAGCCGTTGCGCCGGCGCATCAGCAGCGCCGTGAAGGCCATCGCCAGCACGAAGAGCACCAGGGCGATGACGCACGCCGAGCCGTAGTCGAAGCGCTGGAAGCCGCGCTCGTAGACCAGTTGCGGCAGGGTCAGGGTCGACTTGTCCGGGTAGCCGGGCTCGAACTGCTGGCCCGAGTTGCCGATGATCCCGGAGGCGACCTTTCCCGCCACCAGCGGCTGCGTGTAGTACTGCATGGTCTGGATGACCCCGGTGACCACCGCGAACATCACGATCGGCGAGATGTTCGGCAGCGTCACGTACCGGAACCGCGCCCACCCTCCGGCGCCGTCCAGCTCGGCGGCCTCGTACTGCTCCTTGGGCACGTCGAGGAGTGCGGCCATGAAGATGACCATCAGGTCGCCGATGCCCCACACCGCCAGGATGGTGAGCGCGGGCTTGGACCAGTGCGGGTCGGTGAACCACCCGGGGGTGGGGATGCCGATGTCGCCCAGGATGTGGTTGACCGGTCCGGTGCCCGGGTTGAGCAGGAAGACGAAGGCCATCGTCGCGGCGACCGGCGGGGCCAGGTAGGGCAGGTAGAACGCGGTACGGAACAGGCCGGCACCGGTCTTGATCTTGGTGATCAGCAGGCCCACGCCCAGGCCGAAGACGACCCGGAGCGTGACCATCACCAGGACCAGCCACAGCGTGTTGCGCAGCGCCGGCCAGAACAGCGGGTAGTCCTTGAAGACGTAGGACCAGTTCTTCGTACCGGTCCAGGTCGGCGGGTTCACCCCGTTGTAGTGCATGAAGGAGAAATAGACGGTGGACAGCAGCGGGTAGGCGAAGAAGACGCTGAAGCCGATGATCCACGGCGACAGGAAGGCGAGGTTGCGCAGCGCCGCCTTGCGGCGTCTGGCCCTCAGCAGGGGGTGGACGGCGGCGCTCATCACTTGGCCTGCGCGATGTCCTTGTCGACCTGCGTGTCGACGCCCTGCAGTCCGGTCGTGAGGTCCTTGGACTTGCCCGACTCGTAGGCGTAGCCGAAGTCCTGCAGCGTCACCTGGTAGGCGCCGCCGTTGACGCTCGGCGGGGTGGTGGTGCTGTTCGGGTTCTGCGCGATGTCGATGAAGGTCTTGAAGCCCGGATCCTGGTCGAGCTGCGGCGACTTGAGCGCGGCCAGCGTGGAGGGCACGTTGTGGATCGCGTTGGCGAAGGAGACGACCGCGTCGGTGTCGGTGGTCATGAACTTCACCAGCTCCCAGGCGGCGTTCTTCTTGGTGCTGGTGTTGGCGATACCGATGATGGTGCCGGTGGTGTAGCCCTTGCCGTAGGTGCTCGCCTGGTCGTCGGGCACCGGGAAGGGCGCCACGCCGAGGTCGTTCATGCCGGCGTCCTTGGCCATGCCGAGCCGCCACTCGCCGTCGATGCCCATCGCGACCTGGCCGGTCTGCAGCGGGTTCTTGGCGCCGAACTCGTCACCGAAGCCGGCCCGGTACTTCTCCAGCTGGGTGAAGCCGCCGAGCGCCTTGACCATGTCCTGCTGCCAGTTGAACATCGCGGCGAAACCGGGGTCCTTGGCGATCTGGGACTTGCCGCTCGCGTCGAAGTACTTCACGCCCCACTGGGCGGCGAAGTGGCCGGGAGTGGACTCGTAGCCGTGGAAGTCCGGCATGAAGCCGAGCTGCGAGTAGCTGCCGCCGGCGGACTTGGTGAGCTTGACGGCGTCCTGCTTGAACTCGCTGAGGGTCTTCGGCGGCGCGGAGATGCCGGCCGCGGCGAACTCCTTCTTGTTGTAGTACAGCCCGTACGCGTCGCCCAGCAGCGGCAGCGAGCACCGCTTGCCGTCGAACTGGGTGTATTCGAGCATCGGCTTGGGGAAGGTCGCCGCCGGGTCGATCTTCGACTTCTGCAGGAAGGGCGCCAGGTCGGCGAAGGTGCCGGAGGAGCAGAACTGGCCGACGTTGTCGGTGGTGAAGGAGGAGACGACGTCGGGGGCCTTGTCGCCGCCGGCCCGCAGCGACTGGTTGATCTTGTCGTCGGTGATGTTGCCCTGCACCTTGACGTGGATGTTGGGGTGCGCCTTCTCGAACCTGGCGACGTTGTCGTTGATCGCCTTGAGCTCGTTGGGCGCCGACCAGCCGTGCCAGAAGGTGATGGTGACGTCCTTGCTGGCGTCGTCGTCGGCCGAGGTGGTGCTCTGGCCGGTGCACGCGCTCGCGAGCAGGGTGATCGCGGCGCTCGCCGCCACTGCGGCGGCTGCCTTACGTATACGGGACACTGCTCTTTACCTCCGGGGATACGAGGGTGGGCGAGGGTGTGCGGTGCCGTCGGGACGGCGGGTGGGTGCCGTTCCGTGCGGTGGTGCGGTGGTTCTGCGGGTGGTGCGGTGGTGGTGCGGTCAGCGCGAGGTGTCGAACACCTCGTCGCGGGTGGTGGCGAGCGCGCTTTCCAGCGCGCCGCTGAGGACGGGGTGCATCTCCACGGTGCCGAGCACCAGCCGGGGCCGGGGCACGGCCAGTTCCGCCAGTTCGGTCTGGATCAGGGCGCGCAGCGGTTCGCCGCCCGCGGTGGCGACGTTGCCGGCCAGCACGATCAGTTCGGGGTCGAGCACGGCCACCACGGAGGCCAGGCCCACCGCCATGCCGGTGGCGCAGCGGGCGAGCAGTTCGGCCTGCGGTCCGCTGCTCTCCTCGTCGTGGGCGGCGGCGGCCTGGCACAGCACCGAGGTGGCGGCGTCGGCGACCGGGGCGTCGGGGACGTCGATGCCCAGCTCCCGTGCGTGGCGCAGGACGGCGGTGCAGCCGGCCAGCTCCTGGAAGCCGCCGTTGTTGGTCCTGGTGACGTTGCGGACCAGCGGGGTGCCTGGCACCGGCAGGAAGCCGACCTCGCCGGCGCCGCCGGTCCAGCCGCGGTGCAGCCGGCCGCCGATCATCAGGGCGGCGCCGATGCCCTCCTCGTTCCACAGCAGGACGAAGTCCTCGTGGCCACGCGCCGCGCCGATCCGCTGCTCGGCGATCGCGGCGAGGTTGACGTCGTTGTCGTACTCCAGCGGCATCGGCAGTGCCGCGGCCAGCTCGTCGAGCAGTGCGGGGGAGTGCCAGCCGGGCAGGTGGCTGGCGTAGCGCAGCCGTCCGGTGCTGGGGTCGAAGGCGCCGGGGGTGCCGATCACGGCGCGGTGCAGGTCGGAGCGGCTGAGTCCGGCGGCCTTCACCGCCCCGTCCACGGCCTGGACGACCTGCTCGACCGCGCTGCCGGCCCGGTGGTGCGGGGTGGGCAGCCGGAAGGAGCCGACGGTACGGCCGGTGATGTCGGCGACCGCGGCCCTGATGCGTTCCGTGGTCACATCGAGGCCCGCGACGTGGGCGGCGGCCGGGTTGACCGAGTAGAGCTGCGCGTTCGGCCCCGGGCGGCCCGCCGTGGTGCCGGTGGCCAGGACGAGGCCGGCCGCCTCCAGGCGGGCCAGCAGCTGCGAGGCGGTGGGCTTGGACAGGCCGGTGAGCTTGCCGATCCGGGTCCGGGAGAGCGTGCCGTGCTCCAGCAGGAGGTCGAGCGCGGCGCGGTCGTTCATGGCGCGCAACACGCGCGGTGTGCCAGGGGTGCCAGCCATGCGCGCCATCCTCCCTCAGTTCACTGTTAGGAAACTTTCCTATTGGCAAAACGAAAGGTAGGCCCGCCGTCAGGGGAGCGTCAAGGGGTGCAGAAGGCCGTGCGGCCAAGTCGTTATCTACCCGTGCGGGATCGCCGGTAGACGGCCGTGCACGGGTAGATGGCGATGCGCGGGCAACCGGCCCGCCCGGCGGGTCCGGCGGGGTGTCAGCGGGTGCGGCCGGCTCGCCGTGGCCGGCCCGCCCTCACTGCTCGCCGGCGGCCGGCGGCGGTACGGACGTGGCGCGCTGCACGGGCGCCGGGCCGTTCTCCTCGGCGCCGTCCGGGACCGGGGCCCCCTCGGCGGCCACCGCGGCGGGGTCGGTCACCGTGGCCCCCGGGGTGCCGCCGGAGATGACGATGCCCTCCCGGTCGAAGGCCCGCTTGATCCGCCAGCGCAGCTCCCGCGCCACCGGCGCGGCCTGCCCGGGCATCGTCCTGGCCTGCACCTGGAGCACCACGAACTCGGCGCCGACCGACTCCAGGCCGAGCAGCTGCACCGGCTCCCACAGGAACTCGTCCCACGGGTCTTCCTTGGTCATCGCGTCCGCGGTCTCCAGGACCACCGCACGCGCCCGGTCCAGGTCCTCGCCGCTGCCCACCTGGACGTCCACCACCGCCGTCGCCCAGCCCTGGCTCAGGTTGCCGATCCGCTTGACCTCGCCGTTGCGCACGTACCAGATCTCGCCGTTGTCGCCGCGCAGCTTCGTCACCCGCAGGCCCACCTCGACCACCGTGCCGGACGCGACCCCGGCGTCGATGACGTCGCCGACGCCGTACTGGTCCTCGAGGATCATGAAGACGCCGGACAGGAAGTCCGTCACCAGGTTGCGGGCACCGAAGCCGATCGCGACCCCCGCGACGCCGGCGCTGGCCAGCAGCGGTGCCAGGTCGATCCGCAGCACCGACAGGATGGTCAGCGCCGCCGTGCCCAGGATGACGAAGGACGCCACGCTCCTGAGCACCGAGCCGATCGCCTCGCTGCGCTGCTTGCGCCGCTCGGCGTTGACCAGCAGCCCACCCAGCGCGGTGGCGGCCGCGGCCTCCGCGCCCCGGTTCATCCGGTCGATCAGCCGGCTGATCGTGCGCCGCACCACCGTGCGCAGCACGATCGCGATCACCAGGATCAGCATGATCTGGAGTCCGGCATTCAGCCAGTCGGCCCAATTGTCGTCCACCCAGCTGCCTGCCTGGGAGGCGGTGTGGGACACGCTGTCGAGCGGGGCGGCGGCGGGGGGCGTCGCGGTGGACACGGGCGGGAACCTCCGGGGTGTACGAAGCCCCCACACTAACCAAGGACCGATGCTGTTCCGTTGCCCGTTCGAGGGGCGGAACGGCGCCTGGCGGGGGAGAAAAGGGAAGAGGCGCCTGCTGGAGGAGCAGTCGTGTGGTCCAAAACACTCTCGGTCAGTTACCCGGGCATGGTGGCGCGGTGCCCCGCCTTCCGGAGAGACTGAGACAGATCGTCCCGGCGCGAGCCACGCGCCGCCGGCGTTAAAGGAGGCATCCGTGCCGCATGTCCTGGTCCTGAACGCGTCGTACGAGCCGCTCGGCGTCGTACCGCTCCGCCGCGCGCTCGTCCTCGTGCTGAACAACAAGGCCGTATGCCTAGAGGAATCCGGCGCCTATCTGCACAGCGAGACACAGGCGCTGCCCGCGCCCAGTGTCGTCAAGCTCACCAAATTCGTCCGTGTGCCGTTCCGGGGCACCGTTCCGCTGACCCGCAGGGCGCTCTTCGCCCGGGACGGCGGCAGGTGCGCCTACTGCGGGGCCGCCGCCACCAGCGTCGACCATGTCATCCCGCGCAGCCGGGGCGGCCAGCATGCCTGGGAGAACGTGGTCGCGGCGTGCAGGCGCTGCAACCATGTCAAGGCCGACCGCCATGTCGCCGAGCTCGGCTGGCGGCTGCGCCATCAACCCGCGCCGCCTTCGGGACTGGCCTGGCGGATCATCGGGACCGGTCACCGGGACCCGCGCTGGCTGCCATATCTGCAACCTTTCGGCGCGGATGACGCCCTGGCCCGGATCGACGGCATATCGGCCTGAGATCCGGGCCTTCGTGCGTCACGGGGTGCCCCGCCCGCCCGGCGGCCGGGTCATCCCGTGACGGCGTATGCCTCGATGCCGTACAGCGAGTAACCGTAGGCGGTGGCCCGGCGCACCCCCTGCACCCGGATGAAGGCGGTCTCCCCGGCGCCGTCCAGCCACACCGCCTCGCGCCCGCCGCCGCCGTCCGCCACGGTGGCCGCGGTGTGCCAGCTCACCCCGTCGGCCGACGTCTGCACCTCGTAGCGCGCCGCGTAGGCGTCCTGCCAGTGCAGCACCACCTCGCCGACCCGGGCGGGCGCCGCCAGCCGCACCTGCACCCACGCGGAGTCGTCCACCGCCGAGGACCAGCGGGTGGCCGGGTCGCCGTCGGCCACCGCGGCGGCCGGGAAGTCCGCGGTCTCGTCGCCGGACGAGGAGGCGGTACCACCGGGCACCAGATCGGGGCCGCCGGTCGGCGGATGCGCCCGCACGGTGACGGTCCGCTCCACCGTTCGGCCGGCGACGGTGAAGCGCACCGGCACGGAGTACGTCCCGGGGGCGGTGCCGGCCGGCACCGACACGGCCAGCGGCAGGCGTGCGGTGCCGCCGCGGCGCAGCGGCAGCGCGCCCGGCAGCCGTAAGCCCACCGGGCCCCCCGGCTGCCGGGCGTCGGCGGCCGACACCGTCACGTCCCTGGGCAGGCCGGAGGCCACCGTCGCGGTCACCCGCACCGCCGGGCCGCCCGCCGGCACGTCGACCTGCGGCTGGTCCAGCGTCACCCGCGGCGCCCCGGCGAACCACGGCACGACCTCGCACACCCCGCGCCCGTCCGACAGCCGTACGGCGTCCACCAGCGCTCCGACGTGCAGCTCCGTCCAGTCGCCCGCCAGCACGCCGACCCGCTGCCAGCCCCCGGCCGCGGTATGGGCCTCGACCGACACCGGCGCCGCGTACGGCGGCCGGCCGGCCGGAACGGGCGAGGGCACGTCAATGGCCGCGACGGTCAGGGTGTCCAGCTGCCGGGCGCCGCCGAAGTCCACGGTCAGCGGGCCGGAGCCGGCCGACGTCGACAGGTCGCCGTCCACCGCGGCCGCCGCGTGGTCCGGGCCGGCCGCCGACACGGTGACGGCGCCGCTCACCGCCACGGCGAATTCCCGTACGGTCACCGCGCCGGGCTGGCCCTCGACGGCCCGCAGCCGCACCCGGCGGACCGTCGTACCCGGGGGGAACCGCGCGGTGATCACCGGCTGGTCGTGGTATTCGCCGATCCGGCGCCAGCCGCTGCCGTCGTCCGCGGCCACTTCGAGTACCGCGTCGTGCAGGAAGTCGTCCGAGCCGCTGCCGTCGCCCATCGTGATCCGCACCGAGCCGACCTGCTTCGCCGCGCCCAGGTCCACGCCGAAGGCGTCGTCAGGGCGCGGCGGCGTGTCGCTCGACCAGGCGGTGGCGGCCTTCCCGTCGACCATGGCCGCCGGGTCGGTGCCGCGGCCCGAGGCCATCGACGTGGTCGCCGTCGGGCCGTTCGCGCCGAGGCCCGCCCAGGCGTCGGCGTCGTCCACCGCGCCGGTCAGGAAGTCGTCGAGCACAGCGCCGCCGACCGTCGCGGTGCCCTGCGCGAGCTCCGCACGGTCGCCGTCCAGCGCCTGCCGGGCCCGCCAGGCGGCGGCCCCGTCGCCTCGGGCCTGCGCCGACAGAAGGTCCACCGCCTGCTCGCCCGCCGCCCCGTACAGCGACAGCCGGTCGAGCCACGGCCGCACCTCGTCGCCGAACCCGCCGCCCGCGAGCCCGTCGAGGCGGCCGGGCGCGGTGCGCATCACCGTGAAGGCCGCGCGCAGCTTCGCCGCCGCCGTCGTGAGCTGCCGCGCGCCGGAGGGCGCCGGCGCCGCCAGCGCGGCGCGGAAGGCGGCGATCAGCGGGCGCAGATACGCCGACTCCTCGCCGCCGAGCGCGGACGACGCCTCGTTCGCCGCCAGTGCCCGCAGCGCCGCCCTGGTCGGCTCGTCGGGACCGGCGAGGTCGTCGACGGCGGCCTGCCAGGACGCCTGCGGGTCGTAGCCGTTCGGGTTCCAGGCGAAATCCGCGGCAGTGAACAGCGCGATACGCGACGCCGCCGGCTGCTGCATCGCGCTGGCCAGCAGGCCGGCCGACACCGTCGCCACGGCCGGCTGCCGCCCGGTGTACGGACCGAGGAAGAGCCGGTCCGCGGCGAAGTCGTTGACCGGGTAGTTGTCGACCGTGAGCAGCGGATGCCGCAGCGCGGCCTTCGCGGACGCCACCTGCGTCCCGGTGATGTGCCCCGGCACCACCCCGACGCCGGTCCAGGCCACCGCGACCCGCGGGTCGAGCGCCTTCGCCAGCGCCGTGCGGTAGTCGGTCGCGCCGTCCTGGTAGAACTCCGTCGGCAGCAGCGACACCGCGCCTGCCGCGGCGCCGCCGTGACGGCCGGTCAGGTACGCCGCCGCCGCGTTCGTCACCTCCGCCTGCGCCCGGGCCGCGGCCTGCGGGCCGGTGCCGAAGGTGCGGGCGTCGGCGGAGCAGTGCCACTCGCTGTAGCTGACGTCCTGGAACTGGATCTGGAACGCGCGGACGCCCAGCGCCCACATCTCGTCCAGCTTGCGGTGCAGCGCGGTCCGGTCGGCGGCCGACGAGAAGCACAGGTTCTGACCGGGCGCCAGCGCCCACGCCAGCGTGACGTGGTCCTCGGCGGCGCGGGCCGCCAGCGCCCGGAAGTCCGCCCGCTGGGCGGCCGGGTAGGGCTCGCGCCACTGCTGCTCGCGGTACGGGTCGTCGCCGGGGGAGTAGAGGTAGCGGTTCTGCTTCGTCCGCGCCATGAAGTCCAGCTGCGCCAGGCGCTGGTCCTGCGTCCACGGAACGCCATAGAAGCTCTCGGTGATGCCGCGGACGGTCGCGGCGGGCCAGTCCCGGACGGTGGCCGGGGCGAAGCCGCGGTCCTGGTGCCGGGTGGCCGCCAGCTGACGCAGCGTCTGGGCGGCGTGGAAGAGCCCGTCGGTGCCCACGCCCTGCAAGGCGACGGTGCCGCCGCCGACGGCGAGCCGGTAGCCGCCGTCGGGCAGGTCATCGGCGGGCGGCGCGCCGAGGGCGGCGAGCGGGCCTGTTGCGGGGGCGCCGGCGTAGACGGTCAGGCCCTGGGCGGGGGCGGGGGCCTGGGCGGTGCGGGTGATGTCGAGGGCGCCCGCGGAGCGGAGGGTCTGCTCGATCACGTCGAGGGCGTACGGGTCGGCTGACGCGTCGGCGACCAGGGTCACGTGCGCGGTGACGCGGGCGAAGTCACCCTGGCGGCGCAGGTACTGGGGCTTCGGGGAGACGGTGGCCGCCGTGTCCGCCCGGGCGGCCGGGGTGGACGCGCCGGCGTCGGCGAGCGCGGTGAGCCCGGGGCGGGCGAGTGCGTGCGCGGGCTGGGCGGAGGCCGGGGCCTGGCCGAACCAGCCGCCGACGACGGTGGCCGCCAGCGCGACGGCCGAAGTCCTACGCAGCACGGGGGGTCCTCCCTGCGGCCTTGCGCGCGACACCGAACGGCGAGCTCACCACTCGCGTGCGCCCCGTGTCAACGGCTGCGCCCCGGTGGTGCGCGTGGGGTCCGGCGGGCGGGCCGGCGCCGCACCGCGGTGGCCCCTCGGCGCACGCGCCGCCACCGGGGCGGGCGCCACCGGGTGCGCGGTCCGGCGGGTACGGGAGTTGTCCACAAGGCTTCCGCGCCGGATGGGGGTGACGTGCGAGGATGGGCGTCTCACCTGACGAGAAGGAGTGGGCCACCGTGCCTGGTACGAACCTCACGCGCGAGGAGGCGCAGCAGCGGGCGGCTCTGCTGACTGTGGACGGCTATGGGATCGAGCTGGACCTGAGCGGCGCCCAGGAGGGTGGCACGTTCCGGTCGCGGACCACGGTGCGCTTCGACGTGGCCGGGGACGGCGGTTCGAGCTTCATCGACCTGGTGGCGCCCACGGTGCACGAGGTGGTGCTGAACGGCGTGGCGCTGGACCCCGAGGGCGTCTTCAAGGACTCGCGGATCGCGCTGGACTCGCTGCCCGGCGGGCGGAGCGAACTGCTGGTCGTGGCGGACTGCGCGTACACCAACACCGGTGAGGGGCTGCACCGGTTCGTCGACCCGGTGGACAAGCAGGCGTATCTGTACACGCAGTTCGAGGTGCCGGACGCGCGGCGGGTGTTCGCCAGCTTCGAACAGCCGGATCTGAAGGGGACGTTCGCCTTCACGGTGAAGGCGCCGCAGGGCTGGACGGTGATCTCGAACTCGCCGACGCCCGAGCCGTCGGCCGACGGGGTGTGGACGTTCGAGCCGACCCCGCGGATGTCGACCTATGTCACCGCGCTGATCGCGGGTCCGTACACGTCGGTGCACGGCAGCTGGGAGGGCGACGGGCGCAGCGTGCCGCTGGGCGTCTACTGCCGGCCCTCGCTGGCCGAGCACCTGGACGCCGAGGCGATCTTCCAGGTCACCCGGCTGGGCTTCGACTGGTTCCAGGAGAAGTTCGACTACGCCTACCCGTTCGCCAAGTACGACCAGCTGTTCGTGCCGGAGTTCAACGCGGGCGCGATGGAGAACGCCGGCGCGGTGACGATCCGTGACCAGTACGTCTTCCGGTCGAAGGTGACCGACGCGGCGTACGAGACGCGGGCCGAGACGATCCTGCACGAGCTGGCGCACATGTGGTTCGGCGACCTGGTCACCATGGAGTGGTGGAACGACCTTTGGCTGAACGAGTCGTTCGCCACCTACACCTCGATCGCCTGCCAGGCGCACGCCGAGGGCTCGCGCTGGCCGCACTCGTGGACGACGTTCGCCAACACGATGAAGACCTGGGCCTACCGGCAGGACCAGCTGCCCTCGACACACCCGATCATGGCGGAGATCAACGACCTGGACGACGTGCTCGTCAACTTCGACGGGATCACGTACGCCAAGGGCGCCTCGGTGCTCAAGCAGCTGGTCGCCTACGTCGGGATGGACGAGTTCTTCGCCGGCGTGCAGGCCTACTTCAAGCAGCACGCCTGGGGGAACACCCGGCTGACCGACCTGCTGGGCGCGCTGGAGGAGACCTCGGGCCGCGACCTCAAGGCCTGGTCCCGGGCGTGGCTGGAGACCGCGGGCATCAACGTGCTGCGGCCGGAGATCACGGTGGACGCCACCGGAGCGGTGACGTCCTTCGCCGTCCGGCAGGAGGCGCCCGCGCTGCCCGTGGGCGCCAAGGGCAAGGCGGTGCTGCGGCCGCACCGGATCGCGGTCGGCCTCTACGACCTGCGGGACGGCGTGCTGGAGCGCACCGAGCGGATCGAGCTTGACGTGGACGGCGAGCTGACCGAGGTGCCCTTCCCGGCGGGCGCCCGCCGCCCCGACGTGATCCTGCTCAACGACGACGACCTGTCGTACGCCAAGGTGCGGCTGGACGAGCAGTCGCTGGCCGTGGTCCGCGACCACGTCGGCGACTTCACCCATTCGCTGCCCCGCGCGCTGATCTGGGCGTCGGCCTGGGACATGACGCGGGACGGCGAGCTGGCCACCCGCGACTACCTGGAGCTGGTGCTGCACGGCATCGGCAAGGAGTCGGACATCGGCGTGGTGCAGTCCCTGCACCGCCAGGTGAAGCTGGCCCTCGACCTCTACGCCGATCCGGCGTGGCGGGAGACCGGGCTGGCCCGCTGGACCGCCGCCGCCCAGGAGCACCTGGCGGCGGCCGCCGCCGGCAGCGACCACCAGCTGGCGTGGGCCAGGGCGTTCGCGGTGACCGCCCGCACCCCCGAGCAGCTGGACGTCCTCGCCGGGCTGCTCGACGGCACGGTGACCTACGATGGCCTGGCCGTCGACACCGACCTGCGCTGGGCGCTGCTGAACCGGCTGGCCGTCACCGGCCGCGCGGACGACAAGGCGATCGAGGCGGAGCTCGCCCTCGACCCGACCTCCGCGGGCGAGCAGCACGCCGCGGCGGCCCGGGCGGCGCGGCCGACCGAGGCGGCCAAGGCCGAGGTGTGGGCGTCGGTCGTCGAGGCCGACACGCTGCCGAACGCGACGCAGGAAGCCGTCATCGGCGGCTTCGTGCAGACCGACCAGCGCGAGCTGCTCGCGGCCTACACCGAGCGGTACTTCGCCGCGATCAAGCAGGTGTGGACCGACCGCAGCAACGAGATGGGCCAGCAGATCGTCGTCGGCCTCTTCCCGACGCTGCAGGTCTCGCAGGCCACGCTGGACGCGACCGACGCGTGGCTGGCGAGCGCCGAGCCGGTGCCGTCGCTGCGCCGGCTGGTCGTCGAGTCCCGCGCGGGCGTCGAGCGCGCGCTGAAAGCCCAGGCCGCGGACGCGGCGGCGGGCTGATCGCCGGGGTCCCGGGCCCCGCGCCCGGGACCAGGACCGGCGGTCGGCAAGACCCGGACCGGCGGTAGGTGAGACCGGACCGGCGGTCGGCAAGGGGACGGCAAAGATCGTCAGCATGTGGCCGACCGCCCCCGGCGCGTTGGCCACAGGTTCACCAGGCGCCTCCATCGGCCCAGACGGTTCCCCGGCAGAGTCTCGGTGGGTCCATGACAAGGACTCGTATTCCACTGCTCAAGGAGGAACGTTCATGGCCGAGTTGACGCGCCGCAGACTCCTCGGATCCGCGGCGGGGGCCGTGGGTGGCGCCGCGGCGCTGACCCTGCTGCCCCCCAGCGTTCAGGCCGCCGTCGCCGCCGGTCCGCCGCGGCACGGCTCACTCCGCGACATCGAACACGTCGTCCTGCTGATGCAGGAGAACCGCTCGTTCGACCACTACTTCGGCACGCTGTCCGGCGTCCGCGGCTTCAACGACCCGCACGCCAAGCAGCTGTCCACCGGGCGCTCGGTCTTCTACCAGCCCGACACGGTCAACCCCGACGGCTACACGCTGCCCTTCCACCTGGACACCAAGGCCAGCAGCGCCCAGGCGATCCCCTCCACCAGCCACGCCTACACCGTCCAGCACCAGGCGTGGAACAACGGCGCCATGGACCAGTGGCTGCCCGCCCACCGCAAGGCCGACGGCGTCAACGGCCCCTACGTGATGGGCTACTACACCCGCGAGGACATCCCCTTCCAGTTCGCCCTCGCCGAGACGTTCACCATCTGCGACAACTACTTCTGCTCGATGATGGGCCCGACCTGGCCGAACCGGCTGTTCTGGATGACCGGTACGGTCGACCCCGGCGGCACCGAGGGCGGCCCGGTCATCTCCAACTCCGCGCCCACGCCGTACACCTGGACCACCTACGCCGAGCGGCTGCAGGCGGCCGGCGTCGACTGGCGGGTCTACCAGCAGACCGACAACTACGGCACGAACATGCTGTCGCAGTTCCAGCAGTTCAAGGACGCCAAGCCGGGCGACCCGCTGTACGACCGCGGCATGGTCGCCCAGCCGGCGGGCACCTTCGAGGACGACGCCCGCAACGACCGGCTCCCGGCCGTCTCCTGGATCCTGCCGACCAGCTACCAGTCCGAGCACCCGAACTACCTGCCGGCCGCGGGCGCGGACTTCGTGGCCTCCAAGCTGGAAGCCATCGCGTCCAACCCCAAGGTCTGGGCCAAGACCGCCTTCCTCCTCAACTACGACGAGAACGACGGCCTGTTCGACCACGTCGTGCCGCCCACGCCCAAGGCGGGCACCCCCGAGGAGTTCGTGCAGGGCCTGCCCATCGGCGGCGGCTTCCGGGTGCCGGCCATCGTGGTGTCGCCGTGGACGGTCGGCGGCTGGGTGGCGGGCGAGGCCTTCGACCACACCTCGGTGCTGCAGTTCCTCGAACGCTTCACCGGCGTCGAGGAGCCCAACATCAGCCAGTGGCGGCGCCGTACGTTCGGCGACCTGACCTCGGCCTTCCGCTTCCACGACGAGCGGCGGCGCCCGCCGCGGCTGCCCGAGGACACCGCGGAGCAGCTGGCCGGGGCCCAGCAGGAGGTGGCCACGCTGCCGAAGCCGACGCTGCCGGGGGCGGACCAGTCCTTCCCGCACCAGGAGCGGGGACACCGTCCGTACACGTAGGCCGCGGCCGGTGCCCCATGCCGTTCAGCCACCTGCGGCGGTGTGGGGTGCCGGCGACCGCGCCGGGACCCGCTGGCCTGGACGAGGCGCCGGCCGCCGGGCCCGCCGTCCAGCCGCCCGCGCACCGCGCGCTCGCCGGCGGCGCAGCCGGGCGAGGGGGGAAGGTCAGCCCTGTTGCTTGCGGGTCTTGTCGGTGATCATCACGAGGGCCGCGATGATGCCGAAGAGCACCAGCGGGATGGCGACGAAGAGGCCGAGGGTCTGGATGACGCTCAGACCCGAGCCCGGGTCGTCGCCGTCGTCGCGGGTGTTCGCGAACGCCGGGGACGACAGCAGCAGCATCACGGTGGTCGCCGCGGTGACGGCGCCGGCGCGCATGACCTTCTTGTTGAGCTTCTTGTCCACGTGCCAAGGGTAGTGACCGACTCCGGCGCCTGTGCGCCCGGGGGTGCTTTACGCTTCCGTGTCGGCGTGGAGGGCCCGGCGGATCTCGTCGGCGAGGCTGTGCAGGCGCGGCGACGCGGCGAGCTCTTCGAGGGTGAGGGGGTTGCCGTCGGGGTCGGCGACGGGGAGCCGCCAGTTCGGGTACTGGTCCCAGGTGCCCGGGAGATTCTGCGGGCGCCGGTCGCCCACCGCGTCCGGCAGCCAGACGCCGACCATCCTGGCGGGGGTCGCGGCCAGGAAGCGGTGCACCGCCCGCACGACGGCCTCCTCGTCGGCCGCGCCCTCCGGCAGCAGCCCGAGCCGGCCGAGCAGCGCGATCCACTCGGCCACCTCGGCGGCGTCCTCGGCCTGCTCCTGCTCCAGCGGGCGGGTGAGCAGACCGAGCCGGTGCCGCAGCTCGACGTGCTCGCCGGTGAGCCGGGCGGCGGTGCTCGGCAGGTCGTGCGTGGTCGCGGTGGCCAGACAGGCCTCCCGCCAGGCGCTCGGCGGCAGCGGCCGGCGGTCGGCGTGCTCGCCCTCGTAATCACGTTCGAACCACAGCACGGAGGTGCCGAGGATGCCGCGGTCGGCGAGCTGCTGCCGGACGCCGGGCTCGACCGTGCCGAGGTCCTCGCCGATGACGACGGCGCCGGCCTCGTGCGCCTCCAGGGCCAGCAGCCCGAGCATCGCATCCGCGTCGTAGCGCACATACGTGCCCTCGGTGGGCGGGCGGCCCTCGGGTACCCACCACAGCCGGAACAGGCCCATCACATGGTCGATGCGCAACCCGCCGGCGTGCCGCAGCATCCGGGCGATCAGGTCGCGGTAGGGGGCGTAGCCGGTGGCGGCGAGGGCGTCGGGGCGCCAGGGCGGCAGGCCCCAGTCCTGGCCGCGGGCGTTGAAGGCGTCCGGCGGCGCCCCGGTCGACATGCCCCTGGCCAGCACGTCCTGCATCGACCAGGCGTCGGAACCGGCCGGGTGGACGCCGACCGCGAGGTCGTGCACCACGCCGATCGGCATCCCCGCGTCACGCGCGGCCCGCTGGGCGGTGGCCAGCTGGCCGTCCGTCAGCCAGCTCAGCCAGCAGTGGAAGTCGATCCGGTCCTGGTGCCGGCTGCGCAGCCGTGCGACCTGTGCGGACCGTGGGTCGCGCAGTCCTGCGGGCCACTTCTGCCAGTCGGGACCGTGCAGTTCGGCCAGCGTGGACCAGGTGGCGTGGTCGTCGAGTGCCTGGCCCTGCGCGGCCAGGAAGTCGGCGTAGGCGGCCCGCCGGCCGGGGCTCAGCGGCACCTCGCGGAGCAGTTCCAGCGCCTGCGCCTTGAGCTCCCAGACCGCGTCCCGGTCGATGAGCATGTCCTTGAGCAGCACGTTGTCCCGCAGGGCCGCGGCCTTGACCAGCAGCCGGCCGGCCCGCTCGCGCGCCTCCCTGGACAGATAGGCGTACTCCGGGACCTCCTCGATCCGCAGATACACCGGGTCGGGGAAGCGCCGCGAGGAGGGGCGGTACGGCGACGGGTCCGTGGGCCGGCCGGGCACCGACGCGTGCAGCGGGTTGATCTGGACGAACCCGGCGCCCAGCGCCCGTCCCGACCAGGCCGCGAGCTCCGCGAGGTCGCCCAGGTCACCCATGCCCCAGGAGCGCCCGGACAGGGTCGAATACAGCTGGGCCATGAAGCCGAACGCCCGGCCCTGCGGCCCGGCCACCCGCTCCGGCGCCACCACCAGGTCGCCCCTGGCGGTCCGGCCGTCGGCGGCGGCCGCGCGCAGCACGTAGCGCCCAGGTGCCTGCGGCAGCCCGGCCAGCGGCTCGCCCGCGGCGGTCTCGACGGTGACCTCGGTGCCCGCGGGCAGGCCGGTCAGCGGCTGCCCGGCCCGCAGCACGGTGCACGGCGCCAGCAGGCGGTGGGCGGTACGCAGCTCGTACGCGGCCAGCGCGTCACGCACGGCGTGCGGGGTGGACGCGTCCACGCCCAGGGCGGCCAGCACGGCCACCACGGTCTCCTCCGAGACGGCGACCTCCTGCCCGGGGGCCGGGCGGTACGTCACATCCACGCCGTGCAGTGCCGCCAGCCGTGCCCGGTCCATCAAGCCTCCGTCTTCGTGCGGCATCTACCGGCCGATTCCACAGCCCTACCCCTTCCGGGGTGTGCCACACCCTGCGCACCCGGTGACCCCGGGTTCACCCGGTCGCCACGCCCCGCCTGCGGCACGCCGGGAGGTACCGGCACCCTGCCCCGTGCGGTGCGCACTTGGCCTGCGGCCCGCGCCCCCGGGTGGGTGCCCCTTGCTCTGCGCGCTGTGCCTGCGGCCGCGCCGCGGCTGGCCGCGCAGTTCCCCGCGCCCCTTCGGGGCACGTGCCCTCCTCCGCCCAGCATCAGCCCCTGCCGGCCACCTCACCCTTCTGCCACAGAGGCCAGCCCCTGAGGGGCGCGAGGAACGGCGCGACCAGCCACGATGGCGGGGAGGAACCGACGCCACAGGAAGTGGCACCCCTCAGGGGCGCGAGGAACGGCGCGCCCGGCCACCCACGCGCCGCGGGCAAGTGCGGGCCGTAAGGGGCAGTCACCTGCCGGGCGCGGCGGGGGCGGGTGAGAGGTGAGGGCCGGGGGTACGGCGTGGGGTCGTACCCCCGGCGGCGGGGGTTACGGGGTGGTCGACGTGATGATCACACTGCCCGTGCCGGCGGCAGTCCCGCGGGCGTCGAGCAGCTGGACCTGTCCGAACAGCTGCCGCCCGGCCGGCGCTTCCGCCGCGGCGAGCACGGACGCGCTGACCGGGGCCGACGCGCCGTGCGGCAGGTTGACGGGGGCGGACGAGTCGACCGTGACCTGGCCGAGGGCGGCCGAGTAGTAGACGTCCTCGTAGGAGTAGGTCGTGGAGCCGGACGGCACCGCGTATCCGTCCACCTCGAAGGTGTACGTGCCCGGTGCCGGGTCGGTGAGACTGACCGCCTCCTCCGCGTCACCGTCGGCGGACTGCCCGATCAGCACACCGTCGAGGTAGACGTACAGGTCGAGGTCGGCCTGCGGGTCGGAGGGCGAGCCGATGGAGACGTCCAGCCGGGAGGCACCCGTGCCCAGGGTCAGCGACGTGGTCTGCGCCTCGCCCTCGGTGATGGTCGGCGTGGCGGTGAGCGCCGAGCCGAGCGGGCCGCCGCGCAGCGAACCGCCGCTGATCGGCGCGAAGCCGTTGGTGACGGTCCAGCTCACCGGCGCGGGCGTGCCGACCTTGGCCTCGGGCACGGTCTGCACGGCCGGGTCGAAGGTGACCCCGAGGACCGAGGCGGTCAGCACGTACGGGTTGTCGAGCTGCGGCGAGGTCCTGCGGGCCTCGACCTCGATCTCCCACACGCCCGGCAGCGGGTCCGCGTAGGACCGCAGGTCGGGACGGCAGGTATTGGCCGGGTTGTCGTAGTTCGGGTAGCAGTCAGGCGTCTGGGTGGAGTCGAGCGGCACACCGTAGGGGTGGATGGAGATGAAGCGGGTCTGGCTGCCCGGCTTCAGGCCGCCCATGGCGACTTCCAGCGAGGTCGCGCCGGCCGGGACGGTGAGGAAGTACGAGCGGGTGCTGTCCCGCTGGATCGTCCCGGAGCGGGTCAGGGTGTAGGACGGGCCCGCGATCGGCGTGGAGACGACGACGGCGGCCGCGACCTGCGTGTCGGTGCCGCGGGTGAGCGGGTCGTCGACGTCCAGCAGCGCGCTGTGCACGCCGGCCGACCGCGGCTTGGCGGTGACCTTCACCGTGACCGGTTTGTTCAGCGGCAGCAGCACCAGCGGGCTGCCGACCGAGAAGGTGCCGTCGTTGTGCGCCCAGCTCAGGGTGTGCAGCTGCGCGTACGCGGGACCGGTGGTGCGGGTGACCGTGACGTCGTACGTCCGCTGCCGGCCGGTCGTCAGGCCGCCCTCGCGGTCGTAGACGCCGGTGCCGTAGCCGGGGGTCTGCAGGAAGCTCGACAGGGTGGTGTCGACCGGCGCCTTGACGGTGTACGTGTCGGTGGTGCCACCGCGCCGCAGCAGGTCCCAGGCGGGGGCCACGGCGACGAGTCCGGCGCCCTGGTCGACGGTCTGGAAGCCGGGGATGTTCTTGGCCGTGCTGATCAGCGCGGTGCGCAACTGCGCCGGGGTGACCTTCAGGTGCTGCGCCTTGGCGGCGGACAGCAGCAGCGCCGCGGCTCCGGTGGCCTGCGGCGAGGCCATCGAGGTGCCCTGGAGCATCGCGTAGCCGGGCGGCAGGGCGTAGCCGGCCTCGGCGACGGGCGCGCCCGGCTCCCAGGTCGGCACGGAGTTGATGGCCGCGCCCGGGGCGGTGATGACGGGGGCGAGGCCGCCGTCCTCGCGCGGGCCGCGGGCGGAGAAGGGCAGCAGCGAGTACGGCACGGTGGTCTGCGAGCCGTAGTCGGCCGCCCAGGTCTCACGGGAGATGGAGGCGCCGACGCTCAGCACGTGGTCGGCCAGGCCCGGGTCGCTGATGGTGTTGACGCCGGGGCCGTCGTTGCCCGCGGAGATCACCAGCTGCACGCCGTAGGTGTCGATCAGCTGCTGGTAGAGCAGGTCGCGGGCGCTGGCGCCGTCGTTGAGCGCGCCGAGGCCGCCGACGGACATGTTGACGACGTCGACGTGGTGGTTGACCACCAGGTCGGTCATGCCCTCGGTCAGCGCGATGTTGGTGCAGCCGCCGCTCCAGGTGCAGGCCCGGGAGGAGACGATCTTCGCGCCGGGTGCGGCGCCGGTCATCTTGCCGCCGAAGAGCCCGTTGGCGGCAGTGATGCCCGCGACGTGCGTGCCGTGCTCGGACTGCACGACGCCGATGTTGACGAAGTCGGCCTTCTTGCCGACCCAGTCGCCGCCGTACGGGTCCATCGGGACGTCCTTGCGGATCTCGATGGTGAACGGGATCGACTCCGAGATCGGCGTGGCCGGGTCGTCGGTGCCGAAGTGGCCGATCTGGAAGCCGTCCTTGTACGGCTTCATGGCCGTCTCGCCGCGAAAGTCGCCGTTGTTGTCCAGGTCCACCCGGACGGTGCCGGCGGCCGGGTCGTAGAGGACCCCCCAGACGTCGGTGGTGTCGCCGTCGCGGTTCAGGTCGCCCGCCATGTCGCCGCCCTTGGTGGCGGCCTCGGCGAAGGTGGAGAAGAGGTAGCTGCCGGCCGGCGCGGTCCAGCTGCGGCCCGCGGCGGTGAAGGACGGCCCGGACACCGCGGTGACCATGGGGCGCCAGGTGGCGTCGCCGTCGAGGATCGGGTCGGTCGAGGTGACCCAGTCGACGATCTTCCGCTCGCCGGTGGTGGTCTTCTGCAACGCCGGGTGGCCGACGTCGACGCCGGAGTCGAGGATGCCGACGGTGATACCGCGGCCGTCCGCGGCCGGGTGGTCCTTGACGAAGTCCACCGCGCCGGTCTCGAAGACCGGCTCGTACGGGTTCTTGGCGGGGGTGTGCTTGTCGGGGCCCGGGTAGGTGGTGGCGGCCTTGCCGGCGTGCCGGGACGCGGCGGGGGTCGTGTCGGCGGATGGCGTCGGGTCGTCGAGCTTGACCTCCTGCCTGAGGTCGATGGCCAGCACCGAGGGCAGCTTCTGCGCCGCGCCGATCGCCGCGTCCGCCTTCGCGGTGGGCACGGTGGCGCGTACGTAGCCGAGTTGGTCGTAGGTCCGGCCGACGCTGGCGCCCTGGGCGTGCAGCCGGGAGCTGATCTCCGCGGTGCTGCCGGGCTTGCCGGCGATCATGAAGGTGACGTTCTTGTCGCCGTCCGCCTTGGCCTTGGCCAGCAGTGTGGCGTCGGCGGATCCGAGCTTGCCTGCGGCGTCCTTGCCGGGCTCGCCGGGGGCGTCCGAGCCGGGGGCGGTGGGGGAGGCGGGGGCGGCGGGCGCGGGGTCGGCGACCGCCAGCGCGGGACCTGCGGCTGTCAGTGCGGCCACCAGGCCCGCGGCGAGCGCGAGCCGGGCGGTGCGTCTCTTGCCTGGTATGTGTGCGAGTGGCATGGGCATCCCTGTTCGGACCGTCGGGTCTGTCTGCGGATAACGGGGCCGTACGCCTGGTCACCCTGCCGGGAAAAGCTGCCCTTTGTGGTGCGTTGACCTTCTCTTGGGTCGTCGGTGACGTGTTTCCGCCACGGGCGGACCGCCGCAAACCCGCGCAAGAGCCGCGGCCGAGGGGGGTCAGCGCGGGGTCACCACGACATAAGCGGCAGGCAGTTGGTCCGCGGCGGCCACCAGCGCGGTGCGCACCACGGCGGCCTGCTGCTCGCAGGCGTCACGCAGCTTGGCCGCGGTGACATGCACCAGCGTGATGCCCAGCGCTTCCAGCCGCTCGCGCTGCCGCACGCAGCGCGCCCACGTCTCGTCGCCGCCGAATTCGGCTGCCTGGGCGCAGGTTTCGCCGCCCTCCCCGGCGTAAAGGGCGTCGCCGAACGGATCGGCGTAGACGTCGTCAGGCGCCGGGGCGTCATCCATGGCGTAGGGGTCGTCCACGGCCGGACCGCGCTCCCTGGCCGCGGCTGTGGCGCCGCGCATCCCGTGCGCGTCCGCTCCGCCCGCCGGTCCGCCGGTCCGCGGGTCGATGGCCAGGGCCACCGCGTGTTCCGGCCAGTACGCGTCCACCCCGCCCAGCAGCGGGCCGCCTGGCAGCCGGAGTTCGACGTTCCAGACGGGCTCGGGCAGTTGGTGGGCGTGCACCATCGTGTAGAGCCGCTGCTCCGCCATGGTGTGCTCGGCCCCGCGCAGCGCGCCGACCGCCGCGGCGACCTGCGGGCGCTCCAGCAGCCCGGCGGTGGCCAGTTCGTGCAGCACGGCCGCGGCGTCGCAGTGCCCGCCGCGTACCGCCTCGGTCAGCAGCCGCCGCACGGTCTCGGTGTCGTCCAGGTGCTCGACGGCGTCGGCCAGCGCGCGCGGCACCGGGGCGCAGGGCACGCCGCTCACCTCCTGCGGGCGCGGCAGGTCGCGGGTGCGGCGGACGGCCACGTCGCCCGCGTCCCGCAGCCGCCGCGCCCGCGGCACCAGCACGTCGATCCGTGGCAGCCCCGGCAGCGCCGGCACGCCGGGGAAGCGGTGCAGCGCCAGCGCGGCCAGGCCCGTCACCATGGCCTCCCGGCCGCCGCCGAGCGGCCCGTGCGCGTGGGGGTCGCGGCCGGCGTACAGCAGGGCGGCTTCCAGCCGTTCACGGCTGTTCGGCGGGCCCGAGTGCAGCAGATACACCTGCGGGAGCACCTGCTGCCAGGGGCCGCCCGGGCGGCAGCGGGCGGCGACCGCGGCCGCGGGCACGCCGTGCCTGCGCAGCTGATGGAGGGTCAGTACCCGCTGCTCCGCGGGAAGACGGCGGTCCAGGGCGTGGGGGGTGCGGGAGTTCACGTTCATGGCGACGTCGTTCCCGCCGCCCGGGCGGTCACTAACCGCTGTTACACGCCCGTCGACAAAACGGGACAAGGCCGGGCTAAAGTCCAGGTGTTCGGATGCCGATCAGTGGATTTCCCCCATTCAGGTGACGAGGGCCGCCCCACCAGGCAGGACGGCCCCGCCCCGAGGTCAGACCGCGGCGGCGGCGCCGCTCGCCCCGGCCGCGCGGGTGTCGCACATCTGTGCGCGCTGTGCCCGTGCCAGGTCGTCCCGCCCTTCGAGTACCAGCCGGCGCAGCGCGGGCGCGGCCTGCGGATGCCCGTCCAGCCAGGCGTCGGTGGCCGCCAGCGTCTCCGAGGGGCCCTGGAGGGCCGGGAAGAGCCCGGTGACCACGGCCATCGCGGTCTCGATAGACCGGGTCGCCCACAGCTCCTCGAGCGCCGCGAAGTACCGCCCGGTGAACGGCGCGAGCAGGTCCCGCTGCCCGGCCTGCGCGAAGCCCGCGATGGTCGCCTCCACCAGCGCGTTCGACAGCGCGTCGGAGTCCACCACGTCGGCCCAGGCCGCCGCCTTGACCTCGGCGGACGGCCGCGCCGCCAGGCAGCGCACCTCGTGCCGCTGGCCGGAAGCCGTGTCGTCCCTGGCCCGCTCGGCGGCGATCGCCGCGGTGTCGGCCGCGCCGCACGCGGTGAGCGCGCCCAGGAAGGTCCAGCGCAGCTCCTGGTCCACCGCCAGGCCGTCGACCTTCGCCGACCCGTCCAGCAGCCCCCGCAGAAGCTGCTGGTCGCCGGCCGAGGACGCGACGGAGGCGAAGAACCGCGCCCACGCCAGCTGGTGGCCGCTGCCCGGCTCGGCGAGCCGCAGTTCGCGCAGCGCGCCCTGGGCCAGCTCGGTCGCCATCAGGTCGCGGCGGTCCGGGGCCACGTAGTGCGTCAGCGCGGTCCGCGCCTGCAGGTGCAGCGACTGCAGCACCCCGATGTCGCTCTCCCGGCCCGCGAAGAGCAGCACCAGGTCCAGGTAGTCGCCGGCCGGCATCAGCGCGTCCCTGGTCATGCTCCACACCGCCGACCACGCCAGCGCCCGGGCCAGCGGGTCGGACAGGTCGCCCAGATGGGCACGCAGCGTGTCCAGCGACGCCGGGTCGAAGCGGACCTTGCAGTACGTCAGGTCGTCGTCGTTGACCAGCACCAGGTCCGGCCGCGGCTGCCCGGCCAGGTCCGTGATCACCGTGACCGAGCCCGCCACGTCGGTCTCGGTCCGCGCGTAACGCTCCAGGGCGCCGCCCGGCACCCGCCGGTAGAGCCCCACCGCGACCCGGTGCGGGCGCAGGTGCGGATGTGCCGGGTCGTCCGCGCCCTGCAGTACCGTCAGCTCGGTGATCCGGTCATGCGCGTCGTGGAAGACCTGCGGGGTCAGCGAGTTGACGCCCGCCGTCTCCAGCCACGCCCGCGACCAGGCGGCCATGTCGCGCCCCGAGGTCTCGGTGAGCACCGAGAGCAGGTCGCCCAGCTCCGTGTTGCCGTAGGCGTGCCGCTTGAAGTACCGCCGGGCCGCATCGAGGAAGGCGTCCTGCCCGACGTAGGCGACCAGCTGCTTGAGCACCGAGGCGCCCTTGGAGTACGTGATGCCGTCGAAGTTGAGCTTGGCGTCCTCCAGGTCGCGGATGTCGGCGACCACCGGATGGGTGGACGGCAACTGGTCCGCACGGTAGGCCCACGCCTTGCGGCGGTTGGCGAAGGTGATCCAGCCCTGTGTGTACTGCGTCGCCGCCACCTGGGAGAAGGCCGCCATGAAGTCCGCGAAGGACTCCTTGAGCCACAGGTCGTCCCACCAGCGCATGGTCACCAGGTCGCCGAACCACATGTGCGCCATCTCGTGCAGCACCACGCTGGCCCGGTGCTCGTACGACGCCCGCGTCACCTTGCCGCGGAAGACGAACTCCTCGCGGAAGGTCACGCAGCCGGGATTCTCCATCGCCCCGATGTTGTACTCCGGCACGAAGGCCTGGTCGTACTTCCCGAACGGATAGGGGTAGTCGAAGATGTCGTGGTAGAAGTCCAGGCCCTGCTTGGTCACGGTGAAGATCTCGTCCGCGTCGAAATGCCGGGCCAGGGAACGCCGGCACAGCGCGCTCAGCGGGATGTCGAGCACCACCTTGTCGTCGAAGGCCCGCGAGTAGTGGTCGCGTTCGACGTGGTAGGGGCCGGCGACGACCGCGGTGATGTACGTGGAGATCGGCAGCGTCGGCCGGAAACGGGTGGTCAGCCCGCCGCCGTCCGCCCCGGCCGGCTCGCCCTCGGTCTCCGCGTTCGACAGCACCGTCCAGCTCTCCGGCGCGCTCACCTGGAAGGTGAACGGCGCCTTGAGGTCCGGCTGCTCGAAGTTCGCGAACACCCGCCGGGCGTCGGCCGGTTCGTACTGCGTGTACAGATAGACCTCGCCGTCCTCCGGGTCCTCGAAGCGGTGCAGGCCCTCGCCCGTACGGCTGTAGGCACAACGCGCGTCCACCACCAGGGTGTTGCGCTCGGCCAGACCCTCCAGGGCGATCCTGGCGCCGTCGTACACCACCGCCGGGTCCAGCTCCCGGCCGTTCAGCCGCACCGACACCACCTCGGACGCGACGAGGTCGGCGAAGGACGACGCGCCCGGCCGCGCGCACCGGAAGTCGATCACCGTGGTGGACCGGAAGGTGCGCTCCCCGCCGGCGGGGACGGCACCGGCCGCCGACCGCACGTCGAGCGCCACGTCGTAGCGCTCCACGGACAGCGTCGCGGCCCGCTCGCGGGCCTCCTCACGGCTCAGGTTCTCGCCGGGCACGGGCGGCTCCTTCGTCTTTGACCACCGGAAACGGACAGCGAACGCCTCGCATCCTGCCACGGTGGTAGGACAGGGAGGCGACGGCCAGCGCGTACGGAGGCACCGCCGGCGGGAATGCCGGGCCGCCTCCGGCGCGTTGTCCGTCGAGGAGTGCCATCCGCAGCCCGACCGGGCCGCGCCCGGCCGACACCGGACGCAGCCTCCGCCATCCCGCACGAGGAGAACGCAGTGACCGCGACCGCCAACGAGACCACGAGAACACCGGCCGACTTCTGGTTCGACCCGCTCTGCCCCTGGGCGTGGATGACCTCCCGCTGGATGCTCGAGGTCGAGAAGGTCCGCCCCGTCGAGGTGCGCTGGCACGTGATGAGCCTGGCCGTGCTCAACGAGGACAAGCTCGACACCCTCCCCGAGAACTACGCCACCTTCCTGCGCGACGCGTGGGGCCCGGTCCGCGTGGTGATCGCCGCACAGCAGCTGCACGGCGACGAGGTCGTCGGCCCGCTCTACGAGGCGCTCGGCACCCGCTTCCACAATCAGGCGCTGCCCAGGACCAGGGAGACCATCGTCGCCGCGCTCGAAGCGGTCGGGCTGCCCGCCGGCCTCGCCGACCACGCCGACCGCGACACCTACGACGCCGAGCTGCGCGCCTCCCACAAGGAAGGCATCGACAAGGTCGGTCAGGACGTCGGCACCCCGGTGATCGCCGTCCCCGGCGCCGACGGCTCGCAGGTCGCCTTCTTCGGCCCGGTCGTCACCCCGGCCCCCAAGGGCGAGGAGGCGGCGAAGCTGTGGGACGGCACGCTGCTGGTCGCCTCCGTCCCCGGCTTCTACGAGATCAAGCGCTCCCGCACCGCCGGGCCCAGCTTCGAGTAGGACGGTCGGAGAACCATGGCGCACCTGGGTCTGGTGGCCGTCGTCGTGCGGGACTACGACGAGGCCATCGCCTACTACACCGACGCGCTCGGTTTCGAGCTGCGTGAGGACACCCCGCGGCAGGACGGCGGGCGGTGGGTGGTCGTCGCGCCGCCCGGCGCCCGCGAGACCGGCCTGCTGCTCGCCCGGGCCACCACGCCGGAGCAGACCGCCAGGATCGGCGACCAGACCGGCGGCCGGGTCGGGCTCTTCCTGAACACGGAGGACTTCGACGGCGACTACAAGCGAATGGTCGCCGCCGGGGTCGTCTTCGAGGAGGAGCCGCGGTACGAGCCGTACGGGGCGGTGGTCGTCTTCCACGACCTGTACGGCAACCGGTGGGATCTCATCCAGCCGGTCTGAGTTGGCGGAACCGCACAGCACGAGGCGGCCGGGCGGGCGTGATACACGCCCGGGCCGGCCGCCAGTGTGCGTGACGTGGGTCACGCGACCTGCGGAAACGGCCCCCGGGGCGGGTGCGGGAGTCTCCAAGCGGATGATCAGGGCTTTGTCGGGGTCCGACGATGAAGCGGGCTCGGCGGCTGGGTTAGCGTCACGGGGTCCCACCGAACACCCTCACCCCGCGGAGAACCGATGAGCGCCACAGCTGCCCCCGGCCGGGCCGGAACCGTACTCGCCGACCTGCTCCCCGCGTCCTCCGCCGGCCGCGCCCGGCTCAGGGACGCCGCCCTGGTGGCCGGCGGCGCCGCGCTCACCGGGCTCGCCGCGCAGCTGTCGGTGCCCGTCCCCGGCTCCCCGGTCCCGGTCACCGGCCAGACCTTCGCCGCGCTGCTCGTCGGCACGTCGCTGGGGGCGCGGCGCGGGGCCGCCTCGCTCGGCCTGTACGCCGCGGCCGGCGCGGCCGGGCTGCCGTGGTTCGCGGGCGGCACCTCGGGCTGGTCCATGCCGACCTTCGGCTACATCCTCGGGATGCTGCTCGCCTCCGGCGTGGTCGGCTTCCTCGCGCGCCGCGGCGGGGACCGTACGGTGCTGCGTACGGCCGCGGTGATGCTGCTCGGCTCCGCCGTCATCTACGCGGTGGGCGTCCCCTATCTGGCCGCCTCCGCCCACCTTTCGGCCCACCAGGCCCTGAGCATGGGGCTGCGCCCCTACCTCCTGGGCGACGCCCTCAAGGCCGCCCTGGCCATGACGGCCCTCCCCACGACCTGGCGCCTCCTCCATCACTGACCTCGCGGCCAGCGCAAACCCCCGAGCTTGCCCTCTGCGGTGGGCGGCGCCCACCAGGGGCGCGGGGAACTGCGCGACAAGCCCCGACCGGGGGCGGGGGTCGTCACCGTCCCAAGGGGGCTGTTCGGTCCGTGCCGGACCACCGGCGGGTGTGCGGTTGCGCGCGCCGTTCCCCGCGCCCCCGAAAAGCCCCCCTGCGTAAGGGCAACCGCATGGCCCCCCGCGGCCAGCGGAGGGGAGGGCGAGGTGGAAGACTGGGCGCATGCGCGTGTACCTCGGCTCGGATCATGCCGGCTTCGAACTCAAGAACCACCTCGTGGAGTGGCTGACAGGCAACGGGTATCAGCCCGTGGACTGCGGGCCGCACATCTATGACGCGGGGGACGACTACCCCCCCTTCTGCCTCCGCGCAGCGGAGCGGACCGCCGCCGACCCCGGCAGCCTCGGCATCGTCATCGGCGGCTCAGGCAACGGCGAGCAGATCGCCGCGAACAAGGTGCGCGGCGTCCGCGCCGCCCTGGCGTGGAGCGAGCAGACCGCCACGCTGGCCCGCGAGCACAACGACGCGAACGTGCTGAGCATCGGCGGCCGGCTGCACACGCGGGACGAGGCGCTGAAGTTCGTCGAGCTGTTCCTGACGACGCCGTACTCGCACGAGGAGCGCCACCAGCGCCGTATCGACATGCTCAGCGCGTACGAGGCCACCGGCGAACTCCCGCCGGTTCCCGCCCACCACCCGCAGCAGGACTGAACGGGCGATGCCCGAGGGCCACACGATCCACCGGCTGGCCGCCGACCACCAGGAGCGCTTCGGCGGCCGGCAGGTACGGGCGAGCAGCCCGCAGGGCAAGTTCTCCGACGGCGCCGCACTGCTCGACCGCCGGGTGATGACCGGCGCGGAAGCGCACGGCAAGCACCTCTTCCTCGGCTTCGGCGACACCGGCTGGGTCCACGTGCACCTGGGCCTGATCGGGAAGTTCGGCTTCGGTGACGGCCCGACGCCGCCGCCGACCGACACCGTACGGCTGCGTATCGCCACGTCGGCGCACTACGCCGACCTGCGCGGCCCCGCCGCCTGCGCGCTGATCACCGAGCCGGAGAAGCGGGCGATACACGACCGGCTGGGCCCCGACCCGCTGCGTCCCGGCGACGACCCGGACCGGGTCTACACCAGGATCGCCAGGTCCAGGATCAGCGTGGCCGCGCTGCTGCTGGACCAGAAGGTGATCGCCGGCGTCGGCAACGTCTACCGCGCCGAGGTTCTCTTCCGGCACGGCGTGGACCCCTTCCTGGCCGGCCGCGATCTGCCGCGGCCGGTGTGGGACGCGATGTGGGCCGACCTGGTGGCGCTGATGCGCGAGGGTGTGCGCACCAACCGGATCGACACCGTGCGCCCCGAGCATGAGCCGGCGGCGATGGGCCGCCCGCCCCGGGTGGACGACCACGGCGGCGAGGTCTACGTCTACCGCCGTACGGGCCAGCCCTGCCTGGTGTGCGGCACCGCGGTCCGCACCCGGCCGCTGGACGCCCGCAACCTGTTCTGGTGCCCCCGCTGCCAGGCCTGAGCCCCCCGCGAGAAGCAGCGCCTAGAAGCCGTGCGGCACCCACGGTTCCAGGTCGGAGCGGAAGGCCGCCGACGCCTCGGCCAGCGCACCCGGGCGCAGTTCGGTGACCAGCCCCGCACCGGCCAGCGCCCGCAGCCCGTGGCCGCCCAGATAGGCGGTGCCCAACTCCCTTGCCGCCAGGGCCAGGTCCGCCGGATCGCCGGTGCGCTCGCAGACCGCCCCCTTCGCGTCACCCGACAGCCGCCAGCGGCCGGTGTTCCACGGGCAGAAGGGGTCCTCTACGTCGAGCACGACGTCGAGCGGCGCCGCGTAGGCGCGCGCCGCCAGTGCCGCGGGGAGATCCACCAGCCGTACGTACAGGCCGTCGCGCCAGCTGAAGTTGCAGCGGCGGATGTCGGAGACGATCTGCTGCACCGGGTCGTCGGCCGGGCGGTTGTGGAAGACCAGCCGGGCGACCAGGTCGACGTCGGTGAGGTAGCGCCACAGCGCCGCGTATGTCACCGGATCGAGTGCTTCGAGATCCTTCAGCTTGACGGTGCCGTCCGGCACGCCGAGTGCGGTGCCGCCGGCCTTGACGCTGTAGCGGGCGTAGCCGCGCACCTCGCCGTCCACCTCGGCGAGCACGCACAGCCGGGCGCCGAAGCCGCCCCGGTCCGCCGGCGGGTCGAGCAGCGCCAGCCGCTCCCACTCCGGCTGCCTGGCCAGCATGCCGGGCCTGCCGGGCACCGCCCGGGCGTAGACCGCCTCGCAGGCAGCCACCCCTTCCGCCGGGGTGACCAGCCGCAGCCGCACCGCGTCGGCGCCCGGCGGCGCCTGCACCGTGACGCGGGTGGTGTCGATCCGGCCGTGCAACTGCCGGGTGGCGGTGCCGTAGCCGAACCGGCCGTAGATGGACGGCTCGGAGGCCAGCAGGACGGCGACGGCGAGGCCTCGCTCGCGGAAGTCGTCCAGCTGGCGGCGCATCATCGCGGTGAGCACCCCGCGGCGGCGGTGCGTGGGCTGGACGCTGACCATCGTGACGCCGGCCACGTCGAGCAGCGTCCCGCCGGGCACCGTCATCCGGAAGTCGAAGGCGCCCGCGGTGCCGACGATCCCGCCGTCCGCCCGGGCGGTCAGCGCCTGCTCCAGGGGCAGGAAGTCCCGCCACATCGCCCGTTCCTCGGAGGTCATGGCCGGCTCGCCGAAGGCCCGCTCCAGGCGGAGCACGAACTCGTCCCAGTCCCCGGCCGCCGGCGGGCGCAGATCGATCGTCATACGCTCTGACTACCAGGACGAGCGGCGGCGGCGATACGTAATTTTCGCCGACTCCGTTTTCCCGGGCATCTCCCGTCTCGTTCTGTCTCACCCGGACGGCTCACAGGCCATCCTGCCTGCACGGCAGGGCCATCCGTGGGTATGGTCGCCGGGACATGGCAAAAACGGCGGTGGGCGAGGGGCCTCGGCTCAGGTGGCGCAGACGGCTGCACCGGGCCCGGCTCAGCGTGCGCAAGTCCGCCGTGGACTACTTCCGCGGCGGCGCCTCCGACTGGGCCGGCCTCGGCGTCCTGGTCGCGGTGATACCGATCCTGGCGTATACCACCGTGATCACGCCCGAATGGTGCCCGCCCAGCGCCCTGGTGCTGCCGATCCTGGCCGGCGGGCTGCTGCTGCGCCCCTCCAGCCTGCTGCTGGTCTACGCCGCCTCCGCCGTCGCGCTGATCGCCGAGTCGGCCGCGCTCGGCCCGTACCGCGAGGGCCCGGCCCGGGTCACCCCCGGCACGGTGCTCGTGGTGACCGCGGTGGCGCTGGCCGGCCTGGTCATCGCCCAGTTCAGGGCCAGGGTCGGCGTGCCGTGGCGGGGCGGGCACACCATGCTGTTCGACCTCAGGGAAAGAATCCGGGTGCAGAGCAGGCTGCCGCGGCTGCCCGGCGGCTGGCACGCCGAGATGTCGCTGCGGCCGGCCGGCGGCCAGTCCTTCTCCGGCGACTTCGTGGTCGCCACCCGCAGTTCGGGCGGCCGGGTGCTTGAGGCGGTGCTCACCGACGTGTCGGGCAAGGGCATGGACGCCGCCTCGCGCTCGCTGCTGCTGTCCGGCGCCTTCGGCGGCCTGCTCGGCTCGCTGCCGCCGCACGCCTTCCTCACCGCGGCCAACGGCTACCTGCTGCGGCAGAACTGGGAGGAGGGCTTCGCGACCTCCGTGCACCTGGTGCTCGACCTGGAGAGCGGCGACTACGAACTGCTGTCCGCCGGCCACCCGCCGGGCGTCCAACTGCACGCCGGCAGCGGCCGGTGGGAGGAGAAGGCCGCCGAGGGGCCGCTGCTCGGCGTCTACGACGGGGCCGAATTCCACGGCGTCAAGGGCACGTTGCGGTCCGGCGACGTCCTGATGCTGTTCACCGACGGGCTGGTGGAGACCGCGGAGCGGGACATCGCCGAGGGCATGGACCGGCTGATCGGCGAGGCCGACCGTTTCGTGGCCACCGGATTCCGCGGCTCCGCCTGGCGGTTGATCGAGGCGGTGGCCAAGGACGTCAACGACGACCGTGCGCTGCTGGTGGTGTGCCGCGACTAGCCCACGGGAATGGGACTATGGGCCGTGTGTCGTACGGGCGTTGATTGTCGGTCACCGGTGGCACCATGGATACGGGCGAGGCGGGGGGCGCGGCGCGGTCCCCGGACCGGCAAGAACCGAAAGAGGAAGTGATCCGCTGTGGTTATCTCCCTGTCCGCCGCACTGTTGCTTGCGATCGTCCTGGTGGTGATGATCCGGTCCAAGTCGATAAAGGTGGGCCCGGCGATCGTCGCCGCCCTCTTCGGCTTCTTCCTCGCGTCCACGAACATGGCGCCGGACATCAACCGGTTCCTCAACTCAGTGGCCGACACCATCAACCAGATAAAGCTCTGACGCGGACGCCGCCTTCGGCGTGGTGTCCAGGATCCGGCGCAGCCGCGCGCCGGCCTCGCGGTCCTCACCCGCCGGTGCGTCCCGGCCCGCCAGCAGGGCGGCGAGCACCGCGATACGCGCCTGGCCGGGCTTGAGCGTGCCGGTCAGCAGCGCGCCCGCCGCTGCCAGGTCGACCGCACCGCCGCCGGTGTAGAGCGGTGCCACCGCGCCCGCGGCCACCCGGGTGCTGACCGCCACCTGCACCCCGGCCGCGACGGCCCGGTGCACGGCCTCGGCGATCTCCGGGTTCGCGTTGCCCGCGCCGGTGCCGACCAGCACGATGCCGCGGGCGCCGGCCGCCACGGCGGCGTCGAAGAGCACCGCGTCGGCGTCACTGTGGTGCATCACGATGTCCACCCGGGGCGAGGCGACGTCGCGCTCCGGCAGCGGCAGCGGCTCCCGCCGCGGCTGCCGCCGTCCCCAGCTCACCCGGCCGAACTCCACCCGGCCCAGCGGCAGCCCGTCCGGGTCGCCGAAGGCGCGGGCGTCCAGGGTGTGCCGCTTGACGGTGCCGCGGGCGGCGAAGACCTGGCCGGCGAAGACGATCACGGCGCCGATGTCCCGGCCGGAGGCGGCCGTCAGCAGGGCGTCGTAGAGGTTGCCGGCCGCATCGCCGTCCGCCGCGTCCAGCGGCTGCTGGGCGCCGGTGAAGACCACCGGGCGCCGGTCGCCGTGGAAGAGGTCGACGAAGAAGGCGGACTCCTCCAGCGTGTCGGTGCCGTGGGTGACCACCACGCCGTCCACCTCCGGGTCGGCGAGCACGTCGTGCACCGCGTGCAGCAGCCGCAGCTGGTGGCCGGTGGTCAGCCGCGAGCTGTTGACGGTGAAGAGGTCCACCACCCGCACCTCGACGCCCTCGGGCACGGCGCCCGCCTCCAGCACCTCCCGGCCGGCGGCCTCCGCCGCGTAGCCGTCGCCCTGCCATCGGCTGGCGATGGTGCCTCCGGTGCTGATGACCACGACGTGTCGCACGATGCCTCCGCCTCCACTGCTGCCGTTGTGCCGACCGTGCTGCGTGGTGCCGCGGGGGCCGCCGACGGCACGGCGGCACGGCGGTACCGGTCCCCTGCAATGATATGCGCGTAGACCCGCCATATGATTGCGAATACCGGCCGGTACTCCCCGGAAGGCGGGGTGATAATGCCCCGATGGACGCCATTGACAGAAGTATCTTGCGCGAACTCCAGGCCGATGGCCGGCTCACCAACCAGGAGCTGGCCCAGCGGGTCGGCCTGACCCCCTCCCCGTGCCTGCGCCGGGTGCGCCAGCTGGAGGACGACGGGGTGATCCAGACCTACCGCGCGGTGGTCGACCCGGCAGCCGTCGGACGCGGCTTCGAGGTCTTCGCCTCGGTCGAGGTCCAGCGCGACCGCGACTCCGTCGCCGCCTTCGAGGCCGAGGTCCAGTCCACCACCGACGTGGTCGAGGCCTACCGCCTCTACGGCGCCCCCGGCTGCCTGCTGCGCATCGCGGTGGCCGACTCGGACGCCTACGAGCGCTTCTGGACCGACAAGCTCATCGCCCTGCCGGGCGTCAGCGACGTCAACTCCCAGATGATCATGCGCCGCATCAAATCCCCCCAGGGCATCCCGGTCGACTGACCCCACCCCGCGTGGCGCGTCAGTCGCTGCGGTCGTCCGGGAACTCGTGGGGGAGCGGCTCCCGCAGATACCGAGTGCGTCGTTCCTGGCTCGCGCCGAAAGCCTTGAAGTTCTCGCGGGCCTCGGTGAGGGAGAGACAGTTCGGCCCGCCGCGGTCTTCATCGGCGTCGTGGTCGTCCTGGCCGTCGTCTTCCCAATCGCAGACGGGGCAGGTCTCGTGGTAGGCCCGTCGGGTGAGCGTGATGTACGCGCAGCACGGACACGCGTACGGCCCGTCCTCGGGCGCGCCATGGACATTGATTTCGGAGTAGGCCACGAGGACATCCTGGCTGGCAGCCCTGATCAGCGCTCCCGAATATCCACGAGCGGCCGGAACGCCGGATCCGCCCGCGCCGGGACCGCGCCCGGAAATGACGACGGCCCGGGTCGCGGAATCGCTCCGCCACCCGGGCCGTGGCCGTACAGAGCGGGCGACGGGAATCGAACCCGCGTAGCTAGTTTGGAAGACGAGTGCGGCGGCCCCGCCGTGACCTGGGAAGGCCCCTTCCAGGGCCTACGGGTCGAGACCGCCACTGTTCCCCGTGGTTCCCCGTTGAACGCCCGTCAGACGGGCACGCGGCGGGCACGCCCTACTGGCGTTGCGGATAGGGGGTGTAGATCGTCTGACAGTCGGAGCGGTGCGGCTGGTCCGGATCAAATCGCGGCAGACTGTAGTCCGGGACAAGGAAGCTCCCGTACGTCTCAGGAGCAGAAGACTCGCCCCAGAATACGGTGCCTGCTACCACGAACCCGCCCAACAGTCCCTCGCCTAGGACGAAGGCCCGCGCGTCATACCAAGCGCCAGGAACTGCTTCGCGCAGTTCATCCTCTTCTTGGCTGGATGCTGCCCGGATGATCAGTGAGGGGTAGCGGTCCCGGACCGATAGGGCGCTAACGTCCTTGAAGAGCACTTCCAGCGTGGTCGAGTGGCCTCGTTCGCTGTCCTGCTGCCCTCTGAGCAGAAGCTGACTGTGCCCGATGATGTAAGTGAACAGTCGGAGGGGCCGCTCGAAGGTCACCGGAAGATCGACCAAGCTAAGTCGAGTCATCGCGCCGATACCCGCTCACGTTCTTGGGACTTGCGCCCGAGCGAGTATCCCGCCCCAATCGCCGAGGCGGTGAGCAGAAGCCGGATGACTATGTCGTCGGTGGAGACTGCCAGGAGGAACGTCACGGCGATGTAGGCGGCTTGCCACCGCCGGTCTATGTGACGCCCGGATGGCCTGTCAGGTGCCCGATCCCTCCGCCTCAACATGATCACGCTCACCCCTTCTGCACGTGGACTTTCACCCCCACACCCTAGCCACGCCCCCTGCTCTCATCCCGTCTGCTGTCGGCCCGCACTCTTGTGGAGCGGGCGTGGTTCAGGGCGTCAAGGTGGAGCGCGCCACTGTACGAACGACCTTGACGCCCTGGGCCGCGACTGCTCGGCTTGCCCGGGTCGATGGCAGATGGGATGGGAGCTCCCTCGCTCGCCACGATGAACGTGCACTCGCCGGCCGGGCTTGGTTCATCCCGGATGCGGAGCGCCCCCGCCGGAGGCATCGTCGTGACTTCTGCTGTGGGCTGGTGTGGTTCTCCCTCATGCCCTTCGGCCCACCCTTGCGGGCGCGCGCGGCTTCGGCCGGGCCGAGCGGGGCGGAGACAGGAGCGACGGCGCGGCCGGGAGCCGGACGCGCGCCCGGCGGAGCGGCAGCGACGCCGGGAGCTTGATGAGGTAGGGAAATCTGTAACAACGCCTGTCGTCGCGGGTACGTTCGCACCATGGACATCTCCGCCGCTGAGGCTCGCGAGCGCTTCGCAAGCTCTCCCGTCGCGCGCTTGGCGACGGCCGATGCTGCTGGCGTGCCGCACGTCGTGCCGATCACCTTCGTGGTGGACGGCGACGTGATCTATTTCGTGATCGACCACAAGCCGAAGCGCTCGACCAACCTGCGGCGGCTGCGGAACATCGCTGAAAACCCGGCGGTGGCGGTCATCGCCGATCGGTACGCAGATGACTGGTCGGCCTTGTGGTGGGCTCGGGCTGATGGGCGCGCGGAGATCTGGGAGGACGGCGACGACCGGTTGAAGGCTGTCGCTCAACTCCAGACGAAGTACCACCAGTACGAGGAGACTCCGCCTCAAGGGCCGGTTGTCGCCATCCGTGTTGCCGCTTGGACCGGCTGGGCCTACGCCGGGTGACGATTGTCGGTGTCGCCCGTAAGCTGGCTTGCATAGCCAAGTCGAGGTGACCTAGATGGCGGAGAAGGATCTTCCGACGTACCGGAAGATCGCCGATGAACTGCGCACGCTGATCCTGCTGGGGAAGCTGCGCGCCGGCGAGAAACTCAAGTCTGAGAACGAGCTCAAGGATCAGTACGACACCACGCGCGTCACGGTGCGGAAGGCGCTGGCACTGCTCAAGGCAGACGGCCTGCTGATCAGCGAACAGGGCCGAGGCGTCTTCGTGCGGCCCCGACCGAACGTGCAGATGCTCACCACCGGAGCCAACTTCCGCGAGCGTCGCGACACCGGCGTCAGCAACTTCAACGCGGAGGCTGCGGCTCAGGGGCTGCGACCCGAACAGCGGATCTCGTCCGTAGAGACCGTGCCCGCACCTCCTGACGTGGCGGAGCGACTTGGGGTCGCCGACGGCGCCGAGGTGATCGTCCGGCGTCGGGCGTTCTTCGTGAACGACGAACCGATGCAACTGGTTGACGGTTACTACCCCGCTGCCCTGTTCGCCGGCACCGAGGTGACCGAGGCGCGCCGGATTCGCGGTGGCGTCAGTCGGCTGATCGAAGATCCAGACGGGCCGATCGGACAGCGGATCACGCACTTCGTAGAAGATCTTGAAATCCGTATGCCCACGCCGGCAGAGACTGACGCGCTCAAGATTCCGCCCGGAGTGCCACTCGCGCGAGTGCTTCGTACGGCGCACACTTCCGCTGGTCAGACGGTGGAAGTGCTCGACTCTCGGGTGCCGTGCGATCGTCACGTCTTCCGGTACGTGATCGACGTTCCCTGATCAACTGCGCCGCCAGGGAGAGCCTTCGGGCTCTCCTTTTTCAACTCCCCACTTGCATATCCAAGTTGACCGCCGTACCGTGAAGGTACAGCTTGGATATACAAGCTGACGCTCGTGGGGGAGCGCTCTACTCCTCCACCCAGCACAGGAGTTGCCGTATGGCTTCGTTCAAGATCGACCTTTCGACCGCCACGGTGTTCGTGGCGACCCCGCCGGTGCCGAAGCTGGTGAACAAGCAGACCGGTGAGATCGCGATCGACCGCGAGACCGGTGCGCCGCTGAGGACGGTGGGCCTGCTGGTCTCGGATGAGGGGCAGGGTGACCTGTTCCAGGTGACCATCCCGGAGACCGGCATCGACGCAACGCTCACGCCGGGCACGCTGGTCGCGGTGACGGGTCTGCGGGCGCGGGACTGGGAGAACGAGTTCAACGGGCAGAAGCGGCACGGGATCAGCTTCCGCGCCGTGGCCGTGACCTCGCTCATGCCGGCGGCTGCCGCGAACGGCAAGGGCTGATCGCCGTGGTGACCGTACTGGTGTTATCCGGCGCCGGGATCGCCGCTGTGCTGATCCTGCGCCGGGTCCGCCCGGACCTGTACTGGCTGGTCATCGGCGGCCCCGCTGCTCGGGTGAGGGTCGGCTGGTCCTACGCCTCCGTCATGGACGCGTGCGGCCTGTCGGTTCCCCCGTCACGGGCACGGATCGCGGTCGCCCGGGCGCTGCGCCGGGAGATGCCGGCCAACCGGCCCCCGAAGCTCCTGCGTCTGCGGACCACCCGCACGGGCCTGGTTGCCCGCATCCGGCTCCAGCCGGGGCAGGACGCCTTCGACGTGATCACTGCCGCCGACCGGTTGCGGCACTCCTGGCGCCTTCACCAGGTCGCGGTCAAGGAGATCCGCTCCGGGGTCCTGGAACTGTCGATGACCGGCTATGACGTGCTCGGCCGGGTGCACCTGCCGGCCCGTGCGGAACGTTCGGCCCTGCGGGTGCCGGTCGCTTTGCGCGGGGATGGGACCGTGCACTACCGGGACTTCCGGAAGGTGCCGCACAGCTTGACCGTGGGCGCGACCGAGTCGGGCAAGTCCGTCTACCAACGCGGCCTGATCAGGGAGCTCGCTCCTCAGCCGGTCGCGCTGGTCGGGATCGACTGCAAGAAGGGTGTCGAACTCGCCCCGCTGGCGCGCCGGTTCACCGCCATGGCCGACACCGCAGAGCTCGCCGCCGATCTCCTCGAAGCGCTCGTTGACGAGATGACGGAGCGCTTCCAGGTCATCCGTGCCGCACAGCGGATCAGCGCGGACACCCCGGACGCGGAGATCACCTCCGACATCTGGGGCCTGCCGGACAAGATCCGCCCGGTGCCGATCGTCGTCATGATCGATGAGATAGCCGAACTGCTCCTGATCGCGACCGCGTCGGAGAAGAAGCGCCGGGAGCGGATCATCACCGCCCTGATCCGTCTCGGTCAGCTCGCCCGGGCGGCCGGCATCTACCTCGAAGTGTGCGGTCAGCGCTTCGGCTCCGAGCTGGGCGACGGCGTGACCATGCTGCGCGCTCAGCTCACCGGCCGGGTGTGCCACCGCGTCAACGATGAAGCGTCCGCGAAGATGGCCTTCGGCGACATCGCCCCGGAGGCTCTGGCCTCGGTCCTGGCCATCGCCCCGGATCAACCGGGTGTCGCGATCGTCGCGGACACCTCCGGCGGCTGGTCCCGGATCCGCACCCCACACGTCTCGCTGCGTGACGCGGTCGCCGCCTGCAACGCGTATGCCGAGCTGACACCCGAGGTGCCCGCGCTGGCACCCTTCCGGCCCGTCCTGCCGCCTCTCGGTACGACCACCGCGCCGGTTCCCGGGCCGTTCCCCGCCACCGCCTGACCCAACCTGTCCACCGGTCGGCGTGACCGCCTCACGCCAGCTCCCTACCCGCTCCATGCCCAAAACGTCCTGGAAGGAGGTCCGTGCCATGGCTGCTCGCAAGACCGCCGCCCGCCCCGCCAAGCCCGCTGCCGAGCCGGTGCCGGAGAAGTGCCCGGTCTGCAAGGGCACCGGAACCGTCGCCGTGACCGTTCGTGTGGGCCGCCGGCACCGCGTCGTCGGAAAGCAGGACGGCATGTGCCTGACCTGCTTCGGCACCGGAGAGGCGTGATCGCCATGACCAAACCGGAAGCCGAACAGGCCGCCGTGATCGTCGCCGGAGTCGTGATCGTCGTACTGACCGCCGCCGCGTTCTGGCTCTCCTACGCCCACCTCGCCGACGTCGCCCGCACCAACGGGCTTGCCGCTTCACCGGCCCGGCGCTGGGCGTGGCCCGCGACGCTCGATCTGTTCATCGTGGCCGGCGAGGTGCTGATGTTCCTCGCCGCACTGCGGGGCCGTACCGACTGGTGGGCCATCGGCCTCACGGTCACCGGCTCCCTCGGCTCGATCGGCCTGAACGTCGCCGGCGTCGGTGCCCGGCAGCCGCTGCTGCACTACGTCGTCGCCGCCGTGCCCCCGTTCGCCGCGCTGCTCGCCTTCGGCGCGCTCATGCGTCAGGTCCACCGCCTCATCCCCGACACCGCACCCGACCAGTGTGGGGCGCTGCCGGTCCCGGAGCCTGCTGTGCCGGTCGTCCTCGAACGCGCCCATGAACCGGCCCCCGCGCCCGCCCCCGCCCCGGCCGTGCCCCCGGCGGTCACGGTGCCGGCTGCGCTGGTCGATCACGCCCGGAAGATCGCCGCCGCCCACCGGTCCGCGACCGGTACCCCGATCGACACCGCCACCCTGCGGACCCGCCTCGGCGTCCCCCCGGCGCTGGCCGACGCCATCGCCGCTCAACTCACCTGACCCGGAAGGAAATCCTGATGCGTCCGTCCACCCGTACCGCTCTGGAACGGTCCGCCGAACTCACCCGCGCCGGCCGCCTGGTCGAAGCCGTGGAAGTCGGAGAGCGCGCCATCACCGGCGCCACCGACACCGAGGCACCCGACGTCACGCAGTGGCTGCACGACCACGCCGACGACTTCCTGCACGACCCGAAGGGCTGACCCGATGGCCCGCTTCGAGCGCTTCACCAACGTCGCCCGTATCGGCCCCGTCGAGGTCGGCGACCACCGCGACCGGCACGGCCGCAAAGCCACCATCGCCGCCTGCACCGCCCCGCGCTGCGGCTGGTCCAACGACTACGCCACCCGCGCTGCCGCCGAACTCGCCGCCCGCACCCACACCTGCACCACCACCTGATCAGGAGAGGACTTCGGATGTTCAAGCCCAAGTACCCGCCGGACTACACCTACACCCCGCCCGTCACCGCCTACACCACCCCGCCGGCACCGGTGAACACCGACACCACCGCCCCGGCCCCGCTGGCGCAGCCCCCGGTGCCCATGCCGATCCCGCAGGCCCCGGCCCGCCCGGTCGTCCAGCTCACCCCCGGCAGCGTCGCGACCGTCGTGGTCGGCGGCACCGCCGTGGTCCTCGTGGTCGGCGTCGTCCTCGTCTCCCTGCTCCTGGCCGTCGCCATCACCGCCGCCTCCGTCGCGGTTGTGGCCGTGGTCGCCCGCGCCATCCTCAACGACTCCCACAAGGGCCGGTGAGCGTCGTGGGCCTGTTCACCCGCAAGAGCGACACACCGGCCAATCCCGCTATGGCCGAGCTGGGCCGGGAGTTCGCCAACGCCAAGCGCCACGGTGACCGCAAGGCCGTGCGCCGCATCGCCCGCGAGTACGACCGCACCGCGACCGGCGACGGTGACGCGGCCTCGTTCCAGCACGGCCAGGACGCCTACAACGCGATCCCGCCCGCCTACCCCACCCGACGCAACCGCCGTTCCTAGCGGCTCCCGGGGCGGCCTCTACTGCCAAGTTTCCGCCGCCCCGGGCGCCTCCACCTTCCTGATCCAACGGACCCGAAAGGGACACCCATCATGCCGCACCACACCCACGCCCCGGGCCACATCTGCTCCCACTGCGACGGCTTCCCCGTCGTGGCCATCGCCACCGGCACCCGCAACGGCGACGGCACCCGCCGCACCCTGAACGTCACCTGCCCCGCCTGCAAGGGCACCGGTGTCGTCCCCACCCGCCGCGTCCTGACCACCGCCGGCAGGTGAGCGCTGTGGCCTTCCTCGACTGGCGCGACGCTAAGCACTTCGACCACACCGGCGACAGGCCGTGCGTCCTGTGCACCAAGCCCACCCCGCTCCGCTCCGATGCGGGCAAGCCCGTCCACAAGGTGTGCGCAGAGGACTGGATCGACACCCACCCCCGCAAGGACGGTGGCGCGTGATCGCAACCGCCCTTCCGGCGGGCCTGGACCCGGTTGCCTGGCAGGACTTCCTGCGGGTGGCCGGGTCGGACGGCTTTGACCGCTGGCACGACCAGGTCACCCGCACCGGTGGCTGCTCCGACCCGATCCACCTGGTCGGCTCGACCACCACCCTCGACCCGGCAACCGGGCAGGTCCTCTACGCCTACGACACCGGTGGGGAGCCTGGCGGGCGGCTCCGCGTCGCCTGTGGCAACCGCCGTGCCTCGCGCTGCCCGGCCTGCGCATGGACCTACGCCGGCGACACCTACCAGCTCATCCTGTCCGGCCTGACCGGCGGCAAAGGCGTCCCCGCAACCGTGGTCGACCACCCCCGGGTCTTTGCCACCCTCACCGCCCCGTCCTTCGGCCCGGTCCACAACCGGCCTGCCGCCGGCCGCTGCCGCTGCGGCACTCCCCACCAGGACGGGGCACCGGAGTTGGGCACGCCGCTCGATCCCGACTCGTACGACTACGCCGGGGCGGTGCTGTGGAACAACCACGCCTCGGACCTCTGGCGGTACGTCACCATCTACCTGCCCCGCGAACTCGCCGCCCGCGTCGGCATCACGCAACGCGAACTGCGCGAACGGCTCCGCGTCTCCTACGGCAAGGTCGCCGAATACCAGAAGCGCGGTGCGATCCACTTCCACGCCGTGATCCGCTTCGACGGCCCGGACGGTCCCGACACCGCCCCGCCGGCCTGGGCGACCACCGGCCTCCTGGAAGACGCGTTACGCGCCGCTGCCGCCCGCGCTGCCGTCACCGTTCCCGCCGCCGGTGACCAGGCCGCCCGGGTTCTGCGCTGGGGCACACAGCTCGACGTGCAGCCCATCGGGGCCTTCGGTCACGGCGAGGAACTGACGGAACAGGCCGTCGCGTCCTACGTCGCCAAGTACGCCACCAAGGCGGCGGAGACGACGGGAACTGTCGACCGCCGCATCGGTGAACTCGCCGAACTCGACAAGCTCCCCGACCTGCCCGACCACACCCGCCGGCTGATCCAAGCCTGCTGGGACCTCGACGCGACCTATCCCGACCGGCGGCTGTGGGCCTGGGCTCACATGCTCGGCTTCCGGGGCCACTTCTCGACCAAGGCCCGGCGCTACTCCACCACCCTCGGAGCGCTCCGGCAGGCTCGCGCGGACTACCGCGCCGACCAGGAACGCAAGGAACGCGGCCTCCCCGACCTGGACGCCGATCCGGACGCCGGCACCCTCGTCATCGCCCACTGGACCTACGCCGGTCACGGCCACACCCCCGGCGAATCCTGGCTCGCCCAACAGATCCACCGCGACATCACCCAGACCAGAGAAACCGCACGCCAAGCACGCCACGAGATCGCCGACAACGAGGGGGAGTGGTGACCATGGACCGGCTACTGACAGTGGAACAAGCCGCCGAACGGCTCGGCACCGGAGTGCGCTTCTCCCGGCGGCTGATCGAGGAACGGCGCATCACCTTCGTCAAGGTCGGCCGGCACGTCCGCATCCCGGCGAGCGCGCTCGATGCCTTCGTCGCTGCGAACACGGTCCAGCCCCGTACCGCCGCCCGGCACCTGCGGAAGGTGGCGTGATGCCCAGCAAGAAGCGCCGGACGTTCGGCCGGGTCCGCAAGTTGCCCTCCGGCCGGTACCAGGCTCGCTACCGGGGTCCGGACGGGATCGACCGCCCGGCACCCGAGACCTTCGCCACGAAGCGGGACGCTGACGACTGGCTGGCCGAACGGCAGACCGAGGTGCGTCAGCCGGACTGGCGGGACCCTGACGCGTCTAAGGTGCCGTTCGAGGCGTACGCGACCGCTTGGATCGCCGAGCGGCCGTTGGCCCTGAGCACGGCCGGCCTGTACGGCATCCTGCTCCGGGTTCACCTGCTGCCGACCTTCGGTGGGATGACCATCGCCGACGTCACTCCTGCTGCCGTTCGGGCCTGGCGACGTGCCCGGCTGGACGCCGGCACCGGTGCTCCGACCGTGGCCAAGGCGTACGCGCTCCTCCGCACGATCATGGGGACGGCCGTTGCTGACGACCTGATCCGGCGCAATCCGTGCCAGATCAAGAACGGGGGCACGGTCCACACCCCGGAGCGACCGACCGCGACAATCCCCGAGGTCTTCGCGATTGCTGACGCCGGCCAGCCGCGCTATCGCGCGCTTGTGCTCCTCGCCGCGTTCTGCGGCCTGCGCTGGGGCGAGCTGATGGGCCTGCGCCGCCAGGATCTCGACGTCGAGCGGGCCGTCATCCGGGTACGGGGCTCGGTCTCCGAGCTGAACAGCGGGAAGCGGGTCTACAAGGCTCCGAAGAGTGAGGCGGGGAAGCGCTCCGTAGCGATCCCGGCGTCGATCATGCCGGTCGTGAACGTGCACCTGCGGGTGTACGCCGAGCCTGGTGCTCAGGGTCGAATCTTCGTCGGAGCGAAGGGGGCCACGCCTCGCCGGAACCACTTCAACGGGCTATGGCGGAAGGCGTGTGCCGAGGCTGGGATCAAGGGTCTGCACTTCCATGATCTTCGGCACACCGGCAACACGCTCGCCTCACGGACGGACGCCAGTACGAGAGAGCTGATGATCCGGCTGGGCCACGGTTCGAGCCGCGCCGCGCTGATCTATCAGCACGGCAATCAGGAGCGGGAACGCGAGATCGCCGACGCCATTGACGGCATGATCGTGAAGGCGCTCAAGCGGGGCTCCGGCAGGAAGGGGCACGTGGGGGGCACGGAGAGCTAGAAGAAGATCGGAAATGACGACGGCCCGGGTCGCGGAATCGCTCCGCCACCCGGGCCGTGGCCGTACAGAGCGGGCGACGGGAATCGAACCCGCGTAGCTAGTTTGGAAGACTAGGGCTCTACCATTGAGCTACGCCCGCAGCGCCTCAGATTCTGGCACATCGCACGGTTGCCGGTCGAACCGGATGAGTGGCGGGTGGAAGAGCGGCTGCCCACGGTCGACGGTGCATGTACTCTACGTGTCGCACCAGCGGGGTGTGGCGCAGCTTGGTAGCGCGTCCGCTTTGGGAGCGGAAGGCCGTCGGTTCGAATCCGGCCACCCCGACCAGCAGTTCCGCGCGGGCCGGCACGTACGGTGGCGCCGGCCCGCGGGCCCTCGTCCGACCCCGCCCGGCGGGCTTTGTGGTACCGGTAGGATGGGCCGCTGGCGACCGGGCACGCGGCCAAGCCGAGTGCCGCACGTACGACTCGTACCGACGGTCCGCCCCCATCAACGTAAAGCCCCAAGGAGACCCAACCGTGAAGAGCGCCGTCGAGACTCTGAACCCGACCCGGGTTCGACTCACTGTCGAGGTGCCCTTCGAGGAGCTCAAGCCCAGCCTCGACGCGGCGTACAAGAAGATCAACGACCAGGTCACGGTGCCGGGCTTCCGCAAGGGCAAGATCCCTGCGCGCGTCATCGACCAGCGGTTCGGCCGTGGCGCGGTCCTCGAAGAGGCCATCAACGACGCGCTGCCGAAGTTCTACACGGAGGCGGTCAGCGAGGGCGAGCTGAACGTGCTCGGGCAGCCCGACGTCGACATCACCGAGTTCAACGACGGCGACGAGCTGAAGTTCACCGCCGAGGTGGACATCCGGCCGGTCATCGAGATCCCGGACTTCTCCGGCATCGAGGTCACCGTCGACGCCGTCGAGGTCAGCGACGAGGACGTCGAGAAGTCGCTGGAGCAGCTGCGGGACCGCTTCGCGTCCACCACCACGGTGGACCGCCCGGCCGCCGAGGGCGACGTCGTGGTGGTCGACCTGGAGGCCGCGGTGGACGGCGAGGTGCTGGAGGACGGCATCGCCAAGGCCGTCAGCTACACCATCGGCTCGGTCCAGCTGCTCGACGGTATCGACGAGGCCGTCACCGGCCTGTCCGCCGGCGGTTCCGCGACCTTCACCTCCGAGCTCAAGGGCGGCTCCGCCGCCGGCAGGCCCGCCGAGGTCAAGGTCGACGTCTCCGATGTCCAGGCGCGCGAACTGCCCGCGCTGGACGACGACTTCGCCCAGCTGGCGAGCGAGTTCGACACGCTGGAGGAGCTGCGGGGCGACAGCCGCAAGCGGCTTGAGTCGATGAAGCAGTACGACCAGGCGACCGCCGCCCAGGAGAAGGTCCTCGACGCGCTCATCGAGCTGACCGAGGTGCCGATCCCGGAGAAGCTGCTCAAGGACGAGATCGAGACCAGGACGCACAACCTGGAGCACCACCAGTTCCCGCAGATGGGGCTGACCTGGGACTCCTACCTGGAGCGCGAGGGCAAGACCCGCGAGGAGTACGACGCGGAGCTGGAGACCCAGGCGGTCAAGGGCATCAAGACCCAGTTCATCCTGGACGAGCTCGTCAACAAGGAGAAGCTGTCGGTCAACCAGGAGGAGCTCACCGAGCACCTCATGCGGCGGGCCGCGACCTCCGGTATGACCCCCGATCAGTTCGCCCAGGCGGTCGTCGAGGGCGGCCAGGTGCCGATGCTGGTGGGCGAGGTCGCCCGCGGCAAGGCGCTGGCGGTCGTGGTGGAGGCGGCGAAGGTCACCGACACCAACGGTGAGGTCGTCGACCTCACGGACGAGGACGAGGAGGAGGCGGCCGCCGCTTCCGCCGAGGGCGACGCCCCGTCCGAGGGTGACGCCGCGGAGCCCGAGCAGGCCTGACGCCCCGTCCCGCCGGGGGCGCGGTTCCCCGCGCTCCTGCGGGGCGCGCCCACGCGCGGGAAGGTGCCCGCCCACGCGCGGGAAGGTGCCCCCACGAGGGCATGCGCTCACAGCGAACAGGTGGCCGTACAGGATTGTCGGCCACCACCCGCGCGTTAGGGTCCGTAGGGAGAAAGGGTGCGGTCCCGTGAAGGGAACGGCACCCGGCCCAGACGAAGACCCTGTGACGGCATGTCTACCGTCCGACAACGAGCAGGTGGATACGTGACGACTCCGATGCCTTCCGCCGCCGGCGAGCCGAACCCCGGTGGACTCGGCGACCAGGTCTACAACCGACTGCTCGGCGAGCGAATCATCTTCCTCGGCCAGGCCGTCGACGACGACATCGCCAACAAGATCACCGCGCAGCTGCTGCTGCTGGCCGCAGAGCCGGACAAGGACATCTTCCTCTACATCAACAGCCCCGGCGGTTCGGTGACCGCGGGCATGGCGATCTACGACACCATGCAGTTCATCCAGAACGACGTGGTCACCATCGCCATGGGCATGGCCGCCTCGATGGGGCAGTTCCTGCTCACCGCGGGCACCCCCGGCAAGCGGTTCGCGCTGCCGAACACCCGGATCCTGATGCACCAGCCCTCCGCGGGCCTCGGCGGTTCCGCCACCGACATCAAGATCCAGGCGGAGCAGCTGCTGCACACCAAGCGCCGCATGGCCGAGCTGATCGCACAGCACTCGGGCCAGACCTTCGAGCAGATCACCAAGGACTCCGACCGGGACCGCTGGTTCTCGGCCGAGGAAGCCCAGGAGTACGGCCTGCTGGACGGGGTCATGCTCTCCGCCGCGCATGTGCCCGGCGGCGGCGGCACCGGTGCCGCCTGAGCCCTGGCGCCCTGCCGGGCGGCAGCCTCTGATCACTCGAAGCTCTTCATCATCAGGACGGTGGACGTGAATTCCATGAACTTCCCCGGCAGCGGCCTGTACGAGCGCACCGAGGCCGAGCGGCCCGGCGTGTTCGGCGCCGAAGCCCGCTATGTCATCCCGCGCTTCGTGGAGCGCACCTCGCAGGGCGTGCGCGAGTACGACCCGTACGCGAAGCTGTTCGAGGAGCGGGTGATCTTCCTCGGCGTCCAGATCGACGACGCCTCCGCCAACGACGTCATGGCGCAACTGCTGTGCCTGGAGTCGATGGACCCCGACCGGGACATCTCGGTCTACATCAACAGCCCCGGCGGCTCGTTCACCGCGCTCACCGCGATCTACGACACGATGCAGTTCGTGAAGCCGGACATCCAGACGGTCTGCATGGGCCAGGCGGCCTCCGCCGCGGCCGTGCTGCTGGCCGCCGGCAGCCCCGGCAAGCGGATGGCGCTGCCGAACGCCCGGGTGCTGATCCACCAGCCGTACAGCGAGACCGGCCGCGGGCAGGTCTCCGACCTGGAGATCGCGGCCAACGAGATCATCAGGATGCGGCAGCAGCTGGAGGAGATGCTGGCCAAGCACTCCACCACCCCGATCGAGCAGATCAGGGAGGACATCGAGCGGGACAAGATCCTGACGGCCGAGGAGTCTCTGGCCTATGGTCTTGTCGACCAGATCGTCTCCACCCGCAAGACCTCTGTGAACGTCTGAACCACCCGGCAGGCGGTGCCGGTCGCGTGCGGTCCCCCCGGACCCGGATGAGCGAGTACGTCCAAGGGGGACCCACTCGGGGGGCGCGGCAAGGTACCGTCGATGAGAGAAGCACCAGGCTCCGTTGAAGGCCGGCGGAACCCAGGCGAAGGGGAAAGACCTCGTGGCACGCATCGGTGACGGCGGAGACCTGCTGAAGTGCTCGTTCTGCGGAAAGAGCCAGAAGCAGGTGAAGAAGCTCATCGCAGGCCCTGGTGTGTACATCTGCGACGAGTGCATCGACCTCTGCAACGAGATCATCGAGGAGGAGCTCGCCGAGTCCTCCGAGGTCCGCTGGGAGGATCTGCCCAAGCCCCGGGAGATCTACGAGTTCCTGGAGGGCTACGTCGTCGGGCAGACGCCCGCCAAGAAGGCGCTGTCGGTGGCGGTGTACAACCACTACAAGCGCGTGCAGGCCGGTGAGAACGGCCGCCCGGGCCACGACGACGCGATCGAGCTGGCGAAGTCCAACATCCTGCTGCTCGGCCCGACCGGCTCCGGCAAGACGCTGCTGGCCCAGACGCTGGCCCGGATGCTGAACGTGCCGTTCGCCATCGCCGACGCCACCGCGCTCACCGAGGCCGGCTACGTCGGCGAGGACGTCGAGAACATCCTGCTGAAGCTGATCCAGGCGGCGGACTACGACGTCAAGAAGGCCGAGACGGGGATCATCTACATCGACGAGATCGACAAGGTGGCCCGCAAGAGCGAGAATCCGTCGATCACCCGGGACGTCTCGGGCGAGGGCGTGCAGCAGGCGCTGCTGAAGATCCTTGAGGGCACAACCGCGAGCGTGCCGCCGCAGGGCGGCCGCAAGCACCCGCACCAGGAGTTCATCCAGATCGACACCACCAACGTGCTGTTCATCGTGGGCGGCGCGTTCGCGGGCCTGGAGAAGATCATCGAGTCGCGGGCCGGCGCCAAGGGCATCGGCTTCGGCGCGACCATCCGCTCCAAGCGGGAGATCCAGGCCAGCGACCAGTTCCAGGAGATCATGCCCGAGGACCTGGTCAAGTTCGGCATGATCCCGGAGTTCATCGGCCGCCTCCCGGTCATCACCAGCGTGCACAACCTCGACCGCGAGGCGCTGCTGCAGATCCTGGTCGAGCCGCGTAACGCGCTGGTGAAGCAGTATCAAAAACTGTTCGAACTCGACGGCGTGGAGCTGGAGTTCGAGCGGGGTGCGCTGGAGGCCATCGCCGACCAAGCGATCCTGCGGCAGACCGGCGCACGCGGTCTGCGGGCGATCATGGAGGAGGTGCTGATGTCGGTGATGTACGAGGTGCCGTCCCGCAAGGACGTGGCCCGCGTGGTGATCAGCGCCGAGGTCGTCCACTCCAACGTCAACCCGACCCTGGTGCCGCGCGAGCCGCGCATCGTGGGCAAGGGCGAGCAGAAGAGCGCCTAGCCGCACCGCAACACGGCGCTGACGTCCAACGTGAGAGGGGCGCCCGGTCCAGGACCGGGCGCCCCTCTCACGTTGGACGGGCGGCTAGCCGAGCGGCACCCGGACGTCCTTGCGGACCTTCGAGAGCAGGTCCGCGGTGTCGCCGGGCGACAGGCTGCTGCCGCTGCCGTCGGCGAGGGAGGCCACGTCCAGCGGCGTCACCGTGCCCACCGTGCTGTAGTCCGCCCACAGGCAGATGGTCACGCTGACGGCCTTGCTGGTGTCCTGCTTGTTGGTGATCTTCGCGGTCTGGCACTCCACGACCGCGTCGTCGGCGCCCGAGGGGTGCACCGTCTGCGTGCCGCCGACCAGTTCGGTCGTGGTGTCGTCGTCGCTGCCGCTGTCCTCGGTCGCACCCTTGCGCAGGGTGGCCATCATGCCGTCGGCGACCTTCTTGGGGTCCTTGACGGTGCCGTAGGCGCCGCTGAAGGACAGCAGGGTGCCGCTGGCCTCCGAGCCCTTGACGTAGGCCGCCGAGACCCGCTTCGGGTCCGTCATGCCGAGTGTCTTGAGCGTCGCCACGTCGTCGTCGTCCAGACCCATGTCGGTGATGTCCGCGTTGCTGGACTTCTGGTAGTCCGTGGCGACCGTGGCGGGGGTCGTCAGCTGGTACTTCTTGCCGTCGTCCTTCGGGCCGCCGCCGCTGTCGCTCCTGGTGACGAAGAAGACGCCGACGCCGACCGCGACCAGCGCCACGACCGTGCCGATGATGATCCCGGTGCGCTTGCCGCTGCCGCCGCCCTGCGGGGGCCCGGGCGGCTGCCCGTAGCCGTAACCGGGCTGGCCCTGCTGCGGGTAGCCGTACCCGGGCTGCTGCGGCGGCACCTGGCCGTAACCGTGCTGGCCCTGCTGCGGGTAGCCGTACCCGGGCTGCGGCTGGCCGTAGCCCGGTTGCTGGGGCGGCTGGCCGTACGGCGGCTGGGCGGGCGGGCCCTGCTGCGGGTAGCCGTAGCCCGGTTGCGGCGCCGGCTGCCCGTAGCCGGGCTGCTGGGGCGGCTGTTGCCCGTAGGGCCCGGGCGGCGGCTGGCCGCCGTACGGATTGGGTGGCGGCTGGTCGTTGCTCATCGGAACTCGGGTCCCCTCCGTTGGCATGGTCCGGCCCATCCTGGCGGACGGCGGACGCGCTGTTGACCCGGGGCCGGGAAGCTGCGACGGCCGCGCGGGAAAGGGCGGTTCAGCCCGCGACCGGCACCCGCACGTCCTTGCGCACCCGCTGCGCCAGCGCTCCGGCGTCGTCGTAGGACATCGCGGTCGCACTGCCGGCCTGCACCTCGGCCAGGTCGAGCGTGACCGTGTACGCGACGGTGCTGTAGTCCGCCCACAGGCAGATGGTGGTGGGGAAACTGAGCTTCTGGGCAGGGATGGTGTACTTGACCTGCTGGCACTCCAGCGCCGCGTCGTCCATCCCGGCCGGGTGCACCTTCTGCGGCTCACCCACCAACTCGTGCGTGGTGCCGTCGCTCTCCTTCTTGGCGGCGTCCTTCTTCATCTTCGCGAACATCCCGTCGACGACCTTCTGCGGGTCCTTGACGGTGCCGTACACGCCGGCGACCTCCAGCACCTTGCCGGTGTTCGCGTCGCCGATGGCGTAGTCGGCCTGGGCCGTCTTCGGGTCGCTCACGCCGAGGGACTTCAGGGTGGCCAGGTCCGAGGCGTCGAAGCCGCCGTCCTCGTCGGCGTCGGTCTTCTTGTAGTCCGTCGCCACCGCGTTCGGCATGGTCAGCCGGTACTTCTTGCCGTCGTTCTTGATACCGCCGCCGCTGTCGCCCTTGGTGACGAAGAAGACGCCGGCGCCTATCGCGGCCAGCGCGACGACCGCGCCGATGATGATCCCGGTGCGCTTGCCGTTCCCGCCGCCCTGCGGCGCGGCCGGCGGCTGCCCGTAGCCGTACCCGGGCTGCTGGCCGTACGCCTGCTGCTGCTGCGGGTAGCCGTAGCCCTGCTGCGGCGGCTGCGGCTGCTGCGGATACCCGTAACCGGGCTGCGGCTGCTGCGGCGGGCCGAACCCGGGCTGGGGCTGGCCGTAGCCGGGCTGCTGCGGCTGCTGTCCGTGCGCGTCGGACGGCTGCTGGCCGTAAGGATTCGGCGGCGGCTGGTTGTCGCTCATTGCTTCGGGTCCCCTCCCATAGGTGTGCACCCTCATCTTCGCCGATCCCTTATGCCGCGCTTACCGCGGGGGAGCAACTGATTCGTAACAGCCCGGTGCGCCGCCGTAGAATCGTCCGGTGACCGACAACACTCAGCGCCCGCACGACGGGCCGACCAGCGCCCCCGAACTGCCGACGACCTATGCGCCGGCCGACGTAGAGGGGCCGCTGTACGAGCGCTGGGTGGAGCGCGGCTACTTCGAGGCCGATCCGGCGAGCGACAAGCCGCCCTTCGCCGTCGTCATCCCGCCGCCCAACGTCACCGGCAGCCTGCACCTGGGCCACGCCTTCGAGCACACGCTGATCGACGCCCTCACCCGCCGCAAGCGCATGCAGGGCTACGAGACGCTGTGGCAGCCCGGCATGGACCACGCCGGCATCGCCACCCAGAACGTGGTCGAGCGCGAGCTGGCCAAGGTCGGCAAGTCCCGGCACGACCTGGGCCGCGAGGCGTTCGTCGAGCGGGTCTGGCAGTGGAAGGCCGAGTCCGGCGGCCAGATCTCCGGCCAGATGCGCCGCCTCGGCGACGGCGTCGACTGGTCCCGCGAGCGCTTCACCATGGACGAGGGCCTCTCGAAGGCCGTCCAGACCATCTTCAAGCGGCTCTACGACGACGAGCTGATCTACCGCGCCGAGCGGATCATCAACTGGTGCCCGCGCTGCCTCACCGCGATCTCCGACATCGAGGTCGAGTACGAGGAGGAGGACGGCGAGCTGGTCTCGCTGCGATACGGCGACGGCGAGGACAGCGTCGTGGTCGCCACCACCCGCGCCGAGACGATGCTCGGCGACACCGCGGTCGCCGTCCACCCCGACGACCCGCGCTACGCGCACCTGATCGGCCGCACGGTCAAGCTGCCGCTGACCGACCGCTCGATCCCGATCGTCGCCGACGCCCATGTCGACCCGCAGTTCGGCACCGGCGCGGTCAAGGTGACGCCCGCCCACGACCCGAACGACTTCGAGATCGGCCGCCGCCACGACCTGCCGGCCCTGACCGTCATGGACGAGCACGCGGTCATCACCGTCCCCGGCCCCTTCCAGGGCCTGGACCGGCTGGAGGCGCGCTCGGCGATCGTCGCCGCGCTGCGTGCCGAGGGCCGGATCGTCGCCGAGAAGCGCCCGTACCGCCACTCGGTCGGCCACTGCTCGCGCTGCAAGACGACCATCGAGCCGCGGCTGTCGATGCAGTGGTGGGTCAAGGTCGGCCCGCTGGCCCGGGCCGCGGGCGACGCGGTCCGCGACGGCCGGGTCGCCATCCACCCGCAGGAGATGGAGAAGCGCTACTTCGACTGGGTCGACAACCTGCACGACTGGTGCATCTCGCGGCAGTTGTGGTGGGGCCACCGCATCCCGGTCTGGTACGGGCCGAACGGCGAGACGGTCTGCGTCGGACCCGACGACGAGACGCCCGGCGAGGGATGGCGGCAGGACTCCGACGTCCTCGACACCTGGTTCTCCTCCGGCCTGTGGCCCTTCTCCACCATGGGCTGGCCCGAACAGACCCCGGCACTCGAGAAGTTCTACCCGAACGCGGTGCTGGTCACCGGCTACGACATCCTCTTCTTCTGGGTCGCCCGGATGATGATGTTCGGCCTGTACGCGATGGACGGCACCCCGCCGTTCCACACCATCGCCCTGCACGGCATGGTCCGCGACCAGTTCGGAAAGAAGATGTCCAAGTCCTTCGGCAACGCGGTCAACCCGCTGGACTGGATGGACACCTACGGCTCCGACGCCGTCCGCTTCACCCTGGCGCGCGGCGCCAACCCGGGCATCGACGTGCCGATCGGCGAGGACTGGGTCCAGGCGTCGCGCAACTTCGCCAACAAGATCTGGAACGCCACCCGCTTCGCGCTGATGAACGGCGCCACCGTCGAGGGCGACCTGCCGCCGGCCGAGGAGCTGTCCGCGGTCGACCGCTGGATCCTCTCGCGGCTGGGCACCGTCGTCGCCGAGGTCGACGCCTTCTACGACGACTACCAGTTCGCCAAGCTGTCCGACAGCCTGTACCACTTCGCGTGGGACGAGGTCTTCGACTGGTACGTCGAGCTGTCCAAGACCGTCTTCTTCGCCGGCGGCGAGGGCGCCAGGCTCTCGGGCCGGGTCCTCGGCGAGGTCCTCGACGTGCTGCTGCGGCTGCTGCACCCGGTCGTCCCTTTCGTCACCGAGACGCTGTGGACCACGCTGACCGGCGGCGAGTCGCTGGTGATCGCCGAGTGGCCGAAGGACAGCGGCTTCCGCGACCCCGCCGCGGAGGCGGAGATCGCGCTGGTCCAGCGGGTCGTCACCGAGGTCCGCCGGTTCCGCAACGACCAGGGTCTGCAGTCGGGCCAGAAGGTCCCGGCCAGGCTCGGCCTGCAGGGCACTCTGCTGGCGCCGCACGAGGACGCGATCCGGCAGCTGCTGCGGCTGCAGCCGGCCGGTGACGGCTTCCACGCCACCGCGTCGCTGCCGGTGGCCGGCGCCACGGTCGAACTCGACCTGTCGGGCGCGATCGACGTGCCCGCCGAGCGCAGGCGGCTCACCAAGGACCTGGGCCTGGCCGAGAAGGAGAAGGCCGACGCGGGCCGCAAGCTCGGCAACGACGCCTTCCTGGCGAAGGCGCCGGAGAAGGTCGTGGCCGGCATCAGGGCCCGCCTGGCGGCCGCCGAGGCGGACATCGCGCGGATCGGCTCCCAGCTGGACGCCCTGCCGGACAGCTGACCGGGCGTACAGATGAGCGTGGTGGCCCTGGCCGTGAGGCCGGGGCCGCCTTCCGTAGACTGGACCGCGTGACCGACCTCCCCCCGAACGGCGACTCCGCGGACGATCCGCATCCCTACGAAGCCGGCGACGACGATCGCGCGGCCGACGCGGGACGGCGCGAGGTGGACATGGCCGTCATCGAGGCCGGCAGCCGGACGCTGCGGTCCGGCCTCAGCCCCGCGGTCGCCGACGACGTGCCCTCGCGTCCCGCCGACCCGGCGGTCGACCGCGAGCTGCGGGAGGTCGAGGAGGAGCTGCTGGGGCGCTGGCCTGAGACGAAGCTGGACCCGTCGCTCGACCGGATGGCCGCGATGATGGACGTCCTCGGCGATCCGCAGCGCGCCTACCCGGCGATCCACATCACCGGCACCAACGGCAAGACCAGCACGGCCCGGATGATCGAGCGGCTGCTGCTCGCCTTCGAGCTGCGCACCGGCCGCTACACCAGCCCCCACGTGCAGTCCGTGACCGAGCGGATCAGCCTGGACGGCGCCCCGATCAGCGCCGAGGGCTTCATCGAGACCTACCGCGACCTGCAGCCGTACGTCCAGATGGTCGACGCCGCCCAGCAGCACCGCATGTCGTTCTTCGAGGTGCTCACCGCGATGGCCTACGCGGCCTTCGCGGACTCACCCGTCGACGTGGCCGTGGTCGAGGTCGGCATGGGCGGCAGCTGGGACGCGACCAACGTGCTCGACGGGCAGGTCGCCGTGGTCACCCCCATCGCGCTGGACCACACCGAGAGGCTCGGCGGTACGCCCGGCGAGATCGCGGTGGAGAAGTCCGGCGTGATCAAGAAGGACGCCACCGCGGTCCTCGGCCGGCAGCCCGCGGACGCCGCCCAGGTGCTGCTCAAGCGGGCGGTCGAGGTGGACGCCACGGTGGCCCGCGAGGGCATGGAGTTCGGGGTCGCCCGCCGCGAGGTCGCGGTCGGCGGCCAGCTGCTGACGCTGCGCGGCCTCGGCGGCGAGTACGACCAGATCTTCCTGCCGCTGCACGGCGAGCACCAGGCGCAGAACGCCGCGGTCGCGCTGGCGGCGGTCGAGGCCTTCTTCGGCATCGGCCGGATGCACCAGCGCACCCTGGACGTGGACACCGTGCGGACCGCCTTCGCCGCGGTCACCTCGCCCGGCCGCCTCGAAGTGGTCCGCCGCAGCCCCACCGTGGTGCTGGACGCGGCGCACAACCCGGCGGGCGCGCTGGCCACCGCTGCGGCGATCAGCGAGGTCTTCGACTTCACCCATCTGGTCGGCGTGGTCGGCCCGAGCGGGGACAAGGACGTGCGCGGCCTGCTCGAAGCCTTCGAGCCGGTGCTGTCCGAGGTCGTGGTGACCCGCAACTCCACCTCTCGCGCGATGGACGTGGACGCGCTGGCGGCGCTGGCCGTGGAGGTCTTCGGCGAGGACCGCGTGCAGGTCGAGCCGCGGCTCGACGACGCGCTGGAGGCGGCGATCACGCTGGCCGAGGACGAGGGCGCGTATTCCGGCGCCGGTGTGCTGGTGACCGGTTCCGTCATCACCGTGGGAGAGGCCCGGCTGCTGCTGGGCCGTAAGTGAGGGGCTGGGTCCATGCGGACGCTCTGTTCGAGCACGCTGATCGGCGAGTTCTTCGTCATCGGCTTCGCCGGGCTGGTCGCGATGAAGAATCCCGACCTGTCCATGGCCACCGTGTGGACGGTGTCCGGGGTCGCCATGGCGCTGTGCGTACTGCTGTGCGGCTTCCTCGGCCGGCGTGGCGCGCTGGCCGTCGGCTGGGCGCTGCAGATCGCGCTGTTCGTCAGCGGGCTGGTGGTCGGTACGATGTTCTTCCTCGGTCTGATCTTCGGCGGGTTGTGGTGGGCGTCGATCCACTTCGGCCGCAAGGTCGACGAGGCCAAGGCGAGGAACGCGGCGCAAGCGGCCTGACGACTGCCTTGTAGGCTCGTCGTACCACCCTTCACATGTCTTCCCGTTTTCAGCAGGAGCCGCCCCGTGTCACAGCGCACCCTCGTCCTTCTCAAGCCCGACGCCGTACGCCGTGGCCTGGTCGGCGAGATCCTCGGCCGGATCGAGCGCAAGGCGGGCTGGACGATCGGCGCCCTGGAACTGCGCACCCTGGACCGCGGCACGCTGGAGCAGCACTACGCCGAGCACGTCGGACGCCCGTTCTACGAGGCGCTGGTGGAGTTCATGGCGTCAGGACCCTCGGTGGCACTGGTGGTCGAGGGCGAGCGCGTCGTCGAAGGGCTGCGCGCGCTGGCCGGGCCGACCGACCCGATTGCAGCAGCGCCCGGCTCCATCCGGGGGGACTTCGGCAGTATCGTCCGGGAGAACCTGGTGCACGCCTCGGACTCCGAGGAGTCCGCGGAACGCGAGATCAAGCTGTTCTTCCCCGGTCTGGCCTAACACCCCCGCCGATCAGGGTATATGTGGCGGTCGATCGGGAACCAAACATCCCGACACGACGTCACCATTACAGAGGTCAGCTGTGTGTTCTGATGACAATGACGTCGGAACCCCGACCCGCGCGCCGTACCGGTCGCGACTACGATGGAATCTCCGCTCAAGCTCGGGAAGGCCAGACGTATCCTCATGGCGAACAACATGTCGTTCATCGGCCGTGACATGGCTGTCGACCTCGGGACCGCCAACACGCTGGTGTACGTCAGGGGCCGCGGGATCGTTCTGAACGAGCCGTCCGTCGTGGCCGTGAACACCAACACCGGCGGCATCCTGGCGGTCGGCGCAGAGGCCAAGAAGATGATCGGCCGCACACCGGGCAACATCGTCGCGGTCCGGCCGCTCAAGGACGGCGTCATCGCCGACTTCGAGATCACCGAGCGCATGCTGCGGTACTTCATCCTCAAGGTGCACAAGCGCCGGTACCTGGCCCGCCCGCGCATGGTCATCTGCGTGCCCTCCGGCATCACCGGCGTCGAGCGCCGTGCTGTGATCGACGCGGCCAACCAGGCCGGTGCGCGCACCGTGCACATCATCGAGGAGCCGATGGCCGCCGCGATCGGCGCCGGGCTCCCCGTGCACGAGGCCACCGGCAACATGGTGGTGGACATCGGCGGCGGTACCACCGAGGTCGCGGTCATCAGCCTCGGCGGCATCGTCACCGCGCAGTCCATCCGGGTGGCGGGCGACGAGCTGGACAACGCGATCATCCAGCACATCAAGAAGGAGTACAGCCTGCTGCTCGGCGAGCGCACCTCCGAGCAGATCAAGCTCACCGTCGGGTCCGCCTTCGCGACCAAGGACGACGAGGAGCACACCGAGATCCGCGGCCGCGACCTGGTCAGCGGGCTGCCCAAGACGGTGGTCATCTCGGCCGCCGAGGTGCGCAAGGCCATCGAGGAACCCGTCAACGCGATCGTGGACGCGGTGAAGACCACGCTGGACAAGTGCCCGCCCGAACTGTCGGGCGACATCATGGACCGCGGCATCGTCCTGGCCGGCGGCGGCGCGCTGCTGCGCGGCCTGGACGAGCGGCTGCGGCACGAGACGGGCATGCCCATCCACATCGCCGAGACCCCGCTGGACTGCGTGGCGCTCGGCGCCGGCAAGTGCGTCGAGGAGTTCGAGGCACTGCAGCGCGTGCTCGACGCCGCCCCCCGCAGATGACGCGCGGCCCGCAGACGACCTCGGCGAGCCGGATCATCCGCGGCATGCGAACCACAGCACAGTAGCTCCGACCGGCCGCGGCCCCACTGGCGGCGGGTCCGATGAGGAAGGCACGGACTGGCGCCCGTGAGGGACACAAAGGAGAGCCGGCTGCTGCTGGTGCTGCTGGTGGTGGTCGCGTTCGCGCTGATCACCATGGACATCAGAGGCGGTGAGAACTCACCGCTCGACCGGCCGCGGCAGGCCGCACAATCCGCGTTCGGGCCGGTGGAGAACGCCGTGTCCGGTGTCGTCGACCCGGTGGGCAACGCGGTGGACGCGGTGCGCGACTCGGGCGACCGAAGCAGCACCATCAGCCGGCTGCAACGCGAGAACGCCGCGCTCAAGCAGCAGCTCGGCAGCAAGGACATCACCCGCAACCGGGCCCAGGAGCTGGACAAGCTGCTGAAGACCGCCGGCGCCGGGCAGTACGCCATCAAGGGCGCGCAGGTCATCGCGATAGGAGCGGCCCAGGGCTTCTCCTGGACGGTCACCATCGACGCCGGCAGCCGCGACGGTCTCACCCGCGACATGACGGTGATAAACGGCGACGGCCTCGTCGGCCGGGTCACCACCGTCGGCCCGTCCACGGCGACCGTACTGCTCGCCAACGACCCGGACTTCACCGTCGGCACCCGGCTGGAGAGCTCCATGGAGCTGGGCTTCGCCACCGGCCAGGGCGACCGCCCGATGCGGGTCCAGCTGCTCAACGGCAAGGCCGCCGTGCACAAGGGCGACCGGCTGGTCACCTTCGGCTCCGAGGCAGGCAAGCCGTTCGTACCCGGCGTGCCGGTCGGCACGATCGTCGGGGTGGACCCGTCGGGCGGCAACCTGACCAAGACCCTCCTGGTGCAGCCCTTCGTCGGCTTCACCCGGCTGGACGTCGTCGGCGTCGTCGTGGTCGGCCCGCGCACCGACCCGCGGGACAGCGTGCTGCCCGCCAAGCCGACCCCGTCGCCCAAGCCCAAACCGAAGAAGGCGCCCGCCTCGCCCAAGGCCCCGGCGTCGCCCGGCAGCACCCCGACCGGCGGCGCGCTGCCCCCGGCCGACCCCACCGAATCGCCCACCAGCGGCAGGGGCTGACCCATGCGTCTGAACCGGATCCTGCTCCCCACCGTCCTGGTGGTCTTCGCGATGGTCGCCCAGGTCAGCGTGCTGGCCCGGCTCCATCTGCCGGGCGCGGTGCCCGACCTGCTGCTGCTGACCGTGCTGGGACTCGCCATCACCTACGGCCACGTCGCCGGCTGCCTGATCGGCTTCTTCGCCGGACTGCTCGCCGACCTGGCACCGCCCGCCGACCACGCGGTCGGCCGGTACGCCCTGGTGCTGTGCGTCATCGGCTACGTGGCGGGCCTGTTCAAGCCGGAGAGCGGCCGGCTGCGTACCGCCGCGGGCCCGATGCTCGTCGTCATCGGCGCCGCCATCGGCACCACCGTGCTCTACGCGGCCGTCGGCAGCCTGGTCGGCGACACCGCGGGCGCCCATGTCGGCCTGGCCAAGCTGGTCTTCACCGCCACGATCTACGACCTGCTGCTCGCGCCCTTCGTGGTGCCGCTGGTGATGGCGATGGCCCGCCGCTTCGACCACGACCCGATGTCCGAGGACTCCACCGGTGGCTACGGCAGCAGCCGCAGCCGGCTGAGAACCGGTATCTCCCCGCAGCGCGCCGGCCTGTTCGGGCGCGCCGGAAGGACGGTCAAGGTCACCTCGATGGCCAGGGGGGTCAGGCGATGAACGGCAACATCCCGGAGACCGGCAGGACCACCCGGATCACCATCCGGCTGGTCATCCTGCAGGTCCTGGTCGTGTCCCTGCTGCTGACCCTCGGCGGCCGGCTGTGGTTCCTGCAGATCCGCAACGGCCAGCAGTACGACCAGAAGGCCGCCAACAACCACATCCAGCAGGTCGTCACCCCCGCCGTACGCGGCTCGATCCTCGACGACCGCGGCGTGCCGATGGCCGACAACGAGACCAAGCTGGTCGTCTCGGCCAGCCGCACCGACCTGCTCAAGCAGGCCGACGACGGCACCGCCGTGCTGACCAGGCTGGCCGGCGTGCTGGGCATGAAGCCCCAGGAGGTCATCGACAAGGTCCGGCTGTGCGACGCCGAGACGCCCAAGCCGTGCTGGAACGGTTCGCCCTACCAGCCCATCCCGATCACCGACTCGGCCACCACCCAGCAGGCCCTGCAGATCATGGAGCGCCGCGAGGACTTCCCCGGCGTCACCGCCGAGCCCACCGCGGTACGCCGCTACGCCGCCCCGTACAAGTCGAACGCCGCCCAGGTGCTCGGCTACCTCGGCCCGGTCACCGACGCCGAGGTCAGCGACTCGGAGAAGACCAGCACGCCGCTGCTGCGCTCGGACCAGATCGGCCGCTCGGGCCTGGAGAGCGTCTACGACCAGCAGATGCGCGGCACCGCCGGCGTCACCCGCTACGAGGTGGACAACCTCGGCCGGGTCATCGGCAAGGCCGGCGACACCCCGGCCGAGCCCGGCAGCGACCTGGTCACCAGCATCGACGCCCGGGTCCAGGCGGTCACCGAGAAGGAGCTCAACGGCGCGATGGTCGCCGCGCGCAAGACCTTCGACACCGTCTCCCACGAGAACTACAAGGCGGACTCCGGCGCAGCGGTCGTGATGGACAACCACACCGGAGAGATCATCGCCATGGCGAGCCTGCCGACCTACGACCCCAACGAGTGGGTCGGCGGCATCTCGGAGAAGGCGTACAAGGCGCTGATGGACAAGAAGTCCGACACCCCGCTGCTGAACCGCGCCATCCAGGGCCAGTCCGCACCGGGCTCCACCTTCAAGGTGGTCTCCACCAGCGCCGCGATCAACGCCGGCTACCCGCCGGACGGCAACTACCCCTGCACCTCCTCGATGGAGATCGGCAACCGGGAGTTCAAGAACTTCGAGAACGAGAGCTTCGGCGACATCTCCCTCGGCCGCGCCCTCGAAGTCTCCTGCGACACCGTCTTCTACGGCATCGCGTACAACGAGTGGAAGAAGGACGGGGCGACCAACCCCAAGCACCCCAAGGACTGGTTCTTCAAGACCGCCCACCAGTTCGGCCTGGGTGCCAAGACCGGTGTCGACCTGCCCGGCGAGGTCACCGGCCGGGTGCCCGACCGCAAGTGGGCCTCCGACTACAACGACATGATGCAGGGCTACTGGTGCCGGACCGCCGCGGCGCACAAGAACGACAAGCAGAAGAGCTTCGAAGTCCAGATCTCCGTCGAGAAGTGCGCCGACCACAACGTCATCCGCGCCGGTGACTCGGTCAACTACGCGATCGGCCAGGGCGACACCCTCGTCACCCCGGTGCAGATGGCCCGGGTCTACGCGGCGCTCGCCAACGGCGGCACCCTCTACCAGCCGAGCGTCGGCAAGGCCGTGGTCAGCGCCGACGGCAGGACCGTCACGCCGATCAAGCCCAAGGTGTCAGGCAAGCTGCCCGACACCAAGGCCACGCTGAAGTACATCGACAAGGCCCTGGCAGGCGTCGTCACCGAAGGCACCGCCGACTGGAAGTTCGGCGGCTGGCCGCAGAACAAGATCCCGCTGCACGCCAAGACCGGTACCGCGGAGGTCGAGGGCAAGCAGACCACGTCCTGGTTCGACACCTACACCAAGGACTACACGATCGTCATGACGATCTCCCAGGGCGGCACCGGCTCCGGCGCCTCGGGCGAGGCCGTCCGGCGGATCTACGAGGCGATGTACGGCATCAAGAAGGACACCGCCACGATCGACCCCAAGAAGGGGATCATGCCGAAGCCGCTGACCTCGCTGCCGAAGATCTCCTCGGACGGGGTCGCCAGCCCGGCGTCGTACGTCGTCCCGCCGTCCGAGGACCTCTTCGTGCCCGAGCCCACCGGCCCGCGCACCGGCGGCGGCAGCACCCAGGCGCTCGCCGCGCTCGCCCCAGGACGGCCGGAGAAGCTCCTGCTGGGCAGGCGGTACTGGTCATGAGCGCCAACGGCTACACCACCATCCGCCGCTTCACCCCGGAGAAGTCGGCTCTCGGCAAGCTCCTCGCGCGCGACTCGATAGTGCGCCGGATGGACTGGCTGCTGCTCTTCGCCGCGCTGCTGCTGTGCGGCATCGGCACGCTTCTCGTGTACTCCGCGACCCGCAACCGCACCAGCCTCACCCACGGCGACCAGTACTACTTCCTGCTGCGGCACCTGATGAACGCCGGTATCGGCGCCGGGCTCGGCATCGGCGCCGTCGTGATCGGCCACCGCAGGATGCGGGACGTGGTGCCCTTCTACTACGCCCTGGCCATCCTCGGCATCCTCGCCGTGCTCAGCCCGCTCGGCTCCACCGTCAACGGCGCGCACTCCTGGATCGTCATCGGCGGCGGCTTCTCGCTCCAGCCGTCGGAGTTCGTCAAGGTCGCGATCATCCTCGGCATGGCGGTGGTGCTGTCCGCCCGGGTCGACGCGGGCGACCGCGAACACCCCGACCACCGCACCGTCCTGCAGTCCCTCGGCCTGGCCGTGCTGCCCATCGGCATCATCATGCTGATGCCGGACCTCGGCTCGGTGATGGTGCTCGGCGCGATCGTGCTCGGCGTCCTGCTCGCCTCCGGCGCGTCCAACCGCTGGGTCGTCGGCCTGATCGCCTCCGGCATCGGCGGCGCGCTGCTCGTCTGGCAGCTCGGCATCCTCGACAAGTACCAGATCGACCGCTTCGCCGCCTTCGCCAACCCCGCTCTCGACCCCTCCGGGGTCGGCTACAACACCAGCCAGGCCAGGATCGCCATCGGCTCCGGCGGCCTGCTCGGCAAGGGCCTCTTCCACGGCAGCCAGACCACCGGGCAGTTCGTGCCCGAGCAGCAGACCGACTTCGTCTTCTCCGTCGCCGGCGAGGAACTCGGCTTCGTCGGCGCGGCCTTCATCATCCTGCTGATCGGCGTCATCCTCTGGCGCGGCTGCGCCATCGCCCGCGGCGCGACCGACCTCTACGGCACGATAGTGGCCGCCGGGATCGTGGCGTGGTTCGCCTTCCAGGCCTTCGAGAACATCGGCATGACGCTGGGCATCATGCCGGTAGCGGGGATCCCACTGCCCTTTGTGTCCTACGGGGGATCGTCCATGTTCGCCAACTGTGTGGCCATAGGGCTGCTCCAATCGGTGAAGATGCAACGCCCCATGTCTGCCTAGCCCCTCCGGGGCGGGTCTTTTCTTGCGCGCGCAACCCACCACCGGCCGGTGGTCCGGGGGCGGCAGAGACTGCCCCTTTGGGTCGGTGGCGACCCGCTGGCTCGGTGGGGGTTGGTCGCGCAGTTCCTCGCGCCCCTGGGGGGCTGGGATCTTCCGGAGAGGGGGGACCCCTGGGGGCGCGGGGAACGGCGCGCCCAGCCCGCCGCCGGCTGGTGGTCCGGGGCGGCGGCATGTGGGCGCTTTGGGGAGGTGGCGACGCGCGCTCCCCGGGGGGCTTGGCGGGCGCAGGGGGTCGTCGCAGGAGGGGTGGCCCCCCGGGAGGGGTACGGTCGGAGTATGGGTAAGCGCGTGCGCGAGACCGAGCGGAAGTACGACGGTGGCGGCGAAGCCGCCACCGTGAGGGCCGATTTCGCCGGGCTGACCGCCGGGTCGAGAGCGCTGGACGCCGTACGGCTGGAGGCGGTGTACTACGACACCGCCGGCCTCGCGCTCGCCGCGCACAAGGTGACGCTCCGGCGGCGTACCGGCGGTGACGACGCCGGCTGGCACCTGAAACTGCCCGCCGCGCAAGCGGACACCCGCACCGAGGTGCAGGCCCCGCTGACCCCCGCGGCGGACGGCCCGCCGCAGGAACTGCTCGACGACGTCGCCGCGCTCGTACGCGGCCGCGCCCTGCAACCGGTCGTGCGGCTCACGACGTCGCGGCGCCGCGTACTGCTGCTGGACGCCGACGGCGCCACCCTGGCCGAGGTCGCCTACGACCGGGTGAAGTCCCAGGTCCTCCCGGAGGGCCCGGCCTCGGAGTGGACCGAGGTCGAGGTGGAGCTCGGCGAGGCCGCCGCAGGCGACCCGGCGCTGCTCGACGCCGCCGAGGAGCGGCTCCTCGCGGCCGGCCTCCAGCGCTCGGCCTCGGCGTCGAAGCTGGCCCACGCGCTCGGCGGCATGCTGGTCGCCCCGCCGGCCGGCCCGCCCGCGGTGCCGGGCAGCGCCGGCGGCACCGCCACCGGCTACCTGCACGACCAGCTCGCCGCGATCCTGGCGCTCGACCCGGCCGTCCGCAGGGACGAGGAGGACGCCGTCCACCAGATGCGGGTCGCCACCCGCAGGGCCCGCAGCGCGCTCAAGAGCTTCCGCAAGGAGCTGGACCGCGAGGTCACCGACCCGCTGGGCGCCGAGCTGAAATGGCTGGCCGCGGTCCTCGGCGCCGAGCGCGACCGGGAGGTGCTCGCTGAGCGGCTGGCCGCGCTCCTGGACGAGCTGGCCGGCGAGCCGGGCGCCGATGCAGCCGCGGTCACCGACGCCGTACGGGACCGGGTCCAGGCCCTGGCGGCGCGCACGTCGACCGAGTCGCGCGAGACCCTGCTGCGTGCGCTCGGCAGCGCCCGCTACTTCGCCCTGCTCGACGCCCTCGAAGCGCTGATCGCCGCGCCGCCGTACCGCCGCGGCGCCCGCAAGCCCGGCGCGGAGGCCGCCCGCGCGACCGTGGGGCGGGACATGGCGCGGCTGCGGCGCCGCATCGAGGAGGCGCTGGCGCTGGAGCCCGGCGAGGAGAAGGACGTCGCGCTGCACGAGGCGCGCAAGTCCGCCAAGCGCGCCCGCTATTCCGGCGAGGCCGTCCGCCCGGTGCTTGGCGCCCCCGCGAAAGCGCACACGAGCCGGATGAAGAAGCTGCAGCAACTGCTCGGCGAGCACCAGGACAGCGTGCTGAGCCGGGAGGCGCTGACCGGCGCCGCGGCCGGCGCGCGGGCCGCGGGGGAGGACCCGGCACCCTACGACGCCCTGATCCGCGCCGAGCAGCAGCGGGCCGCCGACGTCGAGGCGGCGCTGCCGGAGGCCTGGGAGCGCGCGGATCAGGAGCTCTGAGGGTCCGGGTAGTCTTGAGGGTCACCCATCCCGGGGGCCACCGGCCCACGGGCGCTCACCGCCAGCTGATGAAAGTCGCCGAGATGCCTGTCGAGTCGGTCTTCCCGCGCTTGGAAGCACTCCTCCCGCACGTCCAGAAGCCGATCCAGTACGTGGGCGGGGAGCTGAACTCCACCGTCAAGGAGTGGGACGCCACCGACGTGCGGTGGGCGCTGATGTACCCGGACGCGTACGAGGTCGGGCTGCCCAACCAGGGCGTCATGATCCTCTACGAGGTGCTCAACGAGCGCGAAGGCGTGCTCGCCGAGCGGACGTACAGCGTCTGGCCCGACCTGGAAGCGCTGATGCGCGAGCACGGCGTGCCGCAGTTCACCGTCGACGCGCACCGCCCCGTCCGCGCCTTCGACGTCTTCGGCCTGAGCTTCTCCACCGAGCTGGGCTACACGAACATGCTGACCGCCCTCGACCTGGCGGGCATCCCGCTGCGCGCGGCCGACCGCACCCTGGACGACCCGATCGTGCTGGCCGGCGGCCACGCAGCCTTCAACCCCGAGCCGATCGCCGACTTCATCGACGCGGCCGTCATCGGCGACGGCGAGCAGGCCGTGCTGGAGATGACCGACGTCATCCGCGGCTGGAAGGCCGAGGGCCGCCCCGGCGGCCGCGACGAGGTGCTGCTGCGGCTGGCGCGGACCGGCGGGGTATACGTGCCGCGCTTCTACGACGTCGAATACCTCGCCGACGGCCGCATCGCCCGGGTGGTGCCGAACCGCAGCGGCGTGCCGTGGCGGGTGTCCAAGCACACCGTGATGGACCTGGACGAGTGGCCCTACCCCAAGCAGCCGCTGGTCCCGCTCGCGGAGACCGTGCACGAGCGGATGTCGGTGGAGATCTTCCGCGGCTGCACCCGCGGCTGCCGCTTCTGCCAGGCCGGCATGATCACCCGTCCGGTGCGGGAACGCTCGATCACCGGCATCGGCGAGATGGTCGAGGCGGGCCTGAAGGCGACCGGTTTCGAGGAGGTCGGCCTGCTGTCGCTGTCGTCCGCCGACCACTCGGAGATCGCCGACGTCGCCAAGGGCCTCGCCGACCGCTACGAGGAAGACAAGATCGGCCTGTCGCTGCCGTCCACCCGGGTCGACGCCTTCAACATCGACCTGGCCAACGAGCTGACCCGCAACGGCCGCCGCTCCGGCCTGACGTTCGCCCCTGAGGGCGGCTCGGAGCGCATCCGCAAGGTCATCAACAAGATGGTCTCGGAAGAGGACCTGATCCGTACCGTCGCCACCGCGTACGGCAACGGCTGGCGCCAGGTGAAGCTGTACTTCATGTGCGGGCTGCCCACCGAGACCGACGAGGACGTCCTGCAGATCGCCGAGATGGCGAAGAAGGTCATCGCCAAGGGCCGTGAGGTCACCGGGCAGAACGACATCCGCTGCACCGTCTCGATCGGCGGCTTCGTCCCCAAGCCGCACACCCCCTTCCAGTGGGCGCCGCAGCTCGGCGTCGAGGAGACCGACGCGCGGCTGGAGAAGCTCCGCGACGCGATCCGCGGCGACCGCAAGTACGGCCGCAACATCGGCTTCCGCTACCACGACGGAAAGCCCGGCATCATCGAGGGCCTGCTCTCCCGTGGCGACCGCCGCGTCGGCGCCGTCATCCGCGCGGTCTACGAGGACGGCGGCCGCTTCGACGGCTGGCGCGAGCACTTCTCGTACGACCGCTGGGTGCAGGCCTGCGCCGGCACGCTGCCCGCCGAGGGCCTCGACCTGGCCTGGTACACCACCCGGGAGCGCACCGCCGAGGAGGTGCTGCCCTGGGACCACCTCGACTCGGGCCTGGACAAGGACTGGCTGTGGGAGGACTGGCAGGACGCGCTGGACGAGACCGAGGTCGACGACTGCCGCTGGACGCCCTGCTTCGACTGCGGCGTCTGCCCCCAGTTGGACCTCGACATCCAGATCGGCCCGACGGGCAAGAAGCTGCTCCCGCTCACGGTGATGAACGCCGGCAGCACTCCGGGCGCCTGATCCTCAGGCCGGGTCCGGCCGGCGGTGGCGGCCCGGGGTGGTGCCGAAGGCGTGGCGGAAGGCCTCGATGAAGGCGCTGGTGTGGGCGTAGCCGCAGGCGGTGGCCGTCGCGGTCACCGAGGTGCCCGCGGCCAGCAGCATCAGCGAGTGGTGCAGCCGCAGTTGGGCGCGCCACTGCGGGAAGCTCAGGCCCATCTCGCGGCGGAAGAGCCGGCTGAGCGTGCGTTCGCTGGCGCCGACGGCCGCGCCAAGTTCGCCCAGCGAGCGCGGGTCGGCCGGGTCGTCGTGCAGCAGCGCGGCCACCGCCCGGAGCCGGTCGTCCGCCGGGGCGGGCAGCAGCAGCGGCAGCGCGTCGACCTGGCGCAGCTCGTCGACGGCGACCTGCTCCAGCGTCCGGCGCTGCCGGGGGGTACGCGAGGCCGCCGCCGTCTCGTCGGTGAGGGCGACGACGACCTCGCGCAGCAGCGGCCCGACCGCCAGGACGGTGGGCCGGTCGGTACGCAGCGGGCCGGGCGTGCCGGTGAACGCGAGCGTGCGCATCCGGGTGGGTCCGTGTGCCTGGTGGGCGTGGGCGACACCGGCCGGCACCCAGACCGCCCGGTGCGGCGGCACGACCCAGGAGCCGGCTGAGGTGAAGATCCGCAGCACGCCCTGGCTGGGGTGGATGAGCTGGTGCTCGTCGTGCAGGTGCCACTCGACGCGCTCGCGGTGCGCCAAGGCGAGGTTGTCGGGCCCGTCCAGCGGGTGCCTGCGGACCGGCTCGCCGGCCGCGGGTTGCCAGGGGGGCGGCGCGGGCGGCCGGTGAGGTTGGCGGGTTGGCGACATGATGAGGCAGACTACCGATGGCCGGCGCCCGGTGCGGCCCGCCAGGCTGGCACCATGACCCACGTCACCGACCCCGCAGAGTCCACGACCACCCCCGCGCCCGCGCCGGGGATCTGGCGCCGGATGCGGCTGTGGGGTGTCGCGCACGCCGTCGACGACCTCTACCAGGGCCTGGTGCCTGCCGCGGTGCCCTACTTCGTCCTCGACCGGCACTACAGCTACGTCGCCGCCTCGGGCCTGACGCTGGCCGCCACGCTGGGCAGTTCGGTGCCGCAGCCCTTCGTCGGGGTGGCGGTGGACCGGCTGGCGCTGCGCTGGCTGGCCGCCGCGGGCGTGACGCTGGCCGGTCTCGGCCTCGGGCTGTCCGGGCTCATGCCGTCGTACGCGGCGGTGTGGTGCCTGATCCTGCTGTCCGGGCTGGGCGTGGCGATGTTCCACCCCGCCGCGGGCAAGGCCGCGCGCGAGTCGGCGGGCGACAGCGCGGCGGCGATGAGCGTCTTCGCGGCGGGCGGCAGCGTCGGCTTCTTCCTGGCGCCCGCGCTGGCCACGCCCGCGCTGATCGCCTGGGGCGTGGGGTCGACGGCGCTGTTCATCCCGCCGGCGGTGCTGACGGCGTTCGCCCTGCTGCGCCACCAGCGGCGCCGGCCGGCGCCTGCGCCGGTGGGCGGGCCGGCCGGCGGGCAGGACAGGTGGCGGCCGTTCGCGGTGCTGACCTGCGTGGAGGTGGTGCGGTCGGTGGCGTTCTTCGGCGTGAACACCTTCATCGAGCTGTACTGGATCCGCCACCTGCACGCGTCCCGCCTGCTGGCGGGCGCCGCGCTCACCTTCTTCCTGGCCGGGGGTGTCGGCGGCACGCTGCTGGGGGGCCGCCTGGCGGACCGGCTGGGGATGGTGCGGACGGTGCAGATCGGCGCCGCGCTGGTGCTGCCGATGCTGGGGGGACTGCTGCTCGCGCCGGGCAGCGTGGTGCCGCTGCTCTTCGCGGTGCTGACCGGTGTCGCGCTGAACCTGCCGTTCGCGGTGCTGGTCAAGCTCGGCCAGGACTACCTGCCCACCCGGCCGGGCACCGCGGCGGGCGTGACCCTGGGGCTGGCCGTCAGTGTCGGCGGGCTGCTCGCGCCGGTGCTCGGGCTGGTGGCCGACGCGCACGGACCGCGCGGTGCCCTCGCGGCGCTCTGCGTGGTGCCGCCGATCGCGCTGGCGCTGGGCCTCATGCTGCCGGAGCCGCGGCGCTGACCGGGGCGTGGCGCCGGGTCAGTGGGTCAGGGCGTTGGCGCTCACGATGAACAGGCCGAGCAGGACGTCCACCATGCCGACCCGGCAGGCGGACCCCCAGCCCTGGCCCGCGGACCGGGCCGCGAGCAGTCCCCAGCCGAAGAGGGCCGCGGTGTTGACGACCAGGGCGACGTCGACGGCGCCTTCCTCGCTCCACCACCCGGCGGCGGCGCCCAGCACGGCGGCCACCGTGGGCAGGGCGGCGGCGACCAGCGGCCACTCGGCGAACACCGACCTGACGCTCTCCACGGTGGCCCGCTTCCCGCCGGCCTTCCAGTGCGCGATGGCATGCGCGTAACCGTGCGCCGCGGCGGCCGCCAGTGCCGCGACCAGGATCCACAGCGCGTCGTAGCCCGCGTTGGGCTGGCCGTTGTCGTGGTCGAGGGCGGAGGCGAGGGAGCTGGCGAGCACGGTGCCGTACACGCCGCCGAACAGCAGGCGCTGCAACGGCACCCGTGGCCGGTCACGTGCTGTGCTGAGGCCCGGACTGTCCGACACGGTGCCGCCCTTCGCACGGGGGTGTCATCTCCCCACGATCCCCGTACGCACCGGGTATCAGGCCGCGCCCCGCCCGCCGGCGCCGGCGCGTTCCGCCGTACGGGCGCCCCGCGGGCCGGCCGCAGGCGCGCGGGTCAGGACGCGGACGGCTGCTGCGCCATCGCGCGCATGACGGTGCGTACGGTCGGCGCGAGGTCCTTGCGGAAGGCGGCGGTGTCCGCGACGACCGGCAGCGGTGCGTTGCCCGCGGGGTCGATGGGCGGCTTTCCGCTGCCGGTGTCCCACTCCTTGATGCCGCGGAGGGTCAGCGAGAAGACGGCGCCGCCGTGCCGTACGTACAGCGACTGCTGGTAGTCGCCGGTGATGAGTTTCGCCTCGTCGCCGAGGCCCTGAGGGTGGGTGGTCATGGCGTGGTCGTCCACGAAGGAGACGACGACGCCGCTGCCGTTGCCGGTGGGGGAGGAGACCTGGGAGGTGCTGAGCGCCTCGAACTCCGTGGAGGGGTCGGTCTTCTTGTGCAGGTCGACGGTGACGGCCATCGTGTACGTCGTCATCCAGCCGTCGTCGCGGGTCACCGAGCCGATCAGCTCGCAGCTGACGCGGTCGAGGGCGGCGCTCCTGGTGATCTGCGGTGTGGTCTGGCCGAACGATGTGGCGCCCAGGTCGCCCGCCAGCGGCTGCATGCGCAGGTTGGTGCAGGGGCTGGGACTCTCGTCGAGGTGGTAGCCGTGCAGGTCGGGCGCCGCGGTGTGCCCGAATCCGGTGCCCCGCAGGACCCCGGCCCACACCGCCGAGGTCACGACGGCCGCGCCCAGCGCCCATATCCAGGGCTTGGCCGTGAACCGCCCGAGCAGCGGCGGCCGGTCGGTGTGGCTCACCATGTCCACGTCCTGGCCCGTGTCGCCCGTGCCGTCCATCTCCGGCTCGCTGATCATCCCCGACCTCATCTCCCGCCGCACGGCCTGCCCTTCACCCTACGGTGGCGCCGTGGTGGTGGTGCTTGGCGGTCCGGTGCGCGGACGTCAGGCGACGAAGGGGTCCGCCACGCCGGCGTCCCCGGCGAGCAGCGGCTCGGCGGCGCGCAGCCCGCGCCATGCCTCGGCCGCCCCGAACTGGCCGGAGAAGCGGATGACGGCCCGCACGTCGTCAGCTGTCGCACCGATGGCCAGCGCGCGGGAGACATGGACGGTGAACGCCCCTTCGAGCACGCCGTGCAGGACGTCCGCGGTCAGCGAGCCGAAGATCCGCTCCCGGACGGTCAACTGACCGGCTCCCGCGTACAGATGACGCTGCAGGGAGATGTAACCGCCCTGGAAGATGAGCAGTTCGCGCAACGCGTCACCGGACACGCCGTGGGTGAGCCCCATCGTGCCCTGCGACTCGAACGGCATGCCAAGCGTCTGCCGGCAGATGTCGGCGACGACGCACATCACGACCTTCTCGCGGTCGGTCAACTCCGGGAACTCATCCCAGCCCTGGTGGTACGTGAGGGTGTCCACCGGTGCCTCGCCGGGCATGTCCAAGCTGTGGTCCACGGGGCGCCTCCACGGTATTGCTCTGACCGAACGGCCGTAGGGCTACGACTGTAGTCCTACGGGTTGTGCCCATACAATCGGAATCATGGATGCCACCACTCCACGCCGGAGCGGAGCCCGCAGCCGCAACAACCCGCGCGGCCAGGGCGAGCGGCTGCGAGCCGACATCATCAGGACGGCGACCCACATGCTGGACGTGCTCGCGGACGACCAGGCGCTGTCGCTGCGGGCGGTGGCCCGCGAGGTCGGCATCGCCGCCACCTCGGTCTACCTGCACTTCGACGACCGCGACGCGCTGGTGCTCGCCACGCTCGAACAGTGCCACCTGGACATCATGCGCGCGATGCAGGCCGCGGAGGCCTCCGCTGCCGACCCCGCCGACGCGCTCCGCGCCAGGACGCTGCTGCTGGGCACGTGGGCGCAGGAGCACGCCGGGCTCTACAAGGTGCTGTACGAGAGCACCATCAACCAGCGGGTCGAGATGCGCTTCAAGCGGGACTTCAAGGAGAGCTGCGTGACCGCCGTCCAGCGTTGCGTCGACGCCGGCCTCGCCCCCGGCCCCGACGCGCGGGCCGCCGCCCTCGACCTGATGGCGGCCGTCCACGGCAGCATGTCGATGCGCATCAACCGCTGCGACACACCCTGGCCGCCCTTCGCCGAGCAGCTCGACCGCTTCCTCACCGGCCTGGTCGGCCTGCGCCGCTCCTGAGCCACGTCCCCGCCGCCCGGCAGGGCACCCAGCAACAACCAGGCCACGCAGCTCCGTTAGGTTCTGGCCATGGGTCAACAGGGGGAGGCCCGGCGCCCGGCGCCGGAAGGACAGGGTGGGGACGGCTGCCTGGCCGCCGCGATAAGGCTCCCCATACGCGTCGTCGCGTTCGTCGTCGTCATCCCGCTGCGCCTGCTGTGGGAAGTGCTGGCTGTGGCAGGCCGCGCGGGCGGCACCGCCTTCCGCTGGGTGTGGCGGCACGTCCTGGCGCCGCCGCTGGCGTTCGTGTGGCGCTACCTGGTCGTGTGGCCGCTGGTCACCCTCCACCGCTACGTCCTCGTCCCGGTCGGCATCGCGCTGCGCTTCCTGTGCCGCTACCTCGTGGTCTGGCCGATCGTCGTCCTGTGGCGTTACGTGCTCGCGCCGATCGGGTGCGCGGTGATCGTCCCGCTGGTCCGCGCGATCGGGACGGGGGCGGCCTACCTGGTGCACTACCTCCTGGTGGTGCCCGGCATCTTCCTGTGGCGCCGGGTCGTCGTACCCGTCGCCCGGGAGGTGGGGGCGGCGCTGGCCCTCGCCTGGCGCGTCACGTCGTATGTGCTGCGGGCGGTCGGCCGGGCGCTGGCCTGGACCGGCCGGGTGCTCATCGCCCTCCCGGTGGCGTGGGTGTGGAGCTGGACCTTCGGTCCGGCGCTGCGCTGGTTCCGGCGGGCGCTCTGGCGGCCGGCCGCGGAAGCCGTCGCCGGGGTGCGGCGGACCGTGCGCCGTGCCCTGCTCGGCGGGCCGGCGCCGGCGCATCGCCCGCCGCCGGCGCCACCGCACCGCCGCCCGCCCCAGCGGCGGCCCGCACCTCCGCGAGCCCCCGAGCCGGCACCCGTAACCCCACCCGCACCGGCACCGGCGGCGTATGAACCGCCCTCCCCGGCCCCCGCTCCGGTGCCGCGGCGCCCCGACCCGCGCAAGGACTTCGGGCTCGGCGGCGGCGAGCGGCGCACGCCACCGTCGCACCGCTGACCGGGGACGGCCACGGGGCCCTGCGGCGCGGCGTAACCTTGGACGGGACGACGCACCCGATTCGCATGTAGGGACTGAACGACACTGGGCAAGCGACAGCCCGAAGGCCCGCCGCCCGCACCGACGGTGCAGCGCATCCGTTTGCGCTACACCAAGCGAGGCCGCCTCCGGTTCACCAGCCACCGCGATTTCCAGCGTGCCTTCGAGCGGGCCCTGCGCCGCGCCGAGGTGCCCATGGCGTACTCCGCGGGCTTCACCCCGCACCCGAAGGTGTCCTACGCGAACGCGGCACCCACCGGTGTCGGCAGCGAGGCGGAGTATCTGGAGATCGGCCTGGCGCAGTTCCGCGACCCGGAACTGCTGCGGGTCCTGCTGGACGAGTCGCTGCCGGCTGGCCTGGACGTCATCGAGGCGGTCGAGGCCCGCACCTCGGGCCTGGCAGAACGCCTCGAAGCGTCGGTCTGGCAGCTCAGGCTCGACGGCGTCGAGCCCGACGAGGCCCGGCGGGCGGTCGCGGCTTTCCTCGCCGCGGACGCCGTGGAAGTACAGCGCAGCACCAAGAACGGCATCCGCACCTTCGACTGCCGGGCCGCGGTCACGCGGTTCGAGGTCGTCGAGGGTGACGGTGAAGGTGTCCTCGGCGACACGCGCGAGGGTGCCGATAGGCCGCAGGATCACGCTTGTGCGATACTGCGGCTAGTTGTGCGGCACCTGACACCTGCCGTACGACCCGACGACGTACTGTCCGGCCTCCATGCGACGGCCGACCTCGCGCCGCCGGTCCCCGCAGCGGTGACCAGGCTGGCGCAGGGGCCGCTCGACGAGGACACCGGGACGGTCACCGACCCGCTCGCGCCCGATCGCGACGCCGTGACGGTGCCCGCCGGTTCCGCGTAGCCACGTCGTCACGCGTCGCCGACGCACCAGGGAGCCACCCGGGTCCGGCGCCGCTGACCACATGAGACTTTCGTCGGTCCCCGCACGGGCGGCCGACGAGCGACACAGCAGCTCCCGTGCGGCGCCCGCGCCCCGGAGGGCGGCCCCGCGATCCAAGCGGCTGCCACCTCCGACCTGGACGCGGCGCCCGGGAGCACGACGGGAGCACTGCCCGAATGCCCGACCAGACCGATCCTCAGCCCACCAACGGCGAGACCCCCGCGGAAGCTGCTCCGGCCCGCCGCCGGCGCGCCGCCTCCCGCCCCGCCGGCCCCCCGGCCGGCGCGGCCTCCGACGGCGACACCGCCGCCGCGAACGACGCGGCCGAGGCCGCCCCGGCCAGGCGCCGCACGCGCAAGACCGCGGCCGCCGAACCCACCGCACCCGACTCCGGCGACGAGGCCTCCGTGGCAGCGGCGCCGCGCCGCCGCGCGACCCGTAAGACGGCCGCCGGCGCGGAGGAGCCCGCCGGCGAGGCCGTGACCGCCGAGGACGCCCCGGCGCGTCCGCGTCGCCGTGCGACCCGTAAGGCCACTGCCGCGGAGGAGGCTGCTCCGGCTGCGCAGGTGGCGCCCGCTGCCGAGGAGCCTGCCGCGTCGGAGGCGGCACCCGCCCGTCGTCGTGCCACGCGTAAGGCGACGGCTCCGGCCGGCTCTCCTGCCGTTTCCGAGGAGCCCGCCGGCGAGGCCGTGACCGCCGAGGACGCCCCGGCGCGTCCGCGTCGCCGTGCGACCCGTAAGGCCACTGCCGCGGAGGAGGCTGCTCCGGCTGCGCAGGTGGCGCCCGCTGCCGAGGAGCCTGCCGCGTCGGAGGCGGCACCCGCCCGTCGCCGCGTGACCCGTAAGGCGACGGCTCCGGCCGGTTCGCCCGCTGTTTCCGACGAGCCCGTGGCCGAGGCTGCGGCGCCGGCTCCCGCGCCGGTCGAGGACGAGCCTGCCGTGTCCGACGCGGCGCCGTCGCGGGCCCGTCGGCGTGCCACGCGTAAGGCGACGGCTCCGGCCGGTTCGCCCGCTGTTTCCGACGAGCCCGTGGCCGAGGCTGCGGCGCCCGCCCCGGCGCCGGTCGAGGACGAGCCTGCCGTGTTCGACGCGGCGCCGTCGCGGGCCCGTCGGCGTGCCACCCGTAAGGCGACGGCTCCGGCCGGTTCGCCCGCTGTCGCGTACGAGCAGGCGACCCCGGCCCGTCCCCAGGCGGCCGCCCCCACGGCACCCGCAGCTGCGGCCGCTCCCGCCGAGGAGGCCGCGCCCGCAGGGCGGCAGCGGCGGACGCGGAAGAAGGCGGCACCCGCCGCGACCTTCTCCGCTCCCGGCGGCGACGGCTCCCGGCGGCTGAAGCCCGGCGCGCTGGCGCCCCAGCACGACGGCTCCGGCGACGCGGCCCCGGCCGCACCGGGCACCTCCTACACCGGCAAGGCGCTGCGGGACGGCGACGGCTGGGCCGTCGAGGTCGACGACGCCTACGAGATCCGCGGCTACGGCCCCACGCCCGAGGACGCCGCCGCACAGGCCGCGATCGCGCTGGCCGACGCCTTCGGCATCCCCGCCGAGTCGGTGACGCTCGAAGTACGGACCGAGGAGGCGCCCGCACGCGGCCGCCGCCGGGCCGCGCAGCCGCCGACGGCCGTCTTCCAGCCGCCGGTCTTCGTCGCCCCCACCCCCGCGCCCGCGGTGACCGAGGAGAGCGACGCGGAGCCGGAGCCGGAGCCCGAGCCGGAGGCCGACGAGCACGAGGGCGGCGGCCCGCGCCGCCGTCGCCGCCGCAGGGGCGGCGCCGCGGTGGAGGCCGAGCCCGAGACCGCGCGGGGCGCCGAGAGCGCCGCCGAGGTCGAGACCGAGGCCGAGGCCGACGAGAGCGACGACGCGGAGAGCGACGCGGACGACGAGGACCGTCCCTCCTCCCGGCGCCGCCGTCGTGGCGGCCGTCGCCGTCGCCGCGGCGAGTCCGCCGAGCAGGACGAGACCGCGTCCGGCGACGACGAGGACGAGGACGAGCCGCAGGACGGCGAGGACGCCGAGGCCGCCGACGAGCACGACGAGGACCACCCGCAGGGCGGCTCCGGCGGCAGCACCAGCAGCCGTCGCCGTCGCCGTCGCCGTCGCCGCGGTGGCGACTCCGGCGCGGACGACGCCCACGGCCAGGACGTGGACGACCCGGAGCGTACGGTCGTCAAGGTCCGCGAGCCGCGGCAGAGCCAGGAGCCGCTCGGCACCGGCGCCGACCAGGTGCAGTCCATCAAGGGCTCCACCCGCCTCGAAGCGAAGAAGCAGCGCCGCCGCGAGGGCCGCGAGCAGGGCCGCCGCCGGGTGCCGATCATCACCGAGGCCGAGTTCCTGGCCCGCCGCGAGGCGGTCGAGCGCGTCATGGTGGTGCGGCAGAACGGCGAGCGCACCCAGATCGGCGTGCTGGAGGACAACGTCCTCGTCGAGCACTACGTCAACAAGGAGCAGGCCACCAGCTACGTCGGCAACGTCTACCTGGGCAAGGTCCAGAACGTGCTGCCGTCCATGGAGGCCGCCTTCGTCGACATCGGCAAGGGCCGCAACGCCGTGCTCTACGCCGGCGAGGTCAACTTCGAGGCGCTCGGCCTGTCCGGCGGCCCGCGCCGGATCGAGTCCGCGCTCAAGTCCGGCCAGCCGGTGCTCGTCCAGGTCACCAAGGACCCGATCGGCCACAAGGGCGCCCGGCTCACCAGCCAGGTCAGCCTGCCCGGCCGCTACCTGGTCTACGTGCCCGAGGGCTCGATGACCGGCATCAGCCGCAAGCTGCCCGACACCGAGCGCGCCCGGCTCAAGACGATCCTCAAGAAGATCGTCCCCGAGGACGCCGGCGTCATCGTCCGCACCGCGGCCGAGGGTGCCAGCGAGGACGAGCTGCGCCGCGACGTCGAGCGCCTGCAGGCGCAGTGGGACGACATCCAGCGCAAGGCCAAGAACGGCGGCGGCTCCAACGCGCCGACGCTGCTCTACGGCGAGCCCGACATGACCGTCCGGGTGGTCAGGGACATCTTCAACGAGGACTTCTCGAAGGTCATCGTCAGCGGCGACGAGGCGTGGAGCACCATCCACGAGTACGTCAGCCACGTCGCGCCCGACCTGGCCGACCGGCTCTCCCGCTGGACGTCGGAGGTGGACGTCTTCGCGACGTACCGCATCGACGAGCAGCTGCTCAAGGCGCTGGACCGCAAGGTGTGGCTGCCGTCCGGCGGTTCGCTGGTGATCGACAAGACCGAGGCGATGGTCGTGGTCGACGTCAACACCGGCAAGTTCACCGGGCAGGGCGGCAACCTGGAGGAGACCGTCACCCGCAACAACCTGGAGGCGGCCGAGGAGATCGTCCGCCAGCTGCGGCTGCGGGACCTCGGCGGCATCGTGGTCGTCGACTTCATCGACATGGTCCTGGAGTCCAACCGCGACCTGGTCATGCGGCGGCTGCTCGAATGCCTGGGCCGGGACCGCACCAAGCACCAGGTGGCCGAGGTCACCTCGCTCGGCCTGGTCCAGATGACCCGCAAGCGGGTCGGCCAGGGCCTGCTCGAGTCCTTCTCCGAGACCTGCGTCCACTGCAACGGGCGCGGCGTCATCGTCCACATGGACCAGGCGACCACCACCGGTGGCGGCGGCAAGCGCAAGCGCCGCGGCGGCAAGGCCGGCAACGGCGACCTCGGGCACGAGCACGAGCACGTGGCCGACGTCGAGATCGAGGCGGACGAGACCGAGGAGCTGCCCGAGCTCGAACCCATCGAGGTCGGCGAGTCCGACCTGGTCCCGGCGGTCGGCGACCCCGAGGAGGAGTGGTTCGGCAGCGCCGCGGAGGCGGAGGCCGCCGCGAGCCCGTCCCGTGGCCGCAACCGGCGGCGGGGGTCCCGCAAGGCGACCGCGCCTGCGGGCGCGCCCGCCGCGGCGGGCGGCGAGACCGAACAGGCCTTCGTCGTCGTCCCGGTGAGCGAGCCCGACGTCGAACCTGAGGCCGAGCCCGCGGCGCCGCTGCCCGAGGTCTCCACCGAGCCGCCGGCTCGCACGCGGCGGCGTGCGACCCGTAAGGCCACAGCTCCCGCGGGTTCGCCCGCGGCGGGCGAGGAGGCGGCCGTCGTGGTCGTCACGGCCGAGGCGCCGGTCGCCGCCGCGGAGGTGCTGGCCGAGCCCGAGGTCTCGACCGAGCCGCCGGCTCGCACGCGGCGGCGTGCGACCCGTAAGGTGACCGCCCCGGCGGGGTCGCCTGCGGCGGGCGAGGACACCGAGATCGTGGTGGCCGCGGCGCCCTCCGAGGAGGCTGCGGCCCCCGCCGAGCCGAAGAAGCGGGCTGCCGCCCGCAAGGCTCCCGCCAAGAAGGCGGCGGCCAAGAAGGCTGTCGCGGCGAAGAAGACGACGGCGAAGAAGGCCGCCTCGAAGAAGTCGGCGGCCAAGAAGGCCGCCACCTCAGCGGAGTAGCCCCCCGCGCCCCCGCGGCCCGCCCTCTCCGGGGCCCCGCGGGGGCCGCGACCCGCGGGGCCCCGGAGGCCCCGGAGAGGGCGGGCCGCACAAGCGTCACCCCTCAGGGGCGGGCAACTGCGCGCCCAGCCACGACGCGCCGTCGTGCGGCAGCGGACCGCCACCACCCCAGGGGCGCGTGGGGGTACCCCCAGGCGTAGCGCTGGGGGAGAACGAAGCGCCCAGCCACGACGGGCCGTCGTGGCTGGGCGGACGGCCACCCCCCAGGGGCGCGGGGAACTGCGCGCTCAGCCATCCACCGGCCGGTGGTCCGGATGCGACAGCAACAGCCCCTTTCGCCCGGTGGCGACCTGCACCCCGTCGACGGCTGGTCGCGCAGTTCCCCGCGCCCCTGGGGGGCACCCCCTGCCGAGGGGGAGCCGCTCGACCACCGCGCCGGGGGAAGGGCACCCCCTGCCGAAGGGGAGGCGGGGGATTTGACCGGGGTGGGGGCGCTACGTAAAGTTGAGCTTCGGCGTTTCTGCGCCCATCTCCTGAGCAAATTCCTCCCGGTCCGCCGGGAGAGGCCCCCCGCGTGAAACGAGGGACGGCTGGCATCAGGGGTCCGAATCGAGCAGAGAGTGAGTTCAGCGTGTACGCGATCGTGCGTAGCGGTGGCCGCCAGCACAAGGTGGCCGTCGGCGACATCGTCGAGGTCGACAAGATTCCCACCGGCAAGGTCGGCGACGCCGTCGAGCTCTCCACGCTGCTCGTGGTGGACGGCGAAGCCGTCACCAGCGACCCGTGGGTGCTGGACGGGATCAAGGTCGAGGCCGAGATCGTCGACCACCACAAGGGCCAGAAGATCGACATCCTGCGCTACAAGAACAAGACCGGTTACCGCCGTCGCCAGGGTCACCGCCAGCAGTACACGGCGCTGAAGATCACTGGCATCCCCGCCGCGGCTGCGAAGTAAGGGACTGAGGAGAGATGGCACACAAGAAGGGCGCATCGTCCACCCGGAACGGTCGCGACTCCAACGCTCAGCGGCTCGGCGTGAAGCGCTTCGGCGGCCAGGTCGTCAACGCCGGTGAGATCATCGTCCGCCAGCGCGGCACGCACTTCCACCCCGGCTCGGGCGTCGGCATCGGCAAGGACGACACGCTGTTCGCGCTGTCCGCCGGTGCGGTCGAGTTCGGCACGAAGCGCGGTCGCCGCGTCGTGAACATCGTTCCGGCTGCCTGAACGGCACGCTGAGAGCTTTCCGAGGGCGGACCCGCTTCCCGGCACACGGGAAGCGGGGCCGCCCTCGGCGTGTTATGACTGCGCGTGAATGCGCGCAGACCCGTATGTATCTGGAGGAAACGCCATGACCACCTTCGTGGACCGCGTCGAATTGCATGTCGCCGCGGGTAACGGGGGCCATGGCTGCGCCTCCGTGCACCGGGAGAAGTTCAAGCCGCTGGGCGGGCCCGACGGCGGCAACGGCGGCCGCGGCGGCGATGTGATCCTGGTGGTCGACCAGGACGTCACGACGCTGCTCGACTACCACCACAGCCCGCACCGCAAGGCCACCAACGGCAAGCCGGGGGAGGGCGGCAACCGGTCGGGCAAGGACGGCGTCGACCTGGTGCTGCCGGTGCCGGACGGCACGGTCGTGATGGACAGGAAGGGCAACGTGCTGGCCGACCTGGTCGGCCAGGGCACCACGTATGTCGCGGGGCAGGGCGGCCGCGGCGGCCTGGGCAACGCGGCGCTGGCCTCGGCCCGCCGCAAGGCGCCGGGCTTCGCGCTGCTCGGCGAGCCGGGCATCGCACGGGATGTGGTGCTCGAACTCAAGACCGTCGCGGATGTGGCGCTGGTGGGCTATCCCAGCGCGGGCAAGTCCTCGCTGATCTCGGTGCTCTCCGCGGCGAAGCCGAAGATCGCGGATTACCCGTTCACCACGCTGGTGCCCAACCTCGGTGTGGTGACGGCGGGTTCGACCGTCTACACGATCGCCGACGTGCCCGGGCTGATCCCCGGTGCCAGCGAAGGGCGGGGTCTGGGCCTGGAGTTCCTGCGGCACGTCGAGCGCTGCTCAGTGCTGGTGCACGTGCTGGACACCGCCACGCTGGAGTCCGACCGCGACCCCGCCACCGACCTGGACGTCATCGAGGCGGAGCTGCGGGCGTACGGCGCCGGTCTGGAGGACCGGCCGCGGATCGTGGTGCTCAACAAGATCGACGTGCCCGACGGCCGCGACCTGGCCGAGATCATCAGGCCCGAGCTTGAGTCCCGCGGCTACCAGGTCTTCGAGGTCTCCGCGGTCTCCCACGAGGGCCTGAAGGAGCTGTCCTACGCCCTCGCGAAGATCGTCGCCGACACGCGCGCTGCCCTGCCGGTCCAGGAGTCCACCCGGGTCGTCATCCGCCCGCAGGCGGTCGACGACGCGGGCTTCACGGTCACCGCCGAGGACGACGACCTCTTCCGCGTCCGCGGCGAGAAGCCGGAACGCTGGGTCCGCCAGACCGACTTCACCAACGACGAGGCCGTCGGCTATCTCGCCGACCGCCTCAACCGCCTCGGTGTGGAGGCCGAACTCCTCAAGGCCGGCGCCAAGCCCGGTGACGGGGTCGCCATCGGCGCCGACGACGACGCGGTCGTCTTCGACTGGGAGCCCGCCATGGCCGCCGGCGCCGAGATGCTCGGCCGCCGCGGCGAGGACCACCGTTTCGACGCCCCCCGCGCGGCCGTCACCCGCCGCCGCGACAAGCAGGCGGAGCGCGACGAGTCCGACGAGGCCTACCGCGGCTTCGACCCGTTCGAGTAACCACCGGGTGGCCCGCGACACGGCCGCGCCCCGGACCCCGCTGGGGGTCCGGGGCGCGGCCGTGTCCGCGGGCTCAGAAGGCCGTGGCGGGCGGGGTGTCCTTGGTCAGGATGCGGCGGGACAGGACGTACGTGAAGGGGATCGCGGCGGCCGCGGCCACCAGCGGGGCGATCTTGTCGTTCATGCCGACCCACTCCACGAAGGCGTAGACGCCGATGCTGGTCACCACGTAGTTCGTGATGTTCGTCAGCGGGAAGAGAAAGAACTTCTTCCACGTCGGGCGGGTGCGATAAGTGAAGTAGGTGTTGAGGAAGAACGACCCGATCATGCTCAGCACGAACGCCAGTGAATACGCGGCGAAATACGGCATCAACGGGTGCAGCGCCAGATAGAAGCCGTAGAAGGTCCCGGTGTTGACGGCGCCGACCAGTGCGAAGCGGACGATCTGCAGCAGTTGCGGGGAGAGCCGGGGCAGCGCGGGGCTCACCGGATCTCCGACCAGTCCTGCGGGATCTGCGCCTCCTGGGAGGGTGCGCCGGCCTGGTCGCCGACCCGGAAGGTCCGTGGCGCGTTCGTCTCCTTGACCAGGAAGTGCGGGCGCCGCTTGGTCTCGTAGTAGATGCGGCCGATGTACTCGCCGATCAGCCCCAGCATCATCATCTGCAGCCCGCCGAGGCCGGTGATCGCGACCAGCAGCGTGACGTAGCCCGGCGAGGTCGGCCCCTGGATGAAGGCCTGCACGGTGATCACCGCCGCGTAGACCGCGGCCAGGCCCGCCAGGCCGAGGCCCGCGTAGATCGCCAGCCGCAGCGGGCGGTTGTTGAACGAGATCAGCCCGTCCATGCCGTAGTTGACCAGCGCCCCGAAGCGCCACTTCGTCTCGCCGGCCTCGCGGGCGGCGTTGCGGTAGTCGAAGGTGACGGTGTCGAAGCCGATCCAGGAGAAAAGCCCCTTGGAGAAGCGGTTGTACTCCGGCATCGACAGCAGCGCGTCCACCGCGGGGCGCGACAGCAGCCGGAAGTCGCCGACACCGTCGGTGAGTTCCACGTCGACCCACTTGTTGATCATGCGGTAGTAGAGCCGGCTGACGGCGGAGCGCACCTTCTTGTCGCCCTCGCGCGTGCGGCGGGCGATCACCTGGTCGTGGCCGACGTCGTAGAGCTCCAGCATCCGGGCGATGAGCTCCGGCGGGTGCTGGAGGTCGGCGTCCATCAGGACGACCGCGTCGCCGGTGGCCTCGCGCAGGCCCGCCAGCATGCCGGCCTCCTTGCCGAAGTTCCGGCTGAAGGAGACGTAGCGGGTGCTGCCCGGGTTGTTCTTGGCAAGCACGCGGAGCCGTTCGAGGGTCCCGTCCTTGCTGCCGTCATCGACGTAACACAGCTCGTAGTCGAGGGCCAGCGTGTCAAGGGTCTCCCTGATGCGCAGGTCGAAGAGCTCGATGACGGCTTCTTCGTTGTAGCAGGGAACTACGATCGACAGTCGCATGAAGGTCACTTTCGGCGCCGTGCGTCAAATACGCGGTGCGGCGGCTGGAAACCGAGCCGCATATGTGAGCGTCAGTGTAGGCGGGGCCAACCGGCTGTGGTGAGTGTGCGCTATGAGGTCGGCGAACGTTCAGCAAGCTGTCCGAATGGTAGTGCCAAGAATTCACCGTGCAAGGGGAACCACGGGCCGTGGTGATGATCACCTGCCGGTGAAATGGACCGCATGAGGACGCCCAGCGAACGCAAGGCATACTGGGGATGTCGGCCTCGATGGCTGTGTCTGGTCCGCCGGACGGCCTCCCACCGGGGCCGTCGTTCGATGAGGAGTCGCCCGCCGTGCGTAATCCCGAGGCACCCCGGCTGCTGGGGGTCTACCGACGAGCCGTGCCGGAAAGCGCCCGCAAGGCCATCGCGGCCCGCGTCGACTCGGATCTGCGCAAGCAGGTGAAGCTCAGGATCGCCGGAGCCACCGCCGCCGCCGAGCGGGTCCGGGCCGCCCGGGTCGGCAAGCGCCACCAGGCACTGGTGGACCGGCCGGACCGGCTGGTGATGACCGTCGGCAGGGAGCCCAAGGTCGCGCTGGTGATCCCCGGGGTGACCCCGCTGGCGGCCCGCCGGGCGAATCTGGACACGGTGCTCGACTGCCTGGAGGCCGCGGGCCTGAGCCACTTCTGCGTACGCGGCCGCTCGGAGACCGCCGCCGCGGTCGCGGTGCGCGAGGCCGACCGGGAGGCAGTGCTTGCCGCGTTGACCGCGCTGTGCGCCGAGGAGCCCGGCTACGTGACGCCGGTCACCGCCAACAGCCCGGTGCCCGAGGAGTCGCTGCCCGGCTACGAACCGGCCGCCTGGCGCAAGGTCGCTGAGGCCGGCGTCTTCCGGCTGACCTGGTACCGCAGCGACGAGCACGGCCGCCTCGCGCTGGGCACCCGCTACGGCTGCGACGTGGAGTTCTGGACCGAGGAGGACGGCCGGCTGGTCGCGCCGCGGCCCGGCAAGCTCGCCGAGGACATCCCGGCCGACTCCAAGCCCGTCCAGGCCGCCGAGGCGTTCTTCACCGACCTCGCGCCGCGCGACACCGGCGCGGGACCGCTGCACGAGGTGCCCACCCGCGAGCACTTCGCGATCCACACCACCGGCGAGGTCCGCTTCCCGGTGGACGTCGTCTACACCTGGGTCGACGGTTCCGACCCCGCGTGGCTGCGCCGCCGCGCGGAGTTCAGCGGCGAGGGCTACCACGAGGAGGCCGCCAACGCGGCCCGCTACCTCAGCCGCGACGAACTGCGCTACTCGCTGCGCTCGCTGCACATGTACGCGCCCTGGGTGCGCAAGGTCTTCCTGGTCACCGACGACCAGACGCCGGCCTGGCTGAACGCCGAGCACCCCGGCATCCAGGTGGTCAGCCACCGGGAGATCTTCCGCTCGGCAGCCTCGCTGCCGACCTTCAACTCGCACGCCATCGAGAGCCAACTGCACCACATAGAAGGCCTGTCCGAGCACTTCCTCTACTTCAACGACGACGTGCTGCTGGGCAACGAGGTCACACCGCAGGACTTCTTCCTCGCCAACGGCCTGACCAAGTTCTTCCCCTCACCCGCGCTGGTGCCGCTCGGCGAGCGCACGGTCGAGGACCCGCCGGTGGCGGCGGCGGGCAAGAACAACCGGCGGCTGATCGAGGAGCGCTACGGCTCGGTGCTGGTGCAGAAGATGAAGCACATGCCGCACCCGCTGCGGCGCAGCGTGCTCGCCGAGATCGAGGCGGAGTTCGCCGCTGAGTACCGGCAGACCGAGTCCAGCCACTTCCGCAGCGTCGACGACATCTCCATCGCCTCCTCGCTGCACCACTACTACGCCTTCGCCACCCGCCGGGCGGTGCCGTCGGAACTGCCGTACACCTACATCGACCTGACCCACCCGTGGACCGAGACGCGCCTCGGCCGGCTGCTGGCCCGGCGGGACAAGACGGTCTTCTGCGTCAACGACACCGTGTCCACCGGGGAGAACGTCGCGGAGCAGAAGGATCTGATCACGCCGTTCCTCGACGCGTACTTCCCGGTGCCCGGGCCCTTCGAGAAGACGAAGCAGCCCGGCACCGGGAAGTAGGTCGGCCGGGTGGTCAGTCCCGCTCGAAGCGGGACTTCACCGGGAAGTAGGCGTTGAGGAAGGCGTGCATCACGCGCGCCTGCTCCTCCTCGGGCACCTCGGCGTCCGGCGACTCCCCGATGCAGAAGACGTCGTAGTTGCGGGACGCGAGCAGGCGGCCGAGCACCGAGTGGTGGTCGTAGTCACCGGCGTTGACGTAGCTGCAGGAGATCGTGCCGGGCACCGAGCGGCCGGTGAGGTAGCCGAAGTGGTGGTGCAGCGACGAGGTGATGGAGATGTCGGAGTTGCCGCGGAAGGGGTTGGCCGCCGTCCTCGCCACCTCCTGCGGGTACTTCTCGGCGATCTCCGCGAGCACGCTGCGGCGCAGCGCGTGCGGCGCGTGCAGGAAGCTCTGGGTGGAGGTCCGCCCGAAGGTCTCCTCCAGCAGCTTGCGGTTGTTCTTGGCCGCGGCGAAGTAGCCCTCGTCGTCGTCCGACGGCTCGCTCGGCGGCACGGCGACCGGCGACTTGAAGAACTTCGCTATGCCGTTGCTGAGGAAGAAGCGGTCGGGCGAGAGCGGACGGCCGACGAAGAAGTCGTCGTTGAGGTAGAGGAAGTGCTCCGAGAGCCCCTCGATCCGGTGGATCTGGCTCTCGATGGAGTGCGAGTTGAACGTCGGCAGGTCGTCCTGGTTCGCGAAGATCTCCCGGTGGCTGACCACCTTGACGTCCGGGCACGAGGTGTCGAGCCAGTCCGGGACCTGGTCGTCGGTCACCAGGTAGATGTTCCGCACCCAGGGCGCGTACATCTCCAGCGAGCGCAGTGAATAGCGCAGTTCGTCGCGGTTGCGGAACCTGACGTCGCCGTTGTCGGCGTCGGAGTTCTCCGCGACGGCCATGCCGCGCTCGCGGCGTACCGCGTTGCGCCGGGCGTTCCAGGCGGGGTCGTTGCCGTCCACCCAGGTGTAGACGACGTCGATCGGATAGTCGACGTCCCACATCAGCTGCTTGGTGAACTGCGCGAGCGTCGGGTAGTCGCGGTCGCCGATCCGCAGCTTCGCGGTGGGTTCCAGGGACGGCAGCCGGCGGCCGAGCAGGGTCGCGGCCCGCGGCGTGGAACGCCAGCCGTCCTCCTCGTCGACGACCCAGAACTCCACGCTGCAGCCGTACGCGGGCCCGTAGCGCAGCGTGCGGCTGTCGGTGGTCACCGGCTTGAACATCCGCAGGCCGGCGATCTCGCCGACGTCCCGCAGCCGTTCGGCCAGCACCGCGCCGGGGACGGCGCCGCGCGGGATGATCAGTTCGGCGTAGACCGGCTTGCCGTGCAGCGCGGTGGACATGGCCTCGAGCACCCGCGACCGCTCCTCGACCGGCACCGCGATCCGGTACTGCACGCCCTCGGCCCGCAGCAGGATGTACGGGATCCCGGCGTCCTCAAGGACCTTGGCGCTGATCTCCAGGTTGGTCCTGAGCATCTCGGGCCCGTTGATGTCGTCGCGGACCTCGGCCAGCCGCCCCGCGGAGCGCACCAGGGTGCGGTCCTGCGCCTGGATGATCACCTCCCTGGCCTTCTGCTCGTCGGCGGAGTTCGCCAGCGGGGAGACGGGCGCGGCCACGGTGAAGTTGCGGGTACCGCCCGCCACCACCCGCAGGGCGGTGCGGTCGGCGCGCCGGCTCAGCCGCCTGGGGTCGTCGCGTTCGGCCAGCAGCCGGTCGAACAGCTCCTCCCAGCGGGCGGTGATCTGCTCGCCGTTGAAGCGCTCGTAGACGCCCGCGCGTGCGGCCTTGCCGAAGGCGTGCCGGGTCTCCTCGTCGCCGACCAGCCGGGCCATCGCCTCGGCCAGCAGCTCGATGTCGCCGGGCGGCACCAGCAGCCCGTCCACGTCGTGCCTGATGATCTCGGCCGGGCCGGTGACGATGTCGTACGCCACCACCGGCACACCGGCGGCGAACATCTCCAGCAGCACCAGCGGGAAGGCCTCGTTGCGCGACGGCAGCAGGCACAGCCCCGCCTTGGCCCACTCCTCGTCCATCTGCTGCGAGCGGCCCACCAGTTCGACCCGCATCTGCAGGCCGAACCCCTCGACGAGCTGGCGCAGCCGCACTTCCTGCGGGCCGTCGCCGAAGATCCGCAGCTTCCAGTCGGGGAAGTCGCCCGAGATGCGGTGGAAGGCCTGGATGGCGTGGTCGAGCTGCTTCTCCGGGGTCATCCGCGCGGCCAGCACGATGACCTTGTTCTGCAGGTCGGAGCGGGGCCGGTAGCCGTCGGACACGGCGTTGGGGATGGTGACCAGCTCGGGCGCGGCCTCGCCGAGGGAGTCGGCGAACCAGTCGTTGGTGCGCTCGGTGAGCGAGACCAGCGCGTCGAACTGCGGGCCGTAGACGAGCAGCGGCTCACCGGAGACGCCGCGCAGCTGGGAGGCGCGGTGCTCCTCGTGCACGGTCACCACCCGGGCCGGGGCGAGTTCCGCGGCGGCGGCCATCAGAGCCGGGGTGGTGGTGACCAGCACGTCGCAGTCGAGCGTCGACAGCGCGGCGGTCATCTCGACGTCGGAGAGCTGGTCGAAGGTGTTCTCCCAGACCGGCTTGATCAGCTCGCTGGGCAGCGACTCCAGCGTCCTGCACGCCTTCTCGTCCAGCGTGCTACGGCGCACCGGGCGCCCGTAGGGGCCGGTCCTGTCCACCAGGTAGCGCCGCTTTATCTGCTGGGCCGCGGCGAAGAACGGCTCCCGCCGGGTCTTGAAGACGCTCAGCACCTCGACGTCGTGCCGGGGGGACAGATGGATCGCCTGGGTGTAGGCGGCCATCTCGGTGCCGCCCATCTCGTCGCCCCAGGTGAGCAGAAATGTGATCTTCATGCGTCCTCGTTGGTTCCGATAGCCGCGCAGGCCACCGCAAGGGCTCCGGCAGGCGTCAGGTAGGCGTGCACACGCGTCAGGGAGCCGTCTTCCAGCGATATGACGCGGAAGGGCGTTCTGAACACCTGCTTGGGGTGGCGCACCTGGGTCAGCCGCTTGGCGACCTTCAACTTGGTGCGGCCGGCGCGCAGCTGGACGTCCCAGGTGCGCTGGACGCCCGCGTTGCCGGTCATGGTGCGCAGCGGCAGGTCGAAGGTGAAGTTGTCGCCGTCCCAGCTCAGCGGGACGGGAACGGACTTGTTGGAGCCGCGCCTGACGACCTCGGCGGTGTAGCTCTCCAGCGGGTGGCGCGCGGCCAGCAGCCGGCCGCGTACGGTCACCCGGTCCCAGCGCAGGTCGAAGCCGGAGAGGTCCGCCTGGTGGGCCGGGGCGGAGACCTTGAGCATCGCGCGGCCGTCCACCGAGCGCACCGCCCGGAAGACGGCGCCGCTGGACTCCGACGGCGAGGTCGGCAGCATCGGGCCGTCCACCGCGGCGAAGGCCGGCGCGGACAGGTCGGCCCGGGTCTCGCGGCCGCCGTTGTCGGTGACGACGACGCTGAAGCGCCACACGCCCGAGCTGAGCAGCAGCCCGCGCGAGGTGTCGTCCTCGCCCTCGGCGTAGCGCAGCGGCACCGTCGCGGTGAGCAGTCCGGAGCTGCCGGGACCCGTCTCCACGTCGAGGTCGACGCTGACCCGGCGGCTGCCGTGGATCAGTTCCAGGCGGGCGGCGGCGGGGTCGGCGGAATTCCGGGACACCGGAACGGCGACATTGAGGGTGCGACCGCCGAGCACGGACAGATGGACCGGTGCGACAACCGGCCGCGGTCGCACGCCGGTACCGAGCGCGGGCACGGTGTTCATCCGCTCGACCTTGCGGCGGACCCGTACCGCCATGGTGCGGGCGCGCTTTGCCGCGCCCACCGCGTAGGGCAGGAGCGATTCACTCACGGCACACGTGTCTCCCGTTCTGGTCCGTCGGCCAGCGCATCGTGTCAAGGATGCCAAAGATCAGCAAGTTGGCCGAATGTTGCAATTACCGTTCACGGCAATTCACCTGCGGGCCAATCCATTATGTGACGGGGATCACCGGTTCTGCCGAAACCCGCACCGCGACCGGTCGCTCTTGTGAACCGGGGCGCTCGGAATGATCGCACAACGGGTGAACGGAGCACGAACGTTGAATCGCTTGCAGGGCCCGGGGGCGGGCGGTCCGACGCGCCGGGCGGCCGTGGGTGCGGTGGCCGGCGTGCTGTCCGGGGTCACGCTGGGGGGCTGCACGAGCGGGTCGCACCCGGCCGCGGCGGGTGACGGCGTCCCCGCCAGGCCGCTGCCGATGTCGTCCCAGGTCTCCTTCAGCTCGCAGGACCGGCCGCTGGTGATGCAGGTGCTCGCGCACCCCGACGACGACCTGTACTTCATGAACCCCGACACGGTCGCCGGCATCGAGCGCGAGGTGCCGATCGTGTCGGTGTACGTCACCGGGGGCGGCTCGTTCGGCGTGAACCAGCCGGTCGGCGGCCCCAAGGCGCGGCACGACGTGCCCGGGTACGTCTCGGCGCGGCAGCAGGGCCTGCGCCAGGCGTACGCGCGGATGCTCGGCGCCCCGGTCTTCACCTCATGGCGGCGGACCGTGCTCGACCTGCCGGGCGGCGGCCAGGCCGAGGTCCACTCGCTCGACCACGGCCGCAGGCGCGCCGAACTGGTCTTCCTCAACCTCGACATGCACAGCAGGACACGGCACGGCATGGTCGGCATGGCGGGTCTGTGGGCGTTCCCCGGCGCGGAGGCCTCCACGGTGGTGGTGCCAGGCTCGGCGGTGCGCACCGCGCGCACCTACCGGCGGCAGTCGCTGATCGACAGCCTGGTGCGGATTCTCGCCACCTACCGTCCGACCCTCGTCCGCACCCTCGACCCGGACCCCGACGTCCAGGTGCACGACGCCCGCACCCCGCGCGGCAGCGACCAGCGCGGATTCTCCGACCACCCCGACCACACCGCGGTCGCCCTCTTCACCTGGCGCGCCATCGCGCAATGGGTGGACGCGGCCGCGGCCGACGGCGGGGCACCGGCCTTCCTCACCGACGTCTACCGCGGCTACTACAACCAGCGGTGGCCGCACAATCTGCCGCAGGACGCCGTCCGCACGAAGGCCGCGCTGCTCGACACCTACGGCGGCGACCCCGCGTGGCACTGCGGCGACCCGCAGGGCTGCGGGGACTACGCCGTCGGTCAGGGCGCGGTGCTGCGCTCCCCGAGGGGATGGGTGCGCAGCACCCACTACCGCTACCCCACCTCGGGCCCCCGGCCGGTGCGGACCGGGGACGGCAGGACCACCGTCTACGGGGTGCTCAGCACCCGGGCGGTCCGCTGGACCGGCAACCCGGCAGGCGGCGGGGCCTGGAGCGCCCCCGAGGACCTGGGCGGCGGGCCGCTGGCTCCCGCGCTCAGCGTGGTCACCGGGGCCGACGGGCGTGACCTGGTCTTCGCCCTGCGCTTCTCCGGCCTGGAGGGGGCCAAGCAGGGCAACACCAGGGAGATCGTGCTGCTGGAAGGCGTCGGCCCGGGTCCGGTGACGGCGCCGGTCTGGCGGGGCCTCGGCAACCCGGAGCCGGACCCGGTCCGTGGCCGGCGGGTGGGTCCGCCCACCGCGCTGCTGGGCGGGGACGGCCGGCTGCACCTCTTCGTACGCAACGCGGCCAAGGGCCTGAGCACCCGGGTCCGCGACAGCGCGGGGAAGTGGTCCGCCTGGCGCGGCCTGGCCGGCGGCCAGGTCCAGGAGGGGCTGGCGGCCGCGCTCGACGCGGAGGGCCGGATCCATGTCTTCGCGGCCGGCCGTGGCGCGGTCCACGAGTGGGCGCAGACCTCACCCGGCGGCGACTTCCACCACCGGCCGCTGAGGGCCGTCGCGGCGCCCGCCGAGGCCCCGGACGCGGCCACCGCGGCGGACGGTTCGCTGCTGCTCGCCTACCGGCTGCCGGACACCGCGGAACTGGTGGTGGAGCGGCTCAGCACGGCCGGCGGCCGGGACCGCTGGACACCGGCGGGGCAGCTGAACGGCTGCGGATTCGGCCCGGTCTCGCTGCCGGCCGGCCCGCCCGCGGCGGCGGGGCGGGAGGCGGTGCTCGCCGTGCGGGCCGCCTCCGGCGACGCCCGGGTGGTGCGGGACGGCCGGGTCGTCGAACCGGCGGCCCGCTCGGGATGGGCGGTCACGGTCGACGCCGCCGTCCACGGCGGCGCGACCGGCCCGGCGGCGGCAGCGGCGGCCACCGTCTTCGCGGTCGGCAGGCCCGCGCTGCTCGGCCCGGACACCGACCATCCGCTGCTGGTGTCCTTCGGACTGGACGGCGGCCCGGTCGGCATGGCCGGGCACGCCCTCGTCCCGGGCTCCCCGGCGGTGAGCCCACGAAGCGGCACGGACCGCCCCGGACGCCCGTATCGGGTGCACGGGGTGAATCCCGGGGGGCCAGGACCCAGCCCCCGGGTGAACGGGCCCGGTCGTTAGACTTCCGCCATGACCTGGATGATCACCGGCGGTGCGGGCTACATCGGTTCACATGTCCTCAGGGCGCTCGTCGCCGACGGGCAGCGGGTCGTCGTGCTCGACGACCTGAGCACCGGTGACCCGGAGCGGCTGCCGGCCGGTGTGCCGCTGGTGCGCGGCAGCGTCCTGGACCGGGAGGTGCTCGACCGGGCGCTGCGCGAGCACGACGTGCGGGGCATCGTGCACATCGCGGCGAAGAAGCAGGTCGGGGAGTCCGTCGACCGCCCGCTCTGGTACTACCGGGAGAACGTCGAGGGACTGCGGACCGTCCTGGAGGCGGCCGTCGAGGCGCAGGTGCGGAGCTTCGTCTTCTCCTCGTCCGCGGCCGTCTACGGCATGCCCGACGTGGACCTGGTCACCGAGCAGACCCCGTGCGAGCCGATGAACCCCTACGGCGAGACGAAACTCGCCGGGGAGTGGCTGGTCTCCGCGGTCGGCCGGGCGCACGGGATCGCCACCGCCTCGATGCGCTACTTCAACGTCGCCGGCGCCGCCGCTCCGGAACTGGGCGACCCGGGGGTCACCAACCTGGTGCCGATGGTCTTCGACCGGCTCTCGCAGGGCCTGCCCCCGCTGGTCTTCGGTGACGACTACCCGACGCCCGACGGCACCTGCATCCGCGATTTCGTGCACGTCCAGGACATCGCGTCGGCGCATGTCGCCGCCGCCCGCCGGCTCACCGAGGACCAGGCGGCGCATCTGGTGCTGAACATCGGCCGCGGTGAGGGCGTCTCGGTCGCCGAGATGGTGCGCGTCATCCAGGAGATCTCGGGCCACGCCGGGCCGGCCGCGCAGGTGGTAGCGCGACGTCCAGGAGACCCCGCGAGGGTGGTGGCGTCGGCCGAGGCGATCAGCAAGGAACTGGGCTGGTCTGCCACCCACGACATCCGCGAGATGGTCAGCTCGGCCTGGGCGGGCTGGCAGCTGCGGCACCCGAGCTGACCGCGGCACGGACGACGGCGCCCGCACCGGTCAGGTGCGGGCGCCGTCGTCTGCGGGATCGAGGACTCAGAAGAGCTTCTTGTAGGTGTTCCAGCCGCCGCCCACGGTCGCGCGGGCCCTGAACTGGCCCGTCCCGTAACCGCTGTAGCGGTAGGCGGTGCCCGCGGAGTTCACCGCGAGCAGGTCGGAGCGGCCGTCGCCGTCCATGTCGCCGGGCGAGGCGAGCTGGGTGTACTGGCTCCAGCCGGTGCCGATCTTGACCTTGGCCGCGAACGGCGCCGAGGCGTTGCCCGTGCCCTTGTACAGATACAGCGTGCCGTCGCCGGCCCTGGCCACGATGTCCGCCCGGCCGTCGCCGCTGAAGTCGCCGGAGCCGACGATGGCGTTGTACGCGCCCCAGCCGCCACCGATGAGCTGGCGGCCGGCCAGTCCGAGGCCGGTGCCCGTACCCCGGAAGAGGTACAGGTTGCCGGAGGTGTCCCGGCCCAGCAGGTCGCCCTTGCCGTCGCCGCTGAGGTCACCGGGGCCGATGAGCAGGTTGTAGCTGCTCCACCCGCCGGAGATGCGGGTGTAGCCGTCGAAGACGTTGTAGAGGTCGCCCTCCCAGCGGTCCAGGAAGTCCGGCTCGCCGGTGTTGGTCAGGGCGTCGGCGAAGGTCAGGTCGAAGTCGCCCTCCCAGCCGCCGTCCTCGCTGAGGGCCTCACGGGGGCCGAAACCGCCCGCGTTGTTGGCCCCGTACCAGTAGATGGTGCCGTTCGAGGTCTCCCCGAGCAGCTCCTTCTTGCCCCAGGACGGGTTGCCGCCCATGCCGGCGATCAGGTCCAGGGTCTGCCACCCGGTGCCGCCGGTGATCCGCGGCGCGAACAGGCCAGAGCCGTCGGGGCGGTACGCGTAGATCGTGCCGCTGGTGCTGCGCGCCCACAGGACCGCCAGACCGTCGGGCTCGTTGCCGAAGCCGATGATCTGGTTGTACGCGTTCCACCCGCTGCCGACGGTGACCTTGGCCGCGTACGGCCGGGTGGCGTCGCCGGTGCCCTTGTAGAGGTAGAGCGTGCCGGAGCTGTCGCGGGCGACCAGGTCGCTGATGCCGTCACCGTCGACGTCGCCGGGGCTGGTCAGCTGGTCGTACGCGCCCCAGCCGCCACCGATGAGGACCCTCGGCTTGAACGGCGCGGAACCGTTGCCGGTGCCCTCGTACAGGTAGAGCTGCCCGTCGAAGGTCCGGGCGATGATGTCGGCCCTGCCGTCACCGGTGACGTCGTCGACCGCGACGAGCTTGTTGTAGACGTTCCAGCCCGTGCCGGTCCACGAGGCGTAGTTGGGGAAGTTCCCCGGCGTGAACATCTCCAGCGCGCCGGTGGACGTCGTGGCGAGGACCTCGGGTCCCGTCGAGCCGTCCAGGTCGCCCGGCGTGAGGGTGTCCACGAACTTCTCGCTGCCCGCGCCCAGCGGTTCGTCCTGGTCGGCCAGCGAGTTGAACCAGTTGCCGGCGCCGTCCCTTTCGAGCTGGTCGGTGACGCCGTCACCGTCGATGTCGTACCGCTGCGGTGCCGCGGTGGCCACCTTGGCCACGCGGGACGACAGCGTGGACCTCTTGATCCTGGCCGTCTTCGGCGCGACCAGGTGGGGCAGTTGACCGCTGGAGGCGGTCGGCCGCTTGGCGCTCGGGTGGGCGCCCGGCTCCGCGGCCTGGGCACCGGTCCCCAGCGCGAAAGCGCCGAGGGACAGGATGCCGGCTGTGCACGCCGCGACAAGGCGACGGCGGCCCTTGGGCCGTACCGGCTGTGTTTCGGACACAAATCCCCCCATGGGATCTCAAGCGATGAATCCCTGAACCAGTACGGATTCGAAGACTCGTCCGGTTCGGGTGGTCGGAGTGTATCCCCGGGGGGTGACACCGTGCCCCTGAGATATCGGGTCTCTCGTTAGACTTCCGTCATGACCTGGACGATTGCCGGCGGCGCGGGCCCCATCGGTTCACATCCCGTCAATTTGCCCGTTGCCAAAGGGCAGTCGGCGCACCCGACACGAGGGACGGACGGACGGACGTGACGACGCCGGCACGGCAGGACGTGGTGGAGGCCCGCAGAGTCGTGGTCAAGGTCGGCTCCTCGTCGTTGACCACGGCGGCCGGCGGCCTGGACGCCGACCGGGTGGACGCCCTGGTCGACGTGCTGGCCAAGGCGCGCGGCGACCGGGAGATCGTGCTGGTCTCCTCCGGCGCCATCGCCGCCGGACTCGCCCCGCTCGGGCTGCGCCGCAGGCCGCGGGACCTGGCCAGGCAGCAGGCCGCGGCCAGCGTCGGGCAGGGCCTGCTGATGGCCCGCTACACCGCCTCCTTCGCCCGCTACGGCATCCGCGTCGGCCAGGTGCTGCTCACCTCAGACGACGTCAGCCGGCGCGCCCACTACCGCAACGCCTACCGCACCCTGGACCAGCTGCTGGCGATGGGCGCGCTGCCGGTCGTCAACGAGAACGACACCGTGGCCACCGACGAGATCCGCTTCGGCGACAACGACCGGCTGGCCGCGCTGGTCGCCCACCTGGTGCGCGCCGACCTGCTGGTGCTGCTCTCCGACGTCGACGGCCTCTACGACGGCGACCCGCGCACCCCGGGCACCCGGCTGATCGCCGAGGTCACCGGGCCCGGGGACCTGGCGGGCGTCTCCATCGGCAGCACGGGCCGGGCCGGCGTCGGCACCGGCGGGATGGTGACGAAGGTCGAGGCCGCCGCCATCGCCACCGGCGCGGGCGTGCCGGTGGTGCTGACCTCCGCGGTGCACGCCGCCGACGCGCTGGCCGGCCGCCCCACCGGCACCCACTTCCACCGCACCGGCAAGCGCTCCGCCGACCGGCTGCTGTGGCTCGCGCACGCCTCCACCCCGCGCGGCGCCCTGCGGCTGGACGCCGGCGCGGTCCGGGCGGTCACCGAGCGGCACAGCTCGCTGCTGCCGGCCGGGCTCACCGGCGTGGAGGGCGACTTCGCCGCGGGCGACCCGGTCGACCTGGTGGACGAGTCGGGCACCGCGGTGGCCCGCGGGCTGGTCAACTACGATGCGCGTGAGCTGCCCAGGCTGCTCGGCCGCTCCACCCGCGACCTGGCGGCGGAGCTCGGACCCGCCTACGAGCGGGAGGTCGTGCACCGCGACGACCTGGTCCTGCTGCGGCGGCACGGGCTGCCGGGCTGACCTCGTCGGGGGCTTCTTGCGGAAAACGCCCCCGCCGCCTGCCGGAGCCTGGTCAACTTTGATGAGGATGCGATGCGCAGGTACGTCCCTGCCGCCGTCCCCTCCGCGCCCACCGGTGCGGGCGGTGCGAGCGGCAGCGAACGCGACCCACAGGGAGGCCGCCGGTGACACGAGGGCGCCCAGGGCCATTGACCAGGACTTCGTCGGAGCGCCCGCTGGTCAGCGTCGACCGCGCGGACCCGGAGACCGCGGTCGTGCCGCACCAGGCGCGCCCGCAGGACCGCACCCCGGCCCGGCTGTGGCATGTCACGCTCAGCGTCGCCGGGCCGCTCACCCCGCTGCCCGAGCTGCGGCGCGGCCTGGAACAGCTCGCGAACGACCACCCCTTTCTGCTGACCAGCCGCTACGCCCCCGACCATGCGGAGATCCGCTACTGGGAGGAGGCCAGGGACGTGCACGACGCCGCCGCCATCGCGCTGCGGCTGTGGGGCGAGCACCGCTCCACGGCGGGGCTGCCGCCCTGGGAGACGGTGGGCCTGGAGGTGGTGGACCGGGAGACCTATCACCAGAGGCTCGCCGAGGGCTACGGGCCGGCGCCGGCGATACCGGTGGGCGTCCACCCGTTCTGAGTGCCGCGGCGCCCTGGAAAGCCCGGGCGGGGCCCGGTTCAGTACCCTGCACGCATGGACCTGCTCTCGCCGCTCCCCAAGTCCCCCGTGATGCTCGCGGCCTATCGCGCCAAAGCCGCCGCGGCGGACCTGGCCCCGCTGCCGCGGGCCGTGAAGGACGACGCGCTGCTGGCCATCGCCGACGCCCTGATCGTGCGCACGCAGGAGATCGTCGCGGCGAACGCCGAGGACGTGGCCCGCGCGCGGGAGGCGGGCACCAGCCCGGCCGTCATCGACCGGCTCACTCTCACCCGTGAGCGGATCGCGGCCATCGCCGCCGACGTGCGGCACGTCGCGGGACTGCCCGACCCGGTCGGCGAGGTGCTGCGCGGCTCCACCCTGCCCAACGGCCTCGACCTGCGCCAGGTCCGGGTGCCGCTGGGCGTGGTCGGCATCATCTACGAGGCCAGGCCCAATGTCACCGTGGACGCCGCCGCGCTGTGCCTGAAGTCGGGCAACGCCGTCCTGCTGCGCGGCTCGTCGTCCGCGTACTCCTCCAACACCGCGCTGGCCGTCGTGCTGCGGGACGCGATCGGCGGCGCGGGGCTGCCCGCCGACGCCGTGCAGCTCGTCCCGGGGGAGAGCCGGGAGTCGGTCACCGAGCTGATGCGCGCCCGCGGCATGGTCGACGTGCTGATCCCGCGCGGCGGCGCCTCGCTGATCCGTACCGTGGTGGAGGGCTCCACCGTCCCGGTGATCGAGACCGGCACCGGCAACTGCCACGTCTACGTCGACGCCGAGGCCGACCTCGACATGGCCGTGGAGATCCTGGTCAATTCCAAGGCCCAGCGGCCCAGCGTCTGCAACGCCGCCGAGACGCTGCTGGTGCACCGCGACATCGCCGACCGCTTCCTGCCCCGCGCCCTGGCGGCGCTGGGCGCCGCCGGGGTCACCGTGCACGGCGACCAGCAGGTGGTGGCCGCGGCCGAGGCGCTGGCCGGCGACCCGTGCACCGCCACGGTGGTGGCGGCGACCGCGGAGGACTGGGAGACCGAGTATCTGTCCTACGACATCGCCGCCGGGGTGGTGGACTCGCTGGAGGCGGCGGTCGCGCACATCCGGCTGTGGTCCTCCGGCCACACCGAGGCGATCGTGACCGGCTCGCAGCCCGCCGCCCGCCGGTTCACCCAGCTGGTCGACGCGGCCGCGGTGATGGTGAACGCCTCGACCCGCTTCACCGACGGCGGCCAGTTCGGTTTCGGCGCGGAGATCGGTATCTCCACCCAGAAGCTGCACGCCCGCGGCCCCATGGGGCTGCCCGAGCTGACGTCCACCAAGTACATCGTCACCGGCGACGGACATATCCGCTGACCTGCGGCGGGCGGGCCCCCTGTGGCGTTGCGCCATTCGGGTGCACAGCGGGCTCACAGCGGAACGGGATTCCCCTGCCCAAAGGGCCAACTTCCGGATTACTCTGGACGGATGCCGGACGATGACGAATTCGCCTCCGTAGTCCTCGACGAAGAATTCGTACGGTCTGCTCTGTTCCACGAGCCCACGGCCCGGGAACGGATGCTGGCCGTCGCCGAAGGTCCCGCGCTACCGCCCGGCTGGCCCGGGCGGCGGAGAAACCCGCGCTCGGCCATCCCCGAACCGGGTGACGGCGCCGACTTCCCCGACACCGACCCGCTGTATGCCGCCGGGCACCCTTACCGCGGCAGCAGCACCCGCTGGCATCGTCCGGTGGCCTGGGCACTCGCCGTGGTCATGGGCATCGGAGTGGTCGCCCTCACCTTCGCGGCGGTCTACCGCGGCGCGGGCGGCGGCACCCGGCAGCCCGCGGATCCCCCGCCGTCCAGCGGCAGCCCGGTCGGCAGGCAGACGCTGCCACCGGTCGCCAGCACCCCGGTGCCCTGATCCCGTGTCAACTCGACCGGCACCGGGGAGTTTATTCCCGCGCCCGCAGACTTAACCTTGTGATATGAGCGGGGCTGGAGACCCTCCTGAGGGCACGCCCGAGGGCGCCTCAGGAGGCGGCGAGGAGGAGTACCGATCCGTCGTCTTCGACGAATCGTTCGTCAGAGCTGCCCGGATCCAGGAGTATTCCGCGCGTGAGCGGCAGGACGACGCCGCCCATCCGGTCAGGATCCGCCACGTGCTGCCGCGCGGCCTGGCCCGCCAGGCGGTCGCGCTGATCCTGGTCATCGTGCTGGCCTTCGGCTTCGCGATCTACATGGGGGTGCGGCACCCCTACAAGGCCCGCGACGCCGCCGCCGGCGAGCAGTTGCACGTCTCGGTGGTCCCGCTGGTGCCGGACGGCGTCGTGCCCGCCGTCTCGCCGACCGCGCCCTTCGCCGGCACCGCCGCCGCCGGCTTCGGCAGCGGCCTTGCGGGCCTCAAGGTGCCGAAGACGATCCACCGGGTCGGCGGATACGCCGAGAGTGAGGTCGAGGCCGGCTACGACACCGCCGCGGCCTTCCTCTTCGACTCCGCGCTCGACCCGCAGACCGTGGCCGGCGGCGATGTGCGCCCGGTGCTCGACCTGCTGGACCCGAGCCAGGTCGAGCAGTTCAAGAACAGCCTCGTCGCCCCGGCCGCCGACGGCACCCGCGAGGTCACCGGCTGGCTGGTGCGCTTCGACCCCGACCCCGCGGTACGGGTCGAGCTGGTCGGCGAGGACCAGGGCATCCGGGTGAGCGGCGACTGGACGGCGTCGGAGACCGGCGACAACCGGCTGGAGATCGTCGCCGACCACACCTACGTCTACGCCATCCGCGGCTCGTCGGACACCACCAGGTCGGTGTCGCTGTTCACCGTGCGGCGGAAACTGCGTTTCCACTTCGACCACGAGGAGCTGCGGCGGCACCACATCGAGGTGGTGCAGGCCGACATCGTGGCCGGACCGCTGGCCTGCTCGGCCGAGGTGCAGAGCTACTTCCGGCCGATACTGGCCGGCCACGCCTCACCCGACACGGTCAGCGGCGCCGACCCGTACGACCACGGCCGCCCGCCGGGCGCCGTCTGCGCGCCCCTCACCGGCGCGACCGGCAGACCGGAGGCGGCGCCGACGACCAGCGGGCCGACGACCAGCGGGCCCACCGTCACAGGACCCGCCGTCAGCGGACCGACGGCTACGGCAGCGGGCCCTCCGGCTGCTCGTCGTCCGGCGTCGACTCGGAGTCCGCTGCTGAGCCCGCAGGCCGCTCCGCGGTCGCCTGCGACGTCCCGGCTCCTGTGAAGCGGTCCCTGAGCTTGCCGCCGACGTCCCCCGCGCCATTGGTGATGTCGCGGATCAGGCCCATCAGCGGGTCCTTGCTCTTCTTCACCGTGTCGGCGTAGTGGTTGGCGGAATCCCGGAAGGCGTCGGAGACCGAGGCGTCCTTGTCGGTGGTGCGCCGCGGGTAGTGCCCGTCCATCAGCCGCTGATACTCCCGGGTGGCCGCCCAGCGGCGCAGCTCGGCCGCCCGGACGGTGGTGAACGGGTGGCTGCGCGGCAGCACGTTGAGGATCTTGAGCACCGAGTCGCGCAGGTCGCCGGCCGCCTCGTACTCGTCGGCCTGCTTGAGGAAGGCGTCCACGTTCATCTCGTGCAGGTGGTTGCCGCCGGCGATCTTCATCAGGCCGCGCATCGACGCCTGCAGGTCCTGGCCGACCAGCAGCCCGGCCCGGTCGGCGGACAGCTCCGACTTGCGGAACCACTCGCGCAGCGCGGTGATGATCGCCAGGATCGCCAGATTGCCCAGCGGTATCCAGGCCACGCGCAGCGCCAGCGTGGTGAGGAAGAGCAGTATCGTCCGGTAGACCGAGTGCCCGGAGAGCGCGTGCCCGACCTCGTGGCCTACGACCGCGCGCATCTCCTCCTCGTCCAGCAGCTCGACCAGGCCGGTGGTGACCACGATGACCGGCGCGTCCATGCCGATGCACATGGCATTGGGCTGCGGGTCCATCGTCACGTACATCGACGGGACCTTCTCCAGGTCCAGGATGTAACAGGCGTCCCGCAGCATCGCGTTGAGATGCGCGAACTGCTCGTCGCTGACCCGGACCGAGTCCGACAGGAACAGCAGCCGCAGGCTGCGCTCGGGCAGTAGCCCGCTGAGCGCCTTGAAGACCGTGTCGAAGCCGGTGAGCTTGCGCAGCGCCACCAGCGCGGACCTGTCGGCGGGGTGCTCATAGGCGCGTGAGGAGATGTCAGGGAACCTCTTGCGGGAGCGTCCCGGCAGCTTCTCGGTGCTCACACGATCGTCGTTCGGTCCGTTCGACTCGGACATACTGGCCCAACCCCCTGGTAGCCCACCGGTACATAGTCAGGACGCGCAGAGCCTGCGCGAAGTTCCCGCAGGGCCGCCCGTACGATGTGCGCAGAGTCTTCCCGCCCGTCCCCGACTTCGCAAAGGGTCCCGCTGATCATGTCGCCCCTCGCAGTCTCCGCCCTGACCACCCTCGCCGAGGACAACGGCGGCAACCACCCCAGCCTCAGCCCGTACCTGACCGGCTTCGGGGCGCTGGGCGCGCTGCTGCTCCTGCTGTGGCTGGTCACCCGCTTCAACCGGGACTGACCGTCGCCATGCCCGACAGCAAGCACCGCATCGGGGTGATGGGCGGGACGTTCGACCCCATCCACCACGGGCACCTGGTGGCCGCGAGCGAGGTGGCGAGCCTCTTCCACCTCGACGAGGTGGTCTTCGTGCCGACCGGGCAGCCCTGGCAGAAGACCGACCGGCAGGTGTCGCCGGCCGAGGACCGGTATCTGATGACGGTGATCGCCACCGCGTCCAATCCGACCTTCTCGGTCAGCCGCAGCGACATCGACCGCGCGGGCAAGACCTATACCATCGACACGCTGCGCGATCTGCGGGCCGAGCACCCGGCGGCCGAGCTGTTCTTCATCACCGGCGCGGACGCCCTCTCGCAGATCTTCTCCTGGCGGGACGCCGGGGAGCTGTTCTCCCTCGCACATTTCATCGGGGTCACCCGTCCGGGGCATACGCTGTCGGACCCGGGCCTCCCCGAGGGCGGCGTGTCGCTCGTGGAGGTCCCGGCACTGGCGATCTCCTCGACGGACTGCCGTCAGCGGGTGGCCAAGGGGGATCCGGTCTGGTACTTGGTTCCGGACGGCGTGGTGCGCTACATCGACAAGCGCGCGCTCTACCGGGACGCTACCGGGTAGCAGGCGCCGCGAAACGAAGCAGGTGAAGGGGTTCCTCGTGAACGACGCAAACCCCCGTTGGCAATATGCCGAGGGCGGTCCCGACGACGAGAGGGACCCTTACCCGCAGGACCCCTATTACCAGCAGCAGTCCTACGGTTACGACCAGTACGGCAACCCCCGGCAGCAGCAGGCGCCGCAGGCCCCCCAGGTGCCCCAGCAGCCCGGTTACCAGGACCCGTACCAGGGCTACGGCGACCAGCAGGCCCCGCCGCCGCCCGGCCAGCAGCAGGGCTGGATCCCGCAGCAGCCCCAGCAGCCGTACTACGAGCAGCATCAGGCACCGCAGGCGTACGACCAGGGCCGGGGCCACGGCTACGACACCGGCCGGCCGGGCGGATACGACACGGGTCAGCAGCAGCCGGTCTACGACACCGGGCAGCAGCCGGCGTACGACACCGGCCAACAGCCCGCGTACGAGACCGGGCAGCACGCGGTCTACGAGACGGGCCGGCAGCAGCCGGTCTACGACACCGGCCAGCAGCCGGCGTACGACACCGGCCAGCAGCCCGCGTACGACACCGGCCAGCACGCCGTGTACGACACCGGCCAGATGCCCGCGCAGACCGAGGAGCCGGCCGCGGCCGTCAGTGCGGCGAAAGAGGGCGGCGGGGGCGGCCGGGCCGGCTACCAGACCGAGATGTTCGCCTTCGTCGACGAGGAGTCGGAGCAGTCCGAGGAAGTCATCGACTGGCTGAAGTTCTCCGAGTCGCGCACCGAGCGCCGCGAGGAGGCCAAGCGGCGCGGGCGCAACCGCACCACGGGCCTGATCGTGCTGCTGGTGCTCGCGATGCTCGGCGGCGCCGGCTACCTGTGGCACGCGGGCAAGCTGCCCGGCGTCGGCAAGAGCAAGGCCGCCCAGGCCGCGGCGGGCGGGCCGCAGAAGCGCGACGTCATCGTCGTGCACCTGATCCCGGTCAACGGCGGCCCGAGCGACACCGCCCTGCTGGTGGACAACAGCACCAAGGGCCGCGGCACCACCGTCCTGCTGCCGAACACCCTGTCGTTGACCTCGGACGACGGCACCGCGGCCCCGCTGGACACCTCGGTCGGCGACGGCGTCGGCCCGACCCGCGACTCGCTGAACGACCTGCTCGGCGCCGACATCAAGGGCAGCTGGCGGCTGGACAGCCCGTATCTGGAGCTGCTGGTCGACGCGCTCGGCAACGTCTACGTCGACACCGACACTGCGGTGAAGGGCACCGGCAAGGACAGCGGCAAGACGCTGGTCCAGCAGGGCAAGGAGCAGGAGCTGAACGGCCAGGCGGCCGTCGCCTACGCCACCTACCGCGCCGCGGGCGAACCGCAGACCAAGCAGCTCAGCCGCTTCGGCCAGGTCATGCAGGCGGTGCTCAAGAAGATGCCGAGCGACGCCACGGGCGCGACCAGGACCGTCCAGTCCCTCAGCCAGATCCTCGACCCGTCGCTCACCGACACCCAGCTCGGCGCGTCGCTGGCCCAGCTGGCGAACCTGGCCAAGACCGGCGCCTACACCACCACGCTGCTGCCGGTCCAGAAGGACGGCACGCTCAGCGCGGACACCGACTCGCTGGTCAAGGACGTGCTCGGCGGCACCGTCAAGCAGTCCGAGGGCACCACCCAGCCCCGCGTCATGATCAACAACGACAGCGGGAACACCAAGGCGGCCTCGCTGGCGCAGGCCGCGATCGTCAACGGCGGCACCTACACCTTTGTCACCGGGGGCAAGACCGGCGCGGCCGCGGCGCGGTCCGAGGTGCTCTACGCCGACACCGCGCGGCTCACCGCGGCCAAGGACGTCGCCGCCACGCTCGGCCTGCCGCCGACCGCGGTCAAGAAGGGCAAGGTGCCGTCCAACGCCGACATCAGCGTGACGCTCGGCAAGGACTACAAGCCGCCGGTGCAGTGACGGTGCGGTGACCGCGGAGTGTTGATCGAAAACCGGTCGGGGGCTGTCGGAGGGTCGTGAGACCCTTGAGGCAGACCAGCCCCCGACCGGAAAGCTGTTTCTGTGACCGCCACTGACCGTTCCATCGAGCTGACCCGCACCGCCGCACAGGCGGCCGCCGACAAGCTCGCGCACGACATCATCGCCTACGACGTCAGCGACGTGCTGTCCATCACCGACGCCTTCCTGGTCGCCTCCGCGCCGAACGACCGGCAGGTCAAGGCGATCGTCGACGCGATCGAGGAGACGCTGCTCAAGCAGCTGGACGTCAAGCCGGTCCGCCGCGAGGGCGAGCGGGACGGCCGCTGGGTACTGCTCGACTACATCGACATCGTCGTGCACGTGCAGCACTCAGAGGAGCGGGTCTTCTACGCTCTGGAGCGGCTGTGGAAGGACTGCCCCGAGATCGCACTGCCCGAGGACGCGGTCGCCACCCGGGGCAAGGGCAAGGAGCATGCCGCGGCCGCGGCCGCCGCGGACGAGGACGGGGAGTTCAGCTGAACGGGCAGGAAAACGGTCAGAGCACCAGGGGCCGCCGCATCGTGCTGTGGCGGCACGGCCAGACCGCGTGGAATCTGGAGCAGCGCTTCCAGGGCAACACCGACATCGAGCTGACCGAGACCGGTGTCGCGCAGGCCCGCCGCTCCGCCCGGCTGCTGGCCGCCCTCGCGCCCGACGCGATCGTGTCCTCCGACCTGAGCCGGGCCGCCGCCACCGCGGCGGAGCTCGCCGCGCTCACCGGGCTGCCCGTCACGTACGACAAGGGCCTGCAGGAGACGTACGCCGGGCGCTGGCAGGGGCTGACCCACGAGGAGATCCTGGCGTCGTACGGCGAGCAGTACGCCGCGTGGAAGCGCGGCGAGCCGGTGCGCAGGGGCGGCGGCGAGCTGGAGACCGAGGTCGCCGACCGGGCCGCGCCCGTGGTGCTGGCCGCGGCGGACGAGCTCGCGGACGGCGGCGTGCTGGTCGTGGTCAGCCACGGCGGCACGATCCGCACGACCATCGGCCGGCTGCTCGGCCTCGACCCGCTCACCTGGGAGTCGCTGGGCGGCCTGTCGAACTGCTGCTGGTCGGTGCTCGGCGAGGGCGCGCGGGGCTGGCGGCTGACCGAGCACAACGCCGGCACCCTGCCCGAGCCGGTGCTCGGCGACGACGCCTAGCCGATTTCGTTTCCGGTCCACCCACCGGCTATGCTTCTTCACGTCGTCAGGGGAGACCCGGACCGACGCGGGGCTGTAGCTCAGTTGGTAGAGCGCTTGCATGGCATGCAAGAGGTCCGGGGTTCAATTCCCCGTAGCTCCACAAAGTCGAAGGCGGAGTGTGCTCGCGGAAAGCGCGAGCCACTTCGTCCTTGTCGTTTCTGCTCGGCTCCGCCTCGCGTGGCGGGGGCTGCGCCACCCGCACCCCCCAGGGAGGGCCCCCGGGAGGGCGGGCCCGGTCAGGCCGGGTGCCCGCAGGCCGGGGCGGCGGCCGCCGCACGTTCCGCGATGACCGCCGACAGCGGGCGGCCGTGCAGGCTGCACCCGACGACCGGATCGTCGATCCGCCGGAGCTGCTCGATCCCCAGCCGGTCGTGCTCGGTGACCGGGGTGTAGATCACGAAGCGGTGCTCGGCCATGCCGTCGATGCTCAGCGACGTCGACGTCAGCTTGATCACGCCGATCCCCTCGTGCGTGAAGCTCTTGACCCGCTTGCCCGGCGCCGCCACGTTGCCGCTCGCCCACAGCTGGGCGAAGGTCGGGCTCTCCTCGACCAGCAGCGCGACGAACGACTCCCACGCGGGCTCGCCGACGTGCCGGCCGTAATTCCTGCGCAGCTGGGCCACCATCCACGGCAGCTCCTCCGCGCTGTTGACGAAGTTCATGCAGCACTGGGGCACCGTGAAGAGCTTGTAGAGCACGTTGCGCTCCCAGCGGGCCACGATCGAGGTCATCGGCCACAGCGCGCGGTAGGCGGCGTTCGTGGCGCGCACGTCGTAGCGGGAGTTGTAGATCGCGGCCGGCAGCGGGTCCAGCGCGTCCAGGATGCCCTGCGACTCCACGCCGACGATCTCCGCGTCGGAGTCCGGCTCGCTCACGAACGGGATGCCGGCCAGCCGGTAGAGGTGCTCGCGCTCGGTGACGTCGAGCTGCAGCACCCGGGCCACCGCGTCGAGCACCTGGACGCTCGCGTTGATCGGCCGACCCTGTTCGAGCCAGGTGTACCAGGTCACCCCGACCCCGGCGAGCTGCGCGACCTCCTCGCGCCGCAGCCCCGGCGTACGCCGCCGCAGCCCCGGCGGCATGCCGACGTCCTCCGGGGTGATCCTGGCCCGGCGGCTGCGCAGGAACGCGGCCAGCTCGGTGCGCCGCGCGGCTCCGTTCCGGCGCGCGGCACCGGCCCGCGCCGCGGGGTCGGCGGGGGTGGCCAGCGGAGGGGGTGATGCCGGTGACGAGGGCATACGCCCATACTCCCCAATGCCCGGCGCCCCTGCCAGGTGCTGGCAGTACCAGGATCCCCGGGCTCTCGTTACCGGTACCGCCGTGCGTTCAGGCTCGACGTATGACACAACCCGTGATGAACGGCGCGACCGCGCCTGCCGCCCTCCCCGACGCCGCCGCGCTCTCCGGCGGCGTCGCCGATCCCGGCGCCACGAAGCCCGGCAGAGCCGGGCCGCGCCCCGGCCTGCTGCTGGCCACCATCCTCGTCGGCCAGTTCATGGCCCTGCTCGACGTCTTCATCGTCAACGTCGCCGCCCCGACCATCCGTACCGACCTGCACGCCTCAGGGGCGTCGCTGCAACTGGTCATCGCCGGCTACACCATCGCCTACGCGGTTCTGCTGATCACCGGGGCGCGGCTCGGCGACCTGCTGGGGCACCGGCGGATGTTCGTCACCGGACTGGCGGTCTTCACGCTCGCGTCGCTCGCCTGCGGCCTCGCCGGGAACACCGGCGAGCTGATCGGCTTCCGCTTCGTCCAGGGCGCCGGCTCCGCGCTGATGATCCCGCAGGTGCTCAGCCTGCTGCAGCTCACCTTCACCGGTGAGGCCAGGAACCGGGCGATGAGCGTCTACGCCGCCGTGCTGTCCTCTGGCGCCGCGCTCGGCCAGTCGCTGGGCGGTGTGCTGGTCAGCGCCGACCTGTTCGGCGCCGGGTGGCGGCCGGTCTTCCTGGTCAACGTGCCGATCGGCGCGGTGATGCTGGTGGTCTCCCCGCGCGTCCTGCCGCGCGACGCGCGGCGCGGCTCCGAGCGGCGGCGCGGCCTGGACCTGCCGGGCCTGACGGTGCTTGCCGCGGCGGTCACGCTGCTCACCGTGCCGCTGGTGCTTGGCCAGGAGGAGGGCTGGCCGCTGTGGGGCTGGATCTGCCTGGGGCTCAGCGTGCTGCTGTTCGGCCTGTTCATGTTGCTGGAGTCCAGGCTGGCCCGGCGCGGTGGCGCACCGCTGGTGTCGGCTCGGGTACTGCGGGCACCCGGCATGCTGCGCGCGGTCGTCGTGATCATGACGACGATGGCGGTCAACGCGGGCTTCCTCTTCGCGGTGGCCCTGCACCTGCAGTCCGGCCTCGGTTTCAGCGCGCTGCGCACCGGTCTGACCTTCGCCGTCGCGGCGGTCAGTTTCGGCGGCGTCGGCCTCAACTGGCGCCGGCTGCCGGTGGCCTGGCGGCCCTGGCTGGCGGCCGCGGGCCTGCTGGTCGCGGCCGCCTCCTTCGCCGGCCTCGGCCTGGCGCTGCGCGGCGGCGGGGACGGCGGCGCCGCGCTGTACGTCTGCCTGCTGACCCTCGGTGGCGGCCTCGGCCTGGGGTTCAGCCCGACGTTCACCCTGGCGCTGTTCACGGTCGCCCCGCAGGACGCGGCCGACGCCAGCGGGCTGCTGGCCACCGTGACCCAGCTCGGCCAGCTGTTCGGGGTGGCCGCCCTCGGCACGCTCTACCTCAACCGGCTCGACCTGCCGGGCGCCCACCCCTCGGCCCACGCCTTCGCTGTCACCGCCGTGGCGCTGACCGCGGTGTGCGTGGCGGGCACGGCGGTGGCGCTGGGGCGGCGCCGTACGGCCTGACCCTGGAGTGCCGGGTGTCCCGCGGGCGCCCGGCACGTCACGCGGGGGCGCCCAGCACCGGGTAGTCGGTGTAGCCGCGGTCGTCGCCGCCGTAGTAGGTCGCCCGCTGCGGGGCGTTGTACGGGCCGCCCGCGCGCAGCCGTTCCGGCAGGTCGGGGTTGGCGAGGAAGAGCGCGCCGTAGGAGATCATGTCGGCGGTGCCGTCCTCGACCAGGGCCAGCTCCTCGGGGCCCGAAGGGCGGCCCTGCGTCCGGGCGTTGAGGATCAGCGCGCCGGAGAAGCGCTTGCGCAGCTCCAGGGTCAGCGACCGCTCGCCGGTCTCCACGATGTGCAGATACCCCGGGCCGACCGGTTCCAGGGCGCGCAGCAGCGCCGTGTACGCCGGCTCCGGGTCGGGCTCGTCGATGTCGCCCAGCGGGTTGCCGGGCGAGATCCGCAGCCCGGTGCGCTCCGCGCCGATCGCGCCCGCCACCGCGGTGACCACCTCGGCGGCGAATCGGGCCCGGCGCTCGGGGGAGCCGCCCCAGGCGTCGGTGCGAAGGTTGGCGTTCGGCGCCAGGAACTGGTGGGCCAGGTAGCCGTTGGCGGCGTGCACCTCGACCCCGTCGAAACCGGCGGCGACCGCGTTGCGTGCGGCGGCCGCGTGGTCCTCGACGGTCCGCAGGATGCCCTCCTCCGACAGCTCCTCCGGCTCCTCGAACTCCTGCGGCCCCTCGGCGGTGTAGACGCTGCCCCTGGGCCGCACCGCCGACGCGCTCACCGGCCGCACCCCGTCGGGCAGCAGCGAGCGGTGGCCGATCCGGCCGGTGTGCATCAGCTGCGCGAAGATCCGCCCGCCGGCCGCGTGCACCGCGTCGGTCACCTGCCGCCACCGGGCCAGCTGCTCCGCGCTGTGCAGCCCGGGCGTGTCCGGATAGCCCTGCCCCACCACCGACGGCTGCGTGCCCTCGGTGATGATCAGTCCGGCCGACGCGCGCTGCGCGTAGTACCGCGCGGTGCTCGCGGTCGGGCTCAGACCGGGGCCGTACGCCCGGCTGCGCGTCATCGGCGCCATCACGATCCGGTTCCGCAACCGGTTCCCGCCCAGGTCTATCGGGTCGAACGCGGTGGTCACAGCGGTCTCCACCTCTCTCGTCCACTCAGCCGCTGCCACCGTAACCCGCCAAGTGTCCCCCGTTTGTTGACACTTCATGAACTCCGCCGCCGCCCGCGATCCCGCCCGTGCCGCCTCCGCACCCCGCCACCCGGGCCCGGAATCGATTTGCGGCCGCTGCCCGTCCAGCGTGTAAAGTAACCCCAGGTCGCCGGGCATCCCGGCACCGTAGCGGGGCTGTAGCTCAGTTGGTAGAGCGCTTGCATGGCATGCAAGAGGTCCGGGGTTCAATTCCCCGTAGCTCCACGAGCGTGAGAGCCGTCCTGTCCGCGGAAACTGCGGACAGGACCGGCTCTCTCCTTTTCCGCCGGCCCCCTCGGGTACGCCGGCCTCTTCGGACACGGGGTCAGGCGGTCGCGGTGGCGGCGGCCCGGCGGGTGCGGAGGAGGGCTGCGAGGGCGGTCGTCGCCGCCGGTACGGCTGTCGCGGCGGCGAAGACGGGGGCCGGGCCGTAGCGGGAGACGAGCAGGCCCGCCGCGGCGGAGCCGAGCGCGCTGCCGAAGTTGTTGGCTGTGTTGATCCAGGCGCTCGCCTCGGTGCGCGAGCCGGCGGCTATCAGCAGGTCGACCTGGAGGTAGGCGGTGATCTGGAGGGTGTCGGAGCAGGCGCCTGCCAGCAGCAGGCCGATGGCGACGGCGGGCAGCGCGGAGGCGGCCGCGGGCAGCGCGTAGCAGGCGGCGGCGAGCGCGCCCAGGGTCAGCAGGCGGCGGTGCGGGGCCATGCGCCACTGGACGCGGCCGTACGCGAGGCCGCTGGCGGCGCCGCCGACCGCGCACAACGCCATCAGCGGACCGGCGACGGCCGCGCCACGGGCGGCGACGACACCGACCTCGGCGAGCGCCAGGGCGCAGCCGCTGCCGAGGACCGCCACCAGCAGCGGGACGAATCCCGCGCCGGCCGGCGGTCCGAGCCGGGCCCGTACGCCTGTCGGGGCCGGCGCGGGCACGGTCTTGGCTGCCGTCTCGGGGGCGGTCGCGCCGAGGACCGCGGCGAAGGCGGCGAAACCGGCGACGGCGAGGGCGGTGGCGCCCGCGAGCGCCAGTGACGCGGAGGAGGCGGCGATCAGCAGGCCGCCGAGGACCGGGCCGACGGCGAACACGCTGGACTCGGTGACCGCGTCCAGGCTCAGCGCGGACTGCCGCTGGGCCTCGTCGCGGGCCAGCCGGCCCCAGCGGGTCCGCATCAGCGGCCCGACCGGTGGCGGGAAGACCCCGGCGAGCACCGCGAGGGTCACGGCGAGCCAGGCGCTCATGCCGGCCGCGGACCCGGCGGCGAGGCAGCCCAGCAGGGTGCCGTAGAGGGCGGTCAGGACGGGCAGCGCGGTGCGGCGGCGTTCGACCAGCCGGGACCGGTACGGCCCGAGGACCGCGGCGGTCAGCCCGAACAGGCCGGCCGCGGTGCCGGCGACGGCGTAGGAGCCGGTCCCGTCGCGTACGGCGAGCAGCAGCGGCAGCGAGAGCAGGCCGTACGACAGCCGGGCGAGGGTGGCGGTGGCGAAGAGCAGGCGGGCGTGCGGCAGTGCGAGGACAGCGCGATAGGACTCACTGCCCCTGGCGGGGCGGGACATGGGAGTTCTCCGGAGTCGGCGTGAACATGAGCGACCGTGGCCCGCGGCGCGGCGCGGACGGCGGGTCGGTCAGTGGGGTCCGGAGATCATGGGCGGAGTGTACGGGGTACGCGCCCCGGCGCGCTCGGAGTTACGGGTCCGGGGCTGATCGAGGCGGGCCGGGGGCGGGTCGGGGCGGGTCCGGGGTATATGTCCGGGGGATCGTCGACAGTACGGATCGGGAGTGGTCGTGAGCGTTCGCCGTGTGGTGCCCAACGTGCGGTCGGAGGACGTGGCGGCGAGCCGCGGCTTCTACGGGCTGCTCGGCTTCGAGGAGGCCATGGATCTGGGGTGGGTCGTGACGCTGGCGTCGCCCGCGAACCCGCAGGCGCAGATCACCTTCCTGGCCGCCGACCTGACCGCGCCGGTCGTCGCCGACATGAGCGTGGAGGTGGACGACGTCGACGCGGTCTACGAGGCGGTGCGGGCCGCCGGGGCGGAGATCGTGCACCCCGTGCAGGACGAGGAGTGGGGGGTGCGGCGCTTCTTCGTGCGGGACCCGCACGGACGGGTCGTCAACGTCCTGTCGCACCTCTGACGGCGGCTCAGCGGCCTTCCTGGTGCCGGACCAGGCGCTCCTGCATCGTCGGGTAGGGCGTCGCCTTCTGCGGGGTCGCCCCGCCGCGCACCGAGGTGGCGACGGAGACGGCGGCGTCGATGGCCGGCGCGGAGGCGACGTCCCAGGCGTTGGGCAGCAGCAGCGGCAGTTCGCCCTCGTGATGGAGGTCGCGGAACGTCATCGGCCCTGCCTTCCCTGCGAAGCCCCCGGCGGCGGTCCCCCCGCTGCCGACACTAGGCGCCGATCGTTGCGGCGGCCGCCGAAGGGAGGGTCTCGGCGAGCCGGTCGAGCCGCAGGCCGGGCAGGTCGGCGAGGGAGTGGCGCAGGACGGCGGCGAGCGGTCCTGAGCGGGTGACGGCGTGGTCCACCCGGGTGCCGGTGCCCGTGTCGCGCAGCACCCATTCGCAGTGCTCGCGCATGCCGGGGACGGTCCATTCCATCCTGACGCGGTCCGCGGTGATCTCGGTGTAGCGGAAGGTGCCCCGCAGGTTGGGCAGCGTCCGCAGGTCGTAGTCCTCGCCGACCGTGGGGGTGCGGGATCCGGCGATGGCCAGGAACGCCGGGTTCCACTCGGGCAGCCGCAGCGCGTCGAGCAGCAGGGCGTGGACCTGGGCGCGGCTGAAGGGGACGGTACGGGCGCCGGTGGCGGTGGAGGTCATGGGACTGCCTTTCTGGGGTGGTGCGACGGGGTGGTGCGACGGGGTGATGAGGACCTACTGAGGTGCTTCTGCGGGCCGGGCGGTGGGCGGTGCGCTCACCCGCCCTGCGCGTCGATGCGGTTCTGCAGTGCCCGGGCGGCGGGCGACCCGGCCGAGACGAACCGCAGCAGCTCGATCACGGCGGACACGTCGACCTGCGCGGCCGCCGCGTCGAGGAACTCGTAGAACTCGTTCTCGATCTTCCGTACCGCGTCGTTCGCGGCCCAGCCGGTCGGGGTGAGGGCGAGAATGATCCGGCGGCGGTCCTCGGCGGCGACGCCGCGTTCGACCAGGCCCGCCGTGACGAGGCGGTCGGCGAGCCGGCTGGGATTCGTACCGCTGTCGCAGACCAGCATGTCGCCGAGGCCGGTGAGGGCGAGCGGGCCGTGGTCGGCGAGGATCCGCAGCGCCTCGGACTGGGCCGGGGTGAGGTCGATCTCGGCGAGCCGGGCGGTGAGCTGCCGGTTGCCCTCGCGCTGAGCGGCGAGCACGAGGTAGCGCAGCAGTTCCGCCTGCCTCATACCACCCATCGGGTGCCTCCTAGTCCAGAGAGTCTGTGCCCCGACATGTATGTCGTGACACATGAATAGTCGTACGCGCCCGCCGTTCTGTCAAGCAACCCCGGCTCGGCGTGCCGTGACCGGCGGGAATACCCCGCCGGGGCGGGACTTCGCCCTCTGTCGGGACAACTCCCGCGCTGCTAACGTCGGTTCGCACGGTGATCGCCAACAGGTGGAGCCGACCGTTCCTTGACCTGCTCTTGGGAGTTTCGTGCCCCTGGCATGAACTGATCAGCGGAAGAGTATCGCTCTGCGGTACGGCGTGTACGCATAGCGGCGACACCGCAGTGTGCGACCAACGCGACTAACGCGACAACTCGCTTCGCATGGGGGTTACATGAGATTTGAGCGCAGAAGGACGCGCAGGGGACTTGTGGCTGCCGCCGCGCTGCCGCTGGTCGCCAGCGCGCTCGCGCTTGGCACCCAGTCCGCGTCGGCCGACCCGTCCGCCGGACGCCAGCTCCTGTCCGGCACCAAACCGCAGTGGGCCACCGCCCAGGCGGACAAGGGCGCTACGGCCGACTCCGCCAAGGTGACGGTCCGGGTGTATCTGGCCGGCAAGGACGCCAAGGGCCTCGCGGCCTACGCGAAGTCCGTGTCCGACCCGGACTCCGCTGCGTACGGCCACTACCTGACGGCCTCCCAGACGCAGGCAGCGTACGGCGCGACCAAGGCGCAGGTCGCCGAGGTCACCGCCTGGCTGACGTCCTCGGGCCTGAAGGTGACCGGAGCCAACGCCCACTACCTCACCGTCACCGGTGACGTGGCGGCGGCCGAGAAGGCGTTCGGCACCCAGCTGCACAACTACAACAAGTCGGGGCACACCTACCGCGCCCCGACCGGCAACGCCAGCGCCCCCGCCTCGCTGAACGGCGCGGTGCTCACCGTCACCGGCCTGGACACGGCTCCCAAGAAGTCCAGCCACGACGAGGAGCTGCCCCCGCCGGGCGCGGTCTTCAAGAACGCCGGGCCGTTCTCCACGTACTACGGCTCGAAGACCGACAAGAAGCTCCCCGACGCCTACGGCGGCAAGGCTCCCTACGCCATCCAGGGCTACACCGGCGACCAGCTGCGTGCCGCCTACGGCGCGGGCAAGTACACCGGCAAGGGTGTGCGGGTGGCCATCACCGACGCCTTCGCGTCGCCGTACATCGCGCAGGACGCGGCCCGCTACGCCAAGGACACCGGCGGCCAGAAGTACAAGAAGGGCCAGCTCACCCAGGTCCTGCCGGACGACTACAACAGCACCGTGGACTGCGACGCCGGCGGTTGGTACGGCGAGGAGACCCTTGACGTCGAGGCGGTGCACGCGGTCGCCCCCGACGCGAACATCGTCTACGTCGGCGGCGCCTCCTGCTTCGACAACGACCTGCTCGACGCCCTGAACAAGGTCGTCGACAACCACCTGGCCGACATCGTCTCCAACTCGTGGGGCGACGTCGAGGCCAACGAGACGCCGGACATCGCGGCGGCCTACGACCAGGTCTTCCAGCTGGGCGCTGTCGAGGGCATCGGCTTCTACTTCTCCTCAGGAGACGCGGGCGACAACGTCGCGTCCACCGGTGTGAAGCAGGCCGACACTCCCGGGAACTCCCCGTGGGCCACCTCCGTCGGCGGCACCTCACTGGCGGTCGGCAAGAACGACAAGTACCAGTGGGAGACCGGCTGGGGCACCGAGCGCGCCCCGCTGTCCGCCGACGGCAAGACCTGGACGGGCTTCCCTGGCCCGTACACCTCCGGCGCGGGCGGCGGCACCAGCAAGCTCTACGACCAGCCGTTCTACCAGCGCGGTGTGGTCCCCGACTCGCTGGCGCTCGCCAACGGCGGCACCGTCAAGCAGCGTGTCGAGCCCGACATCGCCGCGGTCGCCGACCCGAACACCGGCTTCCTGGTCGGCCAGACCCAGTCGTACCCCGACGGGTCGCTGCAGTACAGCACGTACCGCATCGGCGGCACGTCGCTGGCCGCCCCGGTCATCGCCGGCGTCCAGGCCCTCTCGCAGGAGGCCAGGCACGGGATCGCGATCGGCTTCGCGAACCCGCTGATCTACGACAAGTACGGGACGCCGGTCTACCACGACGTCACCGACCACCCGCTGGGCCAGGGCCAGGGCCTCGCCGTGGTCCGGGTGGACTACGCGAACACGTTCGACGCCTCGGAGGGCACCATCGTGTCCCTGCGGACGCTCGGCGCGGACGCGTCGCTGCACGCCACGGTCGGTTACGACGACGTCACCGGGGTGGGCACGCCCGCCAAGGGCTACGTCACCTCGTCGCTGCCGCCCAAGAACCGGCACTAGCCCGGCAGGCGGCCGCGCACGGGAGTACCCGGCCGCCGAGAACAGCCGAACCCCGCGGCCCCCGCACCGTTCACCGGTGCGGGGGCCGCACCCGCTGCGGTAACCTGAGCGCATGCGAGCCGTGAGCCTCCTGCTTAGCGAGCCGCGCTGACCACGAGAGACGTCAGTGCGGCACCCCTCCTGCGTGAGGGGCTTTTTTGTTTGTGCCGCAGGCAGGGCCACTGGCAGCGACGGGCCGCAGCAGCCGTCATGACATCGATGGAGTACCGAGGACGATGAGCGACACCACCCCGGCCGCCGAGACGGCTGCGCCGCACCGCTACACCGCACAGCTGGCCGCCGGTATCGAGCACCGCTGGCAGGACCGCTGGGAGGCCGACGGCACCTTCGACGCGGCGAACCCGACCGGCGACCTGGACTCCGACCCGGAGCTGGCCGCCCGGCCCAAGAAATTCATCATGGACATGTTCCCGTACCCCTCGGGGGCGGGACTGCACGTCGGCCACCCGCTGGGCTACATCGCCACCGACGTCTACGCCCGCTTCCAGCGCATGACCGGGCACAACGTGCTGCACACCCTGGGCTTCGACGCCTTCGGGCTGCCCGCCGAGCAGTACGCCGTGCAGACCGGCACCCACCCGCGGACCTCCACCGAGGCCAACATCGTCACCATGCGGGCGCAGCTGCGCCGGCTGGGCCTGGGCCACGACCGCCGCCGCTCCTTCGCCACCATCGACCCCGACTACTACCGCTGGACGCAGTGGATCTTCCTGCAGATCTACAACTCCTGGTACGACCAGGCGGCCGACCGCGCCCGTCCGATCGCCGACCTGGTCGCCCAGTTCGCCGACGGCACCCGCGCCACCCCCTCGGGCCGCCCGTGGGCCGAGCTGAGCGCCGCCGAGCAGTCCGAGGTGCTTGGCACCCACCGGCTGGCGTACGCCGCCCAGTCTCCGGTCAACTGGTGCCCGGGCCTGGGCACCGTGCTGGCCAACGAGGAGGTCACCGCGGAAGGCCGCTCAGAGCGCGGCAACTTCCCGGTCTTCAAGGCCAATCTGCGGCAGTGGATGATGCGGATCACCGCCTACGCCGACCGGCTGCTGACCGACCTGGACGCGCTGGACTGGCCCGAGGCGATCAAGCTGCAGCAGCGCAACTGGATCGGCCGCAGCGAAGGCGCCCGGGTCGACTTCCCCATGCACAGCACCGGGGGACAGGTCACCGACGCCGCCGTCACCGTCTTCACCACCCGCCAGGACACGCTGTTCGGGGCGACGTACATGGTGCTGGCGCCCGAGCACGAGCTGGTCGAGGCCATCGTCCCCGCCGCCTGGCCCGAGGGCACCCACCAGGCGTGGACCGGCGGACACGGCACGCCCGCCGACGCGGTCGCCGCGTACCGCAAGCAGGCCGCGACGAAGTCCGACGTGGAACGGCAGGCGGAGGCCAAGGACAAGACCGGCGTCTTCACCGGCGCCTTCGCCGTCAACCCGGTCAGCGGCGAGCCCGTCCCGGTCTTCATCGCCGACTACGTCCTGATGGGCTACGGCACCGGCGCCATCATGGCCGTCCCCGCCCACGACACCCGCGACTTCGCCTTCGCCCGCGCCTTCGAACTGCCCATGCGCTGCGTGGTCGAGCCGACCGACGGCCGCGGCACCGACCCCGCCACCTGGGACGACGCCTTCGTGTCGTACGACGCGACGATCGTCAACTCCTCGGGCGCCGGCATCTCGCTGGACGGCCTGGGCGTGACCGAGGCCAAGGCCGCGGTCACCACCTGGCTGAGCGAGCGCGGCATCGGCGAGGGCACCGTCAACTACCGGCTGCGTGACTGGCTGTTCAGCCGCCAGCGCTACTGGGGCGAGCCCTTCCCGATCGTCTACGACGAGGACGGCGTCCCGCACGACCTGCCCGACTCGATGCTGCCCGTCGAACTGCCCGAGGTCGACGACTACAGCCCGCGCACCTTCGACCCGGACGACGCCGACACCTCGCCCGAGACCCCGCTGTCCCGCAACGCGGACTGGGTCACCGTCGAACTGGACCTGGGCGACGGCCCGCGCACCTACCGCCGCGAGACCAACACCATGCCCAACTGGGCGGGTTCGTGCTGGTACGAACTGCGCTACCTGGACCCGCACAACAGCGAGCGGCTGGTCGACCCGGCCATCGAGGCGTACTGGATGGGCCCGCGCGAGGGCCAGCCGGCCGGCGGCGTCGACCTGTACGTCGGCGGCGCCGAACACGCCGTCCTGCACCTGCTGTATGCCCGCTTCTGGCACAAGGTGCTGTACGACCTGGGCCACGTCTCGTCCTTCGAGCCGTTCCACAAGCTGTACAACCAGGGCATGATCCAGGCGTACGTCTACCGCGACGCCCGCCGTATCGCCGTCCCCGCGGCCGAGGTCGACGAGCGGGACAACGCCTACTGGTACGAGGGCGAGCAGGTCAGCCGGCTGCTGGGCAAGATGGGCAAGTCGCTGAAGAACGCGGTGACGCCCGACGAGATCTGCGCCGAATACGGCGCCGACACGCTGCGGCTGTACGAGATGGCGATGGGCCCGCTGGACGTCTCCCGCCCCTGGGACACCCGTGCCGTCGTCGGCCAGTACCGGCTGCTGCAGCGGCTGTGGCGCAATGTCGTCGACGAGGCGACCGGCGAGGTCACCGTCTCCGATGCCGAGCCCGACGAGGAGACGCTGCGCGCCCTGCACAAGGCCATCGCCGGTGTCGGCACCGACATGGCCGAGCTGCGCTTCAACACCGCCATCGCCAAGATCACCGAGCTGAACAACCACCTGACCAGGTCCGGCGCCCCGGTGCCGCGCACGGTCGCCGAACAGCTGGTGCTGCTGATCGCCCCGCTGGCGCCGCACATCGCCGAGGAACTGTGGTCCAGGCTGGGCCACGGCACCTCCCTGGCCGGCGCCGGCTTCCCGGTCGCCGACCCGGCCCTGGCCCAGGACCCCGCGGTGATCTGCGTCGTCCAGATCAAGGGCAAGGTCAAGGCGCGCCTGGAGGTTCCCCCGACCATCCCGGACGCCGACCTGGAGGCGCTGGCCCTGGCCGATCCCGCTGTGGTGGCGGCCCTGGGCGGTGCGGCGGTGCGCAAGGTGATCGTCCGGGCGCCGAAGCTGGTCAACATCGTCGTCTGACGCCGGCCGGCGTCGCCGTCCGAGGACGCCCACCCCTTAGGGGCAGGCCGGGGGATCCGCCGGATTCCACCGGCCTGCCCCTTGCGGTTACCGTGGAGGAAGCAGCTCGCCGCGTCCCGGCCGCCCCAAGGGCTCCCGGGACCGTCAGACCCCCAGGAGGAGCCGCCCGTGGAAACCGCCGGCATCATCGTCCTCCTGCTCGTGCTGATCTTCGCGTCGCTCGCCACGATCGCCACCTTCCGCACCGTCCGCGCGGTCAAGCGCGGAGTGGCCCGCGGCACGGCCCAGGCCCGCAGGCTGGTCGAGGACACCCAGCTCAAGGCCCGCCGCTACACGACACCGGGTGTCGGGGGCGAGGTGGCCCAGCTGCGGATCGACCTGAGAACCGCCATCGACGCGACATTCGCCGCCCTGGACGAGCGCCATCCCGACGACGCCGCCCTCGCCGAGGCCGCCGCACTGCTGGCCCGCCTCAACGACCACGCGCGTGCCCTGGACGGCGAGCTCAAACTGCTCGAACGCGAGCCCGACAAGTCCCGTGTCGCGGCCCGCCTCCCCGAGCTGACCACCCGCGTCCACCACGTCACCCACTCCGCCGACTCGCTGCGCTGGGCCGCCCAGGACCGCGCCCACCACGCCACCACCGACGACCTGGCCGCGCTGACCGACCAGATCGCCATCGAGTCCGCCGCCCTCCGCCACTGGACCCCCGCGCAGCCGCCGAAGCTGCCCTCGCCGGGCGAATAGGCCCTGCGAGGTGGTGGATCCGGACCCCGTCCGGCCCGCCCGCCCGCCGGCACGGGCGCCACTCGCGGGCCGTGGCCGTGAACCCCGCATCGATCGTCGGGAAACAAGGAAGGGGCTCTGCGGCCCCGCGCACGGCTGTGCGCACGCCCATGGCGGAGGTTTCCGGCCCGATGAACAGCGCTGTTGCCCACGAAGACGCTCTCCGCCGCGAAGACGGCCCCTGCGATGAAGGCGTCCCCCGCGGCGACGCCCCACCGGAGCCCGCGCCGCCCGGAACCCGCCCGCAGCGGCCGCGGCGGCTGTACGTCCTGGACGGACTCCGGCTCCTCGCCGCGCTGATGGTCGTGGCGTTCCACTACCTCGGCTACGACGACTGGTTCCGCTCGCCCTGGGGGGCGTCCACCGCCACGGTCTTCCCGACCGCGCATTCCGTCGCCGCCTACGGCTGGCTCGGCGTGGAACTCTTCTTCCTGATCAGCGGCTTCGTCATCTGCCTGTCGTGCTGGGGGCGCACCCTCCGGCAGTTCGCCGTCTCCCGTTTCGTACGCCTCTTCCCGGCGTACTGGTTCGCGATCGCCGTGACCTCGGCGGTCATGGTGCTGCGTCCCGGGGGCTGGGAGCTCCATCCGAACACCGTCCTGGCCAACTTCACCATGCTCCAGGAGCCCATGGGACTGCGGGACGTGGACGGCGTGTACTGGTCACTGTGGGTGGAGCTGCGCTTCTACCTGCTCTTCGGCATCGTCGCGGCCATGGGCCTGACCTACCGCCGCGTCGTCGGCTTCTGCGCCGCGTGGCTGCTGGCCGCCGCCATCGCACCGGCGCTGCACCTCACCTTCGTGAGCGTGCTGGCCGTCCCGCAGTACGCCCCGTTCTTCGTCGGCGGCGTCGTCATCCACCTCATCGGCCGCTTCGGCACCCGGCGTCCGGTGCTGTGGCTGCTGCTGGGCGCGTCCTGGCTCGGCGCGCAGAACGCACTGGTCGGCCTGGTGGCGCACTCGGAGCGGTCGGTGCGCGGCGACCTGTCCTGGGGGATATCGCTGGCAGTGGTCACCGCCTGCTACGCCCTGCTGCTGGCCGCGGCGCTTGGCCGGCTGGACTTCGCCAACTGGCGGGTGCTCTCGCTGGCCGGCGGCCTGACGTACCCGCTCTACCTGCTGCACGAGAACCTCGGCTGGGAGGTCATCCGCCACACCCACGGCCGGGTCGACGCCCGGGTCCTGGCCGTCACCCTCGTCGCGGCGATGCTGACCGCCGCGTGGCTGGTCCACCGCTTCGTCGAACGCCCGGCGACCCCGCGGCTCAAATCCTGGCTGGCGTAAGGATTTCCGCGGGGCGTGGGGCGGGGGGCTTGCGCGGCGGGCGGGGGGCCTGCGCGGGGCGTTCAGCCACGGGCGCTCGTCCGCCGCGCGTGCGGCCACGGGCCGTTCCGCCCCGCGCGTGCGGCCGCGGTTGGATAGGGCGGCATAGGCCGCGACCTGGTGGTCACGTGTGCGCGCCGGACCGCTGCGGGCCGCGCGGGGGCGCCCCGCCCGAGGCCCAAGCTGTCGCCCCGGCGCGCACGCCGGGTAATCTCCCGGACATGCCCCCGCACGTCGCCATCGTCACGGACTCCACGGCCTACCTCGGCCGTGACGCCCTGATCCGCCACCAGATCGCCATCGTGCCCCTCACCGTGGTGATCGGCGACGAGGCCCTGGAAGAGGGCACCGAAATCTCCGCTCCGGCCGTCGCCCGGGCACTCCAGCGCCGCCGTCCGGTCACCACCTCCCGGCCCGGCCCGCTCGAATTCACCGCCGCCTACGAGGCCGCCGCCGCCTCCGGGGCGGCGGAGATCGTCTCGCTCCACCTGTCCGCCGACTTCTCCGGCACCTACGACGCGGCGCTCGTCGCCGCGAAGGAAGCCCCCGTCCCGGTCCGGGTCGTGGACACCGGCATGGTCGCGATGGCCCTCGGCTTCACCGTGCTGGCAGCCGCCGAGGCCGCGGAGGCGGGCGGTACGGCCGACGAGGTCGTCGCCGCGGCGGAGAAGCGGGCCGCGGACACCTCCGCGTACTTCTACGTCGACACGCTCGACTACCTGCGCAGGGGCGGCCGGATCGGCGCCGCCCAGGCGCTGTTCGGCTCCGCCCTGGCGGTGAAGCCGCTGCTGCGGCTCTCCGACGGGCGGATCGAGCTGCTGGAGAAGGTCCGCACCGCCTCGAAGGCGATCACCCGCCTTGAGGAGATCGTGGTCGAGCAGGCAGGCACCCGCAGGGTGGCCCTCGCGGTCCACCATCTGGCCGCGGCGGACCGCGCCGCGACCCTCGCGGACCGGCTGCGCGAGCGGGTGCCGGGCCTGGACGACCTGGTGGTGAGCGAGGTCGGCGCGGTGATCGGCGCGCACGCCGGGCCGGGGCTGCTGGGCGTGGTGATCTCACCGCACTGAGCGGGGTTGTCCACAGCCGGTGAGTTATCCACAGGTTGCGGACCAAGATCATCGCGGGGCGGGGGAGCCGGTCCACGATGATCGGTATGAACCCGACGAACCCGCTGGGCCCGGCCGGCCCGATCACCGTTGTCCGCCCGCGCCGCCGGGCCGCCGCAGCGCAGGCCAGGTCCGCGCTCGCCCGTGAGCGCGCCTCCGCGATCTTCGGCACCCCGGACGACCCGTCCCCACCGCCCCCGTCCCCGCCGCCGGTCGCGCCACAAGTTCCGCCCCCGCCCCCGCCCCCGTCCCCGCCGCCGTCACCGCCCGAGCCGTCGAGCGGGCGGCTCGGCGGTCTGCGCACCTGGCTGCTGCTGCGCTGCGGCCTGGAATTCCGCACGGTGCTGGCACTTGCGGTCGTCCTGCTGGTGGGCGCGGGGCTCGCCGTCCAGCACTACGTCTCGGGCCGCCCGCACGCGGTCCGCGTCCCCGCCGCGCTGCCGCCCGCCGCAGTCCCGGCCCCCGTTGCGGCCACGAAGGCGCCGAGCCTGACGATCGACATCGCCGGCAAGGTCGCCCGCCCGGGTTTACGCCGGCTCCCCGCGGGCTCCCGGGTGGCCGACGCGCTGGTCGCGGCCGGCGGCCCCCTCCCGGGCACCGACACCACGGCCCTCAACTTGGCCCGCCCCCTCGCCGACGGCGAACAGCTCCTCGTCGGCCTGACCCCGCCCGCGGCATCCACCACGTCCACCACCGACGCGCCCCCGGGCACCCCCTTGAGCCTCAACTCGGCCACAGCCCCGCAACTCGACGCCCTCCCCGGCGTCGGCCCCGTCCTGGCCCAGCACATCCTCGACTTCCGCACCCAGCACGGCGGCTTCACGACCCTCCAACAACTCCGCCAGGTCCCCGGCATCGGCGACCACAAATTCACCACCCTCAAACCCCTGGTCCACCCATGACCCCCACCAGCCACCCCCGCCCCAAAAAACGCCCAGCGCCGCCCCGAAGGCCCACGAGGAACACCACACCCAGCCCCGACGCACCCCAAGCGTGGGAGCGGACGGTGCGCCCCGAAAGGGGCGCGGGGAACGGCGCGAGCAACCCCGACGGACCGCAAGTGTCACGACGGACGGTGGGCCCCGGAAGGGGTGCGGGGAACGGCGCGCCCAGCCCGGACGCACCCCAAGCGTGGGAGCGGACGGTGGGCCCCGGAAGGGGTGCGGGGAACGGCGCGAGCAACCCCGACGGACCGTCACCCGATGACGCAACCCGCGCCGAGCCGGGCCCGGCCTGCCAGGGCCAGGCCCCACCCGACGAACAACCGCGCGCCCGCTCGCCCGTGCACGCGGCGGCGGCGTCCCGGCTGGGGGCGTCGAATCCGCACCAGGACGGGCCGCCCGACTACCGGCTGGTGCCGCCGGCCCTGGCGGCATGGGCGGCCGCAGCCCTGACCCCGACCGTCGGCGCGACAGCCATCCTCGTGTCCGTCGCGATCGCGGCAGCCGTCACGCTGGCGGCAACAGCGCCGGCCCGCAGGGCATGGGCAAGGGCAAGGCCAGGGGCCAAGGGAAGGGCAAGGACAAGCCCCACCCCCCGGGCAGGAACCGCGCGGCTCACCGCCGCGACCGCAGCCACCCTCCTGGCCGTGGCGACAGCCACCACCGCCGCCGCGCTGGCGGACGCCGACCGCCACCGCGGCCCGGTTCCGCAACTGGCCGCCCACAGGGCACCCGCGGTCCCCATAGAACTGCGCATCACCGCGGACCCGTTCGCCACCCACCCGCCGGCCCCGGGCCTGACCGGCACCGTCGTGGTGACCGCGGACACCGTCCGGGTCGGGGCGACGAGGACCCGCGCCCCGGTCGTCCTGATGGCCACTCACGACCAGAAAAAATGGCTCCGGTTGCTGCCGTCGACCACCGTGGAGGTGCGGGCCCGCCTGAGCCCGCCGACCCGCAGGGGCGACACCGCCGCAGCGGTGCTGCACGCCACCGGCCCGCCCAGGATCGTGACCGGGCCCAGTGCACCGCAACGCGTCGCGGCCCGGCTGCGCGCCGGCTTGCGCACGGCGAGCGCGGGACTGCCGGCCGACGCCCGGGCGCTGCTGCCCGGACTGGTGATCGGCGACACCAGCAGGCTCCCGCCGGAGTTGAAGGACGCCTTCCGGGCGACGGATCTGGCGCACCTGACCGCGGTGTCGGGCGCGAACCTGACGATCGTCCTGCTGCTGCTGATCGGCCCGCCGGCCCGGGCGATCCGGGCGGAGCGCCGGGGCCTGGCCGCCGCCCTCGGCATCCCGCTGCGCCTGACGGCAGTGCTGGGCGTGGGCCTGACCGCGGCCTTCGTGCTGGTCAGCCGGCCGAGCCCGAGCGTGCTGCGGGCCGCGGCATGCGGGCTGATCACGTTGCTGGCGATCGGCACCGGGCGCCGCCGCTCGCTGCTGCCTGCCCTGTCCGGTGCCGTCCTGCTGCTGGTGCTCTACGACCCGGCCGTCGCACGGTCCTACGGCTTCGCGCTGTCCGTGCTGGCCACGGGGTCGCTGCTGACGCTGGCCCCGCGCTGGAGCGCGGCCCTTCGTTCCCGCGGTGTGCCGCCGCGGCTCGCCGAGGCGCTGGCCGCGGCGGGTGCGGCGCAGGCGGTGTGCGGTCCGTTGATCGTGGTGCTGTCGGCGCGGCTCAGCCTGGTCGCGGTGCCGTGCAATCTGCTGGCGGAGCCCGCGGTGGCGCCGGCGACGGTGCTGGGGTTCTGCGCGCTGGCGACGGCACCGTTCGCCCCGGCAGCCGCGGCGGCCCTGGCGTGGGCCGCGGGCTGGCCGACCCGGTGGATCGTGGTGGTCGCGCGGCACGGCGCGGCCCTGCCGGGGGCGGAGATCGGCTGGCCCGGCGGGTGGCCGGGCGCGGCGCTGCTCGCGGTGCTGACGGTGGCGCTGACCGTCGGCGGCAAGGCGCTGGTCGGCAGACCGTGGCCGGCGCTGGCAGGAGCGCTGCTCCTGCTCCTCTCGCTGGTGCGCCCGCTGCCGCTGCCGGGTCTCGTCACGGCATGGCCGCCGGACGACTGGCGGTTCGCGATGTGCGATGTCGGGCAAGGCGACGCGCTGGCCCTGGCGGCGGGGCCGGGCAGCGCCGTGGTGGTCGACACCGGGCCGGACCCGGCGCTGGCGGACCGCTGCCTGCGCGATCTGCGGGTCACCACGATCCCGTTGCTGATCCTGACCCACTTCCACGCCGACCACGCGGACGGCCTGCCCGGCGTGCTGCGGGGCCGCAGCGTCGGCGCGATCGAGACGACGGTGCTGGACGAGCCGGTGGCGCAGGCGGCCCGGGTGCGCCGGGAGGCAGCGGCCGCGGGTGTGCCGATGCTGCGGGCGAGCGCGGGGGAGCAGCGCCACACGGGCCCGCTGGCCTGGCAGGTGCTGTGGCCGCCGCCGTCCGCCGACGCCCTCCCCGACGACGACCCGAACGACGCGAGCGTGGCGCTGCTGGTCCGCACCGGCGGCCTGACGTTGCTGCTGGCGGGGGACCTGGGACCGGTGGCCCAGCAGGAGGTGCTTGACGCGGAGCCGGGCCTGTCGCGGGTCGACGTGCTGAAGGTCGCCCACCACGGCAGCGGCTACCAGGACCCGGCGCTCCTGGCCCGGACGCGGCCGCGCCTGGCGCTGATCTCGGTGGGCGCCCACAACCGTTACGGCCACCCGGCCGCGCGCACGGTCGCCGCGCTGCGGGCGCTGGGCGCGACGGTGCTGCGCACCGACACCGACGGGCCGATCGCGGTCGCCGGTAACGGGCCGGCCGGGCTGCGGACGGTATCGGCGGGCTCGCCATGAGCCGGGCTCGCGACCCTTCTCAAGGTCTGCTTATAAAGAAGTCCTTGTAAAGAACCCTTTAGAAAGCTAGCTTGATATACATGACAGAGAAGCCATGGGAACCACAGGTCCACCTCAGCGACCCGCGCGCCCTGCGCGCCTACGCCCATCCCACCCGCATGACCCTGGTCGGCCTGCTCCGCCTGGAGGGGCCCTTCACCGCGACCCGGGCCGCGGAGCTGACCGGCGAGTCCGTCGCCAGCTGCTCGTACCACCTGCGGATACTGGCCAAGTACGGCCTGGTCGAGGAGGCCGACCCGGGCGGTCCCGGCCGGGAGAAGCCGTGGCGGGCCACGGCCGCGACCACGGACTGGCCGAACTACTCGGAGGACCCCGCGGTCACCTCCGCAGCCGAGGCGCTGAACGCGGCGGTCGCCGAGAACCAGCTCCACCGCATGATGCGTGCGCTGGAGGTCCGCCACACCCTGCCCGCGGAATGGCAGCAGGCCGAGCGCTACACCGACGCGACGCTCTACCTCACCCCGGAGGAGCTGATCGCGCTCGGCGAGCGGCTGGAGGCTGTGGTGGGCGAGTTCATCGGCCGCAACTACAACCCGGAGCTGCGGCCGGAGGGCGCCCGCCGTATCGCCTACCTCAACGTCGCCTACGTCGCCCCGGGACCGGCCGCGGACCCCGGCCACGCGCCGGAGCAGCCGTGAGCGCCCCCACCGCGGTCCGCTCGCTCGGCTCCCGCGCCCCCGCCCTGCTGCAGGAACCGCAGTTCCGCCGCTACTGGACCGGGCAGACGGTCTCGCTGCTCGGCGACGAGGTCACCATCCTCGCCGTGCCGCTGGCGGCCGTGCTGGTGCTGCACGTCGGAGCCACCGGCATGGGCTGGCTGCGCTTCGCCGGGCTGCTGCCCGCGCTGCTGTTCTCGCTGCCCGGCGGAGCCTGGGCGGACCGGCGGGGGAGGCGCAGGCAGACCATGATCTTCGCGGATCTGGCCCGGGCGGTACTGATGGCGTCCCTGCCGGTCGCCTACGCGTTCGGGGCGCTCACCTTCGCCCAGCTGTGCGTCGTCGTGTTCGGGGTCGGCACGCTCGCGGTCGCCTTCGACGTCTGCAACGCCACGCTGTTCGTGTCGCTGGTCTCCCACGAGCAGTACGTCGCGGGCAACTCGCTGACCAGCGGCAGCCGGGCCTTCGCCTTCGTCGCCGGGCCCAGCGCGGGCGGTGTCCTGGTCCAGGTCCTCGCCGCGCCCCTCGCGCTGCTCGCCGACGCGGCGTCCTATCTGGTCTCGGCCTGGCAGTTGTCCCGAATAGCCCCCGTCGAACCACCCGCCGCCGAGCGCGGCAAGGGCCAGCTGACGGCCGGCCTGCGCTTCATCGCCCGTTCCCCGCTGCTGCGGGCGATGCTCGCCTGCGTCGCGACCATCAACCTCTTCAACTTCGCCTTCCACACCCTGCTGGTCCTCTACGCGGTCGACGAACTCGGCCTCAACGCGGGGACGCTGGGCGTGGTCATCGGCGCGGGCGCCGTCGGCAGCCTGCTCGGTGCGGCGGTCAGCGGCCGGGTCGTGCGGACGATCGGCGTCGGCCCGGCGTTCACGGTCGGCGCGGTCGCCTTCCCCGCCCCCCTCGTCCTCGTCCCGCTGGCCGGCGGTCCGACCCCGCTGATCCTGACGGCCTTCTTCGCGGCGGAGTTCCTCTCGGGCCTGGGTGTGATGCTGCTGGACATAGCCGCCGGCTCCCTGCAGGCCGCCGTCATCCCCAACGCGCTGCGTTCCCGGGTCTCCGGCGCATTCCGCACGGTCAACTACGGCGTCCGCCCCATCGGCGCCCTGGCCGGCGGCTTCCTCGGCTCGACCATCGGGCTGCGCCCGGCCCTGTGGACAGCCACCCTCGCCGCCACCCTCGGCGTCCTCTGGCTCCTCCCTTCCCCCGTCCCCCACACCCGCACCCTCCCCGCACCACTCCCGGACACCACCCCCTGAGAAGCACGACCCCCCGCCCCACGGCAAGCGGCCCCGCTGAGGGGCGCGAGGAACTGCGCGCGCAACCACGACGGCGCCGCGGTCGACGCACCACCCCGGGCGGCCCCGCTGAGGGGCGCGGGGAACTGCGTGCCCAGCCACGACGCACCCGCACCCGCACCCACCGCACCACCCACCCACCCCCACCACCCCACGACCGCGAGACCGCGCACCAACACCCGGCCCCAGGAGGGAGAACAGCCGTGTCGAGCAGCGACCAGCCCACACCGGCGCGGTGGCGCGTCCCGTTCGCCCCGAGGCGCGACCGCCCGGCGCCCGGGCCAACGCCAGCAACCGCACCCACGCCCAGGCCCGCGCATGCGAAATCGCTCGACCGCCCCGCCCCGGCCCGAGGGGCGACCGCCGGGGACGCCACCCGGCGCTTCAGGGTGGTGTGGGCCGCGGTCACCGTCTCCTCCCTCGGCGACGGCACCCGCTTCATCGCCTGCCGCTGCTGGCGAACCGCCTCACCGACGACCCCCGGCAGGTCGCCGCCGTCTCGCTGGCCGAGCAACTGCCGTGGCTGCTGCTCGGCCTGACGGCCGGCGCACTCGCCGACCGGCCGGACCGGCGCCGGATCCTGTGGGTGGTGGACGCGCTACGTGCGGCAGTGGTCGGGGTGCTGGCCGTGGCGGTGTACACCGGCACGGCCACGGTGCTGCTGCTCGCGGTCACCGGGTTCGTGCTCGGCTGCGGGCAGACGTTCTACAACGGCGCCTGGTCCGGCGTCGTCCCGGCGCTCGTGCCGCCGTCCGGGCTCGGCAGGGCCAACGCCCGCCTCCAGGCGAGCGCGCAGATCAGCGACACGCTGCTCGGCACCCCGCTGGGCGCGGTGCTGTTCGGGATCGGGGCGACGCTGCCCTTCGTGGTGGACGCGGGGTCGTTCGCGGTGGCAGCCGCCCTGGTGGCGCTGACGGCCGGCGACTTCCGGCCGAGGAAAGCGGGGTCGCCGCCGGGCTCGTTGCGCCACGACGTCGCCGAAGGCATCCGGTGGCTGTGGCGGCACCGCCGGCTGCGCCGCCTGTGCCTGGTGACGGGGGTCGCCAACGCCGTCGGCAGCGGCCTGGTCGCGATCCTGGTGCTCTACGCAGGCCGCCTGCTCGGCCTCGGCGTGCTCGGCTTCGCCCTGCTCCTGGCGGCGACCGCCGTCCCGACCGGCGCCGCGCCGGCGGACGCATGAGGAGCAGGGCGCGTGCGAAGCGGGGCTCGTGCGGAGCGAGGCGGCACGGGGCTACTCCAGCCACCCGTCGTGCGCCGCGGCGAGCGCGTCGAGGGCGGCGGGTTCCAGCCGGGCCGCGGGATCCTCGACGACGACCAGCCACTGCGCGTCCTCCGCGTCGTCCTCGCCGGCCAGCGCGTCACGCACCAGCCGGGGCTCTTCGGCGAGCGGGAAGCGCTCGGCCAGATCGGCGGCGACCTCCTCGGCGGCGTCGCGGTCGGGAAGCACCAGGACATGGCGTACGTCGGTCACCCGGACATTGTGCCGCGGGGGACCCGGGCTCCGGCACGGCTGTCACAGCCGCGTGGGATGCTGGGCCGCGATGGCAAGGAAAACCGCTCAAGACGATCCGCTCGCACCGCTCACGCTCGCCGTGGGGCAGGAGGATCTGCTGCTCGACCGCGCCGTGCGGGAAGTGGTGCTGGCCGCGCGGGCGGTGGACGCCGACACCGATGTGCGGGATCTGGCGCCGGAGGCGGTGCAGCCGGGGACGCTGGCGGAGCTGACCAGCCCGTCGCTGTTCGCCGAGCGCAAGGTCGTCGTGGTGCGCAATGCGCAGGATCTGTCCGCGGAGACGGTCAAGGACGTGAAGGCGTATCTGGCCGCGCCGGTGGAGGAGATCACCCTGGTGCTGCTGCATGCCGGCGGGGCCAAGGGCAAGGCGCTGCTGGACGCGGCACGCAAGGCGGGGGCGCGCGAGGTGGCGTGCCCGAAGATGACCAAGCCGGCCGACCGGCTGGCGTTCGTACGCGGCGAGTTCCGCACGCTCGGCCGGTCCGTGACGCCCGAGGCGGCGCAGGCACTCGTCGACGCCATCGGCAGCGACCTGCGGGAGCTGGCCAGCGCCTGCGCGCAGCTGGTCGCGGACACCGAGGGCACCGTCGACGTCGCGGTGGTCGCCCGCTACTACACCGGCCGCGCCGAGGCCACCGGCTTCGAGGTGGCCGATCTCGCGGTGACCGGGCGGACGGCCGAGGCGCTTGAGCGGCTGCGCTGGGCCCTGTCGGTGGGGCAGCCGCTGCCCGGCATCACCTTCGCGCTGGCCTCGGGGGTGCGCGCCATCGGCAAGCTGGCGTCGGCCCCGCGGGGCGCGAACCCGGGTCAGCTGGCCCGGGACCTCGGCATGCCGCCGTGGAAGATCGACCGGGTGCGGCAGCAGATCCGCGGCTGGAGCGCGGAGGGCGTCTCGGTGGCGCTGCGCGCGGTCGCGGAGGCCGACGCGGCCGTCAAGGGCGGCGCCGCGGATCCGGCGTATGCCCTGGAGAAGGCCGTGGTCACCATCGCCCGCGCCGCCCGCTCCCGCACCTGACCCCGCCGGGGCGGCCGCCGCCGGCCCGGGTGTCGCCCGCCCGGGCTACTTGAGCTTGGGCATCGTCGCCTTGGTGGCCGCCTTCACCCAGTCCGTGGCCCGCTCGACCGTGGGGATCTTGTCGTCGGTCTCGTCGAGCGAGGAGGCGTAGCCGTTCCAGGACAGCGTGAAGGTCATCCACCCGTCGCGCACGGCGAGCACCACCTGGCGGCTGCCGCTCTCTCCCTCGCCGGCGCTGATGACGGTGTCCTGGGTGACCAGATAGGCCTCGTCCCCGAAACCGTCCACCGCCGTGGTCGTGTACTTGTCGTCCGGGGCCGAGCCGTGGTCCTCGAAGCTCTTCCAGTGGTCGCCGAACTCCGGCCCGGGGTCGCTCTTGCGGTGCAGGTCCGCCTCGATGGACACGTAGGAGTAGGAGTAGCTGGTGTCGGAGGAGGAGCTGTCCTCCTTGTCCAGGCTCTCGCTGCAGTACATCTGCACCATGGAGGGGCGGTCGCTGGTGTACGAGGTCGGACTCTTGTCGGGCTTGGGGTACGTGGTCTTGAACGCGGTCAGGTCCGAGCTGTCGCACAGGTTCCTCTTGCTGGTGTAGCCGCGCAGGTCGGCCTTGCCCGAGTCCTTGCCGAGTACCAGCACCCCGCCGGCCCAGGCTGCGGACGCCACGACCGCGCCGACCACCGCCCACAGCACGGCCCGGCCCGCTCCGCCGCGCGGCCCGCCCGCGGGGGCGGCGCCTGGCTGCTGCGGGGGACCGTAGTACGGCGGCTGCGGCGCCCCGTAGGGGCCGGCAGGAGCGCCGGGCGAGGGCTGGGCGTAGGGGTTGTGCTGCGGTGGCACCGGGGCACCGTAACCGCCGGCCGGCGGCGGGCCCGGTATCGGTCCCGGCGGGCCCGGCGGGGGAACGGGCCCGGAGCCCTGCGGGGGGTTCTGGTACGGATTTGAGCCCGGCTGCTTCGGCGGCGGCATCGACATGCGGCGAGGATAGCGGCGGGGGGATCGGCACCGTCAGGGAAACGTACTGCCCGCCCGGGGAATCCCCGGACGGGCAGCAGAGGCGTATCGGTGTGCCGCAGGCACGTGGCGAACGTCCGCGTGCGGCACGGGTCTTGGGCGCTGCGGGTCCGGGCGGTAGAGGGGCCGCTGGTTCCGGTTGCCCGCCCTGCCGCGGACCCTGGTGCGCGGAGACCGCGCGGGGCCGTGCAAGTCGTGCGGGTCGTGCAGGCTGTGCGGGTCAGGCGAAGGGTGATCAGCCCTGGAGCGCCGCGACCGACTGCGCGATGGCCGACTTCTTGTTCGCGGCCTGGTTCTTGTGGATGACGCCCTTGCTCACGGCCTTGTCGAGCTTCTTGGACGCGGCGCGCGCGGCGGCCTCGGCCTTGGCGGCGTCGCCGGAGGCGACGGCCTCGCGGGTGCGGCGGACCGCGGTCTTGAGCTCGGACTTGACGGCCTTGTTGCGCAGGCGCGCCTTCTCGTTGGTCTTGTTGCGCTTGATCTGGGACTTGATGTTCGCCACGAAGGAGCCTTCTCAGGTTCGTTTACCGAAAGGATCAGCGCCTCGGGTCCGGATTCCCGCGGTACGCGACCGGTGGGGGGCACGAGGCACAGCGCCCCAGGTTACCAGCAGCCGTCGGCCGCTCCCAAACCGCGCGGCGGCCGCCGGCCATGGGACGATGGAGGCTACGTATCGATCCGACCAGCCAGCAGAGACCGAGTCCCGCGCCGAGCGCGGGGGTGGGCGTCTCAAGAAAATGGACCCTGCGTGCCCGCGACCCCTTCTTCCGTGCCGGCCCATGCGCCGGAGCCGAGCCGTACCGACCCGGCGCTGATCCGCAACTTCTGCATCATCGCGCACATCGACCACGGCAAGTCGACACTCGCCGACCGGATGCTCCAGCTCACCGGGGTCGTCGACGCGCGGCAGATGCGTGCTCAGTACCTCGACCGGATGGACATCGAGCGCGAGCGCGGCATCACCATCAAGTCGCAGGCCGTCCGGCTGCCCTGGCAGCCCAGCGACGGCGCCTCGGGCACGCACATCCTGAACATGATCGACACCCCGGGACACGTCGACTTCACCTACGAGGTGTCCCGCTCGCTCGCCGCCTGCGAGGGCACCGTCCTCCTGGTGGACGCCGCGCAGGGCATCGAGGCGCAGACGCTGGCGAATCTGTATCTGGCGATGGAGAACGACCTCACCGTCATCCCGGTGCTGAACAAGATCGACCTGCCCGCCGCCCAGCCGGAGAAGTTCTCCGAGGAGCTGGCCAACCTCATCGGCTGCGACCCGGCCGACGTGCTGCGGGTCTCGGCGAAGACCGGCGTCGGGGTGGACGCGCTGCTGGACCGGGTGGTCAGGGACGTGCCCGCCCCGATCGGCGTCGCGGACGCGCCCGCCCGCGCGATGATCTTCGACTCGGTGTACGACTCCTACCGCGGTGTGGTCACCTACGTCCGGGTCATCGACGGGCAGCTCACCAAGCGCGAGCAGATCCGGATGATGTCCACCGGCGCCACCCACGAGCTGCTGGAGATCGGCACCAACTCGCCGGAGATGCTGCCCGCCGACGGGCTCGGCGTCGGCGAGGTCGGCTATCTGATCACCGGTGTGAAGGACGTACGGCAGTCCAAGGTCGGTGACACGATCACCACCAGGAGCGCCGGCGCCACCGAGGCGCTGGGCGGCTACAAGGACCCCCGGCCGATGGTCTTCTCCGGCCTGTATCCGCTGGACGGCTCGGACTACCCGGAGCTGCGCGAGGCCCTGGACAAGCTCCAGCTCAACGACGCGGCGCTGGTCTACGAGCCGGAGACGTCCGCCGCGCTCGGCTTCGGCTTCCGGGTCGGCTTCCTCGGCCTGCTGCACCTGGACGTGATCCGCGAGCGCCTGGAGCGCGAGTTCGGCCTCGACCTGATCGCGACGGCGCCCAACGTCGTCTACCGGGTCCTGATGGAGGACGGCACCGAGCACGTCGTCACCAATCCGAGTGAATTCCCCGAGGGCAAGATCTCCGAGGTCTACGAGCCGGTGGTACGGGCCACGGTGCTGGCCCCGACGGAGTTCATCGGCGCGATCATGGAGCTGTGCCAGAACCGGCGCGGCTCGCTGCTCGGCATGGACTACCTGTCCGAGGACCGGGTCGAGATCCGCTACACCCTGCCGCTGGCCGAGATCGTCTTCGACTTCTTCGACAACCTCAAGTCCAAGACCCGCGGCTACGCCTCGCTGGACTACGAGCCCACCGGCGAGCAGAGCGCCGACCTGGTCAAGGTCGACATCCTGCTGCACGGCGACAAGGTGGACGCCTTCTCGGCGATCACCCACAAGGAGAAGGCGTACGCGTACGGCGTCCGGCTGGTCGCCAAGCTGCGCGAGCTGATCCCGCGGCAGAACTTCGAGGTGCCGATCCAGGCTGCCATCGGCGCCCGGGTGATCGCCCGCGAGACGGTGCGCGCCATCCGCAAGGACGTGCTCGCCAAGTGCTACGGCGGTGACATCTCGCGGAAGCGCAAGCTGCTGGAGAAGCAGAAGGAGGGCAAGAAGCGGATGAAGATGGTCGGCAGCGTCGAGGTGCCGCAGGAGGCCTTCATCGCGGTGCTGTCCACCGATTCCGACGGCGAGTCCAAGGCGAAGAAGTAGGCCGGCGGGTGGCGGGGTGCGACCGTGGACGCGGCGCACCCCGCCACCCGGTCGGCGGTATCCGCAGGCGGCGGTGCGCATGCGGTCGCGACGCGCTGGCCATACCCTCTTACGCGCCGGGCGTCGGGCCTCTAGTCTGATCCGACGGATAGGTTACTGGTGAGTTAAGAACGCCCGCGCGTGCCCGGAGGTTGCGGTGACCGACACACAGACGTTGCTAGAGAATCGGCCGCCCTCCGTGGCGACGCTCTTCCTGGACCGGGTGGCGGCCACGCCGGACGCGGAGGCGTACCGCTACCCGGTCTCCCCGGAGGACGGCGAGGGCCCGGACAGCTGGAGATCGCTCACCTGGGGCGAGTCCTCCCGCCGGGTGTACGCCGTCGCGGCCGGCCTGATGGACCTCGGGGTGCGCCCCGAGGAGCGGGTCGCCATCGCCTCCAACACCCGGGTCGAGTGGATCCTCGCCGACCTCGGCATCCTGTGCGCGGGCGCGGCCACCACCACCGTCTATGCCAGCACCAATGCCGACGAGACCGCGTTCATCCTCGCCGACTCCGGCAGCCGGGTCCTCATCGCGGAGGACGCCGCGCAGCTGGAGAAGGCCAGGCAGCGCAGGGCCGAGCTGCCCGAGCTGGCCCATGTCGTGGTGATCGACCCGGAGGGCGCGCTGGACGAGGCGGGAGACGGCTGGGTGCTGTCGCTCGCCGAGCTGGAGAAGCGCGGCGAGGCCTATCTGGCCCAGCACCCCGCCGCCGTCACCGACGCGGTCGCGGCGATCACCAAGGACCAGCTCGCGACGCTGATCTACACCTCCGGCACAACCGGACGCCCCAAGGGTGTCCGCCTGCCGCACGACTGCTGGTCGTACATGGCGCGGGCCATCCAGGCCGTCGACCTGCTGCAGCCGGAGGACGTGCAGTACCTGTGGCTGCCGCTGGCGCACGTCTTCGGCAAGGTGCTGACCGCCGGGCAGATCTCCGTCGGGCACATCACGGCGGTCGACGGACGGGTCGACAAGATCATCGAGAACCTGCCGGTCGTCCAGCCGACGTACATGGCGGCGGTGCCCCGCATCTTCGAGAAGGTCTACAACGGCGTCGCGGGCCGCGCCCGCGCGGGCGGCGCCGCCAAGTACAAGATCTTCCTGTGGGCCGCGGAAGTCGCCCGCGACTACGCCAAGGCCATGCAGACCAGCAAGCGGCTCACGGGTACGGCGTCGGCGCCGATGGGGCTGCGGACCAAGCACGCGCTCGCCGACAAGCTCGTCTACAGCAAGCTGCGGGAGGCCTTCGGCGGCCGGTTGCGGGCCTGCGTGTCCGGCTCCGCCGCGCTCGCCCCCGACATCGGCTACTTCTTCGCCGGCGCCGGGATCCACATCCTGGAGGGCTACGGGCTCACCGAGTCCAGCGCCGCCAGCTTCGTCAACCCCGGCGAGAACTACCGCACCGGCACGGTCGGCAAGGCCCTGCCGGGCCTTGAGGTCCGCATCGCCGAGGACGGCGAGATCCTGCTGCGCGGCCCGGGCATCATGCAGGGCTACCACGGGCTGCCCGACAAGACCGCGGAAGTCCTCGAACCTGACGGGTGGTTCCACACCGGGGACATCGGGGAACTGTCCCCCGACGGCTTCCTGAAGATCACCGACCGCAAGAAGGACCTGATCAAGACCTCGGGCGGCAAATACATCGCTCCCGCGGAGGTCGAGGGGCAGTTCAAGGCGGTGTGCCCCTTCGTCAGCAACGTCCTGGTCGTCGGCGGCGGACGCAACTTCTGTACGGCGCTGCTGGCGCTCGACGAGCCGACCATCCTCGACTGGGCCGCGGAACACGACCTGGCCGGCCGGCCGTACGCGGAGGTCGTCGCCACGGACCAGGTCCGCGACCTCATCGACGGCTACGTGCAGCGGCTCAACGAGGGGTTGCAGCGCTGGCAGCAGATCCGGCAGTTCCGGCTGCTGCCGCGCGATCTCGACGTCGAGCACGGCGATCTCACGCCGAGCCTGAAGCTGAAGCGACCCGTCGTGGAGCGGGAGTTCGGCCCGCTGATCGAAGAGATGTACGCCGGCGCCCGCGAGTCCTAGGCCTCGCGGGGCCTGCCCCCGGCCACGCTTTGCGCTTGCGCGCGGCTGGGGGCTGCCGGTCCCCCGGAGGGCGTGCTGACCTTGCGGTGCGTCGTGGCTTGTCGCGCAGCTCCCCGCGCCCCTGGGGGCTGGACCTCTTGTGCGGAGGGTGAGGGTCTTTCAGGGGCCCCGGCGCGGGAGGGTAGTGGGTCGGGGTGGGGGATGGGGGGAGTTCGGGGGAAAGGGACCCGTGCGGGGGGTACGGAGCGGGGTCGGGGTGTGGCGGAGTGTCAGCATGGGAGCGTGAGGCTCACCTCTGCTCGCCCCGCGGGCGAAGCCCGCGACGTGGGGTCGGACGGGTCCGAGGCCATGTCGCGGACGAGTCTGCCCGGCGACCAGCAGGCCGCCGGCGCCGCCCGCCGGTTCCTGCGGGCCGCGCTGGCGGAATGGGCGGGCAGCGGCCTGCCCGAGGCGGCCGGCCTCGAAGAGCGGCTGGTGGACGACGGCACCCTCCTGGTGAGCGAGCTGGTCACGAACGCCGTCGTGCACGCCGGCACTGCGGTCGACGTGGTGTGCCGGCTGGACACCCGGGAGTCCCCGCCCGGCGTCGTGGTCGAGGTGTCGGACCGGCACCCGGCGCGGATGCTCAGGGAGGACGGGGCCGGCGGCCGGGACGGCCCGGACGTGCCCGACGACCGGCGGGAGGGCGGCCGCGGCCTGCACCTGGTGGCGGCGCTGTCCGACGCCTGGGGCATCAGCTACCACCGCGACCGCAAGACGGTGTGGTGCCGCTTCGACCTGCCGCCCGGCGGCGGCGAGCCCCCGCTGCCCGCCCCTCGCGGCGAACCGCCGGCGGAACTGCTCGCACCCGTGGCGCCGCCACGGCCGGCCGGCCCGTGCGCCGAGCAGGACCGGGTCGACCGCGGGGCGCTGTCCTTCCTCGCCGAGGCGTCGGACCTGCTGGCCGGCCAGCTGGACGAGGACAACGTCGCCTCGCTCGCGGCGCAGTTGCTGGTGCCGCGGATCGCGGACTGGTGCGCGGTGTGGGTGTACCCGGCGGGAGCCGCACCGCGGCTGTCGAGCGTGTGGCACGTCGAGGAGCGGCGGATCGACCGGCTGCGGGCCGTACTGGAGGCGGCGCCGCCCGCCGCCGACCCGCGGCCCGGGGCGCGGCAGGCGCGGTGGCCGGCGCTGCCGGACGACGCCGGGTGCGACCCCGCCTCCGGCGGCGCACTCGCCGTGCCGCTGATCGTGGCGGGCCGCTGCCACGGCACCCTGCTGCTGGGCCGGGCAGCGCCGCCCGGGGCGGCGGGGCGGCACGGGCTGCCGGACGCGATGACCGGCCTGGTCGAGGACTTCGCCCGCCGGGTGGCCCAGGCCATGGGCGCGGCGCGGCAGTACGCGCGGCAAGCGATGATCAGCACGGTGCTGCAGCGCGGCCTGCTGCCGCCGGCGGTGGGGCGCATCCCCGGCATCGACCACGCCGTCGTCTACGAGCCGCTGGCCGGCGACTGGGTCGGCGGCGACTTCTACGACCTCTTCCCGGCCGGTGACGGCCGCTGGTGCTTCGCGCTGGGCGACGTGTGCGGCAACGGTCCCGAGGCCGCCTCGCTGGCCGGCGTCGCGCGCCCGGTGCTGCGGCTGCTGGCCCGCGAGGGCTACGGCGTCTGCGACGTGCTCGACCGCCTCAACAAGGCGCTCGCCGACGAGGCGGCCGCCGCCCTGATCGGCGGGACGGCGGCCTGGGAGGGCGGCCAGGCCCGCTTCCTGTCGCTGCTGTACGGGGAGGTCACGCCGTACGCGCCGGAGCCCGGCGCGCACTGCACCCTGGCCTCCGCCGGCCATCCGCTGCCGCTGCTGCTCGGCCGGGACGGCCGGGTACGGGAGGCGGCCGGCCCGCAGCTCCTGCTGGGGATCTCCGAGACGTCACGGTACGTGAGCGAGTCCTTCGACCTGTCGCCCGGCGACACCCTGCTGTGCGTCACCGACGGGGTGACCGAGCGCCGCCGCGGCCGGCGGCAGTTCGACGACGACGAGGGTCTGGCCACCGTCCTCGGCGGCTGCACGGGGCTGGACGCGGCGGGTACGGCCGAGCGCGTCCGGCACGCGGTGCACGCCTACGACAGCGCCCCGCCCGCCGACGATCTGGCGGTGCTCGTCCTCCAGGCGCGCTGACGTGCCTGGGCACCGCCCGGCGTGCCGGATACTGGGGGAATGCCCTCCGTACTGCCCGACGGCGAACCCGTGCCCGAGGACGGCGCCCTGCCGCCGCAGGCGCTGGCCGCCGCCGCGGGCCGGCCGCTCGGCTTCTACCTGCACGTGCCCTACTGCGCCACCCGCTGCGGCTACTGCGACTTCAACACCTACACCGCGAGCGAGCTGCGCGGCTCGGGTGGCGCGCTGGCGTCCCGCGACAACTACGCCGACGTCCTGGTCGACGAGATCCGGCTGGCCAGGAAGGTGCTCGGGGACGACCCGCGCCAGGCGGCGACGGTCTTCGTCGGCGGCGGCACCCCCACCCTGCTGCCCGCCGCCGACCTGGTGCGGATGCTGGGAGCGATCCGGGACGAGTTCGGGCTCGCGGCGGACGCGGAGATCACCACGGAGGCCAACCCGGAGTCGGTCGGCCCGGCCTATCTGGCCGAGCTGCGCGACGGCGGCTTCACCAGGATGTCCTTCGGGATGCAGAGCGCCCGGCAGCACGTCCTGCGGATCCTGGACCGCACCCATACCCCGGGGCGCCCCGAGGCATGCGTCGCCGAAGCCCGGGCAGCGGGTTTCGAGCACGTCAACCTCGACCTGATCTACGGCACCCCCGGCGAGTCCGACGACGACTGGCGCGCCTCGCTCGACGCGGCGATAGGCGCGGGCCCCGACCACGTGTCGGCCTACGCGCTGATCGTCGAGGAGGGTACGCAGCTGGCCCGGCGGATCCGCCGCGGCGAGGTGCCGATGACCGACGACGACGAGCACGCCGACCGCTACCTCATCGCCGACGAGCGGCTGGCCGCGGCCGGCTTCGGCTGGTACGAGGTCTCCAACTGGGCCACCACCGAGGCGGGCAGGTGCCGCCACAACGAGCTGTACTGGACCGGGGCGGACTGGTGGGGCGCGGGTCCTGGCGCCCACAGCCACGTCGGCGGGGTGCGGTGGTGGAACGTCAAGCACCCCGGCGCCTACGCGCAGGCCCTCGCCGAGTCCCGCAGCCCAGGCGCTGGGCGCGAGGTGCTCGGGGACGAGGACCGCAGGGTCGAGCGGATCCTGCTTGAGCTGCGGCTGTCCGCGGGCTGCCCGCTGGACCTGCTGACCGGCGCGGGCGCCAGGGCCGCGGTCCGCGCGGTCGCCGAAGGCCTCCTGGAGCCCGCCGCGCACGCGGCCGGGCGTGCCGTGCTGACCCGGCGCGGGCGGCTGCTTGCCGACGCGGTGGTCCGCGACCTCACCGACTGAGCCGCGCCCCCGCCGTCAGGGCGCGGTCACGAAGTCGATCAGGTGCTCCACCGAGCCGAGCAGTTCTGCCTGCAGGTCCTTGTACGTCCGCACCGACGCCAGGATGCGCTGCCAGGCCTCGCCCGTGGACATGTCCCAGCCGAGCTCCCGGCACACCCCCGTCTTCCAGTCCTCGCCGCGCGGCACCCGCGGCCACCGGGCGATACCGACCGAGGCGGGCTTCACCGCCTCCCACACGTCGATGTAGGGGTGCCCGACGACCAGGACGTCCGCGCCGCTGACGGACGCGGCGATCCGCGACTCCTTGGAACCCGGCACCAGGTGGTCGACCAGCACGCCCAGCCGGGCGTCGGGGGCCGGGCCGAAGTCGGCCACGATCGCGGGCAGGTCGTCGACGCCCTCCAGATACTCCACGACGACGCCCTCGACCCGCAGGTCGTGGCCCCACACCCGTTCGACCAGTTCGGCGTCGTGCCGGCCCTCGACGTAGATCCGCCCGGCCCGTGCCACCCGCGCCTTGACGCCGGGCACCGCGACCGAGCCCGACGCGGACAGCAGCGGCCCGCGTGGCGCGGGCGCGGCCTGCGGGCGGACCAGCGTCACCGTACGGCCGTCGATCAGGAAGCCGCGGGGCACCATCGGGAAGACCCGGTGCTTGCCGAAGCGGTCCTCCAGCGTGACCGTCAGCCCCTCCGCGGTCCTCTCGCAGCGCACCACCGCCCCGCAGAAGCCCGTCGCGGCCTCCTCGACCACCAGGTCGGCCTCGGCCGCCACCTCGGGCGCCGGGGCGCTCCTCTTCCACGGCGGGGTCAGGTCGGGGTCGTAACTCCTGCTGCGCATGGGGGCGATCGTAACCAGCCGCCCCCGGCGCGGCCCAGGACACGCGGCGGACACGCCCTCAGGGCGCGGTCCCGAAGCGCTCTGCCAGCGCGTCCCGCTGCGCCCGCAGGAAACGCGCGTCGACCACGGCGCCGTGCCCGGGGACGTAGCGGCCCGTCTCGCCGCCCAGGGCGAGCAGCGCGTCCAGCGTGCCGGGCCAGTGCGCCGGGTCGGCGTCGTCGCCCGCCTGCGGCTCGCCCGACTCCTCGACCAGGTCGCCGCAGAAGACCACCGTCGGGTCGCTCGCGGTGGCGCCCGGCACGACCACCACCAGGTCGTGGCCGGTGTGCCCGGTGCCGGGGTGCACCAGCCGCACCTGGCGCTCGCCCAGGTCGACCTCGGTCTCGCCGGTCACCTGACGGGTGGGCAGCACCAGCTCCGCCGCCGCCCGCGCCGCCTCGGCCGGGTCGGTGCCGTGCTCCACCGCGGACTCCCGCAGCACCTCCGGCTCCCGGCGCAGATAGCCCCCGAGCGAGCGCTCCCCGTAGACCTCGGCGCCGGGGAAGGCGGCGGTGCCGAAGACATGGTCGAAGTGACCGTGTGTGAGGACGATGTGCGTGACGGTGCGGCCGGTCAGCGCCTCGACCTGCCCGCGCAGCTCCTCGCCCTCCGGCAGCGTCGAGGCGGTGTCCACCAGCAGTACGCCGTCGGAACCGACCACCAGGCCGATCGTCACATCGAGATGGGGCATCCTGCGCCGGGCGACCCCGGGAGCCAGTTGCTCCCAGACAGAACCACCCGTACCCGGATCCTCCGTGCTCTCCACAGATTCCACGGGGGTGACGCTATCGCCGCCGCGGGGCCGCACGCCGCCACCTCCGCGTACCCGGTGTGCCGCACCCTTGCCCAGCCCTTGCCGCCTCGCCGTACACTTGCTGCGGGATGGCTGGCACTCGAAACGGCGGAGTGCCAGGTCACGGATGTCACGGCTGGAGGTGCGCGATGCTGAGCGAACGCAGACTCGAAGTCCTGCGTGCCATCGTCCAGGACTACGTCGGCACCGAGGAGCCGGTCGGCTCGAAGGCCCTCACCGAGCGTCACCGGCTCGGCGTGTCGCCGGCCACCGTGCGGAACGACATGGCGGTCCTGGAGGACGAGGGCTACATCGCGCAGCCGCACACCAGCGCGGGCCGGATCCCCACCGACAAGGGCTACCGGCTGTTCGTCGACAAGATGGCCGGCGTCAAGCCGCTGTCGTCCGCCGAGCGCCGGGCCATCCAGAACTTCCTGGACGGCGCGGTCGACCTCGACGACGTCGTCGCCAGGACCGTACGGCTGCTCGCCCAGCTCACCCGGCAGGTCGCGGTGGTGCAGTATCCGTCGCTGACCCGGTCGTCGGTACGGCACGTGGAACTGCTCGCGCTCGCGCCGGCCCGCATCATGCTGGTGCTGATCACCGACACCGGACGGGTCGAGCAGCGGCTGATCGACTGCCAGGCCCCGGTCGGCGAGACGGTTCTCGCCGACCTGCGCGCCCGGCTCAACAGCCGGGTCGTCGGCCGCCGCTTCTCCGACGTGCCGCCGCTGGTCCAGGACCTGCCGGAGAGCTTCGACCCCGACGACCGGCCCGCGGTCGCGGGAGTCCTCGCCACCCTGCTGGAAACGCTGGTGGAGCAGACCGAGGAGCGCATCATGCTCGGCGGCGCGGCCAACCTGACGAGGTTCAACCACGACTTCCCGCTGACGATCAGGCCGGTCCTCGAAGCACTGGAGGAGCAGATGGTCCTCCTCAAACTGCTCGGCGAGGCAACCGACTCCGCCATGACCGTGCGGATCGGGCATGAGAATTTTCACGAGGGCCTCAACTCCACGTCCGTGGTGGCCGTCGGCTACGGTTCGGGCGACGAGGCAGTCGCCAAACTCGGCGTGGTCGGCCCGACCCGCATGGACTACCCCGGAACGATGGGAGCGGTACGCGCAGTGGCACGTTACGTCGGACAGATCCTGGCGGAGTCGTAAGTGGCCACGGACTACTACGCCGTACTGGGCGTACGCCGCGACGCAGGTCCGGACGAGATCAAGAAGGCATTCCGCCGTCTCGCCCGGGAGTTGCACCCTGACGTCAATCCCGACCCCAAGACGCAGGAGCGGTTCAAGGAGATCAACGCCGCCTACGAGGTGCTCTCCGACCCGCAGAAGAAGCAGGTCTACGACCTCGGCGGCGACCCGCTGTCCGCCGCGGGCGGCGCGGGAGCCGGTGCAGGCTTCGGCCAGGGCTTCGGGAACTTCAGCGACATCATGGACGCCTTCTTCGGGCAGTCGCAGCAGCGCGGGCCGCGCTCGCGCACCCGGCGCGGCCAGGACGCCATGATCCGGCTGGAGATCGACCTCGAAGAGGCCGCCTTCGGCACCACCAAGGACATCCAGGTCGACACCGCGGTGACCTGCGGGACCTGCAACGGCGAAGGGGCCGCGCCCGGCACCTCCGCGCAGACCTGCGACATGTGCCGCGGCCGCGGCGAGGTGTCCCAGGTCACCCGCTCCTTCCTCGGCCAGGTCATGACCTCGCGGCCCTGCCCGCAGTGCCAGGGCTTCGGCACGGTCGTGCCCACGCCGTGCCCGGAGTGCGCCGGCGACGGTCGGGTCAGGTCCCGCCGCACGCTGACCGTCAAGATCCCCGCGGGCGTCGACAACGGCACCCGCATCCAGCTGGCCGGCGAGGGCGAGGTCGGCCCGGGCGGCGGCCCCGCGGGCGACCTCTACGTCGAGATCCGCGAGGTTCCGCACCTGGTCTTCCAGCGCCGCGGCGACGACCTGCACTGCACGGTCACCATCCCGATGACCGCGGCGGCGCTCGGCACGAAGTGCCCGCTGGAGACGCTCGACGGCCTGGAGGAGATCGACATCCGGCCCGGCACGCAGTCCGGCCAGTCGATCCCGCTCCACCAGCGCGGTATCACCCACCTGCGCGGCGGCGGCCGCGGCGACCTCGTCGTCCACGTCGAGGTCGTGACCCCGCACAAGCTCGACGCGGACCAGGAGGACCTGATGCGGCGCCTGGCCAAACTCCGCGGCGAAGAACGCCCCACGGGCCAGTTCGCCCCGGGCCAGCAGGGCCTCTTCTCCCGCCTGAAGGACGCCTTCAACGGCCGCTGACCCGCGGCCGCGCCATCCCCCGGGCATCCCCCGGGCACGGGGGTCGTGCGTTCCCCCTGCGGCGGGCGGCACCGTCCGCTGCCGCGGGGGTGCTGCGGTTCCGCTGCGGCAGGGGCGACCCCCTGGGGGCGCGGGGAACTGCGCGCTCAGCCACTCACCGGCCGGTGGTCCGGCTGCGACAGAGACTGCCCCTTCGGGGTCGGTGACGACCCGCACCCCGGTGCGGGCTGGTCGCGCCGTTCCCCGCGCCCCTGATGGCGTGCCCTCGCGGCAGGGGAGGGCCCGGAGGGGCAACCGTGGCACCGGGCGGGAGGCCGGGGGCGGCCTGAGCCCGCGCGGCAAGCGCATGGCAGGCTAGGCCCATGTCCGCGCCCAGTCTCACGTCCTTCTCGGCGTACCCGATCGTGCAGGCCCCGATGGCCGGCGGCGGATCCAACCCGCGGCTGGCCACGGCGGTGGCGGCGGCCGGCGGGCTGGGGTTCCTGGCGGCCGGGTACAAGACGCCCGAGGCGATGTACGAGGAGATCCGGCAGCTCCGCGACCAGAGCACGCACCCCTTCGGGGTGAATCTGTTCATGCCGCAGGTCAGGGCCACCGACCCGTCCGCCGTGGCGGTGTACGCCGAACAGCTCGCCGGCGAGGAGTCCTGGTACGGGACACCGCTGGGCGACCCGGACGCCGGCACGGACGACGCGTACGACGCCAAGGTCGCGATCCTCCTGGAAGACCCCGTGCCGATGGTGAGCTTCACCTTCGGCTGCCCCTCCCAGGCGGTGGTCGAGTCGTTCCGCAAGGCCGGTACGTACACGGTGGTGACCGCCACCTCGGTCCAGGAGGCGCTGTCCGCGCAATGGGCCGGCGCCGACGCGGTGTGCGTGCAGGGTGTGGAGGCCGGCGGCCACCAGGGCACCCACCGGGACGACCTGCAGCTCGACCACTCGGGCACCGGCCTGCTCGCGCTGCTGCCGCAGGTCCGCGAGGCGGTGCAGTTGCCGCTGATCGCGGCCGGCGGCCTGATGCGCGGCGGCCAGATCGCCGCGGTGCTGGCGGCGGGCGCGGACGCGGCGCAGCTCGGTACGGCGTTCCTGGTCTGCCCCGAGTCCGGTGCGGACCCGCTGCACAAGCGGGCGATCACCGATCCGGTCTTCACCCGCACCGAGCTGACCAGGGCCTTCTCCGGGCGCCCGGCCCGTACGCTGGTCAACCGCTTCGTGCGCGAGCACGGACCTTACGCACCGCCCGGCTACCCGCAGATACACCATCTGACCTCGCCGCTGCGCAAGGCGGCCGCCGCCGCGGGCGACCCGCAGGCCATGTCGCTGTGGGCCGGACAGGGCCACCGGCTGGCCCGCGAGGTGTCCGCCGGGCACCTGATGGAACTGCTCGTCGAGGAACTGCACGCTGCCCGGGAGGCCGGGACATGACGGCACCGGTCTTCCTGGTCGAGCCCGCGGTGCTGGACGGCTCGCCCTCCCGGATCACCCTGGACGGCCCGGAGGGGCGCCACGCGGTGACCGTACGCCGGCTGCAGCCCGGCGAGGAGGTCGTCCTGACCGACGGGGCCGGGCGCGGCGCGTACGGCGTCGTCGCGGCGGCCCGCGGCAAGGACGAGCTCGACGTCGACGTCGAGGGCGTCCGGGAGGAGGACGAGCCCTCCCCCCGGATCACCGTCGTGCAGGCCCTGCCCAAGGGGGACCGCGGCGAGCTCGCCGTCGAGACGATGACGGAGGCCGGGGTCGACGCGATCGTGCCGTGGGCGGCGGGGCGCTGCGTGACGCAATGGCGTGGCGAGCGTGGCGCCAAGTCGCTGGCGAAGTGGCGCGCCACCGCCCGGGAGGCGGCCAAGCAGGCGCGGCGCCTGCGGTTCCCCTCGGTCGGTGAGCTCATGACGACCCGCCAGGTCGCCGCACTGCTCGGCGCGGCGGATTTCGCGGGCGTCCTGCACGAGGAGGGCGCCGTGCCGCTGGCCACGGCGCCGCTGCCGTCCTCCGGGTCGGTGGTCCTGGTCGTCGGCCCCGAGGGCGGGGTGTCCCCGGACGAACTTGCGGCTTTCGCCACTGCGGGTGCGGGGGCGTATCGGCTGGGGCCGACAGTCCTGCGCACCTCCACGGCGGGCGTGGCTGCCACATCCCTCCTCCTCACCCGCACCCACCGCTGGTCCTGACCCCGGCCCCTACCCCGAGCTGACGCCCGCCCCCCGGTGGCCCGTCTCCACCAGAAACAGCCACGACGCGGGGAGAGCAGCGCAGCCACCGCAGGTGGCACCCCCTGACGGGCGCGGGGAACCAGTGGGCGGCGCGCCCCAATACCCGCTACGGCTCCGCCAGAAATTGCGTGAACGCTGAATTCAGCTCGTCCCCGTGCGTCCACGGAACATCGTGCGGCCCGCCCTCGATCTCCACGTAGCGGCAGTCCGCGATGAGCGCCGGCAGCCGCCGCCCGGTCGCGGCGATGGGGAGGATCCGATCCTCCGTCCCCTGCACCACCAGCGTGGGCACGTCGTTGCGTGTCACGTCGTGCCGGAAGTCCGCCAGCCACGCGGACACGGAGGCCAGCGTGGCCAGCGGGGACGCGCCGGCCGCGATGTTCCACTGCGATTGCCAGGCCTCCTGGCTGATGCGGCCGCCGCCGAGCTTGTCGACGTTGTTGAAGTCGTCGAGGAAGGCCTTCAGGAACGCCGGCCGGTCGGCGACGATCGCGTCCTTGAGGCCGTCGAAGACGGCCCGCTCGACGCCGTCGGGATTGTCGTCGGTGCGGAGCAGGAACGGCGGGATCGGGCTGAAGAGCGCGGCCTTGGCGACCCGCTCGGAACCGTAGCTGCCGAGGTAGCGGGTGACCTCGCCGGTGCCCATCGAGAAGCCGGCCAGGACCGTGTCGCGCAGGTCGAGCGTGTCCATCAGGACCTTGAGGTCGGTGGCGAAGGTGTCGTAGTCGTAGCCGGCCGACGGTCGGCTCGACCGGCCGAAGCCGCGCCGGTCGTAGGTGATCACGCGGTGTCCGGCCTTGAGCAGGACGGGGATCTGCCGCTCCCAGGAGGCGCCGTCGAGGGGGAAGCCGTGGATGAGCACGATCGGCTGCCCTTCGCCGTGGTCCTCGTAGTACAGCTCGACGGTGGTCGAGTTCTCGCTGCCGACCGTGATGCGGCCCATGGGTGCCTCCGTGCGCAAGGGCGGGGGGTTCCTTCCACCGGAACCCGCGGTCGCGGTGATCGCATCTTGCGCGGACCACTGGGTGAGACGCCGCCCGCGTACTGAGACGTCGGCCGGCGGGGGCGCACGTAGCGGATGCCGGCCGGTCCCGTAAGGGTGCGAACCGGCCGTGTGGGGGATGGACCGGCGGGCGGCGGCACAGGACCGTATGAGGATGGGAAAGACCAGGAGGAATTGGGCGGTTGGGGCGCTGCTGGCGGCCGCGTCGGTGGCTGCGGTGGCGTGCGAGCCGGCGGACGGGCTGGCCAGCAGTGCGGTGTCGGCGACGACGGACCGGTTGGCGACGCGCGCGCTGAAGGCCGACGACGTGCCGGTGCAGTGGCTGTCGTGCAGCGCCGTGACGGGGACGAGGCAGGCGTCGGTGGACTGCGTGGGGCGTACGGACGACCAGCGGAAGATCTCGGTGCGTGGCAGGGTGACCGAGCAGCTGGACGACACCTGCGTACGCGGCCGGCTGACCGCGACCGTCGGCGCGCGCGAGGTCTTCGACGTCGGGGGGCTCGGGAACTGCGGAAAGCGGACTCCGGCGAGGAGTTGATCGAAGTTAGGGTGGCCTGGTGACGCACCCGACACCGAAGCAGCCGAGCGCGAACCGCCAGGCGCCGCAGCCCTCGTACCTCAGGCACCCGCACCCGCACGGCGACGTGATCGCCTTCACCGCGGAGGACGACGTGTGGGTCGCGCCGCTGGACGGCGGGCGGGCCTGGCGGGTGAGCGCGGACAACATGCCGGTGGGGCGCCCGAGGGTGGCGCCCGGCGGCGAGGCGGTCGCGTGGACGTCGACCAGGGACGGCGCCCCCGAGGTGCATGTGGCGCCGCTGGACGGCGGCCCGTCGCGCCGGCTGACGTACTGGGGCGACCTGCGGACGGCGGTGCGCACCTGGACGCCGGACGGCGAGCTGGTGGTGACCAGCGCCCACGGCCAGCCGTCCGCGCGCCGCACCTGGGCGCGTACGGTCCCGCTGGACGGCGGCCAGGGCGCCACGCTGCCGTACGGGCCGGCCGGTGACGTGGCGTACGGCCCCGGCGGCGCGGTGCTGCTGCTGTCGGTGCCGATGGGGCGCGAGGCGGCGTACTGGAAGCGCTACCGCGGCGGCACCGCGGGCAAGCTGTGGCTGGACCCGGACGGCAGCGGCGAGTTCAGCCGCCTGCACGCCGGGCTCGACGGGAACCTCGAGTGCCCGATGTGGGTGGGGGACCGGATCGCCTTCCTGTCCGACCACGAGGGCGTCGGCGCGCTCTACTCCAGCCTCCCCGACGGTACGGATCTGCGCCGGCACAGCGGCCTCGACGCCAGCGGGGCGGGGGAGGGCTTCTACGCCCGGCAGGCGGGTACGGACGGCGTCCGGGTGGCCTGGACCTCGGGCGGGCGGCTGTACCTGCTGGAGGACCTGGTGGACGCCGAGCCGCGCCCGCTGGAGATCGCGCTCGGCGGCCAGCGCACCGACCTGCAGCCGCACCCCGTGCGCGCAGCACACCACCTGGGCGACGCCCGCCCCGACCACACCGGCCGCGGCAGCGCGGTGGAGATCCGCGGCACCACCCACTGGGTCACCCACCGCGGCGGCCCGGCCCGCACACTGGCCGCGCAGCCCGGGGTGCGCACCCGGCACCCGCGGGTCTTCGCGCCCGGCGGCGCGGACGGCGAGCAGCACGTGGTGTGGGTGACCGACGCGGACGGCGGCGAGGACGCCCTGGAGCTGGCGCCCGCGGTGGGTGTGCCGGGCGGCACCACGGCACGCCGGCTGGCCGCCGGGCGGCTCGGCAGGGTGCTGGAGATGGAGGTGTCGCCCGACGGGCACCGCATCGCTGTCGCCTCCCACGACGGCCGGGTGCTGCTGGTGGAGACGCAGACCGGCGAGGTCCGCGAGGTCGCCGCGAGCGACGCAGGCGACGCCACCGGGCTCACCTTCTCGCCGGACTCCGCCTGGCTGGCCTGGTCGGCGCCGGGCCCCGGCACGCTGCGGCAGCTGAAACTGGCCGCGACCGCCGACCTCGCGGTCGTGGACGCGACGCCGCTGCGCTTCAACGACTACGCGCCGGCCTTCACCGCGGACGGCCGCCACCTGGCGTTCCTGTCGGAGCGGGCCTTCGACCCGGTCTACGACGCCCACGTCTTCGACCTGTCCTTCGCCAACGCGGGCCGCCCGTATCTGATCACGCTGGCCGCGACGACCCCGTCGCCGTTCGGGCCGCAGCGGCACGGTCGGCCGTACGAGCCGGACGACGACGAGCACGACGGCGGCGGAAAGGGCGAGGAGGACAAGAACCGCGACAAGGGCGACGGCGACGCCAAGGGCGAGGCCCCGCGCACCCCCGCCACCCGGGTCGACGCCGAGGGCCTGGCCGACCGGATCGTGCCCTTCCCCGTCGAGGCCGGCCGCTACTCGGGGCTGCGCGCGGCCAAGGGCGGTGTGCTGTGGCTGCGCCACCCGCTGGTCGGCACGCTCGGCTCCGCCCTCGCCTCGCCCGAGGCGCAGCCGCCGGGCACCCTGCTGGAGCGCTACGACCTGGTGCAGCTGCGGCGGGAGGAACTCGCCGAGGACGTCGACGACTTCGCGGTCACCGGCGACGGCGCCAAGGTGCTGCTGACCGACGGCAGCCGGCTGCGGGTGGTGCCCGCGGACAGCAAGGCCGACCCCGACGACGAGTCGGGCGGCTCGGTCACCGTGGATTTGTCGCGGATCCGGCTGACCGTGCACCCGCAGGACGAGTGGCGGCAGATGTTCGCCGAGACCCACCGGCTGGCCAGGGACAACTTCTGGCGCGCCGACATGGGCGGCCTGGACTGGGACGGCGTCGCCGAGCGCTACCGCCCGCTGCTGGACCGGATCGCCACCCACGACGACCTCGTCGACCTGCTGTGGGAGCTGCACGGCGAGCTCGGCACCTCGCACGCCTACGTCTCGCCGCCGGGCGGCTACCGCGATCCGCTGCACCGGCAGGGGCTGCTCGGCGCGGACATCTCCCGTACCGGCGACGGGCGCTGGCGGGTCGACCGGGTGGTGCCCGGCGAGTCCTCCGACCCTCAGGCCCGCTCGCCGCTGTCGGCGCCCGGGGTGGCGGTACGCGCCGGGGACGTGCTGCTCGCGGTCGACGGCCGCCCGGTGGACCCGGTGGCCGGCCCCGGGCCGCTGCTGGTCGGCACGGCGGGCAAGCCGGTGGAGCTGACGGTGACCGCGGAGTCGGGCGGTCCGGTGCGGCATGTGGTGGCGGTGCCGCTCGACGACGAGGAGCCGCTGCGCTACCACGACTGGGTCGCGGGGCGCCGGGCCCGCGTGCACGAGGTGTCGGAGGGCCGGCTCGGCTATCTGCACGTGCCGGACATGGTCGGCAGCGGCTGGGCGCAGCTGCACCGCGACCTGCGCGTCGAGGTGACGCGGGAGGGCCTGGTGGTGGACCTGCGGGAGAACCGCGGCGGCCACACCTCGCAGCTGGTGGTCGAGAAGCTGGCCCGGCGGATCGTCGGCTGGGACCTGCCGCGCGGCGGCCACCCGGTCAGCTACCCGCAGGACGCGCCGCGCGGGCCGATCGTCGCGGTGGCCGACGAATTCTCCGGGTCCGACGGGGACGTGGTGAACGCGGCGATCCGCGCCCTGGGCATCGGGCCGGTCGTCGGCACCCGCACCTGGGGCGGCGTGATCGGCATCGACAGCCGCTACCAGCTGGTCGACGGCACGGGGGTGACGCAGCCCAAGTACGCCTTCTGGCTGGAGGGTTACGGCTGGGGCGTGGAGAACCACGGCGTCGACCCGGACGTCGAGGTGGTCCGCGCCCCGCACCACTGGGCAGCCGGCGAGGACCCCCAACTCGACAAGGCCGTTTCGCTGGCGCTGGCCGCACTGTCCACCTCCCCGGCCAAGACCCCTCCGGACCTCCCCCCGCTCCCCTGACCCCCCGTCAAGGCACCCCCAGGGGCGCGGGGAACGGCGCGCTCAGCCCACCACCGGCCGGTGGTCCGGGGCGGACCGAACAGCCCCTTTCGGCCGGTGGCGCCCGCGCGCGCGGCCGGGGCGCGCCCAGGGGCCCAGTAGCATGGCGGAGCCCATACGCCCCCGAGAAGGGAGCCCCGCGATGGCGGGAGAGCCCCAGGCCGACTGCCTGTTCTGCAAGATCGTGGCGGGGGAGATCCCCGCAACGCTCGTGCGCGAGACGCCGACCACGCTCGCGTTCCGTGACATCAACCCGCAGGCGCCGACCCATGTGCTGGTCATCCCGCGGGTGCACTACCCGGACGCCGCGACCCTGGCGGCCGGCGACCCGGGCGCGCTGGTGGACGTGCTGCGGGAGGCCGGCGAGGTGGCCGTGCAGGAGAAGGTCGTCGACACCGGCTACCGGATCGTGTTCAACACGGGCCCCGGCGCCGGGCAGACGGTTTTCCACGCCCACGCGCACGTGCTGGGCGGCCGCGACCTCCTGCGGCTGGTCTGAGGCGGCTCCGGCCGCCCCCGCCGTCCACCGATGTCGCCCCGCGAACTCGTCGTCCTCGGCACCGCCAGCCAGGTGCCGACCCGGCAGCGCAACCACAACGGCTACGTACTGCGCTGGGACGGCGAGGGCATCCTCTTCGACCCCGGCGAGGGCAGCCAGCGCCAGATGCTGCACGCCGGGGTGTCCACGCACGACCTGACGCGGATCTGCGTCACCCACTTCCACGGCGACCACAGCCTCGGCCTTGCCGGGGTGATCCAGCGGATCAACCTCGACCGGGTGCCGCACCCGGTCACCGCGCACTACCCGGCGAGCGGGCAGCGCTACTTCGACCGGCTGCGGCACGCCACCGCCTACCGCGAGACCGTGGCCCTGCGCGAGGAACCGGTGGCCGGCGACGGGGTCCTTGCGGTGACCGCGGACTTCACCCTGGAGGCCCGCCGGCTGTCCCATCCGGTGGAGTCCTACGGCTACCGGCTGACCGAGCCCGACGGGCGCCGGATGCTGCCCGCCAGGCTGGCCGAGCGCGGCATCGCGGGACCCGACGTCGGCCGCCTGCAGCGCGAGGGCGTGCTGAACGGCGTCACCCTGGCCGAGGTCAGCGAGCCGCGCCCGGGACAGCGGTTCGCCTTCGTCATGGACACCCGGCTGTGCGACGCCGTGCCGCGGCTGGCCGACGGCTGCGACCTGCTGGTGATCGAGTCGACCTTCCAGGACCAGGACGCGGCGATCGCCGAGGAGTACGGCCATCTGACCGCGGGACAGGCCGCTGCGGTGGCCCGCGACGCGGGCGTACGCCACCTGGTGCTGACGCACTTCTCGCAGCGCTACCCCGAGCCCGGGGGTTTCCAGGAGCAGGCCAGGGCGGCGGGCTTCACCGGCGGCCTGACGATCGCCGCGGACCTGACGCGGGTCCCGGTGCCCCGCCGCCGCTGAGCCCGGGACCCGCGGTCCTGGCTACGGCAGGAAGTACATCGGGTTGGGCAGCTTGAAGGACTTGTCGGCGTAACCGCCTGACAGGTCGCTGTACTGGTCGCCGAAGTTGCCGATGATGTCGTAGCCCAGCGACTCGATGTGCGCCCGGGTGCCGGACTTGTACTGGATGGTCGTGCAGGTCGAGCCGCAGCTCAGATACGCCGGCGGGTTCGTGCTGTTCTTCAGGTAGAGGTGGGCGGTGTCGGGCGCGGACTTGTAGCCGACCGCCGACAGGTTCCGTACGGTGTCGGCGCGCTGGGCCTCGGGGCGGCCGGTGATCCAGAAGACCGTGACGCCCTGGTCCGCGGCCCAGTTGGCGAGGGTGTCCATGCCGAAGACGGCCGGCATGTTCTTGCTGTCCAGGTAGGCCTGGTTGCTGGCCGGGGTGTAGTTGAAGCCGACCTCCAGCTCGTAGTTGTACGTCAGCACGCTGGTGTCGTCGACGTCCAGCACGATCGCCGGCTTCTTGCCGTGGGCGTCGTGCCTGCCGTGCCCGCCGGAGCGCAGGGCGTGGGCCAGGTCGGAAGTGGCCTTGGCCTCGATACCGGCCAGCTGGTGGGCGTAGCTGCTGTCCGCCGACGCGAAGTGCTCGCCCGAGGCGTCGACGGTGTCGCCGTAGTAGGCCTTGATCTCGTTCACCACGTCGGTGAGGTTGGGGATCTGCTTGTCGCTGCGCGGCACCGAGTTGTCCGCGGTGGCGGCGCCGACGCCGTAGAAGGTGGCGCCCAGGGTGACCGCGGCGGCGGTCAGTGCCAGCGAGCGGCGGGACAGACGGGCACGGGACATGACGGTGCTCCTTCAACGCTGGTTGGTGCGGCGAAAGTTAGACCCCCTGATCCGGGCAGGTCAAGGAAGGTCTACGCGCGTATCGTCACATCGCAGGTCAGAAGCTGTTTCCCTGGTGTTTCACCGGAGTTCGCCGAAACGTCACCGGATGGCCGCCTGGTGCGGGACGGGCGGACGGGGCGCCCGGGGTCACCAGCCGGCCGCGTCCAGGACGCGGCCGGCGACCGCGGGCGAGTCCACCAGCGGATGCAGCGCCAGCGCCCGCAGCGCGGCCCGCCGGGACCCCGTCGCCGCCGCCTCGATCGCCGCCCGCTCCACCGCCTTGACCGCCAGCATCAGCCCGGCCTGGTGCTCGTCCGGCGCCGCCACCGGCATCGGACGCGCCCCGGACGCGCCGACCTCGCACGGCACTTCCACCACCGCGTCGGCGTCCAGGAACGGCAGCGCCCCGCCGGCCGGCACGTTGAGGATCAGCACCGCCCGCTCGTCACGCGCGATGGCCCGCATCAGCGCCAGCGCCACCCGGTCGTAACCGCCGCCGTCCAGGTCGTGCGGATCGCGCTGCCAACCGCCGCTGGCCGCACGGCTGTCGGCGCCGTAGGTCTCCTCCCGCTCCCGCCGGGCGCCCTGCCACAGCTCGTACGCCCTGGACGGCTCGCGGTCCGCCGCCGCGAAGAAGTCGCCCTGCTGCCGGTCCAGGAATTCACCCCGGGTGGTGTCCGCCGCCTGCACCGCGGCCAGCGTCTCGCGGCGGAAGTAGTAGTAGTGCAGGTACTCGTTCGGCAGCGAGCCGAGCGCCGCGAGCCAGGGGGCGCCGAAGAGCCGGCCCTCCTCGAAGGTGCCGAGCGCCGCGGGGTCCGCGAGCAGGCCGGGCAGCCTGTCGCGCCCGGCCACCGTGAGGCGGCGCAGCCAGCCCAGGTGGTTCAGCCCCACGTAGTCGTAGCCGAAGTCCGGTGCGTCCGGATCGGCGCCCGCCGCCCGCGCGGCCCGCCGCACCAGGCCGACCGGCGAGTCGCAGATGCCGATCACCCGCGGGCCGAGCAGCCGGGACATCGCCTCGGTGACCATGCCCGCCGGATTGGTGAAGTTGATCACCCAGGCGTCCGGCGCCAGCGCCCGCACGCGTTCGGCGATCCGCACCGCGACCGGCAGCGTCCGCAGCCCGTAGAGCACCCCGCCGGCGCCGACCGTCTCCTGCCCGAGCACCCCCTCGGCCAGCGGCAGCCGCTCGTCGCGCACCCGCCCCGCCGTGCCGCCGACCCGGATCGCGGAGAAGACGAAGTCCGCGCCCCGCACCGCGTCGTCCAGACCGTCCGCGAGCCGCACCGCGGGGCCGCCCGCGCCGGACTGCGCCAGCACCGCCGCCACCACCCGCAGCCGCCGCGGGTCCTCGTCGTACAGCACCAGCTCGGTGATCAGCGGATCGCCGGCCAGTGCCCGGTGCACCAGCGGCACCCGGAAGCCGCCACCCCCAAGAACCGTGAGCTTCACCCGTGCTCCGTCCCGATCTTCCTCGTCACTGTCAGTGCGGTCGTGCACAGTGTGTTCCATGGACGACCAGCCCGTTCTCGACCCGCTCGGCGCCGTGCGCGCCCCGGGGGACCCGGCGACCGATGTCTACCTCACCGGCACCGTGTTCCTCGACATCATCTTCACCGGCCTGGACAGCGCGCCGGTACGCGGCACCGAGTCATGGGCGCGCGGCATGGGTTCGAGCCCCGGCGGGGTGGCCAACATGGCGACGGCGCTCGCCCGCCTCGGCCTGCACACCACCCTGGCGGCGGCCTTCGGCGACGACATGTACGGCGACTACTGCTGGGACTGCCTGGCGACCGGCGAGGGCATCGATCTGGGGCCCTCCCGGCGGGTCCCCGGCTGGCACTCCCCGGTCACCGTCTCGATGGCCTACGAGGGCGAGCGCACCATGGTCAGCCACGGGCACCGGGCGCCGCCGGAGGAGACCGTGCCGGCCTGCCCGCCGCCGGCCAGGGCCGCGGTCGCCTCGCTCGGCCAGCGCGAGCGGGCCTCCGACGAGGAGCCGGCGCCCGACCCGGACCGTGAGTGGATCGCCCAGGCCGCCGCGGCCGGCACCCAGGTCTTCGCCGACGTCGGCTGGGACGACACCGGCCGCTGGGATCCGGCCGACCTCGACGGCCTCGCCCACTGCGCCGCCTTCCTGCCCAACGCGGAGGAGGCCATGCGCTACACCCGCACCGCGACCCCGGCCGCCGCCGCCCGCAGGCTCGCCGAACTGGTCCCGCTGGCCGTGGTCACCCTCGGCGCCGAGGGCGCGGTCGCCGTGGACGCGGGCAGCGGCGAGACCGCCGAGGTGCCGGCGCTGATCGTGGACGCCCTCGACCCCACCGGCGCCGGGGACGTGTTCGTGGCCGGCTTCGTCACCGGCACGCTGGCCGGCTGGCCGCTCGCCGACCGGCTCGCCTTCGGCTCGCTGTGCGCGGCGCTGTCGGTCCAGGAGTTCGGCGGGTCGCTGTCCGCGCCCGGCTGGACCGAGGTCGCCGCCTGGTGGACGCGGGCCAAGGCCGCGGCCGGCACCCCGCCGGAGGCGCTGCGGCGGTACGCCTTCCTGGACGCGCTGATCCCACCCGCCCCGCGCCGCTGGCCGCTGCCGCGGGCGGTGCCCACCATCGGCTTCCGCCGGGTATGACCGGCGCCCGCGCCCGGATCGGCCGGGCCGCCGGTACGCGGCCGCGCCCGCCGCCGGTCGCGAGCGGGCCGGCGGCCGGTCCACAACGGCAAATCCCCGAGCCCGTCAAGGTCGCACGTCGTAGGCTTGGTAGCCCAGGGCCCGACGGGGGTCCTCGATCAGCAGAAAGCGGGATGAGCAGGCCTTAGCGCCGGCCCATGACTCAGACACCGACAAAGCAGCAGCCGCCGCAGGCGCGCGCCCACTTCGTCGTACCGGCCAAGCACCCCATGGTGACCGTCCTGGGATCTGGCGACGCTCTCCTCCGCGTGATCGAGCAGGCGTTCCCGGCCGTCGACATCCATGTACGGGGCAACGAGATCAGCGCCGTCGGCGAGGCCGACGACGTGGCCCTCGTCCAGCGGCTCTTCGACGAGATGATGCTGGTGCTGCGCACCGGCCAGCCCATGACGGAGGACGCCGTGGAGCGGTCCATCGCCATGCTCCGGGCCAACGGCAGCGCCGCCGACGAGGACGCCGAGACACCCGCCCAGGTGCTCACCCAGAACATCCTGTCCAGCCGCGGCCGCACCATCCGTCCCAAGACGCTCAACCAGAAGCGGTACGTGGACGCGATCGACCGCCACACCATCGTCTTCGGCATCGGCCCCGCCGGTACCGGCAAGACGTATCTGGCGATGGCCAAGGCCGTGCAGGCCCTGCAGTCCAAGCAGGTCAACCGCATCATCCTGACCCGCCCCGCGGTCGAGGCCGGCGAGCGTCTCGGCTTCCTGCCCGGCACGCTCTACGAGAAGATCGACCCGTATCTGCGCCCGCTCTACGACGCCCTGCACGACATGCTGGACCCGGACTCGATCCCCCGCCTGATGGCTGCCGGCACCATCGAGGTCGCCCCGCTGGCGTACATGCGCGGCCGCGCGCAGCCGACCTTCACCAAGGTCCTCACGCCCTCGGGCTTCCGCCCCATCGGGGAGCTCCAGGTCGGTGACCTGGTCGTCGGGTCGAACGGGGAGCCGACCCCGGTTCTCGGTGTGTATCCGCAGGGCGAGAAGGATGTCTACCGCGTCACGGCCCAGGACGGGTCGTCGACGCTGTGCTGCGGGGACCATCTCTGGACGGTCAGGACGGCCGCCGACCGCCGTCGCGACAGGCCGTGGCGCGTCCTGGAGACGAAGGAGATGATCGGGAAGCTCCGGGCCGCGCACGCACGGCGCTACGAGCTGCCGCTGCTGACGGCGCCGGTGTGCCTCCCGGCCCAGGACGTCCCGATGGACCCGTACGCCCTTGGTCTGCTGCTCGGCGACGGCTGCCTCACCGGCTCCACCACACCCTCCTTCGCCTCCGCCGACCCCGAACTGGTATCGGCTCTGCAAGCTGCACTGCCCGGCGTCAGCGTGGTCTGGAAGGACCGGGTAAGCACGCCCGGCGACGTCATCACGCTGGAGAATCCGGCCACGGCCTCCCTGAGGACGCTCGACCTGCTCGGCAACCGTTCGCACGCGAAGTTCGTGCCCGATGCCTATCTGCAGAATTCCGCCGAGGTCAGGCTGGCCGTGCTGCAGGGCCTCCTGGACGCCGACGGCGGACCGGTCGTCCAGGCAGGCCGTACGTGCCGCGTTCAGTACACCACCACGTCCATCCTGCTCCGGGACGACGTGGTCGCCCTGGTCCAGTCCCTGGGCGGGGTGGCGTACACCCGCCGCAGGGCCGCGGAAGGGCGGAAGCCCGGCCGGGTGAACGGGCGCGACGTGCACCACCGCTACGACGCCCACGTCATCGACATCCGGCTGCCGCAAGGGGTCGAGCCCTTCCGTCTGACCCGCAAACGGGACGCGTACGCCGCAGCCGGGGGCGGTGGCCGCCCGATGCGGTTCATCGACAGCATCGAGCCCGCAGGGCGTGAGGAGGCGGTGTGCATCCAGGTCGCCGCAGCCGACTCGCTGTATGTCACCGAGGACTACCTGCTCACCCACAACACCCTCAACGACGCGTTCATCATCCTGGACGAGGCACAGAACACCAGCGCCGAGCAGATGAAGATGTTCCTGACCAGGCTCGGCTTCGAGTCCAAGATCGTCATCACCGGTGACATCACCCAGGTGGACCTGCCGACCGGCACGAAAAGCGGACTGCGGCAGGTGCAGGACATCCTCGAAGACGTGGAGGACGTCCACTTCTCCCGGCTCACCAGCACCGACGTGGTGCGGCATAAGCTGGTCGGACGCATCGTGGACGCCTACGAGCGGTACGACAACGCGGTCGCGGAAGCGGACGCCGGCGCCGGAAACGGCCGCGGCGGCGGCAACGGCGCACGACCCAAGAGAAAGTAACCGACCACATCATCATGGCGATCGACGTCAACAACGAGTCCGGCTGGGAGATCGACGAGCAGGCGGTCCTCGACGCCGCCCGCTACGCCCTCCAGCGCATGCGCATCCATCCGCTGTCCGAGCTGTCGGTGATCGTGGTGGACGCCGCCGCCATGGAGCAGCTGCACGTGCAGTGGATGGACCTGCCGGGCCCCACCGATGTCATGTCCTTCCCGATGGACGAGCTGCGGCCCGGCAAGGAGGACGAGGAGCCCGCGCAGGGGCTGCTCGGCGACATCGTGCTGTGCCCCGAGGTCGCCAAGCAGCAGGGCGAGGAGGCGCCGACCGCGCACTCCATGGACGAGGAGCTCCAGCTGCTCACCGTGCACGGCGTCCTGCACCTGCTCGGGTACGACCACGAGGAGGCGGACGAGAAGGCCGAGATGTTCGGCCTGCAGAAGGCCATCCTGGACGGGTGGCGGGCCGAACGCGGCATCGAGGGGCCCTCGCCCGCGCCCACCACCCACTGACGGCGGCGCGCACCGCATGATCGTCTCCGCAGTCCTGCTCGTCATCGTCGCCTGGCTGGCCGCGTGCGCCGAGGCCGCCATCGCCAGGATCTCCCGCTTCCGCGCCGAGGACGCGCTGCGCTCTGGCCGCAAGGGCGCCGCGAACCTGCTGGCGGTGGCCTCGGATCCGACCCGCTACCTGAATGTGGCGCTGCTGGTCAGGGTCGGCTGCGAGACCGCGGCTGCCGTGCTGATCACCGTCGTCTGCGACCGGAACTTCGACCGTACGTGGCAGGTCCTCGCCGTCGCGATCGGCGTGATGGTGCTAGTGTCCTACGTGGCGGTGGGCGTCTCGCCGCGCACCATCGGCCGCCAGCACCCGATGAACACCGCGACGGCCGCCTCGTACGTGCTGCTGCCGCTGGCCCGGGTGATGGGGCCGGTGCCCGGGCTGCTGATCCTGCTCGGCAACGCTCTGACGCCCGGAAAGGGCTTCAAACGCGGCCCGTTCGCGAGCGAGGCGGAGCTGCGGGCCATGGTGGACCTCGCCGAGTCCGAGTCGCTGATCGAGGACGACGAGCGCCGCATGGTGCACTCGGTCTTCGAACTGGGCGACACCATCGTGCGCGAGGTGATGGTGCCGCGGCCCGAACTGGTGATGATCGAGCGCTTCAAGACGATCCGTCAGGCCACCACGCTGGCGCTGCGCAGCGGCTTCTCGCGCATCCCGGTGACCGGTGAGAGCGAGGACGACGTCGTGGGCTTCGTCTACCTCAAGGACCTGGCCCGGCGCACCCACATCAACCGGGAGGCCGAGAGCGACCTGGTCTCCACGCTGATCAGGCCGGCCGCCTTCGTGCCCGACACCAAGAACGCCGGCGACCTGCTGCGGGAGATGCAGCGCGACCGCAACCACGTCGCGGTGGTGGTCGACGAGTACGGCGGCACCGCGGGCATCGTCACCATCGAGGACATCCTGGAGGAGATCGTCGGCGAGATCACCGACGAGTACGACCGGGAGACCCCGCCGGTGGAGGAACTGGGCGCCGGCCGCCACCGGGTCACCGCCCGGCTCGACATCGGCGACCTGGGGGAGCTGTACGGGGTGCTGCTGGACGACGACGACGTCGAGACGGTCGGCGGCCTGCTCGCCAAGTCGCTCGGCCGGGTGCCGATCCCGGGCGCCACGGCCGTGGTGCCGCTGCCGGAGGACGGTTCCGGCGAGCGCGAGACGGTCGCACTGCGGCTCACCGCGGAGACGCAGGCGGGCCGCCGCAACCGGATCGGCACCGTGCTGGTCGAGCCGCTGGATGCGGCGCAGGCCGCCGCGCACGAGGATGCGCTGCCCGACGACGACCAGGTATGAGTCAGGCTTCTGACGCTTAGCAGAATCAGTCCTTGGACTTCTGGTCATGCCCGGGCCAGGCTGGAGACAGCAGGGAGCAAGGACCGTCAGCGATTCGAGGGAGCCCGACCATGACCGACACCCGTGCACGCGCCCAGCACCCCGAGGACCTCGCCCGCCTCTTTGTGGCCCGCGTCAACGCCCGCGACCTCGACGGCATCCTGGAGCTCTTCGAGCCCGACGCCGTCGTCGCCTTCCCGGCCGACCGCCCCTCGCAGGGCACCGCCGCGCTGCGCGAGCTCTACGCGGGCCTGCTCGCCGCCAACCCGGTCTTCGAGGTCGAGGACCCGCTGCCGACCCTGATCAGCGGCGACCTGGCGCTCACCTCGACCGCCCCGAAGGACGGCACGGGCGGCCGGGTCCAGGTGGCCCGCCGGCAGCCGGACGGCAGCTGGCTGCGCGTCATCGACCGCCCGGAGTCGTAGCTCCTGGCTCAGAGGCCGAAGCTGCCGAGCATGCCCAGCAGGTTGGCGCTCGCCTCGTGGATGGAGCCGGCCAGGCTGGTGTCCGCCAGGTAGAAGCCGAGGGCTCCGCAGGCGAAGGCGTGGCAGGATTTCAGGGCGCTCTTGCGCTTCAGGAAGACCGTGAATGCGGCGAGCGCGATGACGAACGGCATGTGCAGGAGCATGGGGATCACCTCTCACAGGCGCACTGCCCAGCAAGGCTAGGCGCCGGTCGCCGCACGCGCATGTTCACGTACGCAGAGCCACGCCCAGGGGTACGCCCTATGATCGCGCCCATGACCGATCAGCAGCCGGCCGCCGACCTGCCGGACCCGGAAGACCGCAAGCTCGTGACCCTGGCCAGGGCCGCCCGGGCCCGCAACGGGGTGCCGGAGGGCGCGGCCGTCCGCGACGAGACCGGCAGGACGTACGTGGCCGGCACGGTCGCCCTGGAGTCGCTGCGGCTCAGCGCGCTGCAGACCGCGGTCGCGATGGCGGTGGCCAGCGGCGCGACGTCGCTGGAGGCGGCCGCGGTCGTCACCGCCGCCGAGGGCGCCGCCGACGCCGACCGGGCCGCCGTCCGCGACCTCGGCGGGTCCGGTGTGCCGGTGATCGTGGCCGGCCCCGACGGAGCCGTGCGGGCCACCGTCACGGCCGGCTGAGCGGCCTCACAGCGCGTCGGGGCCGCGTTCGCCGGTCCTGACGCGTACGGCGGTGTCGACCGGCACCGCCCACACCTTGCCGTCGCCGATCTTGCCGCTGCGCGCGGCCTCGACCAGGGCGTCGATGACCGCGTCCACCTCCGCCTCCTCGACCAGCACCTCGATGCGGACCTTGGGGACCAGGTCGACCCGGTATTCGGCGCCGCGGTAGACCTCGGTGTGGCCGCGCTGCCTGCCGAAGCCGCTGGCCTCGGTGACCGTCATCCCCTTCACCCCCACCTCCTGCAGGGCCGTCTTCACGTCGTCCAGCTTGTACGGCTTGATGACCGCGGTGACCAGCTTCATCCCGGTGGGCTCCTGTCGTGGACGACCCGCGCGCGGCGGCGTGCACGGCGGCGCCGTGGGACTTGCCGTGCGTGAGCACGCCGTGATCGTAGGCGCTGCGGACGGCTCCGCGGTGCGGTCCGGGCCGGTCCCTCGGCGATCCCCGCCCGGCCGGAAGCGCATCGCCGTGTCGAACGCCTCGCCTCATCGGGGAGAATGAAGCGCATGAGCGCTCGTACCCCCTCCGCCGCCGGCCCCACGCACCGGTCCGGCTTCGCCTGCTTCGTCGGCCGCCCCAACGCCGGCAAGTCCACCCTCACGAACGCTCTGGTCGGCCAGAAGGTGGCGATCACCTCCAACCGGCCACAGACGACCCGGCACACCGTCCGCGGCATCGTGCACCGCCCGGAGGCCCAGCTCGTCCTGGTCGACACCCCGGGCCTGCACAAGCCCCGCACCCTGCTCGGCGAACGCCTCAACGACGTGGTGCGCAGCACCTGGGCCGAGGTCGACGTGATCGGCTTCTGCCTGCCGGCCGACCAGAAGCTCGGCCCTGGCGACACGTTCATCGCGCGCGAGCTGGCCGGGATCCGCAAGACCCCGAAGGTCGCGGTCGTCACCAAGACCGACCTGATCGACTCCAAGGCCCTGGCCCACCAGCTCCTCGCCGTCGACAAGCTCGGCCGCGACCTCGGCTTCGAATGGGCCGAGGTCGTGCCGGTCTCAGCGGTCTCCGGCGAGCAGGTCGGCCTGCTCGCCGACCTGCTCGTCCCGCTGCTCCCCGAGGGCCCCGCCCTCTACCCCGAGGGCGACCTGACCGACGAGCCCGAGCAGATCATGGTGGCCGAGCTGATCCGCGAGGCGGCGCTCGAAGGGGTACGCGACGAGCTGCCGCACTCGATCGCGGTGGTCGTCGAGGAGATGCTGCCCCGCGAGGGCCGCCCCGCCGACCGCCCGCTGCTGGACATCCACGCCAACGTCTACATCGAGCGCCCCAGCCAGAAGGGCATCGTCATCGGCCCCAAGGGCGCCCGCCTGAAGGAGGTCGGCATGAAGTCCCGCCACCAGATCGAGGCACTCCTCGGCACCCCCGTCTTCCTCGACCTCCACGTCAAGGTGGCCAAGGACTGGCAACGCGACCCGAAACAACTCCGCAAACTCGGCTTCTAGCCGCGCCCGGCAGGGCGTGCGGCGTGGGGGGCGCGGGGAACTGCTCGACCGGCCCCCGCCGGGGGGAGGTCCGGTGAAAGCCCCCGCCCGGCAGGGCGTGCGGGACCCTACCCGCGCCGCCCCCGGGCGGGGGCGAGGTAGGGACCGGGACCCTTCAGGGTCCGATGGATCGGGGCTGTCTCCGTCCGCCGGACACCGGCAATGGCCGCCACCGGCCCGGTGAGATATCGGTACAGCGCCCGCGCGTCCCGGCACAGCAGCGACGCGTAAAGATTCGCCGTCCCCGTCGTGGCGGCCGCGAAGGCCACCTCCTCGTGCCCGGCCAGCGCGCGCCCCGCCGCCGCGAGCCCGGCCGGCTCGACCTCTAGCAGCAGCACCGCCCGCATCTCGGGCGCCAGGACGCCGGTCCCGAAGTCCAGGTCGTAGTAGAGCGCCCCGCAGGCCCGCAGCTCGGCCATCCGGCGCCGTACGGTCGTCGGGGACCAGCCGGTGAGCGCGGCGAGCCCGGCCGCCGGGGTGCGCCCGTCGTGGGCCAGCGCGGTGAACATCCGCCGGTCCTCCTCCCCGAGCACCGCGGGCTCGCCGTCCGCCGCGACGGGCGGCGGCCGCAGCGCCCGTACCTGCTCGGGCGCCAGCGGCCCGGTCCTGCTGAGCGGACTGAGGTCGTGGCCGAAGAAGACGTGCAGCAGCGCGTGCGCGGTCACCTGCACCACCCGCGGCGTCCGCGGCAGCTTCTGCAGCAGCAGCGCGTCGGCGTCCGTGTCGGGGCCGGAGGCGTAGGTGAGGCAGCAGATCTCCGTACCGCCGGACAGCAGGCTGACCCAGCGGGTGTCGGTACGCCGGGCCAGCGCCTCGCCGATCGACGCGGCGGCGTCGGGCGTGCAGCGCACCCGGACGAACCACGGCGTGAGCCCGATCCGCAGCGGGTCGCTCAGCCCGAGCACCCGCAGCCCGGCGGACGTCCGCAGCCGGGCGTAACGGCGGGCGACCGTCTGGTCGGAGACGCCGAGGACCTCGCCGATCCGCCGGAAGGGCGCCCGGCCGTCGAGTTGCAGCGCCTGCGCGACCTGCTGGTCGAGCAGGTCGAGATCGCCCAGCGGCATCATCGGGCTGTCGGATCGCATCCTGACAGCCTAGGTGGTGTCGGATTCCGCCACCGATGCCCCGGTGGCTGTGGGAGTGGAGGCGCGGTCCGCCAGCCTGTGACCGTCACCGCCGCACCACCGCACCGCACCGCGCTGCACCGCACGAACGGAGTCCACCCGATGCGCAAATGGCTGCCCCTCGTGACGATCTGCCTGGGGGCGTTCATCCTCCTGGTCGACGTCACGATCGTGAACGTCGCCCTGCCGAGCATGGCGTCCGACCTGGACGCCCCTTTCTCCGCCCTGCAATGGGTGATCGACGGCTACGCCCTCGCGCTCGCCGCGCTGCTGATGGTCGCGGGCTCGCTCGGCGACCTGTTCGGCCACCGCCGGCTGTACGTCGCCGGCCTCACCGTCTTCGCGGCGGCCTCGCTGGGCGCCGCGCTGTCCCCGGACGCCGCCGTGCTGATCAGCGCGCGGGCGGTGCAGGGCGTCGGCGGAGCGGCGATGTTCGCCACCTCGGCCGCACTGGTCGCGGCGACGTATCAGGGCCGCGACCGCGGGGTCGCCTTCGGCGTGTGGGGCGCGGTCAACGGCGCCGCCGCCGCAGCCGGTCCGATTCTCGGCGGCCTGCTCACCCAGGGCTTCGGCTGGCAGGCCATCTTCCTGGTCAACCTGCCCATCGCGGCGGTCGCCGTCGTGATCGCGCTGCGCGCCCTGCCGGCCGCCGCGAAGCGCGGTACGGGCCGGCTCGACCTGCCGGGCGCTGCCACCTTCACGCTGGCCGCCGCCGCCCTCACCTACGCCCTGATCCGCGGCGGCGACGACGGCTGGACCGATCCGCTGACCCTCACGGCCTTCGCGGTGGCCGTGGTCGCGGCGGTGGCCTTCGTGCTCGTCGAGGCGCGCTCTGACCACCCGATGATCGATCTGGCCCTGCTGCGCCGCCCCGGTTTCAGCGGTCTGCTCGGCGGCGCCCTGCTGTATCAGGCGGCGGCCTTCAGCGGGCTGGTCTACTTCTCCCTCTGGCTGCAGGACGTGCTGCACCTCAGCCCGATCCGCGGCGGCCTGGCCCTGATGCCGATGGCCGGTACCGCCTTCGTCGTCGCCGCGGTCGGCGGGCGGTACATGCACCGCCTCCCCGCGCGCGTGCCGATCGGCGGCGGTCTGTTCATCATCGGCCTGGGCTGCGCCCTGCTCGCGGTGATGGTCCACGCCTCCTCCGGCCAGGCGGCGATCATCACGGGCCTGGCGGTGATCGGCGTCGGCGTCGGCTTCACCACGCCCGTCCTGGTCTCGGCCGCGGTCGAGGAGGCCCCGCCGCACCGGGCGGGCATGGCGGGCGGCGCGGTCAACACGGCGCGGCAGCTCGGGATGACCCTCGGTATCGCCCTCTTCGGCGCGGTCTTCTCCGCCCGGCTGCGTACAGTCACCGGCCACGGCGGCTCGGTGCACGCGGCGTACGCCTCCGGGCTCGACCGCATCTCCCTCTACGCGGCGGCCGCGGGCCTCGCCGGCGCGATCGGTGTCGTCGCCCTGGTACGCCCGGCCCGCACCGCCGGGACCGTCCCCGCCGACAGCCCCGCACCTGCGACGGCGGGCCGCTGACCCCTTCTCCAGGACCCCGGAGATCGATTCCGGCCCGGCTTTTCCAGATCTGTCCCGATTCACGGACGCCCCGGCAGTGACCGGGGTCACACATTCCCCTCACATAAAGCGCCCCCTCATTCACTGCCCGTGAATGAGGGGGCGCCCCCTTGTGATCCCCTCGATAGGGCGTGCGTCACATACTAAGCCGCCTAGTGAATGAGCGGCGCCGCATTGCACCGAGGATCCGCGTCTCCGTTTCCCGCTACGAATGCAGTGCGTAGACGGGCTCTTTGACCTGCCCTTCCGCTCCCTCTAACAATTCAGGGGTCCCGCTACGGAAGAGGTAATCCCCTAATGCAGCTCCCCACGATCCCGAAGAAGCTCCCCACGTTCGCGAAGTTCAACCGGATGTCGAAGAAGCACAAGATCTCGGCAGCCGGCGCACTCGCCGCAGCCGCAGTCGTGCTCACGGTCACCGGGTTGGAAGCGACCGCAGGAGCCGGTTCGGCGACCGCGGCGGGCGACCCGACCGGGTTCTCCGTCTCCGCCGGTACGCACGCCAAGGAACTCGGCGCGCAGTCCGGTATGGCGTCGCAGCACGTAATCCACGAGTCCACGCAGCAGAAGGCACAGCAGAAGACCGACCTCGCCGCGGCCACGAAGAAGGCCACGGACCAGAAGAGCGCCGGCTCGGCAGCGTCGAAGAAGGCGGCCCCGGCCGCCGCCGACCACGCCAAGTCCACGTCGGCGGCGAACCGCTCCACCCACCGTGCCGCGGTCTCCGCCCCGAAGAAGGCGACCACCGAGAAGCACAGCGTGAAGCACAGCGTCACGTCGAAGAAGACGACCGCCGCCCCCAGGAAGGCGACCGTCAAGAAGTACGCGAACAACCTGGACGGCTGGATCAAGCAGTCGCTCGCCATCATGCACGCCAAGCACATTCCGGGTTCCTACGAGGGAATTCACCGCAACATCATCCGGGAGTCCAGCGGTAACCCGAAGGCGATCAACCTGTGGGACATCAACGCCCGCAACGGCATTCCCTCGAAGGGTCTGCTCCAGGTGATCAACCCGACCTTCGACCGCTACCACGTGTCCGGCACGTCGAAGAACATCTACGACCCGGTCGCCAACATCACCGCCGCGTGCAACTACGCGGCCGACCGGTACGGCTCGATGGACAACGTGAACTCGGCGTACTGATCGCCCTCGCCGGAAGGTGAGCAGAAAGGGCGGCGGGGCCTGGAAGAGGCCCCGCCGCCCTTCGGCGTGCCCGGCCGCGTGTGCCCGGTTACGCCCCCTCGCCCAGCACCGCGGCGATCAGCTCGCGCTGCGCTGGGGTGAGCTCGGGGTCGGCGCAGTGCACGGTGGCGGTGTCGACGGTGATCGTGTAGCCGAAGCCGTCGCGGGTCGGATCCTGGCCGGTGGGCCGCGGCGGGGTCAGCGCGGCGAGGGCCAGGGCCTGGAGGTGGCCGGCGTCGGGGCGGTCCCCGGTCTCCAGGGCGGCATGCCGGGTCAGGCCCGCGAAGCCGCCGGAGCGGGTCACCTCGATACGCATCGGGCTGCTCACACCTCCTGCGGCTGGCCCGGCTGCTGGCGGGGGAGTCCCGCGGCCGCCGCCGGGGTGACGCCGACCTCGGTCCAGGCGGCACGCACCGCCTGGCTCTGCGCACCCTCACCGTAGCGGGCCACGGCCGCGGCCGCGGTGGCCGCGGCGAAGTCCGCGAACTGCGACTGCGCGGACAGCTTGCCGCCGGTGAGGGTGTCGTACCAGATGCGTCCCGCCTGCTCCCAGGCGTGGCCGCCGAGCGCGGCCGCGGTCAGGTAGAAGGCCCGGTTGGGGATGCCGGAGTTCAGGTGCACCCCGCCGTTGTCCTGCGTCGTGGTGACGTAGTCCGCCATCGAGGCGGGCTGCGGGTCCTTGCCGAGCTGCGGGTCGTCGTAGGCGGTGCCCGGCTCCTTCATCGAGCGCAGCGCCTTGCCGTTGACGCCGGGGGCCAGCAGCCCCGCGCCGATCAGCCAGTCTGCCTGGTCGGCGGTCTGGCCCAGCGCGTGCTGCTTGATCAGGCTGCCGAAGACGTCGGAGACCGACTCGTTGAGCGCGCCGGGCTGGCCGTGGTATTCGAGGTTGGCGCTGTACTGGGTGACGCCGTGCGTCAACTCGTGGCCGATGACGTCCAGCGGGAGGGTGAAGTCCAGGAAGATCCGGCCGTCACCGTCCCCGAAGACCATCTGCTCGCCGTCCCAGAAGGCGTTGTTGTAGTCCCTGAGGTAGTGCACCGACGCCTTCAGCGGCAGGCCGGCGTCGTCGATCGAGTGCCGCCCGTACGCCTGCAGGTAGGTGTCGAAGGTCGCGCCCAGCGCGTCGTAGGCCCGGTTGACGCTGTCGTCCGAGGCCGGCGCCGCGCCCTCGGCGCGCACCTGGTGGCCGGGCAGCGTGTCGTGGTGGCGGGCGTCGTAGACCGTGCGCACCGGGTGGTCGGCGGGGGCGCCCGCGGCGGGCGCGGGTCCCGACGGGCCGAGGACGGTGTTCAGCCGGCGCCGGGTGCGCTCGCGGGCGTCGTGCTCCAGGGTGCGGCGGGCGGCGGCGGCCAGCGCGGGGTCGCCGGTCCTGGCCAGCCGGTCCAGGACGTGCGGCGGCACGATCGTGCAGAAGACGGGGGTCGAGGCAGAGGAGTCCATGCCACGCAATGTGGCACGGCGGGCACGCTGTGTCACCGATTCGGCGCTGTAATTGACGAGAAGGAGCGAAGGACCAGGATTCTGGTGGACAGAACCGGCCATCTTGCATGCTGAGAGGAAGTACGCACCGGCTACGTCATTCCGGCCGCCTCGGCTATGGTCGTTGCCATCATGCGTTTCGGGCTGCTTCTCCTTAGCTGCCGCGGCGAGGGTCTGTAGTCGTAGGCCGACCCCCTCCCCGCGGAGTTCGGCGTTTCCAGCCGTCGGCCGTTCCCCGAACGGATCCCGAGGAGCCAGAGCCCCCATGACCAGCCCGAACAGTATCGGCCGTGCCACGCCCATCACCGCCGCGACCGTCACCCAGCGTGCCACCGCGATGCCGGTCCACAAGTACGGCCGTTACGAGCAGGTGGACCTGCCGGACCGCGGCTGGCCCGACGCGCGGATCACCAAGGCGCCGCGCTGGCTGTCCACCGACCTGCGGGACGGCAACCAGGCGCTGATCGACCCCATGTCGCCGGCCCGCAAGCGGGAGATGTTCGACCTGCTGGTGCGGATGGGCTACAAGGAGATCGAGGTCGGCTTCCCGGCCTCCGGCCAGACCGACTTCGACTTCGTACGCTCCATCATCGAGCAGGACGCCATCCCGCAGGACGTGACGATCTCCGTCCTGACGCAGGCTCGCGAGGAGCTGATCGAGCGCACCGTCGAGGCGCTGCGCGGCGCCCCCCGGGCCACCGTGCACCTGTACAACGCCACCGCCCCGGTCTTCCGCCGGGTCGTCTTCCGCGGCAGCCGCGACGAGGTCAGGCAGATCGCGGTGGACGGCACCCGGCTGGTGACGGAGTACGCCGACAAGCTGCTGGGCGACGAGACGGTCTTCGGGTACCAGTACAGCCCGGAGATCTTCACCGACACCGAGCTGGACTTCGCGCTGGAGGTCTGCGAGGGCGTCATGGACGTCTGGCAGCCCGAGGAGGGCCGCGAGATCATCCTCAACCTGCCCGCCACCGTCGAGCGCTCCACCCCCTCCACGCACGCCGACCGCTTCGAGTGGATGTCGCGGCACCTGTCCCGGCGTGAGTACGTCTGCCTGTCGGTCCACCCGCACAACGACCGCGGTACCGCGGTGGCGGCCGCCGAACTGGCGCTGATGGCCGGCGCGGACCGCATCGAGGGCTGCCTGTTCGGGCAGGGCGAGCGCACCGGCAACGTGGACCTGGTCACGCTGGGCATGAACCTGTTCAGCCAGGGCGTCGACCCGCAGATCGACTTCTCGCAGATCGACGAGATCCGGCGGACCGCCGAGTACTGCAACCAGATGGAGGTCCACCCGCGCCACCCCTACGCGGGCGACCTGGTCTACACCTCCTTCTCCGGCTCCCACCAGGACGCCATCAAGAAGGGCTTCGAGGCGATGGAGGCGAGCGCCGCCGCAGCCGGGAAGACCGTGGACGACATCGAGTGGGCGGTGCCCTACCTGCCCATCGACCCCAAGGACGTCGGCCGCTCCTACGAGGCCGTCATCCGGGTCAACTCGCAGTCCGGCAAGGGCGGCGTCGCGTACGTGCTGAAGAACGGGCACAAGCTGGACCTGCCGCGCCGGATGCAGATCGAGTTCTCGAAGATCATCCAGACCAAGACAGACGCCGAGGGCGGCGAGGTCACCCCGGCGCAGATCTGGTCGGTCTTCCAGGACGAGTACCTGCCGACCCAGGACAACGCCTGGGGCCGGATCGCGCTGCGCTCGGCGCAGACGTCAACTTCGAGCGACGGCACCGACGCCCTGACGGTGGAAGCTGTCGTGGACGGCGTCGAGACGGTGCTCAGCGGCAGCGGCAACGGCCCGATCTCGGCCTTCTTCGACGCCCTGGCGAAGTCCGGGGTGGACGCCAGGCTGCTGGACTACAGCGAGCACACCATGAGCGAGGGCGCGTCCGCGCAGGCCGCGTCGTACATCGAGTGCGCCATCGGCGGCCGCGTCCTGTGGGGCATCGGAATCGACCCCAACACCACCCGCGCAGCACTCCAGGCAGTCGTCTCCGCGGTCAACCGCGCCGGCCGCTGAGCGGGCAAAACGGTACGAATCATCCCAGGCGTACGGGGGCGGTGCGGAATTGCCCCCGTACGCGGTACTGACTGCGCCTCGCTGATGTGGCTAACATCACGGCGTACGGCACCGTTGCCGGGGCGTCTTCGCGCGCGTACGGGCCGATGCGGGTACGCCGGGACGAAGACGGCCGGAGGGTGCAGCGTGATGAAGCTGGGGCTGTGGATCTGGGGTGTGCGAACGGCCTGGCACACCGAGGACGACGGTGAGTTCTTCTGCCCCGACTGCGGCGGCGACCGCAGCTACCACCGCAGAACGGGCACCCGCAGGCTCACCGTGCTCAACGTGCCGCTGCTCAACCGCGGCACCGCGGGCTCGGTGATCGAATGCGCCGCCTGCCACCGCCAGTACGGCTCGCAGGTGCTGCTGTGCCCCACCACCACCCGCTTCTCGGCGATGCTGCGCGACGCCGTGCACACCATCGCGCTCGCCGTGCTCACCGCGGGCGGCTCCACCGGCCGGCCGGCCCGCGAGGCGGCCGTGGGCGCGGTGCGCTCGGCCGGCTTCAGCGACTGCACCGAGGACCAGCTGCTCGGGCTGCTCGCCGCCATCGTCGCCGACGAGGGCCGCTACACCGCCTCCCAGGAGCTCGGCCACCACTCCTTCGCCGACTGCGTGGACGGCTGCGGGAGCTGGCTGTCGATCGAGCTGCACGAGGCGCTTGAGCCGCTCGCCGACCACCTCGCCCAGCAGGGCCGCGAGCGGGTCCTGCTGCAGGGCGCCCACATCGCGCTGGCGGACGGCCCCTACCTGCCGGCCGAACGCGAGGTCCTCGAAGCGGTGGGCCGCTGCCTGTCGCTGCACACCGACGACATCGACCGGCTGCTCGCCGCCGCCGCGGCCACCGCGAGCTGAGCCGGGCGGCCCCGGCGGGGTCCGGCGGGCGGTCCGGCCCCGGCACGGCCCTCGGGCTGTCCGGCCCCGGTGCGGCCCCTGCGCGGCCCCGCGGGCACTCCGCACGGATACTCCGCCGGGAGTAGCGGAGGCCCGCGGCAGTCCTGCGGAGTAGCGGACGGCTCGGCCCTGAGCCCGACGTTTCGGGCTTCCCGAACCGGGACTCTGGTGGAGTGACACCAGCGAACCCCGAGGGGAGCCCCCGATGAGGGCCACCGGCACCACCGCAGGCACCACCACGAGCACGAGCGCGAGCACCCGGCGCCGCAGGCTGCCCTGGGCGATGATCGGGCTGTGGATCGTGGTCCTCGCCGTCTCCGCGGTCTTCGCGGGCAAGCTCGACGGCGTCAAGCACGACGACGCCGTCGACTACCTGCCGGCCAGCGCGCAGTCCACCCAGGTCGCCAAGATCCAGAAGGACATGTCCGGCGGCAGCGCCACCGCCCTGGTGCTGGTCTACGACCGGGCCGGCGGCCTGACCGCCGCCGACCGCGCCACCGCCGACCGGCAGACCGCCGCCCTGGAGCGGGCCTACCCGCTGGTGGGCGCCAAGCCCGCCGCGGTCGCCGCCAAGGACGGCCGCACCCTGATCGTGCCGGTCTCCATCGCCGAGAGGGCTGGCAAGCCCGAGGACGTCGTCAAGGCCGTCCGCGACCAGCTCGCCGCCGGCCGCCCCGCCGGGCTGACCATCGACGTCGGCGGACCCGGCGCGGCGCAGGGCGACGCCAAGGAGGTCTTCGCGAGCATCGACGGCACCCTGCTGCTGTCCACCGCGGGCATCGTCGCGCTGCTGCTGATCCTCACCTACCGCAGCCCCTTCCTGTGGCTGGTGCCGCTCGCCGTCGTCGGCGTCGCCGCCGGCACCGCGATGGCGCTGGTCTACGGCATGGTGCGGGCCTTCGGCCTGACCGTGTCCGACATGAGCTCCTCGGTGATGACCGTGCTGATCTTCGGCGCCGGCACGGACTACGCGCTGCTGCTGATCTCCCGCTACCGCGAGGAGCTGCGCCGCGTCCCCGAGCCGTACGAGGCGATGCGGGCCGCCCTGCGCGGGGTCGGCCCCGCCGTGCTCACCTCGGCCGCCACCGTCGTCGCAGGGCTGCTCTGCCTGCTCGCCGCCGACCTCAACAGCAGCCGCGGCCTGGGGCCGGTCGGCGCGGTGGGCATCGTCTGCTCGCTCGCCGCCATGACCACCCTGCTGCCCGCGGTGCTCGTCCTGCTCGGCCGCCGGGTCTTCTGGCCGCTGATCCCCGCCTACGGCAGCGAGTCCCGCGCGAGCCGCGGCGTCTACCACCGGATCGGCACGTTCGTGGTGCGCCGGCCGGTCGCCGTGCTCGCCGCCTCCGCCGTCGCGGTCGGCGCGCTCGCCCTGGGCATCGGCAACCTGCCAGGCGCACTCCACCAGGACGACACCTTCACCAGTACGCCCGAGTCGGTCAGCGCCGACCACATCCTGCACCGGGCCTTCCCCGAACGCAGCACCCAGGCGATCACCGTCGTCGTACCGACCGACCGCGCGGCCGCGGCGAAGGCCGCCGCCGGCGGCACCACCGGGGTCGCCGGCGTCGACACCGGGCGGTCGGGCGGCGGCTGGACGGAGATCGCCGTGTATCCGACCGCGGCGCCCGACAGCGCGGCGGAGAAGGACACGGTCACCCGGCTGCGGGCCGCCACCGCGGCCGACCACGGCCTGGTCGGCGGCGCCAGCGCCCAGCGGATCGACACCGCCAGCACGTCGTCGCGGGACAGCCGCCTGGTCATCCCGCTGGTGCTCGCCGCGGTCTTCCTGCTGCTCGCCGCGCTGCTGCGCAGCCTGGTCGCCCCGCTGCTGCTGACCGCGGCCATGGTCGGCGTCTGGGCCGCGGCCCTCGGGATCGGCGGCCTCATCTTCGGCCCCGTCCTCGGCTTCCACGGCATCGACCCCGGGCTGCCGCTGCTCAGCTTCGTCTTCCTGGTCGCGCTGGGCGTCGACTACGGCATCTTCCTGATGCACCGCATGCGGGAGGAAGCCCGCGACGGGGCGGATCCGCGGCGTGCGACGGTGGGCGCGCTGGAGTCCACCGGCGGGGTGATCGCCTCGGCGGGCATCGTCCTGGCGGCGACGTTCACGGTGCTGGCGTCGCTGCCGCTGGTGATGATGGTGGAGATGGGCCTGGTCATCGCCCTGGGCGTGCTGCTCGACACGTTCGTCGTCCGCACGTTCCTCGTCCCGGCGGCCACCACGCTGCTGTCCACCCGCGTCTGGTGGCCCACCCCTCCGGCCCTCCGCAGCCCGACCCCCGAAAAACCCCCGACCCGCACCTCCGTCGTGGCCTAGCCACCCCGTGCGTCCCCCGCTGCCGCAGCGCCCCCCGGGCCCGGGGGAAAGGTGGGCGGAAACGCCCGCGCCGTGTCTCACGTCCCGGAAGATGGAGCCGTGCTCACAAGCCTCGCCCCCGCCGGCCCAGCGGCAGCGCCCCCGCCCCCGCGGGTCACCTACTCCGACGTGGCCTTCGCGGTGGCGATCTTCCTGGCCCAGGCGATACTGGCGCTCGCCCTGCCCGAGGCGGCCAGGAGCCACCGGCCCGACGCGCTCGGCTGGTTCCTGCTGGCAGCCAGCGGCGCCGTGCTCGCCTGGCGCCGCCACGCCCCGATGTGGTGCCTGCTCGGCATGGTCGCGGTCGTGGCGCCTTACCACTACATGGAGAACATCCAGGAAGCCCCGCTGCTGTCCAGCATGATCGCGCTGTACTCGGTGGCGGTCGCGGGACCGCCGGCCAGGACGTTCCTGGTGGTGCCGACCGTGGTGGGCACGATGGCCGCCGTGATGTCGGCCATCGGCAAGCCCACCGCCGGCACCCAGATGCTCCAGGGCGCCGGCTGGATAGTGGCCGTCGCGATCGCCGGCGAGGTCGTACGGATGCACCGCAACTACATCGCCGCGATCATGGAGCGCGCCGAGCGGGCCGAGCGGACCCGGGAGGAGGAGGCCGCGCGCCGGGTCGCGGAGGAGCGGCTGCGGATCGCCCGCGACCTGCACGACCTGCTGGCGCACAGCATCACCCTGATCGGCGTGCAGACCTCGGTGGCCGCGCACATCCTGCTCGCCGACCCCGACCGGCTGGACAGGACCGCGGTGGCGGCGGCGCTGGACAACATCGCGGACACCTGCCGGGAGGCACGTTCCGAGCTGCGCACCACCTTGCGGGTGCTGCGCGCCGACAGCGACGGGCCGCTGCCCGACCTGGCGGGCATCCCGTCGCTGGCCGAGGCCGCGGAGGCGGCGGGCGCCAAGGTCACGCTGGCCGTCGACCCCGGCGGCGAAGCGGTGCCGGCCGCGGTGGGCGCCGCCGCGTATCGGATCGTCCAGGAGTCGCTGACCAACGCCGTACGCCACGCGGGCGCGCCCGACCCGCAGGTGCGGGTGCGGGTCAGCCGGCAGGGCGCCGCCCTGCACGTCTGCGTCGAGGACGACGGCCCGGTGCCGCTGCGGCCGCCCGACGACGACCGCCCCGAGGGCTTCGGGATCGTGGGGATGCGGGAGCGGGCCAGAAGCGTCGGCGGCACGCTCGCCGCAGGCCCGCGGACCGACGGCGCGGCGGGCTTCTCGGTCACCGCCGTGCTGCCCTGCTTCCTGCGCCAGGCCGACCACACCGCCGTCGCCGTGCTCGGCGCCGACCACCAGGGAGACCTCGGATGACGACCCCGGAGCCGATCAGGGTGCTGCTCGCCGACGACCAGACGCTGGTACGCGCCGCGTTCGCGATGCTGGTGGAGTCCGCCCGCGACATGGAGGTGGTCGGCCAGGCGGGCAACGGCCTGGAAGCGGTGGAGCGGGCCCGCAGCTCCCGGGCCGACGTCGTCGTGATGGACATCCGCATGCCGGAGATGGACGGCATCGAGGCCACCCGGCGGATCGCCGCCGACGACGACCTCGCCGGGGTGCGGATCCTGGTGCTGACCACCTACGACGACGACGAGCACGTGGTGGCGGCGCTGCGCGCGGGCGCCTCCGGCTTCATGGTCAAGGACACCAGGCCCGCGGAACTGCTCGACGCGATCCGTACGGTCGCGGCCGGCGACTCGCTGCTGTCCCCGGGGCCGACCGCCCGGCTGATCGCCCGGGTGCTGCGGCTGCCCGACCGACCGCCGCCCAGCAGCACCCCCGGCACGGGCCGGCTGACCTGCCTGTCGGACCGCGAGCGCGAGGTGCTGACACTGGTCGCCCGCGGCCTGAACAACGCCGAGGCGGGCGAGGCGCTGGGCCTGAGCCCGCTCACCGCCAAGACCCATGTCAGCCGGATCATGGGCAAGATCGGCGCCCGCGACCGCGCCCAACTGGTCATCGCCGCCTACGAGTCGGGACTGGTGGCACCCGGCGCGGAGCACTGATCCCGGCTGCGGGCCGGGCCCGGCCCGCCGGGGGAGCGGCGTAGGCGAGAATGGGCCGCATGAGCCTGTTCCGCGACGACGGCATCGTGCTGCGCACCCAGAAGCTGGGTGAGGCGGACCGGATCATCACGCTGCTCACCCGGCGGCACGGCAGGGTCCGGGCGGTGGCCAGAGGGGTGCGGCGGACGAAGTCGAAGTTCGGTGCCCGCCTTGAGCCCTTCACCCACGTCGACGTGCAGTTCTTCGTCCGCGGCGGCGAGCTGATCGGCCGCGGGCTGCCGCTGTGCACCCAGAGCGAGACGATCGCCCCCTACGGCAGCCCGATCGTCGCCGACTACGCCCGCTACACCGCGGGCACCGCGATGCTGGAGACCGCCGAGCGCTTCACCGACCACGAGGGCGAACCGGCGGTGCAGCAGTATCTGCTGCTGGTCGGCGCCCTGCGCACGCTCGCGGCCGGCGACCACGACCCGCGGCTGGTCCTCGACGCGTTTCTGCTGCGCTCGCTGGCCGTCAACGGCTACGCGCCCAGCTTCGACGACTGCGCCAAGTGCGGGATGACCGGGCCGAACCGGTTCTTCTCGGTCGGCGCGGGCGGAGTGGTATGCGGCGAGTGCCGCGTGCCGGGAAGCGTCGTACCCTCACGGGAGGCACTGGAACTCCTCGGTGCGCTGCTCGGCGGCGACTGGGAGACCGCCGACGCCTGCGAGTCGCGGCACTGCCGCGAGGGCAGCGGGCTGGTCGCGGCCTACCTCCAGTGGCACCTGGAGCGCGGCCTGCGCTCTCTGCGGTTCGTCGAGAAGTAGGAGAAGTACCACCATGGCACGTCGCGGGATTCTGGGCCGGAACCGGACCTCGTACCGCACGCCCGACCCGCACCCCTCGGGCGCCCGGCCGCCCAAGCTCCCGGCGGAGCTGGTGCCCAAGCACGTCGCGGTGATCATGGACGGCAACGGCCGCTGGGCCAAGGAGCGCGGCCTGCCCCGCACCGAGGGCCACAAGGTCGGCGAGGGCGTCGTCCTCGACGTCCTCAAGGGCTGCCTGGAGATCGGCGTCAAGAACCTCTCGCTCTACGCCTTCTCCACCGAGAACTGGAAGCGCTCGCCGGAGGAGGTGCGCTTCCTGATGAACTTCAACCGGGACGTCATCCGCCGCCGCCGGGACGAGATGGACGAGCTGGGCATCCGCATCCGCTGGGTCGGCCGCATGCCGAAGATGTGGAAGTCGGTGGTCCAGGAACTCCAGGTCGCCCAGGAGCAGACCGTCGACAACGACGCCATGACGCTGTACTTCTGCGTGAACTACGGCGGACGGGCCGAGATCGCCGACGCCGCCCAGGCGATGGCCCGCGACATCGCCGCCGGGCGGCTGGACCCGTCGAAGGTCAACGAGAAGACCTTCGCCAAGTACCTCTACTACCCCGACATGCCGGACGTCGACCTCTTCCTGCGGCCCAGCGGGGAGCAGCGCACGTCCAATTACCTGCTGTGGCAGAGCAGCTACGCGGAGATGGTCTTCCAGGACGTCCTCTGGCCGGACTTCGACCGCCGCGACCTGTGGCGGGCCTGCCACGAATTCGCCAGCCGCGACCGTCGCTTCGGCGGCGCCCTCCCCAACGAGCCCGCCGCCTCCTGACCCCCGGGGAGGGGCCGGGGCGGAGCCCACGGTGGTGGGGGGTGCGGTCGAGTCAGGGCCGCGCGGCAGCGCACTCCGCACAGGTGCCGAAGATCTCCATCGTGTGGGCCACGTCCACGAAGCCGTTCTCGGAGGCGACCGCCTCCGCCCAGCTCTCGACCGCGGGGCCCTCGACCTCGACCGCCTTGCCGCACGAGCGGCAGACCAGGTGGTGGTGGTGGCCGCCGCCCGAGCAGCGGCGGTAGACCGACTCGCCCTCACCGGTGCGCAGCACGTCGATCTCGCCGGCGTCGGCGAGGGACTGGAGCGTGCGGTAGACGGTCGTCAGACCGACCGAGTCGCCCCGGTGCTTGAGAAGGTCGTGCAGATCCTGCGCGCTGCGGAATTCGTCGACCTCTTCCAGCGCCGCCGCGACCGCGGCCCGCTGCCGGGTGGCCCGGCCCGCGACGGGCGGCCCGGAGGGCCCGGGGTGCTTCATCGTGGTCACCGGTCCTCCTCATGACGGCTTGCGCGCCTGACGTCCCCATTGTGCCAGCCCGCCGCCCGCTGCCGCCCCGGCCGCCGCGTGCAGATCGCGACGAAGACCGGCAAGAACACCGGAACCAAGACCGGGAAGAACACCGGGACGAAGATCGCGAGGACGGCCGTCCCGCCCCGCGGCCGGAAGGGGCCGCCGGGCGGCCCGGACGCCTCCCCGGCCCCGGCGCGGAGCAGCCCCGGGGGCGGGCTCGTCCTTGCAGCCCGCGGAACGGATTTGATATGCGCCCCGCCCGCGCCGGTAATCTGGGACCAGACCCCTTCGTCGTACTGAAGAGAGCACCGTGGCCGCCGACAAGATCGACACCATCGTCAGCCTGAGCAAGCGCCGTGGCTTCGTTTTCCCGAGCAGTGAGATCTACGGCGGCTCGAAGGCCGCCTGGGACTACGGGCCGCTGGGCGTCGAGCTCAAGGAGAACATCAAGCGCCAGTGGTGGCGCGCGATGGTGACCTCCCGTGAGGACGTGGTGGGCCTCGACTCGTCGGTGATCCTCGCCCCCGAGGTGTGGGTCGCCTCGGGTCACGTCGCCACGTTCTCCGACCCGCTCACCGAGTGCACCTCCTGCCACAAGCGCTTCCGCGCCGACCACCTGGAGGAGGCGTACGAGGCCAAGCACGGCCGGCCGCCGGCCAACGGGCTGGCCGACATCAACTGCCCGCACTGCGGCACGAAGGGCGCCTTCACCGAGCCCAAGCAGTTCTCCGGCATGCTGCAGACCCACCTCGGCCCGACCCAGGACGCCGGCTCGGTGGCGTATCTGCGGCCCGAGACCGCGCAGGGCATCTTCGTGAACTTCGCCCAGGTGCAGACCACCTCGCGCAAGAAGCCGCCGTTCGGCATCGCCCAGATGGGCAAGTCGTTCCGCAACGAGATCACGCCGGGAAACTTCATCTTCCGCACCCGCGAGTTCGAGCAGATGGAGATGGAGTTCTTCGTCAAGCCCGGCGAGGACGAGAAGTGGCACGAGTACTGGATGCAGGAGCGCTGGAACTGGTACACCGGCCTCGGCATCCGCGAGGAGAACATCCGCTGGTACGACCACCCGAAGGAGAAGCTGTCGCACTACTCGAAGCGCACCGCCGACATCGAGTACCGCTTCAACTTCGGCGGCCAGGAGTTCAGTGAGCTGGAGGGCGTCGCCAACCGCACCGACTTCGACCTTTCCGCGCACTCCAAGGCCTCCGGCCAGGACCTGTCGTACTTCGACCAGGAGGCCGGCGAGCGCTGGTTCCCGTACGTGATCGAGCCTGCGGCGGGCGTCAACCGCGCCATGCTGGCGTTCATGCTGGACGCGTACAACGAGGACGAGGCGCCGAACGCCAAGGGCGCCATGGAGAAGCGGACCGTGATGCGGCTGGACCCGCGGCTGGCCCCGGTCAAGGTCGCCGTCCTGCCGCTGTCCCGCAACCCCGAGCTGTCCCCGAAGGCCAAGGGCCTGGCCACCGCGCTGCGGGCGAACTGGAACATCGAGTTCGACGACGCCGGCGCCATCGGCCGTCGCTACCGCAGGCAGGACGAGATCGGTACGCCGTTCTGCGTCACGGTGGACTTCGACACGCTCACGGACAACGCGGTGACCGTCCGGGAGCGCGACACGATGAAGCAGGAGCGGGTGTCCCTCGACCAGGTCGAGGGCTACCTGGGCAGCAGGCTGCTGGGCTGCTGAGCCCGTCGCTGCGCCGGGCCCCCCGGGGTCCGGCGCAGCGCCAGTACGCCGCAGGCGGCGGCCAGCGGCAGCTCTGCGAGGACGGCCATCGCGACGGCGACGAGCAGGGCGGTGCCGTGTGAGGTCGCCAGGTCGAGCGAGGCGTCGAGCAGGAGCAGGGCCGCGGTGACCGCGGCGGCGGGGGTACGGGCCTGATGCGCGGGTCCGGCGGCGAGCAGGCCGGTGGTGACCAGGCCCACGGCCTCCAGCGAGTCCAGGGCGATCCATGCCGGGCCGGTGCCGGCCGCCGCGAGCACGGCCAGCCACGGTACGAGCGCCACGCCGCAGATCGCCACCACCGAGGCGAGACGGTGCCTGCCGGTCTCCCGCGGCGCCCGGCCCACCAGCGGTGACCTCAGCTCACCCACGGCCATCCGCCACTCCTCCCGACTCCCACCTCTTGGTCAACGCGTACCCCGCCGCAGCTCTTCCGAGAGGCCGGCACTCGCGGGGGCCGGTGCCGGGCGCATCGCGCCCGGGAGGGTCAGACCACCGTGCGGGGGAGGCGGAGGCTGAAGGCGGCAGTGAGGGCGACCGCGCCGAGCTGGGCCAGCAGGGCCCAGACGAGGGCGTCGCGGAAGCCCACCGACGTGGTCAGCGTCAGGAACAGCGTGCCCAGGGTGGCGACGCCCAGCGCGAGGCTGGACTGCTGCGTGGTCGCCATCGCCCCGCTCCCCACTCCCGCCTGCGCGGCGGGCACCTCGCTGAGGACGATGCGGAAGACCACCGGCAGGAGCAGGCCCTGCCCGAAACCGGTCACCGCCATGCCGGGTGCGAGCGCCAGGACGCCGATGTGCGGCCAGCCCCAGAAGAAGGTCCCGGCCAGGATCAGCAGACCCGCCCCCTGGATCAGCGAGCCCGCCGTGACGGTGCGGCGGCCGAAGCGGGCCACCAGGCGCGGGCCGAGCAGCGACGCGGCGAAGAAGGTCGCGCACAGCGGCGCGAGCGCCGCACCGGCGGCGAGCGCACCGAGGTGCAGTCCGTCCTGCATGGCCACCGCGAGCACGAACATGAAGCCGCCGAAGCCGAGGCACAGCGGCACGATCAGCAGCAGCCCGCTGCGCACGCTGTGGATGCGGACCAGCGACGGCGGCAGCAGCGGGTTCCCGCCGGTGCGCTCCCCGTGCCGTTCGACGGCCACGAAGGCCGCCGCCGCGAAGGGGGAGACCGCGAGCAGCACCCATGACCACAGCGGCCAGCCGGCCGCCCGGCCCTCGGTGAGCGGCAGCAGCAGGGTGATCAGGGTGACCGCAAGCAGCCCGGTGCCTGCCCGGTCGATCCGCGCCGGGTTCGCCGAGCGGGTCTCCGGGACGGACGTGAGCGCGAGCACCAGCGCCACCGCGGCGACCGGCACGTTGACCAGGAAGATCGCCCGCCAGCCGCTGCCTGCGATGTCCGCGGAGACCAGGACGCCGCCGAGCACCTGGCCGACGACGCTGGCGATGCCGGCCGTGGCGCCGTAGTAGCTGAGCGCCTTGCCGCGGCTGCTGCCGGAGGTCGCGGACTGGATGGTGGCGAGCGCCTGCGGCAGCAGCAGCGCGGAGGCCGCGCCCTGGGCGACCCTGGCCGCCACCAGCGTCCACGCGGTGGGGGCGACGCCGCAGGCCAGCGAGGTCGCGGCGAAGAGCCCGAGGCCCCACAGGAAGAGGTTGCGGCGGCCGAACATGTCGCCGAGCCGGCCGCCGAGCACCAGCAGGACGGCGTAGGCGACGCCGTAGCCCGCGACCACCATCTCCAGCACCGCGGGACCCGCGTCGAGGTCGCGGTCGATGGTGGGCAGGGCGACGTTGACGATGAAGAAGTCCACCATCGGCAGTGCCGCGCCGAGCAGCACGGTCAGCAGTCCGAGCGCGCTGAGCGCGGGGGCGGCGGACTTCTGCGGAGTGGAGGAGGAGGGTGCCGGTATGCGGGTGACCCGGGGCAGCACCTGCGCCCGGGAGGGAAGTGTCTGTTCCAGTCGGTCGTTCACATGGTCCACACTGGACCTTCGCTGAGGGGGGTACCAGAGAGCGTTTATCCAGGTATACCGAGCACCTGGCAACTGCTTGACGAGTCCGGCATGCTGGGAGCATGACCGCTCCCAGCGACCTTGCCGGCGAACCTCCCAGCGAGCCCCGAAGCACCGGCGCCGATTCCGCCGCGAGCCGCAGGCAGGAGCTGGCGTCTTTCCTGCGCAGCCGCCGGGAGCGCATCACGCCCGAGCAGGTCGGGCTGCCGCCGGGCCGCAGGCGCCGCACTCCGGGGCTCCGCCGCGAGGAGGTCGCGCAGCTCGCCGCGGTCGGTGTGACCTGGTACACCTGGCTCGAACAGGCCAGGGAGATCCAGGTGTCGGGCCAGGTCGCCGACGCCATCGCCCGCGCCCTGCTGCTCGACCAGCACGAGCGCAGGCACCTGTTCACGCTGGCCGGCACCGCCGACCCGCATCCGCATCTGGACTGCCCGGGGATGTCGCCGGCGATCCGCGCGCTGATCGACCAGGTGGCGCCGCTGCCCGCGGCGGTCTTCAACGCCCGCTACGACATCATCGCGTACAACCACACGTACGGGCGGCTGGTCGCCGACCTGGACGCGATGCCGGTCGAGGACCGCAACGTGATGTGGCTGGCCTTCACCCACCCGCTGTGGCGCGAGCGGATGCTCGACCGGGAGCAGAACACCCGGCTGATGGCGGCGAAGTTCCGCACCTCGATGGCCGAGCATCTGGCCGAGCCCGCGTGGAAGGAGATGCTCCGGCGCCTCCAGCAGAGTTCCCCGGAGTTCCGCGAGGCCTGGGAGCGGCACGAGGTGCTGCGGCCCGGCAGTCATGTGAAGCGCTATCTCAATCCCGAAGTGGGCATGCTGGCCTTCGACTTCAGCCATCTGTGGCTCGGGCCGCAGGACGGCCCGCGGCTGATGGTGTATTCCCCGGTGGACGAGCTGACCAGGGAGCGCCTCGACCGGCTGCACCGGATCGTGCTGGCCGAGCGCGAGCCGGTCGCCGTCTGACGGCCGCGGCATAAAATCGAGCCATGACATCCACCCGCGCCAGGGGCTCAGGCCTGCGTGAGCTGACCCGCAGAACCGTACGTGCCCAGATCGCGGAGCGGGCGATCGCGCTGTTCATCGCCCAGGGCTTCGAGGAGACCACGGTCGAGCAGATCGCGACCGAGGTCGGCATGTCCGCGCGCAGCGTCTTCCGCTACTTCGACACCAAGGAGGACATGGTCGTCGGGAGCATGCAGGAGTCCGGTGCCAGGCTCGCCGACGCGCTGGCGGACCGGCCGGCCGAGGAGGACGCGTGGCAGGCCCTGCGGGGCGCGCTCGCGGTGCTGCTCGCGGCGATCGAGGAGGACCGGGAGGGCGCGCTGGCCCGGGCGCGGATGTTCGCCAGCACCCCGTCGCTGCGGGCGGCCAGGCAGCAGAAGCACGCCCAGTGGCGGGAGTTGCTGGTGCCGGTGGTGCTGGCCAGGCTCGACGGCGGCCCGCAGGAGACGCGCGAACTGCGGGCGGCGGCGATCACCACCGCCGTGCTCGGCTGCCTCGACCTGGCGATCACCCGCTGGTCGGAGGAGGGCGGCACGGGCAGCGTCGAGGACCTGCTGGACGCCGCGATCTCGGCCGTGCGCATGTGAGGGAGCGTCAGTGATTGGCGGTCACTGACATTCGTGGCAGTAACTGACGGGTATTGCTAGGGTCGGGCGCAGCACGATGCCCGATCCGTAGGAGAGATGTCCTGTGAACGCCGGACCCGTCGACATCCACGCCCACTTCGCGCCGCCCACCACCCCCGCCCAGCGTGACGCCTTCTGGAAGGCCATGCGCGCCGGCTGCTTCCTGTTGGACGAACCACCGCACTGGACACCGGAAGGCACCCTGGCCGCGATGGAACGCGCCGGCGTGCGGATGCAGTTGCTCAGCAGCGTCGTGCCGGGACCGGTCGAGCGCCTGCGCCCGGTCAACGACTACGGCGCCGCGCTGGTCGCCGAGTTCCCCACCCGCTTCGGGCTGCTCGCCGCGCTGCCCACCGACGACCCGGCCGCCTGCCTGGCCGAAATCGCCCGCGCCGGCGAGGAGTTGGGCGCGGACGGCTACGCGGTGGCCACTGCGTACAACGGGGTGCGCCTCGCCGACCCCCGGCTCGAACCGGTCTGGGCCGCACTCGACGCGCGGGCCGCCACCGTCTTCGTCCACCCCGACGTCTTCGCACCTCCGGTACTCGGCCGCCCCAGCGCGCTGGTCGAGGTCGCCTTCGACACCGCGAGCACCGTCACCGAGTTGCTCTACGCCGGGGTGCTGCGCCGCCACCGCCGCGTGCGGCTGGTGCTCGCGCACTGCGGCGGCGCCCTGCCCGCGCTCAGCGGGCGGCTGCTGGCGCTGGGCGCCGAGGCGTGGGTGCCGAACCCGGCGGGGCTGACCCGGCAGGAGATCGGCGACCAGCTGGCCGCCCTGCACCTCGACACCGCCGGTTGCGGCAGCGCGCACGCGATCGCCCCCGCGCTGGCCATGACCACCGCCGACCACCTGGTCTACGGATCCGACTGGGGCGCGCCCTGCACCACCGAGGAGTCGATGGCCGCGGCCCGCGCGGACCTCGCCGCCAACCCGCTGCTGACCGACGCCGAGCGGGACGGCCTGTGGCAGGCCGCGCTGCGCCTGCTGCCGACGGCCGCCGCGCGCCTGGCCGGCGCGGCGGTCAGTCCCGGGGAGGCCCGGCCAGTGCCGAGGTGATCCGCTCCAGTGCCGCCAGGTCCGCCGCCGGCAGCGCGAGCAGCGCCGGCGGCGGGTTGCCGAGGATCGCGTTCGCCCGGTCGGCCACCGCCAGGCCCTCCGCGGTGGCCGAGACGATCTTGCAGCGCCGGTCGGTGGGGTGCTGCCTGCGCTCCACCAGGCCGCGCTTTTGCAGGTCGTCCACCACGAGGGTGAGATAGGGGCGGTCGCAGGCCAACTCGGCAGCCAGCTCGCTCATCTGGGAGGGCCGGGCGGCGATCCTGCGCAGCGCCTTGACCCTGAAGAAGCTCATGCCGATGGCCTCGGCGACCTCCTTGCGGCGCTCGTTGCGCTCCAGCACCAGGGCGCGCAGGTTGCGCCACACCCGCCCGGCCGTCTCCTGCGCGGCGTCCTGTCCCTCGGGACCGCCGGCCTGACCGCCGCTGGCCGCGCCCGTGACCGGGTCGCCGGCCCGCTCGCAGTACGCCGCCTTGTCCGGGTCGCCGGCCGTCTCGTGCCGTGCCGCCGTCACACCTTCACCGCCATCCGGTTGTCCTCCGCCTCGGGCGCCAGCAGCCCTGCCGTGCGCGCCGCCGTGGCCTTGGCCCACCGGCCGGTGGTGAGCGTACCGAGCACCAGCACCGAGGCACCACAGCCCGCGATGATCCACCAGGCGCCCTCGTGCAGCCCGGCGGCCAGCGCCGCACCCAGCACCGCGACGCCCAGCGACTGGCCGACCTGCCGGCTCGTCGAGGCGACCGCCGCCGCCACCCCGGCCTGCGCGCGCGGCATGCCGGACACGGCGGTGTTGGTGATCGGCGCGTTGACCAGGCCGAAGCCGATGCCGAAGAGCACGTAGGAGGTGAAGAGCAGCACGTCGGACGACTGGGCGTCGAACCCGGCGAAGAGCACGCCGCTGGCCGTCATCGCGGTGCCCGCGAGCACCAGCGGGACGCGTGGCCCACGCGTGCCGACCAGGCGGCCGGACAGCGGGGCGAAGACCAGGGCCATCGCCGCCATCGGCAGCATGTAGAGGCCCGCGTCGAGGGCGGACAGGCCGCGCTCGTCCTGCAGGTAGAGGGTGTTGAGGAAGAGGAAGCCGCCGAGCGCGGCGAAGCCGCTGACCGCGATCACGGTGGCGCCGCTGAAGGGGACGCTGCGGAAGAACCGGGTGTCGATCAGCGGGTCGACCCGCCGCTTCTCGTAGGCGGCCAGGGCCGCCGCGGCCAGCGCGGCCACCGCGAAGCAGCCGATGATCAGCGCGGAGGACCAGCCCGCGTCCGAGCCCTCGATGATCCCGTAGGTCAGCGTGCCGAGCAGCGCGATGACCAGCAGCTGGCCGACCGGGTCCACCCGGCGGGCCCGGGGGGCGCGCGACTCGGGGACGAAGCGGGCGGTCAGCGCCAGTGCGGCGAGGCCGATCGGCAGGTTGATCCAGAAGATCGCCCGCCAGCCCACCGACTCCACCAGCGCGCCGCCCACGATCGGCCCGGCGGCCATGCTGATGCCGATGACCCCGCCCCACACCCCGATGGCCCGGGCCCGCTCGCGCGGCTCGGAGAAGGTGTTGGTGATGATCGACATCGCCACCGGGTTGAGCATGGATCCGCCGACCGCCTGCACCATCCGGAAGGCGATCAGCCATCCCAGGCTGGGGGCCAGGCTGCACAGCAGGGATCCGGCGGTGAAGACCGCAAGGCCGGTCTGGAAGACCCGCTTACGGCCGATCCGGTCCGCCGTCGAACCGGACAACAGCAGCAGGGAGGCGATGACCAGCAGATACGCGTCGATGGTCCACTGGAGTCCGGAGACCGAGGCGTGGAACTCCTTCTGCAACGACGGGAGCGCGACGTTCAGGATGGTGTTGTCCAGGCTGACGATCAGCAGGCTCATGCAGCAGATCGCCAGGATGAGGGTGCGGCGCCGTGCGGTGGGTTCCGGCATGGATGGTGGATCCAATGATTGTGTGAGTAGAACGATTAATATCGTACAACGACCTGACTGGTCCGGCTCCCCTGCGGACGGGGGCAGCGTGGCCACTGCCGGGCGTACGGGACAATGGACGGCATGACCGCTGACGCCACCCTGGCCCCGCCCGTGCCCGGCGCGCTCCGGATCGGGCCGCACTCCGTCCAGCCGCCGGTCGTCCTGGCACCGATGGCCGGCATCACCAACGCGCCCTTCCGCACGCTGTGCCGGGAGTTCAGCGGGGGCAAGGGCCTGTTCGTCAGCGAGATGATCACCACCAGGGCGCTGGTCGAGCGCAACGAGAAGACCATGCAGCTCATCCACTTCGACGCCACCGAGAAGCCGCGCTCCATCCAGCTCTACGGCGTCGACCCGGTGACCGTCGGCAAGGCCGTGCGGATGATCGTGGACGAGGACCTGGCCGACCACATCGACCTCAACTTCGGCTGCCCGGTGCCCAAGGTCACCCGCAAGGGCGGCGGCTCCGCGCTGCCGTACAAGCGCAACCTGCTGCGGTCGATCCTGCGCGAGGCGGTCGGCAACGCCGCGGACCTGCCGGTCACCATCAAGATGCGCAAGGGCATCGACGACGACCACCTGACCTATCTGGACGCCGGCCGGATCGCCGTCGAGGAGGGCGTCACCGCGGTCGCCCTGCACGGCCGCACCGCCGCACAGCACTACGGCGGGACCGCCGACTGGGACGCCGTCGCGCGGCTCAAGGAGCACGTCGCCGAGATCCCGGTGCTCGGCAACGGCGACATCTGGTGCGCCGATGACGCGCTGCGGATGATGCGGGAGACCGGGTGCGACGGAGTCGTCGTCGGGCGCGGCTGCCTCGGGCGCCCGTGGCTCTTCGGCGACCTGGTCGCGGCCTTCGAGGACACCGGCTCCGCCCCTGCCACGCCCGACTTCGGCCGGGTCACGGCCGTCATGCGGCGGCACGCCGAACTGCTCGGCCAGTGGCTCGGCGACGAGACCCGCGGAGTGGTCGACTTCCGCAAGCACGTGCCCTGGTACACGAAGGGGTTCGCGGTCGGGTCCGAGGCCCGGCGCGCCCTCGCGACGGCGTCGTCCCTCGCCGACCTGGACGAGCAGTTCGCCGCGCTCGACCTGACGCAGGCCTGGCCGGCCCACGCGGACGGCCCCCGGGGCCGGACCGCGCCCGGCAAGCGCGTCGTGCTGCCGGACGGCTGGCTGAACGACCCCTTCGACTGCGCCATGCCGTCGGCCGACGCCGAGTCCGACACGTCGGGCGGCTGACCCCGCCGCACTGCGTAGCCGGGGGTACGTCAGGGAGGTGATTCGCATCACGCCTGATGCCCTACCCGCTCAAACGAGCGCCCATCCGAGCATCACACCTCTCGAATGCATGGCACTCAGTGCCAGTGTGGATGCGTGCAGAGGCTCACGGCAACCGTCACTCCGCGTGCACCCGACCGTCCTCCGGCCTCGCGGAGCGACACGGTGCCTTCGCTTCGTGAACGCGGCATGACCACCCGCCGACGTGGCGAATACTTTCGAAGCCTCGGCAGACGAGCGGTTAAACCCGTGTGTCGTGCGGATGCACGCACTGCGGAGCCTTGGAGATGGGTACGCTCCCCGCCGTCAGGGCAACCCGGTCGCGAGGAGTCGAGGCCCAGTGTCGGCACGTCAGCAGCAGCAGAAATTCGTCTACGACTTCACTGAGGGCAACAAGGATCTCAGGGACCTGCTCGGCGGGAAAGGCGCGAACCTCGCCGAGATGACCAACCTCGGGCTTCCGGTCCCTCCCGGATTCACCATCACCACCGAGGCGTGCCGGGTGTATCTGGAGTCCGGCGCCGAGCCCGCCGGCCTGCGCGACGAGGTGAGTGCGCACCTCGACGCGCTGGAGCAGCGGATGGGCAAGCGGCTCGGGCAGCCGGACGACCCGCTGCTGGTGTCGGTGCGGTCCGGCGCGAAGTTCTCGATGCCCGGGATGATGGACACCGTCCTGAACATCGGCCTGTCCGACGCCTCGGTCGTCGGTCTCGCCGCCCAGGCGGACAACGAGCGGTTCGCGTGGGACTCCTACCGCCGCCTCGTGCAGATGTTCGGCGAGACCGTGATGGGCGTGCGCAGCGGCCTGTTCGAGGAGGCGCTCGACGCGGCCAAACGGGCCAAGGGTGCCGACAGCGACCTCGGCCTGGACGCGGCCGACCTGCGCACGCTGGTCGAGGACTTCAAGCAGATCGTCGTCAAGGAGACCGGCCGGGAGTTCCCGCAGGAGCCGCGCGAGCAGATGGACCTCGCGGTCTGCGCGGTGTTCGAGTCGTGGAACACCGAACGGGCCACGCTCTACCGCCGCCAGGAGCGTATCCCCGGTGACCTGGGCACCGCCGTCACCATCTGCTCGATGGTCTTCGGCAACCTCGGCCCCGACTCCGGTACGGGCGTGGCCTTCACCCGCGACCCGGCCAGCGGGGCGCAGGGCACCTACGGCGACTACCTGCAGAACGCGCAGGGCGAGGACGTCGTCGCCGGCATCCGCAACACCGTGCCGCTGGCCGACCTCGAAGGCATCGACAAGACCTCCTACGACCAGCTGATGACGATCATGCAGACGCTGGAGACGCACTACCGTGACCTGTGCGACATCGAGTTCACCATCGAGCGCGGTCAGTTGTGGATGCTGCAGACCCGGGTCGGCAAGCGGACCGCGGCGGCGGCCTTCCGTATCGCCACCCAACTGGTCGACCAGGGGCTGATCGACGAGGCCGAGGCCCTGCAGCGCGTCAACGGGGCGCAGTTGAGCCAGCTGATGTTCCCGCAGTTCGACGACACCGTGGCGGACAGCGGTTCGGTCCGGCGGATCGGCTGGGGCATCGCCGCCTCGCCGGGGGCCGCGGTCGGCAAGGCGGTCTTCGACTCGTACACGGCGGTGAAGTGGTCCCGCTCCGGTGAGCAGGTCATCCTGATCCGCCGCGAGACCAACCCCGACGACCTGGGCGGCATGGTCGCCGCCGAGGGCATCCTGACCTCGCGCGGCGGCAAGACCTCGCACGCGGCCGTCGTCGCCCGCGGCATGGGCAAGACCTGCGTGTGCGGGGCCGAGGAGCTGGAGGTCGACACCAAGCGGCGCCGGCTCACCGCGCCCGGTGGCGTGGTGATAGAGGAGGGCGACCTCATCTCGATCGACGGCTCCACCGGCAAGATCTACCTCGGCGAGGTGCCGGTCGTGCCCTCTCCGGTGGTCGAGTACTTCGAGGGCCGGATGCACGCGGGCGCCGACGAGGCGGACGGCCTGGTGCAGGCCGTGCACCGGGTGATGGCCTACGCCGACCGGGTCCGCAGGCTGCGGGTGCGCGCCAACGCCGACAACGCCGAGGACGCCGCGCGCGCCCGCCGCTTCGGGGCGCAGGGCATCGGCCTGTGCCGTACCGAGCACATGTTCCTCGGCGAGCGCCGCGAGCTGGTCGAGCGGCTGGTGCTGGCCGACACCGACGCCGAACGGAACGAGGCGCTCGGCGCGTTGCTGCCGCTGCAGAAGGCCGACTTCATCGAACTGCTTGAGGCGATGGACGGCCTGCCGGTGACGGTGAGGCTGTTGGACCCGCCGCTGCACGAATTCCTGCCGGACATCACCGAGTTGTCGGTACGGGTCGCGCTCGCCGAGTCCCGCGAGGACGCCAACGAGAACGACCTGCGGCTGCTGCAGGCCGTCCACCGGCTGCACGAGCAGAACCCGATGCTGGGGCTGCGCGGGGTGCGCCTCGGCCTGGTGATCCCGGGGCTGTTCGCGATGCAGGTACGCGCCATCGCCGAGGCCGCCGCCCATCGCAAGGCGGCCAAGGGCGACCCGCGGGCCGAGATCATGATCCCGCTGGTCGGCACCGTCCAGGAGCTGGAGATCGTCCGCGACGAGGCGGACCTGGTGATCGCCGAGGTCGAGGCGGCCACCGGCACCCGGCTGAAGCTGTCCATCGGCACGATGATCGAACTGCCGCGCGCCGCCCTGACCGCGGGCCAGATCGCCGAGGCCGCCGAGTTCTTCTCCTTCGGCACCAACGACCTCACCCAGACCGTGTGGGGCTTCTCCCGCGACGACGTCGAGGCGTCCTTCTTCACCGCCTACCTGGAGAAGGGCATCTTCGGCGTGTCCCCCTTCGAGACCATCGACAGGGACGGCGTCGGCGCCCTGGTCCGCAGCGCCGCGGAGGCCGGCCGCGCCACCCGCCCCGACCTCAAGCTCGGCATCTGCGGCGAGCACGGCGGCGACCCGGAGTCCGTGCACTTCTTCCACGACGTCGGCCTGGACTACGTCTCCTGCTCACCGTTCCGCATTCCCGTCGCCCGCCTGGAGGCCGGCCGCGCCGCCGCCAGATCCCGCTGACCCCCCCGACCGGGCCGGCCCGGTCCGCCGCCGCAGGCCCCTTGCCCTGGGGGCCGAACCCTCACCGCCCGGCGGCCCGGACCGGCCCTTCCCCGCCGGGGGCGGCGCTTCGTGCGGAGGCGCCGCCCCCGGCTTTCTCACGCTGCCCCCGGGGCATCCCTGAGCCGGCCGGACCGGGCGTACCCGGGACCGGCCTGCGGCGGCGGCTCGACGAGCTCAGCGGCGAAGTGGAGCGGCACTTCGGCTACGAGGAGGAGCATCTGCTTCCCGCGCTCACGTCCTCGTAGCCGAAGGCGCCGAACTCACTTCTTCGTGGGGGACGGCGACGCGCTCGCCGTGCTCGAACCGGACGGCGACGGGGTCGCCTTGGCGGGCGGGCCGAAGGTCACGTTGACCGTGGTGAAGCCCAGCGAGCTCAGCATCTGCTGGAGCATCATGCGGGTGTTGGTCTCCGCCCGGCCGGCCAGTTCGGTCTGCTTGGCGGCGTCCTGGATCTTCTGCGCGGCCAGCTCGTTGAGCTGCTGCAGATTGCCGGTGTCGCTGCCGAAGAAGTCGCCGACCCGGTCGAAGAAGCCGCGCGACTGGGAGACCACGTAGGAGTTCTTGGTGTCCAGGGAGGTCCGCTCCAGTGCCGCGTGCGGCAGCCGCAGCGACGCGGTCTTGCGGTCGTCGGAGACCGTCACCGCGTCCCCCTTGACCGAACCGAGGTCGACATAGGCGTCGACGCTGCCTGCTCCGACGTAGAGCGTGCGCTTGCCGCGCACGACGTCGGGCAGGTACTTGGCGTCCTTGTCCAGGTCCACCACGACCTCGAAGTTGCCGCTCGCACCCTCGAACCGGTTCATGTCCTGAATCGACTTCAGGAGTACGGGACCACTGCGGTCCTTGGTCGTCTCGGCGAACGGATTCGGCAGACCCGGCAGCCAGTTCGCCTTGCCGAGCAGGACGAACAGCAGCCCGAGGGCGACGACTCCGATGATCGTCCTGACCCACCAGGGCATCCGGCTGACTGCTTCTTGCGTGGCCATGACCACCTCCTCTTCCCCCGGTTACCCGGGAAGGGCGCTGTGATGGCTGTGAAAGCCGCCCAATGTCCCGCCGAGCGGCGGGACATGGCAGTGCGGGGCGCCACGTCCGGCGCGGCGGCCCCGCACCGCGTGCGTCGGCGGCAGCCGTGGATCAGTGGCTGCGGCGGCGCAGCCGGACCGAGACCGTCGTGGCGGCGCCGGCCAGCAGCAGCGCACCGCCCGCGACGGCGGCGACGGTCGAGGAGGAGCCGGCGCCGGTGCTGGCGAGCTGGGCGCCGGTCGCCGGGGTCGCGGTCGCGGACGCCGTCGTGGTCGGGGTCGGGGTCGCGGTGGCCGAAGCGGTCGGGGTCGCCGCGGCAGCCTTCGTGACGGTCAGTGCCGTGTCCTTCTGGCACAGCGTGGTTCCGGTGAAGGGCGTGCTGCCCTCGTTGACCAGGACGCAGTCGCCGAGCGTGGTCCGGCCCACCGGGGTCCCGGCCTGGTAGGAGACCCGGACCCGGGTGACGGTCGAGCTGTCCGCGCCGACCGAGGAGTCCCGGCCGTCGAGGTAGAAGCCCAGCCGGCCGCCGGGCTCGCGCGGGTCGGCCACCGGCGTCAGGGTCGTCCACGTGCCGGACTTCAGGACCTGCACGGTCGCGTGCTTGTCGGCGAACAGCAGGTGCGAGAGGTTCGTGTACACCGACGGCGTCGGGTTGGAGACCTTCGCGTCGAAGGCGATCGGGGCGCCGCCCGCGACCACGTCGGCGGGCACCCCCGCGAAGGACGACGTGACCGAGCCGACCTTGATCGTGTGGGTGTCCTTCGCCTCGGCCACCCACGACCCGGTCGCGCCGACGACCGAGGTCAGGGTGACGGACTCGGCGCCGCCGTCGCTGTCACCGTGGTGCGCGGTGCCCATCGGCAGGCCGATCCGCAGGTGGACGGTCCTGGTGGTGCCCGGCGGTACGGAGAAGGTCTCGGACGGCCGCCCGCTGAAGACGCCGCCGGCGAAGGTCAGCTCGACCGGCTTCCAACTGCCGTCCGCGGCACGGTAGTCGATGCTCAAGCCGTCGGACGGCATCCCCGCACCGGCCGCGGCCTCCAGCTCCAGGATGTCGGGTACGTAGCCGGTGCCGGTGTTGCCGATGGTCTCGGTGAATTCGACCGGCCCGCCCGCGAGGCCGATCCGGGCCGGCGCGTCGACCGACAGGGTCATCTTCGGTACGCCGTCGCCGGGAGTGCCGTCGGCCGAGGCCGTCGGGGCGAGGGCCAGTGCGGCGCCGGACAGGGCGAGGGCGGCGCCCGCGGTGGCGGCGGATGCGCGCAGCGTGCGGTGGTGGATGGTGGAGCGGTTCAACGTATCCCCCCAGGATGCGTGAAGGCAGGGCGGACGAGCCCGTGCCCGTGCGGGCCGGTCGGCCCGCGGTGACCGGCAGGGAACGTCCGGGTGAACGCCCCTGTCACCAGGAGAGATCCCGCGGACGATCGCTGCGTTCCCCTGGGTCCGTCCTGGTTCCGTAACAGCCGATGGGGGAGGGCACGGGGAGGCGCGGGTGATCATCGGCCCGGCCGGTCGCCCGAATATTTCGGGGATGTAACCGAATCTTTTGGGACTCCATGGAGCTAATTGACACGGCTGTGGCGCGGACGGACCCCACCCGCCCGGGCTACGATCGCACCCATGAGTGCCACGATTCCCCAGCCCTCGCACGATGACCAGTCGGGAACCACCGGCGAGGGCACGGCGACGCTTGCCGAGATCGCCCGGGCCGCCGGGGTCTCGGCTCCGACTGTTTCGAAAGTGCTCAACGGCCGCGGTGACGTGGCCCCCGCCACCCGCAGCCGGGTCGAGGACCTCCTGCGCCGGCACGGCTACCAGCGCCGCCGCGGCAGCATGCAGCCCGCGCCGCTGCTCGACCTGGTCTTCCACGAGCTGGAGAGCTCGTGGGCGATGGAGGTGATCAGGGGCGTCGAGCGGGTGGCCGGCCAGGAGGGCCTCAGCGTGGTGCTGTCGGAGTCGGCGGGCCGCCTCAGCCCCGGCCAGACCTGGGTGGACGGGGTGCTCGCCCGCCGCCCCACCGGGGTGATCCTGGTGCTCTCCGGGCTCGACCCGGCGCAGCGCGCGCAGCTGATCAGCCGCGACATCCCGTTCGTGGTGCTCGACCCGGCCGGCGACCCCGGCGAGGACGTGCCGGCCATCGGCGCCACCAACTGGCAGGGCGGCCTCGCCGCCACCCGCCATCTGCTGGACCTGGGCCACACCAGGATCGGCGTGCTCGGCGGCCCGGCCAAGATGATGTGCAGCCGGGCCAGGATCGACGGCTACCGTGCCGCGCTGGAGACCGCGGGAGTGCGCTACGACCCGGGCCTGGTGGTCTCCGGCAACTTCCACCACGAGGCCGGCTACACCGCGGGCCTTGAACTGCTGCGCCGCCCCGACCGCCCCACCGCCGTCTTCACCGGCAACGACCTCCAGGCACTCGGCCTGTACGAGGCGGCCCGCGAGCTGGGCCTGTCGATCCCGCGCGACCTGAGCGTGGTCGGCTTCGACGACCTGCCGCTCGCCACCTGGATCAGCCCGCCGCTGACCACCGTGCGGCAGCCGCTGACCGAGATGGCGGAGGCGGCGGCCCGGCTGGTGCTCGACCTGAGCCGTGGCCGGCAGCCCAGCACGCTGCGGGTGGACCTGGCGACCCGGCTGGTGGAGCGCAGCAGTACGGCGCCGCCGGCCGGCGCGGCCGGGGACGCCTGACCGCTGCCGCCGCCCGCGGACCGGCGACGACCGGGACCTCCGGCATCCGCCGGTCCGCGGGCGCCGGCGGCCCGCTCGCGGCCCCCGTCAGGGAGTGGCGGGGGCCACCCGTATCGGGTAGCTCTCCACGGCCACCGTGTCGTCGTCCAGGCAGTGGCCGTCGGCCAGGTCGAAGCGCTGCTTGAGCAGCGGCGAGGCCACGTAGGCGCGGCTCTGGACCGAGCCGAGCAGGCCGTGGCACAGCACACCGGCGCCGGTGAAGGGGTCCACGTTGCCGATCGCGTAGAGCCGTCCTGCCCGGTCGCGGAAGAGCGCGGCCTGCCGCCCGTCGGGCAGCAGCGCCGCCACCCCGCGGCCCGGCAGCAGCGCACCGGCCGGGCACACCGCCAACCAGCCCTCGCCGGTGCGCAGTTCGACCGTCCCGCTGAGGGACGGGGCCGGGCCGGGGGAAGCGGCCGCGGTGGGGGAGGGGGCGGTCATACGGTCACCGTCTCTGTCAGGGCCAGCAGGACCGGCTCGGGCTTGATCTGGCCGCGCTCGGGCACGAACCGGACGGTCGGGTCGGGGGTTCCCGGCGCGTTGACGAAGGAGACGAAGCGGCTCAGCCGCTCCGGGTCGTTGACGGTGTCCGCCCACTCGTCGCGGTAGCCCGCGACATGCGCGGCCATCAGGGCCTCCAGCTCCCCGCAGATGCCCAGCGAGTCGTGGACGACGACGTCGCGGACGTGTCCGAGGCCGCCCGCGACGCGCTGCAGCCACACGCTGGTGCGCTCCAGGGGCTCGGCGGTGCGGATGTAGAACATCAGGAAGCGGTCGATGAGCCGCACCAGTTCGGCGTCGGAGAGGTCCTGCGCCAGCAGGTCCGCGTGCCGGGGCGTGGCGCCGCCGTTGCCGCCGACGTACAGATTCCAGCCGCTGGCGGTCGCGATCACCCCGAAGTCCTTGCTCTGCGCCTCCGCGCACTCGCGCGCGCAGCCGGAGACCGCCGACTTGAGCTTGTGCGGCGAGCGCAGGCCCCGGTAGCGCAGCTCCAGGCCGATCGCCATCCTGACGCTGTCCTGCACGCCGTAGCGGCACCAGGTCTGCCCCACGCAGGACTTCACCGTCCGCAGCGCCTTGCCGTAGGCGTGCCCGGACTCGAAGCCGGCGTCGACCAGCCGGGACCAGATCAGCGGCAGTTGCTCCACCCGGGCGCCGAAGAGGTCGATGCGCTGGCCGCCGGTGATCTTCGTGTAGAGGCCGAAGTCGCGGGCCACCTCGCCGATCACGATGAGCCGCTCGGGGGTGATCTCACCGCCGGGGATGCGCGGCACGACCGAATAGGAGCCGTTCTTCTGCATGTTGGCCAGGAAGTGGTCATTGGTGTCCTGCAACGCGGCCTGCTCGCCGTCCAGCACGTGCACGCTCGCGCCGACCGTGGCGGCCAGCGACGCCAGGATCGAGGCGACGGCCGGCTTGCAGACCTCGCAGCCGTCGCCGCCGCGCGCGCCCTCCCGGCCGTGGGCGTCCAGCAGTTCGCGGTAGGAGGAGATCCGCAGCGCCAGCACGATCTCGTACAGCTCGGCCCTGGTCTGCCCGAAGTGCGGGCACAGGCCGCCGTCCACCTCGACACCGTTCGCCGCCAGCTCCGCGGTCACCAGCCGGCCCACCACCTTCACGCAACTGCCGCAGCCCGCACCGGCCTTGGTGCACTTCTTCACCTCTGCGACGGTGCCGCAGCCGTGGTCGCCGACCGCGCCGCGGATCGCGCCCGTGGTCACGTGGTGGCAGCTGCAGACCACCGCCTCGTCGGGCAGCGCGGCCGGGCCGAGCACGACCGGCGCGCCCGCGCCGGCCGGCAGCACCAGGTGCTCGGGCGCCACCGGCGGCACCGAACCCGTCAACGGCCGCAGCACGCCGTACGATTCGACGTCGCCGACCAGGACGCCGCCCAGCAGCGTCCCGTCCCGGCCGACCACCAGCTTGCGGTAGATCCCCGACCTGGCGTCCGAGTACAGCACGTCCAGGGACCCGTCGGTGGCGCCGTGGGCGTCGCCGAAGCTCGCCACGTCCACGCCCAGTAGCTTCAGCCTGGTGGACAGGTCGGCGCCGGTGAAGGCGCCCGCGTCACCGGCGATCGTCCTGGCCGCGGTCTCGGCCATCTCGTTGCCGGGCGCGACCAGGCCGTAGACGCGGCCGTCCGCCGCCAGCGCGCACTCGCCGATCGCGAAGACCGCCGCGTCCGGCGTGCGGCACTGCTCGTCCACCACGACGCCGCCGCGCTCGCCGACCGGCAGCCCGCAGGCCCGTGCCAGCTCGTCCCGCGGCCGCACCCCGGCGGAGAAGACCACCATGCCGGTGGGCAGTACGGACCCGTCCGACAGCGCCATCCCGCTGACCCGCCCGTCGCCGCCCACGGTGATCTCCCGGGTGCCGACCCCGGTGTGCACGGCCACCCCCAGCGACTCGACGCTACGCCGCAGGGCCCGGCCGCCGCCCTCGTCGACCTGCACAGGCATCAGCCGCGGCGCGAACTCCACCACGTGGGTGTCCAGGCCGAGCCCCCGCAGCGCGCCGGCCGCCTCCAGACCCAGCAGCCCGCCGCCGACCACCGCGCCGCTGGTCACGCCCTGTGCGTAGGCCTCGATCGCCAGCAGGTCCTCGATGGTGCGGTAGACGAAGCAGCCCGCCGCGTCCCTGCCCGGCACCGGCGGCACGAACGGGTACGAGCCGGTGGCGAGCACCAGCGTGTCGTAGACCACCGTCAGGCCAGAACGGGCCGTCACCGTACGGGAGTCGCGGTCCACGGCGACCGCCGGGTCGCCCAGGTGCAGCTCGATGCCGTGCCGCGCCATGAAGCCGTCCTCGACCATCGACAGGTCCGCGGGGCGGGCGTTCTCGGAGAAGTACGAGGTCAGGTGCACCCGGTCGTACGCCGGGCGGGGCTCCTCGCACAGCACGACCACCCGCGCCCGCCCGGTCACCCCGCGGTCCGCGAGCGCTTCGAGGAAGCGCTGGCCGACCATCCCGTGGCCGACGAGCACGATCGTGCCGCCCGCGGTGTCGCGCCCGGTGCCGTCCCCGGTGTCGCGCGTGGTGTCGCGGTCCGCAGCCCTGGTGACAGCCATGCTCACACACCTCCGTCGTCGTCCCTGCCACGAGCCTGGGCCGCCGCTGTTTCCCACCCGGATCCCCGCCATTACCCGCAGCGAACGGTGCGCTCATCCCCGGCTGCGGCAGACTGTGAGCCGGCCCCACCGTCCTGACCGGATCGTTCCGCCCCCGGACATGATCGTGTCTGGCGGCGGCGCCGCCCACCGGCCAGGATCTGAGACATGACAGCCACCACGGACACCACCGCGCACACCCCCGCCGACACCGCCCTCATCGTCATCGACGTCCAGGAGTCCTTCCGGCAGCGGGAGAGCTGGCAGGCCGCCTCCGACCCCGACGTCGCCGGCAAGGTCGCCGTGCTCGTCGACCACGCCAGGCTGCACGGCCGCCTCGTGGTGTGGGTGCTGCACACCGAACCCGGCACCGGCGGCGCCTTCGACCCGGCGCTCGGCCACGTCCGGCTGATGGAGGGGCTGGCGCCCGCGGCCGGCGAGCCGGTGCTCCACAAGACCGCGCACAACGCCTTCACCACCACCAACCTCCAGCAGATCCTCACCGAGCGCGGCATCCGCAACCTGATCACCTGCGGCATCCGCACCGAGCAGTGCGTCGAGACGACCACCCGGCTGGCCGCCGACCTCGGCTACGACGTCACCTTCGTCAGCGACGCCACCGCCACCGAGCCCATCGCGCACCGCGACGCGCCAGCGGGCCGCCCACTCGCCGAGGTGCTCGCCGACCCGCGTACGCTGCTGCCCGCCGAGATCATCGCCCGTACCGAATACGCGCTGGCGGGTCGCTTCGCCAACGTCACCACCGTCAAGGAGCTGACTGGATCGTGACCCGGGTGGTCTTCCTGCTCGTCCCGCAGCTGCACCTGCTCGACCTCGCGGGACCGGCCCAGGTGTTCTCCACCGCGGCCGACCACGGCCTCGGCCACACGCTGCACTACGCGGCCGAGCAGGAGGACGTACCCACCGCGCAGGGCCTCGCGCTGCGCGCAGAACCGGTGCTGCCCGCGCTGGACCCCGGCGACCTGGTCGTCGTCCCCGGCTGGCGCTCGCACAGCCTGCGCGACCACGGCGCGATGGCCCCGGCGACCCTCGACTGGCTGCGCGACCACCACACCGCGGGCGGCACCGTCGCCAGCGTCTGCGCCGGGGCCGACGCGCTGGGCCGGGCCGGCCTGCTGGACGGCCGCCGCTGCACCACCCACCACGACGTCCAGGACGAACTGGCCCGCCGCTACCCGCGGGCCAGCGTCGTCCGGGACGTCCTCTACGTCGTCGACGGCCGGGTCGTCACCTCCGCCGGCATCGCCAGCGGCATCGACCTGGCCCTGCACCTGGTCGCCGTCCGGCACGGGCCGGCCGCCGCCGCCCGGGTGGCCCGCGAGATGGTCGTCTACGCCCGCCGCAACGGCGACGAGCAGCAGGCCAGCGCGATGCTCCGGCACCGCTCCCACGTCAGCGACGCCGTCCACCGCGCCCAGGACCTCATCGACGCCCGCTACGACGCCCGGCTCGCCCTCGCCGACCTGGCCGCCGCCACCGGCCTGAGCGAACGCACCCTCACCCGCCGCTTCACCGCGGCCACCGGGCTCACCCCGCTGCGCTACCAGCAGGAACTGCGGATCGAACGCGCCGAGCATCTGATCGGCCACGGCACCACGGTCGAGTCGGCGGCCAGGGCGGTGGGCTTCCAGGACGCCAGGATGCTGCGCAGGCTGCGGGCGCGGACGCCGGCCCTCACGGACTGACGGTCACCGTCGGCTCGTGGCGCACAGGGAAGTTGACCGAGCTGGCGATGAAGCACAGCCGGTGCGCGTCCGCGTGGAGCGCGGCGGCCTTCTCCGCCATGGCCGCGTCGGCGACCTCCACGGTGGGACGCAGCACCACCTCGGTGAAGCTTCCGCCGCCGTCCGGGGTCTGGGTCATCGTGCCGGCGGCCTGGTCCGTATAGCCGGTCACCGTGACGCCGTTCACCGCGCACACATGCAGATACGACAGCAGGTGGCACTGAGACAGGGCTGCGAGCAGCATCAGTTCGGGGTTCCAGCGGGCCGCGTCACCGCGGAAGGCCGGGTCGGACGACCCGAGCAGCACCGGGACGCCCGGTGCGGACACCCGGTGGGCACGCTCGTAGGAACGGTAACTGCTCGTGCCCGAGCCGAGGTTGCCGGTCCACACCAGGTCGGTGCGGTAACTGTGCGTATTCGCTGACGCCATGAGGGGTCCTTTCCGCTGCGGCTCGGTCAGCCGCAGGTGTCGAGTACATGCCGCCGGGCGGCCTCCGCGGCCTCCGCCGCGCGGCCCCCGGTGATCGCGGCCATCAGCTCGCGGTGCTGGCCGTTCACCTGCGCCGGGCGGTGCGGCGGGTCGAGGGAGGCGCGCGTCGAGACCACGATCTGGTCCCACAGGCGCTCCAGCGCGGCCTGCGCCGGGGCGTTGGCGGCCAGGGCCGCGATGCGGGTGTGGAAGCGGCGGTTGTACGTCACCGCCTCGGTGAAGTGGCCCTCCGAGGTGGCCTCCTCGGTCAAGGCCGCGTCCGCCGCGAGCGCGGTCAGCTCGGCCGGGGCGATCAGGCCTGCGGCCTGGCGCTCGGCGGCGAGCTCCGCGGTCAGCGCCTCCAGCGCCGCCCGCACGCGGTAGGTGTCCCGCAGCGCCCCCGGGTCCAGCGCCGCGACCACGACGCCGCGGCCGTCGGCGCTCCTGAGCAAGCCGTCTGCGACGAGGCTCCTGAGGGCTTCCCGGACCGGCGTCCGGCTCATCGCCAGCGTGCCGGCGACCTCCGTCTCCGTCAGCCGCTCGCCTGGCGCGTAGGCGCCCCCCACGATCATCTCCCGCAACCGCGCGTGCGCGGCGTCCGTCTGCTGCATGCCCCCCAGTCTACCGTATGCATTGCATGCAATGCATACACCCGAGCTGGTGGGAGCTGGCCGCGCAGTTCCCCGCGCCCCCGGGGTGGGTGCCACTTGCGGTGACCTGTCACCCGCGCCCAGGTGGGGGGCTTGTCGCGCGGTTCCCCGCGCCCCCTGAGAAACGCGCACGCTCCGCAGCAGCGGCACCCCTGCCAGGCGCCAGCGCCCGACGGAGGAGGACCCGCGCCCGAAGGGGCGCGGGGAACCGCGCGACCAGCCCCCACGCTGGGAAAGCGGGCCAGCCACCGCGAGGGGCAGTCACCCCAGGGGCGCGGGAACTGCGCGCCCAGCCCCCGCGGTGGGAAAGCAGCACCGCCACCGCAAGTGGCACAAACCCCCGGGCGCGGGGAACGGCGCGCTCGGCTCCCCCCGGAGCAAGGGGGCTCAGGGGGTGGCGAGGGCGGCCGGGATATGGGGGTCCGGGGGCCCCAGGAAGCGGGGCGCCGGGTGGAACCCGGCGTCCACCGCCGCCTTGGCCGCGGCCAGCACCTCGCGCGCACCCCCGGCGTACCACGTCACATCGTGCGGCTCGTCGACGCCGACGCCGTAAACGTCAAGCCCCGCCGCCTCGCAGAGCGCCACCGCCCGCCGTATGTGAAAGCCCTGGCTGACCAGAACCGCCCGCCGCACCCCGAAGACGCGCTTCGCGCGCTCGCACGAGTCCCACGTGTCGAACCCGGCGTCGTCGACGACCACCCGCCCGGCGGGGACCCCGTGGGCGACGAGATATGACCGCATCGCGCCCGGCTCGTCGTAGGCCACCCGGCTGTTGTCCCCGGTCACCAGCAGCACCCGTACCTTGCCGGCCCGGTAGAGCACGGCAGCCGCGTCCAGCCGGTGCGCGAGGTAGGGCGTGGGGCGCCCGCCGGAGATCCCGGCGCCGAAGACGACGCCGACCGGCGCCGCCGGCACGTCGGCCAGGTCGCGTATCCGGCCGCCGCCGGCGAGCTGGACCCACACCGCGGGCAGCAGCGCGACCGTGCAGAGCGCCGCGATCGCCTGCACGGTGCGCCGCCACCCCGTGCGGGTCCGCGGCAGTCGGAGCCTCCGCATGCCGTACCTCCCTCGTCACCATGATCGACGCCCCGGTCGCACCCGCGGTTGCGCTGCCGCCCGGCACAGTGGTGTCATCCGCCCGCCGCCCCCGGAGGCCACCGTGACCGACCGCCGTCTGCCGATCTTCGTCTACGGCACGCTGCTGCCCGGCGAGCGCAACCACCCGCTGCTGGCGGGGCGTACGCGTTCGTGGACCCCGGCGGTGCTGCCGGGCGCGCTGCTCTTCCGCGGCCCGCGCTATCCGGTCGCCGTGCTCGACCCGGCCGGGGACGGGCAGGTGCGCGGCGAGGTCGTCGGGATACCCGCGGCGGTGTACGACGCTGTGCTCGCCGACCTGGACCGCCTGGAGGGCTACGCGGCCGGCGACCCGGCGAACCGCTACGAGCGGGTGAGCCGGGTGGTGCGAGGCGAGCGGGAGGAGACCGAGGCGTGGCTCTACGTGGCCGGCCCGGTCCTCACCCGGGAGATGCTGCCCACCGCCGACCGCATCCCCGGCGGGGACTGGCGCCACCGCGACAGCCTCACCGGCGGCGCCGCCGAGGTGTGATGCCCGGGCAAAGATCCGTGACCTCGCGCGCAACGGGGTCGCAACCCCGGTCCCGCACTATGGAGGTATGACGCCCTTCGCACCCGCGAGCGTCCGCCCCACCCTGGTGGCCGTCGCGCACGGCAGCCGCGACCCGCGCGCGCTGCCCGTGGTCCAGGCGCTGCTGGAGCGGGTACGGGCCGCCCGGCCCGGCGTGGACGTACGCCTCGGCCATGTCGAGCTGGACGAGCCGCTGCTCCCCGCCACCCTGGCCGCACTCCGCGGCGAGGCAGTGCTGGTCCCGCTGCTGCTGGGCCGCGGCCACCACGTCAAGCACGACCTGCCCGCGGCCCTTGCCGCGGCCCCGTGGCTGCGCGGCACGGTCGCCGCCCCCCTCGGCCCGCACCGGCTGCTCGCCGAGGTGCTGCACGACCGGCTGCTGGCGGCCGGCTGGGACGGGGGCGACGCCGTCGTGCTCGCCGCCGCCGGGTCGCGCGACCCGGACTCCGCCGCCGACACCGCCCGCACCGCCGCGCTGCTCGCCGCCCGCCTCGGGGTGCCGGTGGCGCCGGCCTACGCCTCGGCCGCCGCGCCCACCGTCGGCGAGGCGGTCGAAGCGCTGGCCGCCGCCGGTGCCGCCCGGCGGCGTATCGCGCTCGCCTCGTACTTCACCGCGCCCGGGCGCTTCGCCGCCCAGACGTCCGCCGTAGCGCCCTGGATCGCGGCGGCGCCACTCGGGGCGCACGAGGCGATGGCCCGGCTCGTCCTGCACCGCTACGACGAGGCCGTCCGCACGCTGGGAGCCCCCGCCCTGCCGCTCCCGCTGGCCCGCGCGAGCTGAACCGGCGGGCCGCGCGGACCCGGCGCCCGCCGGGCCGGTTACGGTCGGGCTATGGACAGCGACGATCTGCGGCTGGGGCCCTACGAGCGGTACGGCCCCTACGGGGCGGCCGACATCGACCGCTACGTCCCCGAGCCGGACAAGAGGCCCGGGCGGACGGCCTTCCAGCGCGACCGGGCGCGGGTGCTGCACTCCGCCGCGCTGCGCCGGCTGGCGGGCAAGACGCAGGTCGTCGACCCGGGTGTCAGCGACGCCGCCGTGCCCGACACCAGCCCGCGCACCCGGCTCACGCACTCCCTGGAATGCGCGCAGGTCGGCCGGGAACTGGGCGCGGCTCTCGGCTGCGACCCCGACCTGGTCGAGACCGCGTGCCTCGCGCACGACCTCGGGCATCCGCCCTTCGGGCACAACGGCGAGATGGTGCTGGCCGAATTCGCCGCGGACTGCGGGGGGTTCGAGGGCAACGCGCAGAGCCTGCGGCTGCTCACCAGGATCGAACCCAAGCGGTTCGCGGCCGGGAACGTCAGCGTCGGGCTCAACCTCACCCGGGCGGCGCTGGACGCCGCCACCAAATACCCCTGGCCGCTGGGCGGCGGTCCCGGCGCGCCCGGCAGCCCGAAATTCGGCGTCTACGAGGACGACCTCCCGGTCTTCCGCTGGGCCCGGCAGGACGCACCGGACGGCCGGCAGTGCTTCGAGGCGCAGGTCATGGACTGGGCCGACGACGTCGCCTACTCGGTGCACGACGTCGAGGACGGCCTGCAGGCCGGCCACATCGACCCCCGGGCGCTCACCTCGGGCCCGGAGCGGGCCGAAGTCTTCGGCTGCGCCGCCGCCCGCTACGCCCCGGCCGGCGCGGCCTCCGAGGAACTGGCCGCGGCCCTCGACCGGCTGCTCGCCCAGCCGTGGTGGCCGGCCCACTACGACGGCACCGCCCTCGACCAGGCCCGCCTGAAGGACGCCGCCTCCCAGCTCATCGGCCGCTTCTGCCTCGCGGCCGAGGGCGCGACGCGCGAGCGGTACGGGACCGCGCGGCTCACCCGGTACGGGGCCGAGCTGGTGGTGCCGCGCGAGCAGCGGCTCGAATGCGCGGTCCTGAAAGCGGTCGCCGACTGCTACGTCATGCAGCGCGCCGCCCAGGCGCGGCGGCGCGCCGAGCAGCGGATCGTCATCGCGGAACTCGCCGCCGCCCTGCTGGCGCTGGCCCCGGTGGGGCTCGACCCGCAGTTCGCGGCGATATTCGAGGCCGCGGCCGACGACCGGGCGCGCCGGCGCGCCATCGTGGACCAGATCGCGTCCCTCACGGACACGGCGGCGACAGCGCTCCACGCCCGCCTGTGCAGCTGATTCCGCTCCCCGCGGAGGCCCTGCCCGCGGGATCCGTGCGGCGCGGCGCCCTTCCCGCGGGCCCCGCCGTAGGGGACGCTCGCGTATAAGGAACGACCCCCTGGGGAGGCAAAAAGTGGTGGACGCACACCAGACCTTCGTGATCGTCGGAGCGGGACTCGCGGGCGCGAAGGCCGCGGAGACGTTGCGCTCCGAGGGTTTCACCGGCCGGGTGATACTGATCGGGGACGAGCGCGACCACCCCTACGAACGGCCACCCCTGTCCAAGGGGTATCTGACCGGCAGCGCGGAGCGCGAGTCCGCCTTCGTGCAGCAGCCCGGCTGGTACGCGGAGCACGACGTCGAACTGCACCTGGGCCAGCCCGTGGTGCACCTGGACAAGGCCACCCGCACGATCACCCTCGGCGACGGCACCACGCTGATCTACGACAAGCTGCTGCTCGCGACCGGCTCGGAGCCGCGCCGGCTGGACATCCCCGGCACGGACCTGGCCGGTGTGCACCACCTGCGGCGCCTCGCGCACTCCGACCGGCTGAAGAACGTGCTGACCAGCCTCGGCCGGGACAACGGCCACCTGGTGATCGCCGGGGCGGGCTGGATCGGCCTGGAGGTGGCCGCCGCGGCCCGCGGTTACGGCGCCGAGGTGACCGTCGTGGCGAAGGACCCGACGCCGCTGTACCGGGTGCTCGGGCCGGAGCTCGGCTCCGTCTTCGCCGACCTGCACGTCGAGCACGGCGTCCGCTTCCACTTCGGTGCCCGGCTGACCGAGATCATCGGGCAGGACGGCATGGTCCTTGCCGCCCTCACCGACGACGGCCAGGAGCACCCGGCGCACGACGTGCTCGCCGCGATCGGCGCCGCCCCGCGGACCGCGCTCGCGGAGATCGCGGGCCTGGCGATGGCCACCAGGGAGGAGGGCGGCGGCGTCGCGGTGGACGCGTCGCTGCGCACCTCCGACCCGGACATCTACGCGGCCGGCGACCTCGCCAACGCCGAGCACCCGCTGCTGGGCGGGCGGCTGCGGGTCGAGCACTGGGCGACGGCGCTGAACGGCGGTCCCGCCGCCGCCCGGGCCATGCTGGGCCGCCCGGTGTCCTACGACCGGATCCCGTACTTCTTCTCCGACCAGTACGACCTGGGCATGGAGTATTCCGGACACGCGGTCCCCGGCTCGTACGACCAGGTGGTGTGCCGCGGTGACGTCGGCAAGCGGCAGTTCATCGCCTTCTGGCTGCGCGACGGCCGGGTGCTCGCGGGGATGAACGTCAACATCTGGGACGTGACCGAGCAGATCCAGCAGCTGATCCGCTCCGGGCGGCAGGTCGACCCCGACGCCCTGTCGGACCCGGCGGTCCAGCTAACCTCGTTCCTGGACTGACCAGGAAGGACCTCCGCCATGCCCGTTCCGCGCACCGCCGTCGTACCCGTCGAGGAGATCTTCGCCCTGCGGTGGGCGGTGCTGCGGACCGGCCTGCCTCGCGAGACGGCCGTCTACCCGGAGGACGCCCGGCCGGACGTCTTCCACATCGCCGCCTACGACGAGGCCGGCGCGGTCAAGGGCTGCGCCACCTTCTTCCCCGATCTCCTCCCCGGCGAGGCGGCACTCGCGTACCGCTTCCGCGGCATGGGCAGCGCGCCCGAGATACGCGGCAGGGGCTTCGGCGCCGCCGCGCTGCTCGCGGGCCTGCGCGAGTGCGCGGCCCGCGGCGCGGGCCTGGCGTGGTGCAACGGCCGCGTCGCGGCCGCCGGCTTCTACGAGCGGCTGGGCTTCACCTCCGTCGGCGAGGAGTTCGTCATCGAGCCGAGCGGTCCGCACTACGTCTTCGTGACCAAGGACCTCGACCGCCGCTGAGTGCGGGACTCCGTGCGCACCTGCTTCGCCTGAGGGGATTCCGGCATCCGGCCCATGGTGGGACACTCCGGATACGTCACTCAGGGGGAGGGCACCATGACCACACCCGCGTCCGACGCGCGTCTGCGCAAGACCGCCGAGGAATCCGTACAGCGGTGGCTCGACGAGACGGAGCGAGCCGTGCGCGGCGTAGGGGCCGACGCCGAGGCCCTGCGCAAACAGCTGACGGGCGTCACGACGGCGCAGCGGCGCGCCTGGTGGGCGCAGCGGGTGCAGGAAGACGCACGCGAGAGCGGTGAGCGCCTCCTGCACGACGTGATCCGCCCCCGGCGTGCCGAACTCGCCGACCAGGTGTTCGTGCTGCTGCAGCAGAAGGATCCACGCCCGACCGAGCAGGAACTGGGCCAGCCGACCGAGGACGCCCGGCGCATGCTCGCCGGCCTCGCACCGGCGACCGCCGCGGGGGGCGAGATCCTCGCCCGAGTCCAGGCCGCGTCGGACGCCGTCGCCGAACTGATCGGCCGAGTGCCGACGCTGGACGCACTGCGCACCGGCAAGACCGCCGAACTGGCCCTGGCGCGACAACCGTTGGTAGCGCCGTTCGCGCACGTCGACCAGGTCGTGGCCGCCGCCGCGCAGCTGCCACAGCCGCAGTGTCCGCAGATGGTGATCGCGGACGAGGTCGCCGCCTGTACCGCCGTGCGCGGCGCGGTGCCCGACGAGCGGCGCTTCCCCGATGACTCGGACCGCTCCCTGCGGCAGGCGATGGACGACGCCGTGCACCGCGGGGCCGGCCTGACACTGGAGGAGCAGCGCCAAGCGATCGTCGGGCCCTTCGACACCGCCCTGGCGGCGACGGCGAAGTCGATCGGGGAGATCACCGTGCGGGTGCAGGCGCTCGACGCGGCCTTCGGCGCCTACACCGCGCGGGTCTCCAGCGCTCACGGCACCGACGACCCCCGGACCGTCAAAGAACTGGTGGACTTCTACGGGACGGAGATCCTGGCGACGCTGTGCGCGCTGCCCGTCGAGGACGCCCAGAAAGCACTGATGTGGCTCACCGACAGGCAGCAGTCCGAGGCGATGTCCGATTTCCAGTGGCGCTGGCCCGCGGACACGCCACAGCGCACACTGCGCTGGGCATTCAGCATGTTGGCTGACTACGTTCCGTACAGCCCGGACCAGCCGGACCTGGATGTCATGGAACAGCTGAAAGCGATGACCGCGCACCTGTCCTCGTACATCAGGGACATGCCCGGCCCGGACAGCGAACGCGGAGAGCGGTAGCGCGTGCCCCTGGAGCACGTTCTCCTGCCGCCCTCGCAGCGTCCCGTGGGCGGGTTTCCGGGCAGCCGGCGCTCCGATGGAATCCGCGCGTACCCCGCTACGAGCAGGGCGGCGCGACCTGTCCGAACCGAGCCGTAGACTTCACGCGTGGCAGGCCGGATCAGGGACGACGACGTGAAGGCGGTACGTGACGCCGTCCCGATCGACGCCGTCGTCTCCGAATACCTCCAGCTCAAGAACGCCGGCGGCGGCAATCTCAAGGGCCTGTGCCCCTTCCACGACGAGAAGTCGCCGTCCTTCCAGGTCAGCCCGTCCAAGGGCCTCTTCCACTGCTTCGGCTGCGGCGAGGGCGGCGACACGCTGGCCTTCGTGATGAAGCTCGACCACCTGTCCTTCACCGAGGCCGTCGAGCGGCTGGCCGGCCAGGCCGGCATCACCCTGCGGTACGAGGAGGGCGGGCACGTGCCCGGCCGCCAGCAGGGCGAGCGCATCCGGCTGGTCGAGGCGCACCGGGCGGCGGCCGCCTTCTTCGTCGAGCAACTGGGCTCCGCCGAGGCCGAGATCGGGCGGAAGTTCCTCGCCGAGCGGGGCTTCGACCAGGCCGCGGCGGAGCATTTCGGGGTCGGCTACTCGCCCGCGGGATGGGACCACCTGGTGCGGTTCCTGCGCGGGAAGGGCTTCTCGGACAAGGAGATGATCACCGCTGGGCTCGCGCTGGAGAGCCGCCGCGGCGGTGCGATCGACCGCTTCCGCGGCCGGCTGATCTGGCCGATCAGGGACATCACCGGCGAGGTGATCGGCTTCGGCGCCCGCAAGCTGCGCGAGGACGACCAGGGGCCGAAGTATCTGAACACCTCGGAGACCCCGCTCTACCGCAAGTCCCAGGTCCTCTACGGCATCGACCTGGCCAAGAAGGAGATCGCCAGGACCGGCCGGGCGGTGGTCGTGGAGGGCTACACCGACGTGATGGCCTGCCATCTGGCCGGGGTCACCACGGCGATCGCGACCTGCGGCACCTCCTTCGGCGGCGACCACATCAAGATCCTGCGCCGCCTGCTGATGGACAACGCGGCCTCCGAGGTGGTCTTCACCTTCGACGGCGACGAGGCAGGACAGAAGGCCGCACTGCGGGCGTTCGAGGACGACCAGAAGTTCGCGGCGGAGACGTCGATCGCGGTCACCCCCGGCGGCATGGACCCGTGCGACCTGCGGCTCGCCGAGGGCGACGCGGCGGTGCAGCGGCTGATCGACGGGCGGACCCCGCTGTTCGCCTTCGCGCTGCGCTCGATCGTGTCGCGCTACAACCTCGACACCGACGAGGGCCGGGTCGCGGCGGTGGACGCCGCCGTCCCGGTGGTCGCGGCGATCAAGAACCAGGCGCTGCGAGACCGTTACGCGATCCGGCTGGTCGGTATGGCGGGCATCGGCAGCCAGGCCGAGGAGCAGTCGATGATCCGCCGGGTGCGCGCGATGGCCCGCGCCCGCGCGGCCGGCGGCGGCAGCACCACCGGCCGCCCCGACTACGCCAGGCGCCAGGACCCCAGGTCCGACCCCCGGGCGGAGCGCCGCCCGGCCGCCGCCCCCGGGCAGAACGCGCCGCCCGGGCCGCGCCTGGACCTGCGCAGCCCCGCCCACCGGGTGGAACGCGAGCTGCTGAAACTGGCGTTGCAGTATCCGGCCCTGGTCTCGCCGGCCTTCGACGCCTACGGCGAGGACGAGTTCACCGGCCCGCCCTACGCGCAGGTGCGCCGGGTGATCGCCGAGGTCGGCGGGGTGGAGCAGGCGGACGCCGAATTCCTGGTCCGGGTGCGCGAGGCCGCCCCCGACGACAGCGTGCGGATGATGGTGACCGAGCTGGCGGTCGAGCCGGTCATGCACAAGGCCCCGGAGTTCTACGCGGGCGAGGTGCTGGTCCGGGTGCGGATGCTGGCCGTCGAGCGCCGGGTCGCCCAGGTGCACGCCACGCAGGCCAGGCTGAACGCCCAGGGCGTCCGGCCGGACGCGCCCGAGCTGACCGCGGTCAACAGCGAGCTGTGGGCGCTCCAGCAGTACGGCCAGCGGCTGCGCGAGCAGGGCGCCGCGGCGCTCTGAGCTCGGCCCACGCCCGTACGCGCCCCGGCGGCACCCGGGGGAGAGCGTGTCGGAGCGAACGCGAAGCGTAACGGAAAACGAAAAACCAGCCGCACGACCCTCGTGGCATTGGCCTTGTGTGGGCCACACTGGGTGACGGCCCAGAGCCCGCCTCGGCGCCTTCCGAGCCTTCTCCGAGCCCTTCCAGAGCCCAAAGTCGCGCTCACCGCGGAGGTCGCTTCCGTGCAGACGCAAACCCAAAAGCAGGCGCAGATCCCCACAGCGGGCCCGGTCCCGGACCCGGTGCCGCTACCGGCTCCGGTTCCGATTCCGCTACCGGTTCAGGTGCCGCTGCCGGTGCCTTCCGGGCGGCCGGTCCTCGCGCCCGTCGCGCTGGGCACTGAACCGGCAGGTCACGCACGGGTGCCCGAGCAGCGGGCCGAATCCGAACCCCCGCTCGGCGGCGACCACGACGGCTCCGATGACGCGACGCCCCTTGACCGGGCGCTCTTCGACCAGGCGGGGGAATCGGTGGCCGATCCGTTGGTGGACCCGGCGGCGGACGCCGTCGTCGGCGCGGTGGTGATCGACCTGCCCGTCGGGCGCCGGCCGCGGGCCGAACCGACCGGCCCCTCCGCCGACCTCTTCCGGCAGTATCTGCGCGAGATCGGCCGTATCCCGCTGCTCACCGCACAGGACGAGGTGGACCTGGCCCGGCAGGTCGAGGCCGGCCTTTTCGCCGAAGAGAAGCTGACCGCCTTCCCCGACCTCGACTCGCAGCTCGCGGTCGACCTGGACTGCATCGTCGTGCAGGGCCGGATGGCCAAACGGCGGCTGATCGAGGCGAATCTGCGGCTCGTGGTGTCGGTGGCGAAACGTTACATCGGACGCGGCCTCACCATGCTCGACCTGGTCCAGGAGGGCAACCTCGGGCTGATCAGGGCGGTCGAGAAGTTCGACTACGCCCGCGGCTACAAGTTCTCCACCTACGCCACCTGGTGGATCCGCCAGGCCATGTCCCGCGCGCTGGCCGACCAGGCCAGGACGATCCGGGTCCCGGTGCACGTCGTCGAGCTGATCAACCGCGTCGTCCGCGTCCAGCGCCGCCTGCTCCAGGAACGCGGCTACGAGCCCAACGCCGAGGAGGTCGCCGCCCAGCTCGACATCACGCCGGAGCGGGTCGGCGAGGTCCTGCGCCTGGCCCAGGAACCCGTCTCGCTGCACGCCCCGGTGGGCGAGGAGGACGACGTCTCCCTCGGCGACCTCATCGAGGACGGCGACGCCGCCTCCCCCGTCGAGTCCGCCGCCTTCATGCTGCTGCGCGAACACCTCGAAGCGGTCCTGTCGACCCTCGGCGAACGCGAACGCAAGGTCGTCCAGCTCCGCTACGGCCTCGCCGACGGCCGCCCCCGCACCCTGGAGGAGATCGGCCGCCTCTTCGGCGTCACCCGCGAACGCATCCGCCAGATCGAGTCCAAGACCCTGAACAAGCTCCGCGACCACACCTTCGCCGACCAGCTCCGCGGATACCTGGAGTAGCGCAAGAGGGGCTGACGCCGCTCGGGCGCGGGGGCAACCATCGTCCGGTGCGCCTGCGTCCGAGAGGGCAGGCGCCTCCTCGCCGGGAGGCCGAGTGGAGGGAACGCGGCCATGGGCAGCGTACGGATCCGCAGTTTCGACGGCAGCGTCCTGGTCCCGGCTGAGGGGATCACCTCGCTCGACGCGGTGGGCACGGCACTGGTGGCGCAGGTCCCGGCTCTCGGCGGTCCGGTCGTGCTCGCCGAGGGCACGCCCGAGGAGATGTCCGTCGCGGCGAGCTCGCTGATGCCCGGCATAGCCGACCTCGGCGAGGGCGACTGGACGCTGCGCGCGGCCCGGTCGGCGACGGGCATCGTCTGGCAGGGGACCGGTGTCATGCCCGGCGACGAGGTGCCCACCGGGACCGGTGACGCCGGCGGGGGGTCGGCAGGTGCGGCCTGGACGGCGATGGGCTCGACCCTGCGCTTCAGCAAGAAGGCCTGACGGCGTATCGGGGTGATGCGGCCTGAAGCGGATTCCCCTGTTCTGGTCCTGCCGGGCCCCTAGGCTGTTCCTGGGGAGTGACGGTGTGGCAGGGGGTGGGGTATCTGCCCGGGTCGGCGTCGGGCGTCTTCGTCGGCCGGGGTGATGAGTTGGAACGGCTCCGGGCGCTGCTGGCGCAGGGCGACGAGACGGCGGCGGTCGTCCAGCCGGCGGGCGGCACCTACGCGATCCACGGGCTGGGCGGCATCGGGAACTCTGCTCAGCCGGGCCAACCTCGCCGACGCCCGCCAGACCCTGCTGGCCCAGCAGGAGGAGCAGGCGTCCCCACCCCCCTAACGGTCCGCGCGAGCGGGAATGTGGCGGTCCAGAACCGTCATCAGCAGGACCAGCACGCCGATGCCGACCATGACGAACGACACCGCGTGGAAGCCCGCGTCCGTCGCCGCGTTGCCGAAGGCGATGGCGATCAGGCTGGAGGAGAAGATCGCGCCGAAGTAGGCGAAGGTGCGGTAGAGGCCGGAGGCGACCGCGATCTCGGCGGCCGGGGACTGGACATAGAGGGTGGCCTGGTTGGCGTAACCGCTGAAGCCGTTGGCGAAGCCGAACAGCATCGACATGCCCAGCAGCACCAGCACCGGTGACGTATGGGTGATGAACAGCATCACCGCACCGGTCAGCACCATCGACACCCCGGTAAGGATCAGCGGCCACCGCACCCAGCCGCGCGCGGACACCAGCCGGGCGACCACGACGCTCACGCCGGACAGCGGCAGCAGGATCAGCCCCACCTGGGACGCGCTGTAGTGCGCGCTCTCCTCCATCCACTGGCTGGTGCCGTAGAGCGCGGTGTACGTGCCGAGGGAGACGAGCGCCTGGCGCAGGTACGTACGCAGCAGCCGCTGGTTGCGGCCGAGCATCCGGACGTCGATCAGCGGACTGCTCGTACGCCGCTCGTGCACGACCAGCGCCGCGCCCAGCGCGACGGACACGACGGGCAGCCACCAGGTCGGGGACGTGAGGTCCGCCAGGAAGAGCAGCAGGGTGGTGATCGACCCGGCGAAGAGCACGATGCCCGGCACGTCGACCGTCGTGAAGAGGGAGCCGCGCCCGTCCTTCGCGGCCGGCCGGTCCGGTGCCACGCCGATCAGCGTGAAGACCAGGGTGACCAGCGCGAGCGGCACGTTGACCAGGAAGATCGCCCGCCAGCCCCAGGCCCCGGCCAGCAGCCCGCCGAGCGGGAGGCCGATGACGATCGTGACCTGCGAGGCGATCGAGAAGTTGCCCAGCACCCTGCTGGGCACACCGGTGCGCAACTCGTCGGCCCGTTTCCTGACCAGCGCCATGGCCGTCGGATACGCGGCGGACGTACCGATCCCGATGAGCGCCCGGGACACCAGCAGGAAGCCGAAGGCGGGAGCCGCCGCCCCGATGACACCCGCCGCCAGCAGGATCAGCACGCCGGTGACGAAGATGCGCCGCGCGCCGAAGATCGTGGCGAGTTTGCCCATCGTCGGCTGCATCACCGCGCTGCACAGATACAGCACGGAGATCAGCGAGGCCGTGGTGCCTGGACCTTTGTGGAAGTCGAGGCCGATCCCGACGAGACCGGTCGCGATCATCGAGCTGTTGATCGGGTTGAGCGTCGACCCGAGCAGCAGCGGGCTCACGAACCGCCAGCCGAACGGGTTCCGGCCGGTCGTACCGGCGGTCGCGGTGGTGCCGTCGGTGGCGGCGGTCACGACTGGCCGGCGAGGGCGTCCAGGACGTCCTTGGTGGTGCCCGTCTCGGCGATACGCGGGAAGATCCGCGACACGCTGTACTCGTGGCGTTCCGGCTCGGGGTCGGTCATCGCGTCGACCGGCAGCGTGACGTGGAAGCCCTGCTCGTGCGCGTCCCTGGCGGTCGACTCGACGCCGCCGCTGGTGGAGATGCCGGTGACGACCACCTGGGTCACGCCGAGGTCCCGCAGCCGGCCGGCGAGTCCGGTGCCGGGGAAGGCGCTGCGCGTGTGCTTGGTGACGAGCAGGTCGGCGGGCTGCACGCCGAGCTCTGGTATCAGCTCGGTCCAGCCGTCCTGGACGTCGAGGGTACGGACCCCGAGGTCGGTACGTCCCGAGGGTGTGCCCGCGACGTTGACCAGCACGACGGGCAGCCCGCGCTCGCGGAAGGCGGAGAGCAGGTCCTTCGTGCGCGCGACGACGTCCTCGACCGGGTCGGCGAGCGGCATCGCGACGACCCCGGCCTGCAGATCGATGACGACCAGGGCGGTGGTCGGATCGAGGGTGGTGACGGGCATGCGGTTCCCTCCGGTGGACAAGCGGCAGCTCAGGGGCATGCCGAAGCTGGGTACGGCCTCGCGGTCGGGCAGGGCGAGGCTGAGGTCAGGGCGACTGGGCCAGCCGCCGCAGGATGTCGGTGGTCGAGGCGAGGCCCGCGATCTCCTCGGGGGACAGCGCGCCCTCGATCGCGTGCGTCAGCCAGTCGTTCTTCGCGAGCCGCCCGGTGCGGAACTCCTCCCGGGCCGCGTCGGTGAGGCTCAGCACGGTCTTGCGGCCGTCCTTCGGATCGGGCGAGCCGCTGATCAGCCCGGCGGCCTCCAGCGCGCCGACGATCTTCGCCATGGACTGCGGCCGGACGCCCTCGGCGCGGGCGAGCGCCGTCGCGGTGGCGGCCCCGTCCCGTTCCAGCCGCAGCAGGACGGACGACTGCGACCGGGTGAGGTCGCTGCCGTCCGCCTGTTCCCGCAGCCTGCGCAGCAACTGCGACAGCACGACCCGCAGCTCGCCCGCGAGGGCGGCGGTGTCGGCCGGCGGCTGCGGCTGGGGTGCGTTCATACCCCCAGCATAGCGCTTCGACAGCGAACTGTGCAGTTGGCTGTCTATTTCACCTCAGGAGGAGAAGTCGGCGGACTTCACGGAGGCGATGAAGGCGGACCAGGCAGCCGGGGCGAAGGACAGGGCGGGGCCGTGCGGGTCCTTGCTGTCCCGGACGGGGACCTCGCCGGTCGCAGCGAGGTGACTCGGGGCCCATTCGACGCAGTCGCCGCCGTTGCTCCCGCTGTAGGAGGATTTGCGCCAGTCGCCGGCAGGGCTCGAAGGGTGCGTCATGAGTAACGGTCCTCCAGGAGGGAGTCGATCAACTTGGCCGTCTCGTCCGGCGGTTCCGCCACGGCTTTGAGCAGATCATAGGCGTCCTGCGCCGTGGCGACGTCGCTCGGATCCGCGAGGATGTACCCCCGGGGGAATCCATCAACGTGCGACACATCGGCGCCTCCCGCGAACGAAAGCAGGCTCCACCCGGATTCCGTTCCGTACTGCCATCCTCTGCGCCTGATGATCTGCACTCGATGTTGCGGCGTCTCCGCGAGCTCCCGCAGGCGGATCAGCTGCTGGCGCATGATCGCCGTGTCGCCGACGGTGTTCGTCAGCACCGCCTCGTTGAGGACGAGCCACAGACGCGCAGGGTCCTCCTCCCTGGTCAGGATGCGTTGCCGCTCCACCCGCGCGGTGACGAGGTCGTCCAGGTTCGTCGGGCGCCCGGTGCGCAGCACGGCCCTCGCGTAGTCGGGGGTCTGGGTGAGCCCGGGGAAGAGCTGCGGGTGGAACATCCGCACCACCGTCGCGGTCCACTCCAGCTCCGCGTACGGGCGGAACCACGGCGGGAAGGCGTACCGCAACGCAAGTGGCCAGAACCGTTCGAAGCGGCCGTTCGCGTGCGGGAACGTGGCGTCACAGGCGCGTGCGAAGTCCAGCGTAGGAACGCGCTCACCGGTCTCGATCTTCGCGACCAGCGAGTAGCTGCAGCAGGCGATCTTGCCCAACTCGGCCCGGGACATGCCGAGCCGCTCGCGTTCGAGTCTGACCTCGGAACCGAAGTAGCGCAGGGGCGATGCGGTGGGGTCGGCGGTGGTCTCGGTGTCGACGCTCATGGCGTGACCTCCCGGGGGGCGATGGACGGTCGGGGCCGTCCAAGCTGACGCTCTATCACTTTGTGTGGCTGGCCGACAGCCTAGGAGTAGCCAAGGAGGCGTGGGACAAGAACGGCGAAAGGTCCATTGATGGCAACCGAGATCGGCACGGCGAACGACGGTGAAGTCGTGCGCCGTTGGCCCAACTCCGCGCGGTCGGTGCCGCGTGCCAGGCGTGAACTGCTCGACACGCTGGCGGCGTGGAAGCTGACCGAGCTGGAGGACTCGGCGGTCCTCGTACTGTCGGAGCTGGTCACCAACGCCGTGACCCACGCGGGCAGTCCGCGCGGCCGGGAGATCGAGACGCGCTTCTTCCGGCTGTCGGACGGGCGGTTGCGGATCGAGGTGCACGACGCGGGCGACGACCGGCCGGTGCTGCGGCGGGTGTCCGACACCGACGAGGGCGGCCGCGGCCTGCTGCTGGTGGACGCGGTGACCGCCCACCAGTGGGGCGTCAGCAGCCGCGGCGGAGTCGGCAAGCTGGTGTGGGCGGTGTGCGCGGCACCGTCATAGGACGGCGGTCAGGGCTCCAGCACGATCCAGGTGCGGCCCGGATGGAGCGGCAGCGTACGGCCGTCGAAGGTGTACGTCGTCCCGTCGCCGGCCGCCGGGCGGTCCCAGGTGGCGGCGTACGAGCGGCCGTTGCGCAGGATCTGCGCGGAGCCGTGGCCGACGGTCTGGGAGAAGGGGACGAAGCCGGTGCGGCTGTGGAAGTCGGACTCCCTGACGGTCACGTGCTGGACGATGACGTTGTCCGCCGTCCAGGGCGAGGTCTTGCCGTCCATGGCGACGCGGTACTGGGAGCCGTTCCAGCTGAAGGAGAAGCGGGCGGCGGGCATCTTCGCCGAGGCGCTGGTGCCTGGGCCGCCGCCGGCCGGGGTGGCGTCGGCGAACCGCAGGCCGATGTCCTTGGCGGTGCCGCCCTTGTCCGCGGGCTTGGCCGGGTGGAGGAATTCGTTGTGCGGGGCGGGGCGGTCGTGGTTGCGGAAGAAGTCCTTCGTGCCGGTCACGGCGGTGAGGTCGTCGTTCTTCTTGAGCTCAGGCAGCAGCTGGCTCTGGGCGCCGGAGAAGGCGAGCGCCGGCTTGTTGTACTCCTGGAGCAGCTGCACGTCCGTCTGCCGCGCGCTGCGGACCGGGCCGACGACCGGCGGCAGGTGGTTGCTGTCGAAGACCGCCATCAGCCGCGACAGGCCGCCCTCGACCTCTATGGCGTAGACGATCGCGGCATCATTGAGCCCGGTCTGCGGCCGGGCCGCGGGCACGTTGTCGATCTTGACGGCCAGCACATGCCCGGCGGCCCCCGCCTCCCCGGTCAGGAACGACCTCGGCCCGCCGCCCCCACTACTGCTACTGCTGCTGCTGGTCGCGCTGGGGGAGGCACCGCCGCCCCCGCCACCGCCCCCCGAGCAGCCCGCGACCAGCACACCTACGACCGCAGCGGCCCCTATGCCGCCTACCCGCAGTGCTCGCCTTCTGCCCATGGCTGCTCCCACCATCCACTCGACCCCACCCCATACTGCGCCCCCCTCCCCACGAAGTCCTCCGGAAGAGGTCCACCCGATAATCCGGTGGGCCGCCCGGGGCCGCCCGGGGCCGCCCGGGGCCGTGTGGCGCAGGGGGGCGCGGTGAGGGGGGTCAGTCGACCTCGGCCACCGCCTGGGCGAACTGGGCCGCGTAGAGGCGGGCGTACGCGCCGCCCGAGGCGAGGAGTTCGTCGTGGGTGCCCTGTTCGACTATCGAGCCGGACTCCATGACCAGGATGACGTCGGCGTCACGGATCGTGGACAGCCGGTGGGCGATCACGAAGCTCGTCCTGCCGTGGCTGAGTTGGGCCATGGCACGCTGGATGAGGACCTCGGTGCGGGTGTCCACCGAGCTGGTCGCCTCGTCGAGGACCAGGATCACCGGGTCGGACAGGAAGGCCCTGGCGATGGTGATCAGCTGCTTCTCGCCCGCGCTCACGCCGGTGCCCTCGTCGTCGATGACGGTGTCGTAGCCGTCGGGGAGGGTGCGGATGAAGCGGTCGGCGTGCGCGGCCCTGGCGGCCGCCTCGATGTCCTCGCGGGTGGCGTCCTCGGTGCCGTAGCCGATGTTCTCGGCGATCGTGCCGCCGAAGAGCCAGGTGTCCTGGAGCACCATGCCGATCGAGGAGCGCAGCTCCTCCCGGGACATCGCCGCGACGTCGGTGCCGTCCAGCGTGATCCGGCCGCCGGAGACCTCGTAGAAGCGCATCAGCAGGTTGACCAGCGTGGTCTTGCCCGCGCCGGTCGGGCCGACGATGGCCACCGTCTGGCCGGGCTGCACGGCCAGGGACAGGCCGTCGATCAGCGGGGTGTCCGGGTCGTAGCGGAAGGAGACGTCCTCCAGCGCCACCCGCCCGGTCAGCTCGGCGGGGCGGGCCGGGGCCTTCGGGTCCTGCGACTGCTCCTCGGCGTCGAGGAGCTCGAAGACCCGCTCCGCCGAGGCGACCCCGGACTGGATCAGATTCGCCATGCTCGCGACCTGGGTCAGCGGCTGGCTGAACTGCCGCGAATACTGCACGAAGGCCTGCACGTCGCCGATGGACAGCGCGCCCGACGCGACCCGCAGACCGCCGACGACGGCGACCAGGACGTAGTTCAGGTTGCCGATGAACATCATCATCGGCTGGATGGTGCCGGAGATGAACTGCGCCTTGAAGCCGGTGTCGTAGAGCGCCTCGTTCTCCAGCCGGAAGGCCTCCGCGGACTCCTCGGCGCGGCCGAAGACCTTGACCAGGGAGTGGCCGGTGTACATCTCCTCGATGTGCGCGTTCAGCTTGCCGGTGGTCTTCCACTGCTGCACGAACTGCGGCTGCGCCCGCTTGCCGACCCGGGTGGCCACCAGCAGCGTCACCGGCACGGTGATCAGGGCCACCAGGGCCAGCAGCCAGGAGATCCAGAACATCATCGCCAGCACGCCGACGATGGTCAGCAGCGAGTTGATCAGCTGGCCCATGGTCTGCTGCATGGTCTGGCCGATGTTGTCGATGTCGTTGGTGGCGCGGCTGAGCACCTCGCCGCGCGGCTGCTGGTCGAAGTACCGCAGCGGCAGTCGGGACAGCTTCGCCTCGACATCCCTGCGCAGCCGGTAGACCGTCCGGTTGATGACGATGATCGCGACCCGCATCTGGACGACGCTGAAGAGCGACGCCACCACGTACACCCCGAGCGCCAGCAGCAGGACGCCGCCGATCGCGTGGAAGTCCATGCCCTTGCCGGGGGTGAAGTCGATGCCCGACAGCATGTCGGCCACCCCGCCCTTGCCGTGCGCCCGCAGCGAGTCGAGCGCCTGGTCCTTCGTGGTCCCCGACAGCTGGCGGCCGATCACCCCGGCGAAGATCAGGTCGGTGGCGTGGCCGAGGATGCGCGGGCCGGTGACGGCGAGCGCGACGCTGACCGTGCCGACGGCGAGGACGACGTAGAGCAGGAGGCGGTCGGGGCGCATCAGGCCGATCAGCCGCTTGAAGGAGTTCTTGAAGTCCATCGAGCGCTCGATCGGGCCGCCGCTCATGAAGCGGCCGGGGCCGCCCATCGGGGCCGGGCCGCGGCGCGGGACCGCCAGCGGCTTGCCGCCGCCGGGCCCGGGGCCGCCGCCCGGCGCGGCGCCGTTGCCCGCCGGGCCGCCCTTGCTCAGAGGGTCGCCGGGACCGCCGGGAGCGCCGGCCTTGCCTTCGGGGTCGCTCATGCCGCGGCCTCCTGCTCGGTCAGCTGGGACAACACGATCTCCCGGTAGGTCTCGTTGCCGGCCATCAGCTCGGCGTGCGTGCCGGTGCCGACGACCCGGCCCTCGTCCAGGACGACGATCCGGTCGGCCTCGCGGATGGTGGACACCCGCTGGGCCACGATCACCACCGTCGCCTGCGCGGTCTCCGCCGCCAGCGCGCGCCGCAGCGCCGCGTCCGTGGCGTAGTCCAGCGCGGAGAAGGAGTCGTCGAAGAGGTAGATCTCCGGGCGCCGCACCAGCGCCCGCGCGATGGCGAGCCGCTGCCGCTGCCCGCCGGAGACATTGCTGCCGCCCTGCGCGATCGGGGCGTCCAGGCCACCCTCGAGCCGCTCCACGAAATCCCTGGCCTGCGCCACCTCCAGCGCGTGCCACAGCTCGTCGTCGGTCGCGTCCGGTTTGCCGTAGCGCAGGTTGGAGGCCACCGTGCCGGAGAAGAGATACGGCTTCTGCGGCACCAGCCCGACCGTTCTGGCCAGCAGCGCCGGGTCGAGCTCCGCCACGTCCTCGCCGTCGACCAGCACCCGGCCGCCGGTGGCGTCGTACAGCCGCGGGATCAGCCCGAGCAGGGTGGACTTGCCGCTGCCGGTGGAGCCGATCACCGCGGTGGTCTCACCCGGCCTGGCCATCAGGTCCACGCCCCGCAGCACCGCGGCCTCGGCGCCGGGGTAGGCGAAGTCGACGTTGAACAGCTCCAGCTCGCCGTGCCGGCGCAGGGTGGTGATCGGCGCCCTGGGCGGAACGACGCTGGAGGCGGTGTTCAGCACCTCCTCGATGCGCTCGGCGCACACCTCGGCGCGCGGCACCATCATGAACATGAAGGTGGCCATCATCACCGACATCAGGATCTGCATCAGATAGCTCAGGAAGGCGGTCAGCGCGCCGATCTGCATGCCGCCGCTGTCGATCCGGTGGGCGCCGAACCACAGCACGGCCACGCTGGAGATGTTCACGATCGCCATCACGGTGGGGAACATCAGCGCCAGCAGCCGGCCGGTGGCCAGCGAGACCTCGGTGACCTCGTCGTTGGCCTTGCCGAAGCGCTGCTTCTCGTAGTCGTCCTTGACGAAGGCCCTGATCACCCGGATACCGGTGATCTGCTCGCGCAGCACCCGGTTGACGGTGTCGACGCGCTTCTGCATGGTGCGGAACAGCGGGCGCAGCCGGCGGATGATCAGGCTGACGGCGACGGCGAGCACCGGCACCACGGCCAGCAGCAGCGACGACAGCGGCACGTCCTGGCCGAGCGCCATGACGATGCCGCCGAAGCACATGATCGGCGCCGAGACCATCATGGTGAACGTCATCAGCACCAGCATCTGGACCTGCTGGACGTCGTTGGTGGTCCGGGTGATCAGCGAGGGCGCGCCGAACTGACCGACCTCGCGCGCCGAGAAGCTCTGCACCCGGTCGAAGACCGACCGGCGTATGTCCCGGCCGACGGCCATGGCGGTGCGGGCGCCGTAATAGACGGCGCCGATCGCGCACACCACCTGCACGACGGTGACGCCGATCATGGTGGCGCCCATGCCCAGGATGTAGCCGGAGTCACCCTTGACCACGCCGTTGTCGATGATGTCGGCGTTGAGGGTGGGCAGGAAGAGGGCCGCGATGGTCTGGACGAGCTGCAGCGCGACCAGCGCGCTGATGGGGCGCTTGTACGGTCCCAGGTGGGAGCGCAGGAGACGGATCAGCACACTGACTACCTCGGGGTCGGTCGGCTCGGGCACGGCGGAGCGGTCGTACGGCGGTAGGGGACGCTAAGGACAGAACCCTTTTTAACCGCTAGGACGCAGGCGCACCGCCCGGGGTTGATCCGTCCGGCCCGGTACGTCGGCCTGTACGTCCGGCGCCATGTCCAGCGGCATGTCCAGCGGCACCGCCCGGGCGCCGGGCCGGCGCGGCCCCCCGTCGGCGGGCAACACTATCCTCAGGCATCGCCGTGCCGCACGTGATTAAAGCGAGGCAAAAGCTCCCGGGTGGGTCTGCTCGCGTACCGCGGTGTACTGCTGGCGCACCGCCGAGCCGACCGCCGTACCGCCCCCGCCGTTGCCCGTGCCGTCGGGGCCGCCCGGCCCGCCGCCGTGCTCCGCGCCCTCGGCCGGCGCGCCGTCAGCCGGGTCGAGCAGCAGGGCTCCCGGCCGCGACCAGTGCGGGGGCTCGCTCTGCGACTGGGAGCCGAGCACCGCGCCCAGCGACCAGGCGGCCTGCCGGGCCGCACCGATCGCCGCGTACTCCGCCGGCGGCGGCACCACGACCAGGGTGCCGAACAGCGCGGGGGCCAGCGCCTGCACCGCGGGCAGTTCGGCCGCGGCGCCGAGCAGGAAGACCCGGTGCACCTCGACGCCCTTGATGCGCAGCACGTCCAGCGCGTCGGCGAGGCCGCACAGCATGCCCTCGAAGGCCGCCCGCGCCAGGTGCTCCCGCTTCATCGAGTCCCGCCGCAGCCCGGACAGGGTGCCCGCGGTGTGCGGCAGGTCCGGGGTCCGCTCGCCCTCCAGATACGGCAGCAGCACCAGCCCGTACGCCCCCGGCGTCGACTGCAGCGCCAGCTCGGAGAGCCCCGCCAGGTCGGTGCCCAGCAGCTCGGCGGTGGCGCGCAGGGTGCGTACGGCGTTGCGCACCTGCACCACCGGCAGGTGGCGGCCGGTCGCGTCGGCGAAGGCGGTGACCGTGGCCGTCGGGTCCTTCAGCGCCTCGTGGTGCACCGCGAAGACGGTGCCGGCCGCGCCGAGCGAGACCACCGCGTCGCCCGGGCCGAGCCCGAGGCCCAGGGCGGCGGCCATGTTGTCGCCGGTGCCGGCCGAGATGAGCAGGCCCTCGGGCGTCTGGCCCGCGGGCTCGGCGGGGGCCAGCACGTCGGGCAGCGCCACCTGGTGGCCCAGGGCCAGCTCGATCAGGTCCTCGCGGTAGTCGCCGGTGGCCGCCGACCAGTAGCCGGTGCCGGACGCGTCGCCGCGGTCGGTGGTGCGGCGGGTCGGCTGGCCGAGCAGCTGCCACACCAGCCAGTCGTGCGGGAGCAGCACCTCCGCGATGCGCTTGGCCGCGGCCGGCTCGTGCTGCGCCAGCCAGCGCAGCTTCGCCACCGGATACGCCGCCTGCGGCTGGGCGCCCACCGCCTCCGCCCAGCCGGCCGGCCCGCCCAGCTCCTGCGTCAGGTCCGCGGCCTGCACCTGCGCCCGCTTGTCCCCGCGCAGCAGCGCCGGGCGTACGGTCACACCGCCCGCGTCCAGCGCGAGCAGCCCGTGCTGCTGCCCGGAGATCCCGATCGCCTGCACACCTTCGAGCACCCCGCCCTTCGCCGCCTCGCCCAGCGACAGCAGCCATTCCTGCGGGTCGATCTCGGTCGGCTTCTCGCCGTCCGGCACCTCGTGGGGTGCGTACCCCTGCCGCAGGACCTCACCGGTGTCGGAATCGCATACGACGACGGTGGTACCCGCGGTGGAGCTGTCTATACCGGCCACTTTGCCCATACGGCCGATGATGCCGTACCCGGCACCCGCCGCGCCTCACGGTTCGGCGTCAGCTGCGGCAGGTGTTCGAGCCGCCCGCGCTCAGGTGTTGGACGTACCCCACTCGTCGTCAGGCCCGTTGCCGTTGCGCATCGACCGCACCTTCTCGGCCAGCGCGTCCGGCAGGCGCGGTCCGACCTTCGCCGACACGGTGTCGGCGGCCTTCACCGCCGCGGTCCTGCTCTGCTGCGCGGCGCTCTCCGCGGCGTTGCGCACCGCGGGGTTCTTCGCGAAGCGCTGTGCGGCGGCGAGCAGCTGGTCGTAGCGCTCCCGACCCGCCCGTGCGCCGACCACGAAGCCGAACGCGGCTCCCACGATGAACGTCAGCTTGTAGCGCATGGCTCCACCCTTTCTCACCGGATCCCGTCGCACCGCGCGTCGCTCCGCGCCTACCCTCCGCACCCGGCTGACAACCCCGGGGCAAGCGGTTGGCGGAGCACCCCCCCACTTGCGCTAATGTATGTGTCGCACGGAGAGCGCGCCTTCCGGGACCACCCCGGCGGGTGCATTCGGTGCACGCAGAGCGATCCCCTGTAGCTCAATTGGCAGAGCAGCCGGCTGTTAACCGGCAGGTTACTGGTTCGAGTCCAGTCGGGGGAGCTCGGTCCCCTGTAGCTCAATTGGCAGAGCAGCCGGCTGTTAACCGGCAGGTTACTGGTTCGAGTCCAGTCGGGGGAGCGCCGGATCAGGGCCCCGTAGGGGTCCTTTTTCATTCCTGCGGGAACCATCCGCCCGCCCGGCGAGTCCACCTGATGGCGCTTCTGTGACCCACGAGGGCGACAGATCGTATGAGCAGCTATGCTGCGGCAGACGGCGCGCACGCCACGCCGTACGGGGCGGTAGCTCAGCCGGTTAGAGCAGCGGACTCATAATCCGCCGGTCGTGGGTTCGAGTCCCACCCGCCCCACCATGGCCACTCACCGGCATATGCCGGTTGACCTGCGCACCCTTTGCGGTGGCGGGCTTGGCCAGGGGGAAGAGGCCTTCCTTCATGAAGGCTGGTGAGCCCGAGGTGAGCCCGGAGGTTCGCGAGATCGTCTTACCGGCGGCGCGTGGGACGAGCAGGGCGGCCTTCTCGGCCACCTCGCGGTCCAGCTCGGGCAGCAGGCTTGTGTATGTGTCGGAAGTCAGCTGGATCGAGGCGTGCCGAAGCGTCTCCTTGATCGTGTGCGTGTCCGCGCCGCTGGCGTGCATCAGGGTGGCAGCCAGATGCCGGAGATCCCGGAAGCTGATCGGTGGAAGACCGGCGGTCATGGCGATGCGCCGGAAGGCGTCGGACACCTTCTCTGGGTGGAGCCAGCCCCCGTCTTCGGTCGTGAAGGCATTGCCGGTCTCCTGCCAGCCCTCGCCCCATGCCTGGCGTTCCTGGGCCTGCCGGAGGCGGTGAGCGCGGAGAGCTGCCACGGTGAGACTGTCCAGGTGGATGGTCGCCGCGCTGCCGTCCGTCTTCGGTAGGGATTCGTAGGGCGTCCAGCCGTCCTGGACGATCGTCTTGGTCACGGTCAGCTCGCCGTGTTCCAGGTCGATGTCGGCCCAGTCCTGGCCGACGGCCTCGCCGCGCCGGAGACCGCGAAAGGCCACGAGGTGGAACAGCGCGTATAGCCTGTCGCCCTCGGCCTTGTCCAGGAAGCGGCCCAAAAGCTCCGGCGTCCACACCATGACCGGCGACGGCCTCTCGCCGGTGGCTTCCCAGCGCCGGACGCGCTCGGGCGTCCACAGCACTGCCTTAGGCCGTTTCCCTGAGGCCAGTTCGATTCCCCCTGCCGCGGGGTTGTAGCTGATGAGGCGTCGGGTGACCGCGAGGTTCAGCGCTGCGCGCAGGGTCGATCGGATGCGCTGGCGGGTGGCGGCGCCGGTGACGCGGCGGAAGGGTCTCATCTCGGCGAGCCTGGCTCGTTCGGCGGCCAGCCGGCGGCGTTCGGCGGTGTTGGGAGCGCCGGGCCTCCCCGGCTTGGAGCGTGCAGCTTGCTCCCGCCGTGCCATGTTCTCCGCGAGGACGACCTCGTTGTCGTCGACGATCATGTCGAACATCGCCTGGACGTGGCCGCTCGTCAGCTTGTCCAGACGGATGCGTCCCAGGCGCGGCTTGAGGTGCACCTCGATGTGGGAACGGTATCCGTTCGTCGTCGTGGTGCGGGTCTTCTTCGTGGCGAGCCAGATGTCCAGCCACTCGCCGACGGTCAGGTGCGTGGTGAGTGACTGGCCGGCGTGCAGTTTCCGGCGCGTGTCCTCCAGGCGCGGTAGTGGCGACTTCTCCTTGGACGTGACCTCCAGCAGCTCCGCGATCCTGAGCCGTCCCTCGTCGTCGTCGGCCTCGGGGATGGCGAGAAGGGCTCGTATCTTGTCGAGGTCGTCCTGAGCCGCCTTCGCGGATTCGTAACCGCTTCGGCGGAAGGTCCGCCTGCTGCCGTCCTCCCGGGCGGGAAGCTCCTGTCGCACGGTCCAGGTGCCGTGACGGCGCTGCGAGAGCTTCGGGCATGACAAGCCGTACTGCTTGCCGGTCTCGGGGTCACGGCAGGCGCACCGCCGGAATGTCGAGCCTTTCACATCTGTGTCCTTACTCGGTGAACTGCTTGTTCGCCGCCGTTGCTTCGTCGGCGGATCAGACTTCCGCGTCGGGCTGGTCGACGAAGGCGAGGTCGTCAGGGAGTGTGGGGGGTACGAGGTTTCGCTCCCGCATCCGGTTACGGAAGGCGCGCAGATCCGCGCTGTCTTCGAAGGCGTGTTCCTCGTATCCGGCTGCGCGTTCTAGGAGGGCGGCTCTGCGGGCTCGGTCCAGGGTGGTACTGGCCTCGCGCCGACGCTCCTTGGCCAGAGTGCTGGAGGCGGTGGCAGCGGCCACGAGGTCGCCATGGTTGCGGAAGAGGTCGAGCAGGTCGCGGGCGGTGCCCTGGGGGGCTGGCTGGTTGGTGGGGGTTTCGCCGGTGAACCAGGCGAGGGCGTCCCAGGTGGAGACCTCTCGCCCCGGCAGGACCTCGACGGACGCTTCGGTACCGAGAGGGAAGAGGAGGGCGACGGGCGGGACGCCGAGGACGTCGGCCAAGACGACGAGGTCGGCGATCGTGATGTTGGCCCGGCGCCCGACCTCCAGGTTCTTGATGGTCTGCTCTTTGATCTCGGGGTACCCGCGGTCGGTGCAGCCCTGGGCGAGGTCGCTCATGGTGAGGCCGGCGGCCTGCCGGGCCTCGCGCATCGCCTGGACCACGCGGGCGGTGAAGGTTGTCGGCCACTGCTCTGGTGTCATTGTTGCACTCTAGTATCGGTAAAAGTGCATCTGCAACTCTGTGATACACCTTCTCCGTGCACAGGGCACTGCGAGCACCAGGAGGGTCATCGTGAAAGCACTCAACTCGCGCGGTGAGGTGCGAGGGTTGACGGGCGAAGAGCTTCTCGGTCTGCCGGCGGCCATCGACCTGGACACTGCCAACCGGGCCCTCATGATCGGGCGGTCGACCGGCTACGCACTTGCCAGGCAGGGGCGCTACCCGGTCAGGGTGCTGCGTCTGGGGAACGCGTACCGAGTAGTGACGGCCGCCTGCTGCGGTTGCTCGGCCTGGAGCGGCAGCACCCGGACGGTGGCAAAGGCAGGCCAGGCGAAGGGGTCGGCGAGACCACGCTGGTCGCCTAGGGTCTGTTGTGAAAGTGGATCAAGATCGTAGATGATCAAAGCCCGTGGGACGTGGCGATCTGACGAACGGCCAGTGGGAGCGGCTGGAGCCGTTGCTGCCGGTAGGCAAGAAGCCAGGCCGCCCGTGGACCTGGACGCGCCGGCAGCTGATAGACGGCATACGGTGGCGGACCCGGACCGGGGCACCCTGGCGTGACCTGCCCGAGCGTTACGGGCCGTGGGACCGGGCCTACGACCTGTTCCGGCGCTGGCAGCGCGACGGCAGCTGGAAACGGATCTTCGAGCAGCTGCAGGCCGAGGCCGATGCGAAAGGCCTGATCACGTGGGACGTGAGCGTCGATTCGACCATCGCCCGTGCCCACCAGCACGCCGCCGGGGCCCGTAAAAGGGGGGGATCTCCAGAAGGAGCCTCCCGGAGGCGTCGAACCGAGCCCGACGACCACGGCCTCGGCCGCTCGCGTGGCGGGCTGACCACGAAGCTGCATCTGGCGGTCGAGCAGGGACAGAAGCCGCTGTCCCTGCTCGTCACGGCCGGTCAGCGGCACGACAGTCCCCAGTTCCAGCCGGTCCTCGACGCTATCCGGGTACTGCGGACCGGGCCCGGCCGGCCTCGCACGAAGCCGGACAGGGTTCGCGCAGACAGGGCGTACGGTTCTCGCGCGAACCGCGCCTACCTGCGCCGACGCGGCGTGAAGTGCACCATTCCGGAGAAGGCGGACCAGATCCGGAACCGCGAGAAGCTCGGCTCCCGAGGTGGCCGCCCGCCCAAGTTCGACAAGCACGACTACAAGCAGCGCCACGCGGTCGAGTGCGGGATCAATCGCCTCAAGCGCAACCGCGCAGTGGCCACGAGGTACGACAAGCTTGCGGTTCGCTACGAGTCCATCGTGCTGGTCGCCGCAATCGAAGAGTGGCTGTGAGCAGTCGGCTGGAGCTCAGGGTGCCGTGCGGTAGTGGTAGGCGCAGGCTTCGGTGAAGCCCGCTGTCTCGTACAGCCGAAGAGCGGGAACGTTGTCGCGCTCCACCTGGAGATACATGTGGTCGGCCTGGCGGGCCTCCGCCCAGCGGGCCAGCGCTGCGAGCACGTGACGACCTGCGCCCCTGCCGCGTGCCTGGGGCAACGTCGCCATGCCGAACAGCCCGGCCCAGCCGTCGTCGACGACCGCGCGGCCAACCGCGACGACCTCATTCCCGAACGTCACACTGGCGTAGCCGCATGGCCGCTCCAGGCGTGCGAGCACGTCCCACGCGGCCTGCAGATCGCCTCCGTTCACGGCGTGCCAGACGTCGAACCAGGCGCCCGTCGGGTGATCGTCCACGCTGACCTGGCATGGCTGCGTCGACGACGGACCGTCGATCTGCGGGGATTGGGCCACCTGCAACGACACCGGGCTCTCCGCACGGTAGCCGCGCTCTGTCAGTACCGCGTCGAGCCCTGGCGGGCACACACCCGGAGTGACCTGGAACCGCGCGACTTCACCGCGTGCCGCATAGAACTCCTCGGCCCTGACCACCCGGCGCAGCAACTCGTCTGGTCGGGCATCACCGTGCGGCAGCACCGTTCCGATCCACCAGGAGCTACTGGGGGCGTGCCGCAGCCACCAGCCGTCCGCGTGCTCGATGTACTCAGCGGGAAGGGCCTGTGCCGCCCTCTCCTGCAAGTCCCTGATCATCCCCGAACTGACCACAGCACGTGAGACCACCCCGACACCACCTTCCGTACTGCTGTGCATCGGACGCTCGCAGATGCTGACACAGCAGCAGCCACTTTCGAAACACGCCCTAGTGGACCCCTGCAGAGGAAGGGCGAGGCGGGATCGCAGCCAGTGTGCGCAGGGGTCGCCTGCGGGTGGCGAAGTTTTCGGCGGAGGATCAGTCCGCACTCGCGTCGGCATCGGCCGTCTCCTTCGCCTGGACACCCCGATGCGCGAGCCCCACTCAGTCCCACGCCGCAGGGCCGCCGCCATGCCAATCGATCAGAGGCGTGTTCGCAAGGTCGATCTGGTCAACGTCTTCGAGACCGGATCGCCGCAGGAATTCCAGCACGTCTTCTGGGCGGTACGCGATGCCGAGAGTTTCGGCATCCACACGGACCCGGCGACCGCCGTCCCGGCCCTGAGGATCGACCACCACTCGTGCGTCCATGACCCCAGCCTGCCTGCGGTGGGCAGACCACGCACGTCGGGCGTGATCTACTTCCGGCCCGTCGTCTTCCCCCATACTGGCGCGCGGTGCCATCGCCGGAGAAGATCCGAACTCGTGGGGCCCACGGAACGGCTGGCACCCGGGATGCGTTGGGCGGGCATGGAACCCACACCCGGCCCGGCCCCACGACCGGCTCCCACACCCCTTCCCGTTCCAGAGCCGATCCCCAGTCCTACCCCGCTTCCCAGTCCCACCCCGGTGCCGCCGCCGACTCCCGCTCCCAGCCCCGCTCCCGTGCCGTCGCCGATACCGGACCCCGGCCCGGTGCCCGCGCCGAACACGACCGTAGTGGTTGCCCATTGACGCAGCCGCTCGAATTGGCTGCGGCCCCCCGCCGTTCGCCGTCGCACCGGGCGAACGGGGTTTCTCCACAGGCCTTCCGCACCCTGACGATGCGCCACACCCGCTTTTACGTGATGCATGACAGGTTCAGGTCGGGGAATACGGCCTGTCGGAGGTAGATAATCATGGGACCGTTGCTCATAGTTCTTCTGCTCGCGCTCCTCTTGTTCGGCGGGGGTTTCGCGCTGCATCTACTGTGGTGGATCGCTGTGGTCGTCATCATCGTGTGGGCGCTCGGCTTCGTCATGCGGGGCACGCACTCAAGCGGCGGCAGGAACCGCTGGTACCGCTGGTAGAACGGCAGGTAGGCAGTGCGGGCGGTGGCCCACCCCGAGCGGGTGGGCCACCGCCCGCACCGCTGTACCGCATATCTTCGGTGCGATCGGGAATGCCTGGTAAATTCAGGGACAGGAGTCTCCTGCCGGGAGGTTTCCGGAAAACGTGCAGCGTCTCAACCTCCGCCGGAAGCCTTCCGGCACTTGGCACCAAAGCTGCTTCACCGACGCCGTTTCTCCTGCTTTTCCGTGGCTGACACGGCGGTTGGCGAGGCCGAAAACCGAGGAGTCCTTATGAGCGGCAGCGACAAGGCCAAAGCCAAGACCGAGCAGGCCAAGGGCAAGGCCAAGGAGGCAGTCGGCAGCGCGGTCGGCAACGAGAGCCTGGAGGCCGAGGGGCGCGGCGACCAGGCCAAGGGTGATGTGCGCGAGGCGGGCGAGAAGGCCAAGGACGCCGTCAAGGACGTCTTGAAGCGCAAGGACTGACAAGCCGGCCAGACAGAGCCTTCGGACAGCTGGGCGCGGGTCGGCATCGCCTCATCAGCTGATGCCGACCCCGGCCGGGGCCGGTTACTCGCGGAGTATCCGACCCGGGTCGAACCGTGATCTCTCAGCGGCTCCGGGGTGAGGTCTCCGAGCGGACCATCGCACCGTCATCTGTTCGACGAACGAGCTGAGTCCCTCAACGCCCTCATAACGCAGGGCCGTCGGGACTCGCGGGCAGTTCCCGAATGAAGTTCCCCCCTGATCTTGGCCTGTGAGCGGTTCACGGCCTGCTGGCCCTCGGAGAGGGTCTCCCATCGGCCTCGGTACGGCACGCGGACAGCAGGTCCGGCGCCCTGGTAGCCCTTGTCGGCCCAGCAGTGGATCTTTGCTGAGGTCAGGGCGTCGAGGATGCCGTGTTCGCGTGCGGCGCGGATGTCATGGACGGCTCCGGGCAGGGCGGGGGAGGCCCAGAGAAGACGTCCGGCCGGGTCGGCGAGGACTTGGACGTTCATGCCGTGCTTCTTGTGTTTGCCCGAGTAGAACGGTCGGTCGGCAGCGATCCGGTCGATGGGCAGGACAGTGCCGTCGAGCAAGACGAACGCCTTCGCTGACGCTTGGCGGACGGCTTGTTCGAGCGTGGGTGCCAGGGCGGCCAGGAGGTCGACGACTTCGGTGATGTACCGATACGCCGTCGTCGTGCCGATGCCGAACCCGGCTGCCAGCTGGGCGTAGGTGTGTCCCATGCGCAAGTGGGCGAGGGCGAGCAGCGCCTGTCGGCCGGCGCTCAATCAGGGCCACCGGCTGCCGATCGCACGGCGACGCTCGCGCAGACGGGCGGTGAGGAAGCGAAGATGCGGGCTGGACAGGTCCAGCCCGGACGGATAGACAAACACGTGAAGCCTCTGGCAGCGCGGGTGATCTTGGTCGTGAACCCGTCTACCAGGGGCTTCACTCGTCTGTCACGCCAACTACCAGACCGGCAGGGCAGGTTGGAAAAGGCTCAGTGAATCCGCGACCCGGACCGCTTCCGTCGACTGTTCTTGATCTTGCTCTGAGAAAGGGTCGTTATGAGAGACGTTCATCGAGGTTGCAGGGCCTTGCCCCTGTGTTTCCGGGGCGCGATATGCGCGTCTCGGAGGCACGTTCACACGTCGCGGTGCCGGACGACGACCACAGCGAGTACAACCGCGATCAGTGGCCAGAGCGCGTACACGGCCCACGAGCCGGGGACAGTGGCGCTGTAGGCGAGCGAATGGGGATCCGGGGCCCAGTTCTGGACCAGGCGCTTCCATGCCGTGACCGGCATAGCGTGGCTTATGGCGGCGGACCAACGGGCGCTCTGCGAGAAGATCGGCGGCAGCAGCACCAGGGTGAAGGCGCTGGTGACCATGGTGGTGGCGCTGTGCCTGATCAGAGTCCCGAAGCCGAGGCCGGTCAGTGCGCAGACCGGGGCCAGCAGGGCGGACGCCATCAGCGCCCGGAGCACTCCGGGATGGGTGAGCGGAACCCCTGCCTGCTGTCCGTTCAGGATGGCTTGGGAGATCAGGAAGCAACCCGTGGAGATGACCGTGCCGACTGCGGTCCAGAGCGCAGCGGTGACGACCGCCTTGGCCAGCACCACCGCTCCGCGGGCGGGGACGGCCACGGTGGTGGTGCGGATCAGGCCGCTGCTGTACTCGCTCACGACGCTGAGGGCACCGACGCTGCCGGCGACGAGCATCAGCGTCATGTAACCGGCCGCGGGGAACGCGACGAACACATTGAAGCCCTGATTGGCCCTCGCGGCCGGGCTCATCGTCCGGAGGTTGTTGATTTCCGCCAGTGCCGCTACGGCGGCGGATCCGATGACGAACAGGGCGGTGAGCGCGAGCGTCCACGGGGTCGAGCGCAGGGACCGCATCTTGATCCACTCGGAGGTGAGCAGGTCGCGGAAGCGGGCGGGCGGCTCGGCGACGGGTGCGGACGAGGTGGCCGTGCGGACGGAGGTGGCTGCGGTCATCGCGGCTGTCCTGCCTGGTATTCGACGCTGTCGGTGGTGAGTTCCATGAAGGCCTCCTCCAGTGAGGCGGTCCGGGTGGTCAGTTCGCTGAGCTGGATCCGGTTCTCGAAGGCGAGTGCTCCGATCCGGTCCGCCGACAGCCCGGTCACGGTTAGCTTCTCGGTGCCTGGTGAGCCCTCCGGCTCGACCGAGGCGCCTGCGGTGGTCAGTACCGCCGTCAGCTCGGCGGCCTGCCGCGTGCCCACCAGGACGCCGAGGCGGGTGCTGCGTGCCGCGAAGTCCCGGACTGACTCGGCGGCGATGAGTCGGCCCCGGCCGATGACGACGAGCTGGTCGGCGGTGTTTTCCATCTCCGACATGAGGTGGCTGGAGAGGAAGACCGTGCGGCCCTCGGCCGCGAGGCGCCGGAAGAGGCGGCGCATCCAGAGCACGCCCTCCGGGTCCATGCCATTGACCGGTTCGTCGAACATCAGCACCGGCGGGTCACCGAGCAGCGCGGTGGCGATCCCGAGCCGCTGCTTCATGCCGAGCGAGAAGCCGCCGATGCGGCGGGGCGCGGCGTCGGCCAGGCCCACCTCGTGCAGCACCTCGTCGACCCGGCGTGGGGAGATCCCGTTGCTGTGGGCCAGGGCGGACAGGTGGGCCGCGGCGGTGCGTCCGCCGTGGACCTGGCCGGCGTCGAGAAGTGCGCCGACGTGGCGCAGTCCGCGCGGGTGGCTGCGGAAGGGGACGCCGCTGACGGTGGATGCGCCGCCGGTGGGCGCGTCCAGGCCGAGGATCATCCGCAGGGTGGTGGTCTTGCCTGCTCCATTGGGACCTAGGAATCCGGTGACCTGGCCCGGTCGCACGGTGAAGGACAGCTGGTCGACGGCGGTCTTGTCGCCGTAGCGCTTGGTGAGTTCGTTGATTTCGATCACAGGGACCACCCTCCCGGGAGGGCCCCGTCCGGTCATGGGGCCGTGGGTGGCAATCGCGCGGCCGCCTTCGCCCGTGGGCGTACGTCCGCGGGCAGATCCCACAGGGGCGGCAGCTGGATACTCTCGCGGGATGGACGCCATACCGACCACCCCGTTGCCCGTGCGCGTCGCACACTGCGGTCTCCCTCTTGAGAGGCCACACCAGCGATGACGAGAACGAAGACCATGGCCTGGGTGGGAGGTGCCCTATATCTCCTCGCGGTGGGTCTACTCGTGGGAGGTGCGCCGCGGGCTTCGGGCACGGTCCACGGTTTCGGGGCACTGCTTGCGGCGAGTCTGCTTGCCGGTGTGCTGCGACGCACGCCGCATCTGGCTCTATCTATAGCGCTCTTCGGGTCCACCGCCGTAGTGGTGGGCCCCCCGGGCGCCGCCCGGGCGAGCCTGTCGGCTGCGTATCAAGGCCAGTTCCTGTCGTATCTGGCGGTGGACCTCGTCCTGGGCCTCATCGTCGCCACCTGCACGCGGCGAGCTTCGATCGTCGCCGTGGCCGGATCCCTCACCGTCCAGCTCCTGGTCATCAGCGGCTTCTCGCACGGGGACAACCTGACCGTCAACGTCGTGATCGCCCTCCTGGCGATGGCCGCGGCCTGCACGGGTGGACTATTGAGCCGCGAGCGCCGCGAGCACACGGTGGCGCTGCGTTCACAGGAGGTGGCCGAGGCCGTGATCGCCGAACGGCTGCGGATCGCACGGGAATTGCACGACATGGTCGCGCACAGCATCGGCATCATCGCCATCCAGGCCGGGGCGGCGAGCCAGGTCATCCGGACCCGGCCCACGGAGGCCGGTGAGGCATTGCGGGCCATCGAGGTCACCAGCAGGGAGACCCTGTCGGGCCTTCGACGCACAGTGGTAGCACTCCGTCAGGCAGACCCGGGCGCGGCGGCCTCGGGGAACCAGACAGCCCTCGCGCCCTCGCCGGGTCTGGCGGACATCGACCGGCTTACGGCGGCCACGGCCGACGCGGGGGTACAGGTGGATGTGCGCCGCAGTGGGGAAGAGCGCCCCCTGCCGGCCGACATCGACCTGTCCGCCTTCCGTATCGTTCAGGAGGCGCTGACTAACGTGATCCGCCACGCGGGCACCGGACGCTGTCGGGTGCTCATCGACTACGGGGACGAGGAGCTGTCCGTGGAGGTCGTCGACGATGGGCGCGGTGCTACCGAGAACAGTTTGGCCCACGGCTTCGGTCTCGTGGGCATGCGGGAGCGGGTCGTCCTGTTGTACGGCGACCTCAGCGCCGGGCCGCGCCCCGAGGGCGGTTTCCGGGTGACGGCCCGGCTGCCTCTGCCCGACCCCGTCAAAGTCTCGGTGGAGGCCCGATGACCACCGGTCCCGTACGCGTCGTACTCGCCGACGACCAGCCACTGGTGCGGTCCGGCCTGCGCCTGGTCATGGCCGATCACCCCGACCTGGAGGTCGTCGGCGAAGCCGCAACCGGCACCGAGGCGGTCCAACTGGTCAGGGACGTTGGCCCCGACGTCGTGGTGATGGACATCCGGATGCCCGGCATGGACGGGATCGAGGCAACCCGCCTGATCACCGCCGGCCCGACCGCGACGCGCGTCCTCGTCCTGACCACGTTCGACGAGGACGACTACGTCTACGGTGCGCTACGGGCCGGAGCGAGCGGCTTCGTGGTCAAGGACATGGCGCTGAACGACATCCTCGCGGCGATCCGCGTCGTCGCCGTCGGCGATGCACTGATCGCGCCGGGGGTCACGCGCCGACTGATCGCCGACTTCGTCGGGCACCCCCCGCGGCGCTCCCCGCGGCCGGTCGCGGGCATCACCGAGCGGGAACGGGAAGTCCTGACCCTCATCGGGCGCGGCCGGACGAACGCCGAGATCGCGGAGGACCTCTTCATCACGGTGGCCACCGCCAAGTCGCACGTGTCACGCCTGCTCACCAAACTGGGCGCCCGGGACCGGGTCCAGCTCGTGATCACCGCCTACGAGATGGGGCTCGTCACCCTGCCCGGTTGAGCAAGCACCACGGCTTCGGCCAGACCCGGAGCCGTGGAGCTTGCTGCCTCCCCCTGCGGAGTGCGCGGGCCGGGCACCATCTCACGGATGGACAGGTCCAGATCGAGACGGCTGTTCATGTCCAGCTCGAACCGGCCGTACGGATTCACATGAGTCCAGAACAGCGGCGAAAGCGCCCGGCAGTCCGCGTCGGTGAGCTTGTCCGCCCACTTCGGATCGGCCAGAATCTCCTGCATCAGCAGCGTGTTGACGTGCACCAGCGCCGACTGGAGCAGGTGCAGCGCGAGCATACTGATCTCCTGGGACTCCTTGTCCGCACCGGCCAGGTCGCCGTCCTTGCCGTAGAAGAGGTCCTTGTTCGCTGAGTTCCAGTTCTCCACCACCTGCAACCCCTCGTGGATCTCCTGCCGCATCGCGACGTCGGCCAGGTAGTCGCAGACGAACGAGGTCCTCACCGCCCGGCCCAGCTCCTCGATCGCCCGGTACGTCGGGTGTTTCGGCCCTCCCCGGGTAAACCGACGCAGGACCTGCTCGGCCTCGGCGGTACCCAGGCGCAGGGCGGTGGTGTACTTCACGATCTGGTCGTACTGCTGGGCAATCAGGTCCCAGTCGATCGTCTTGGTGGAGAGCACCGGGCCCAGGTTCGGCCACTGGTCGTCCTCCCCGGCCGCGGACCGGTACAGCTTCGCCGAGCCGATGTTTTTCAGCCTCGGCATCAGCTTGAAGTCGAGCATGTGCGCGAAGGCAAACCCAACGATGGAGGCACCGTGCGTGTCGGTGTACTGCCGGTCAACGACCATGTCGGTGCAGTGCCGCAGCACGCCCTCGATCATCGAGGCGACCTCGGAGGCCGAACATGACTTCAGCTGGGAGTAGATGCAGACGGACTTCCGCTCGAGATGCCAGTAGATCACCACGCCGGGGCCCCGGTAGCGCTGGCCACTCGGTCATCAGGTTGGAGGACCAGGCGCCGAACTTGCGGCTGTCGGAGGCGCACGCGTTGCCCGTGCCCCACCACATCTCATCGCGGACGGCGAAGGTGGTGTTCACCAGCTTGCGCAAGGCCGCGCATGGTGGCGCGGTTGACGAAGAGGTGCCGCACCCGCCGCAGCGTCGCCTCCGACTCGCCTTGCTCGCCCGTCACCGCGATCCGCTTGATCCCCATGTTCGTGCCCACCCCGAACAGGACCAGCAGCAGCCGGCGCCCCAGCACATCCTTCGACAGCATCTCTCTGCTAACGACCGAGGTGAACTCGGCGATGAAGTCCGTGTCGAGCCGGCGTATTTCAGGATGTCCAGCGGTCGATGGTGCCCCAGCGCCGCTCGATCTCGCCCTTGATGGCCACCAGGCTCTCGGGCTCCTCCCGCTTGCCGCGTGGGGAGACCCTGATCCACGGCTCGCCGGTCCGGGCAGCGGGTCATAGCCGGAACGCAGCAGGCCGTCGGTCAGATCGGAGGCGTCATCCGCCCAGGCGAACCAGCCAATGTCCACATGGTCGCGCGTGACCTCGCCGATGAAGAAGTCCATGGCCCAGCCCCCGCGGAGCCACACCTCCACACCGAGGGACTTCGCGATCTCCACCGTCTCGCCGATCAGCCGAAGCTGCCGAGCACTGCGATCCCTGTCCACAACCGTGCAGGCTACGCGGCAACCCCAGCCACAGCAGCTCGATTTCCCGCTGCAAGGACGGGGCGAACGTTGCCTGATGCGGCACTAGTAAGTGGAGGCGGTCAGGGCGCACTGGCAGGAGGACACCCAGCCGGCGATGCGCGAGGCGGTGCAAGCACGCGAGTACCGGCGTTGCGGGCCGTGTCAGATGCCGTCGCGGGCCCACTCCCGTGCTACCGGCCGGTTGTTGAGGAGGGCCAGGCCGAGGGGGGTGGGGCTGTGGTGTGCGGTGTTGCGGTGCCGCAGGGTGGAAATCAGCCCTGCCTCGCGTAGGACGGCGGCGTGCTCGCTGGCCCCGGATTCGGCGACGTGCGCGAGAACGGCTAGTTGCCTGGTGGTGCAGCCGGGGTGGTCGGCGATGGCGCCGAGCACCGCGGCCCGGGTGCGGCCGAGCAGTTTCGTCACGGCTCCGGTGGATCCGGGGCGGCCGGAGACGGGCGCGAGTGACGTCAGCCGGCTCAGGCGGTCACCGCCGACCGGATAACTGACGATAGGTTGCGGCTGAGTGTCGTTGTCGACGATGGTGCGCGTCCACCACACCGACGGCACGAGAAGGACGCCCTGCCCCTGGAGGCGGAGGTCGTAGTCAGTGCGGTTCTTCATCCGGACCTCCAGCACGGGCGGGTTCCAGCGCATCCACCGCGGATTGGCGTGGGTGAAGACGCCTTCGATGCCTCCTGCGGTTAACAGGCGAGTTCGCAGGGCCCGGTCGTCCGCGAACTGAACCGCCAGATGCTCCCAGTAAGGTCGCAGGAGAGTGCCGTAGAGGCATTCGAGCGCGTCGTACATCTGCCTGCGCAGGCGCTCGTCGTCCGCAAGGTGCCGGGTCCATGTCGGCACGGGCTGATGCTCGGCGACCGCCGCCAGGTCCGCCTGGATCTTGCGGCGCGGTGTCGCCCTCACGTGCTCCATGAGTTCTTCCAGCGGCCCGGTCCGTGCCGGACTGAGAAAGGTCGGAGACCAGCCGACAGGCGGTATCAGTGACAGGAGCGCCCGCTGCGGGGCCGTCAGGCCCAGCCGGACGCGGCGCCGCCAGGAGTCCAGCAGCGCCGGCCGGCTGCGGTCCTGCAGCACCCGTGCCGCCAGGGTCAGTTCGGCCAGCGGCATGGGTGCCGCGGACACACGGGTCCTGGCCAAGTCCTCGATCGTGAAGTGGATGCGGTACACCGTGATCGTCCCCCTGCCTATCGCGAGCAGCCGGTCCGATCTTGCCGGAATGTTCCTGATTCTGGCCAGACAGAATCAGGTCGCCGGAGTCCCCATGGCCGTTGATGCTGAGACTGCGTGATTTCCCTGACCGGGCTTAATGCGATGGGTCAGGCGGAATCGCGGCGAAGCCCAGCACTCTCGACATGCAGGCGAGTTCACCGTTCGGCTGCCCTTGCGCCGGTCGCCACAGCCCGCCGTTTCCCTTGAAAGGGGAAGGATATGCGTTTACGGGCTCTCCGCCCGACGGCCGTGCTCGTCACGGCCATGCTCGCCGCTGCCGCACAACTGCCGGCCGTCACGGCGTCCGCTGCGTCCGCGGCACGGTTGACAGCTGACACGGTCCTCACCGGGGTCAGCCTGGACGCGGCGGGCTCCCCCGCCTCGGGCGCCGACGTCTACCTCTTCGACGTGACCTCCGGCGTCGGCACCACGTCCCTCGCGCACACCAAGGCCGACGCGAAGGGCGGCTTCACGATCTCCCTGGACCCGTCGAAAGCGGCGAACGTGACCGCGGCCGCCGCGGCCAACGACGGCTGGAGCAACCTGATGGCGTTGACAGTGGACGACGGCCGGGTCGGGGTCCAGTACTTCTCCCGCCAGCAGAAACCCGACGGCTGGGTGTCGCGCTCCGGAACCGCGGCTGCGGAGAGCTCTCTGCTGCTGCAGGCGAGCAACCGGATCACGCAACCCGCCCCGGGAACCGATGCTGCGCGGCAACTCTCCGTCGCCCGGCGTGCCGCAGCCGCCGAGCCCTCGACCGGCGACACCATGGCTCTGTCCGGTGTCCCGATCACCGAGTACCCCAATGTCGCGACGCCCGTGGCCCGGGTGGAGGTGCCCCGCAACTCCAGCGCCGCGTTCACCTACTCGGAGACGCAGGACACCGACTTCGACATCGGGATCTCATACGACGCGGGGAAGACCTTTTCGATCTCCGGCTCGGCGCACATGGGCACCTCGACGGGGTACGAAGTAAACCCTGTGGTGATCGACGGGGGCGAAATGAACCCGGCGGCCTCCTACGTGAAGATCGGCGAGAACTTCGAGTACCAGTTGGTGATCTACGGAACTCTTGGATTTTTCTACCAGATCGTCCCCACCGGGTGGACCGGGAACATCTGGCAGTTGCCTACGGGTGTCGACGCGTGCTCGGGCCGGCTGCCGTGCGCGTGGGAAGGCGCTTGCTACAAGTACGGCGACGGCGTCAAGAAGTGGGGCGGCCGCAACGTGAAGTTCGCCGGCGGCGTCTCTGTGGGCGGGATCTCGCTCGGCGCCACCAGCGGCTGGTCGAAGAATGTACAGGTACAGTACAAGTTCGGCATCCACGGCGACACGGGCGACCCTGACCACATCGTCGAATTTTGCCTGATCGGCAGCAATGACTGGCCCACGAAAGCGGCGCAGTTGTACGGGATGAGCACGACAACGCCGCCATGGGGGCCAACGCCGTCGATCTCGCGTCGGTCGGGGGCCCGGCGTGGGTAGGACCCGGCGGTCGGTCCGCGGGGTGGGAATCGGCGCCCTGCTGCTGTGCTTCGTGTCGGTGCTGTTCGGCTCGCCCGTGGCCGCGGCTGCCGCGGCCCGCCCGTTGGCGTCCGCGGCGACCGCGCCGGGCGCCGCGGCGAACGGCCGTCAGGCGAACGCCGTCGCGGCGCTGCAGGCGGCACCCGGGCAGTATTACCCCGTCCGCTACCGTGCCCAGGACGAGTTCCTGCTGCCGGCCAAGTCCACCCTCTCGGTGAAGGTCACCGGGGTCGGCGGAATCCCGGCCACTGGCGTGAGGGCCGTGGCCGTGAACTTCGCTGTCGGCGGGAACGCCGGTTCGGGAGGGCTGATCGCCTACCCGTCGGACGGTACCCAGCCGGCGGTGACAGGAGTGCCCTACCAGAGCGGGGTCTACAACCAGGGACTCCTGGTGGTCCAGCCAGGCACCGATGGGTACATCAAGGTCGCGAACACCGGTGCGGTCTCGGCATACGTCTTCGCCGACATATACGGCTACGTCACGTCCCAGGCCTCCGCGACGCCGGGCTCGACCTACGTGCCCCTGGGCACCGCCCGCATCGTGTCGAAGGTGAGCGTCCCCGCGGGCGGGACCTACACCCTGGCTCCGCAGGGGCTCGGCGGCATCCCGGCGTCCGGGGTGACCGCCGTCGCTTTCTCGCTGATCGCCAAGGGCACCGCGGACGGGAAGCTGACCGCGTACCCCAGCGGCAGCGCGCTGCCCACGGACACCGTGCTGGACTACCGGGCGAACGAGTTCATCTCCAACATGGTCTTCGGGGAGCTCGGTTCCGACGGAAAGCTGAAGATCTACAACTCCGGCACCGCGGCCGTCAACGTCTACGTGGACGTCGCCGGCTACTTCGCCGCCCCCGGGACGGCGGCAGCGGGGTCGGCCGCCGTCCCGCTCACGCCGGTACGGACCCTGTCGGCCGCGAGCATCGCCGCCAACGGATCGCTGACCGTCGCACCGCTGGGCAAGGGCGGCGTACCCACCGCGGGCGTCAGCGCCGTGGGGCTGAACTTCACGACGAAGAGCACCGGCACCGGCAGCCTGCGCGTCTACCCCTCGGGGCAGACCGGCCCGCCCGCGGGCGGATCGATCGACTACCTGGCGACCGACTACTACGCCCAGTACGTCCCGGTGAAGGTGGGGGCCGACGGCAAGATCGTCATCGTCAACACGAGCAGCGTCGCGGTCAGCGTGTGGATCGACACCTACGGGTATTTCGCCGCGCCCAAGGTGCCGGCCGCGCCCGGCGCCGTGTCCGCGACGGCCGGAGACGCACAGGCCACCGTGAGCTGGACGGCGCCCGCCGACGGCGGCGCCACCCTCACCGGATACCGCGTCACCCCCGCACCGTCCGGCAGCTCGGTGGAGGTCGACGGGACCAGCACGACCGCGACTGTCCCCGGACTCACCAACGGTCAGGCGTACACCTTCACCGTGACCGCGACCAATGCCGTCGGCAGCGGGCCGCCGTCTGCGGCCTCGGCACCGGTGACACCGCAGTCCGCGAGCGGAGTGACCGCGCGCTTCACCGCCACGTGCGTCGCCGCCACCCGCACCTGCCGTTTCGACGCGTCGGCGTCCGATTCCACCCATGGATCGATAACGGGCTACGACTGGAGCTTCGGCGACGGCAGCAGCGGCTCCGGGGCGACCAGTTCGCACACGTACGGCACCGGGGGCACCTACATCGTGGCGCTGCGGGTGACCGACAACAGGGGGGCGTCCGGTTCGACCGAGCAGACCGAGTCGTTCGACGCACCGCCGACGGCCACCTTCCGGACCTCCTGCCTCAACGCGACACTCACCTGCACCTTCGACGCGTCGGAATCACAGGCGGCCGACGGCACGTCGGTGACCGGCTTTGCGTGGACCTTCGGGGACGGTGCCAGTGACACCGGGGAGGAGCCGTCGCACGCCTTCACGGCGGGCACATACACGGTCACGGTAGTGGTCACGGCAAGCAACGGCCTGACGGCGTCGGCCAGCAGGAGCCTCACGATCGGCACGACCGACGCCGCACCGGCCGCGTCCTTCTCCCCCTCCTGCACGGCCCTCTTCTGCGGTTTCAACGCGTCGGCGTCGAAGGACCCCGACGGCGACATCGACTCCTACGCGTGGGACTTCGGCGACGGGACGACAGGCTCCGGCGTCTCCGCCTCGCACTCCTACCCGCAGGCGGGCACCTACACGGTCAGACTGACCGTGACGGACGACCAGGGCGTAACCGGAACCAAGACCGCCCAGGTACAGGCATCAGCCGGAGGCAACACCGATCTGCAGGCCCGGTTCTCCTACCTGTGCGTGTTCGCACTCGACTGCGACTACGACGCGACGGACTCCATCGCAGGCGACGCGACGATCACCGCGTACGCCTGGGACTTCGGCGACGGGACGACAGGCTCCGGACTGACCGTCTCCCACGTGTACCCGGCAGCCGGCACGTACACCGTCACGCTGACGGTCACCGACGACCAGGGGAACACGGCGAGCGAGAGCAGCCAGGTGACTCCGCGGTCGGGGTGAAAGGGAGGAGCGGGCCGGGCCCTTCGGGCGGCCTTTCACGTGGCGGCGGGTGCGCGGTCAGCGGGCGCCCTCGCCGCCGCGTGATCGACCATGGTGATCAGCACCTTGTTGGCCGACTCGCGCTCCCGCGCGTCGCGGGACCACCGGCCCCGGGGTCGAGGTCCAGCGCGTCGGTGACCGACTCGGCGACGTGCACCCGGGCGCCGTCGAAGCAGTTCACGGCCGCGAAGGGTATGCTGCGCCGCTCGAACCACGGCGGCGCCTGCCGGCGCCGCGACGTTCTGTGGAGGCGGTGGGATGTGACGCAGCTGCTAGTGCCGTATCAGCAACGTTCGCCCTGTGTTCGATGTGAGATATGGTCCTCAGCCGTGGGCGAATTGGTGTTGATCAGGCACGGCGAGACCGCATGGAGCCGGACCGGCCAGCATGCTGGCCGCACCGACCTGCCGCTGACCGAGGCGGGGGAGGACGCGGCGCGTGCGCTCGCACCTCGGCTGGCCGAACGGGAGTTCGCCGCCGTCTACAGCAGCCCGCTGACTCGCGCCGTGCGGACCGCCGAACTGGCAGGGCTGAGCGGCGCGGAGCCCGACACCGACCTGATCGAGTGAGACTACGGCCGCTACGAGGGGCTGACCGCCGAGCAAATCCAGGAATCCAAGCCCGGCTGGCTGTGGCGCGACGGCGTCGACGCCGGCGAGGACCTTGGGCACGTGACGGTGCGGGTTGACGCCTTCCTCGGCCGGGTCCGGCCGCTACTGGACAAGGGCGACGTGGCCGTCGTTGCGCACGGCCACCTGTCACGCATACTCACCGCCCGCTGGCTCGGGCTCGACGCGTCGGCCGCGCGGCAGTTCGGGCACCCGCATCCGGGGACAATCAACACGCTGAGTTACGAGCACAAGCTGCCAGTCGTGCTCGGGTGGAACGTGCCGTAATGGCGGCTGTCCATATCCCGTCCAAGGTGTAGCTACTGCCGTGCCATTAGGCGACGTTGGCCCTGTCGACGACGGAGCGTAGGCGCCGATCGTCGGCGTGGCGATTTCGCCAGATGATGTAGCGGCGGATCATGCTGCCCTGCTCCTTGTGGCTGACGTGATCGGTGCCATCGAGGGTGAAGTACCGCAGGGCGGTGAACTGGGCTTCTATGCGGTTGAGCCAGGAGCTGTTTGTAGGGGTGTAGGCGATCTCGACGTTGTTCGCCGCGGCCCAGGTGCCAACCCGCTGGCACCTCTTCGTGGTCAGGTGCGGGGAGAAATTGTCACAGACGATCGCGATACGGACCTCGGGCGGGTAGAGGGTTCGCAGGTAGCGGCAGAACTCCAGGAACTGGGTGCGCTTCTTGACCGGCTTGATGTGGCCATAGAGCTTATCCCTGGCCAGGTCCAAGGCGGCGAACAGGTGCCGTACTCCGCCGTAGCGGTTGTAGGTCGCCCGCCGCCTGCGGCGGGGTTCGCGGTCGGGGTCCTTGTGTTTGCCGGAGCGTTCGGCCCACTGCCGGCCCGGGTGGGGCATCAGGTTGAGCGGCCCGAACTCGTCCATACATAAGACGACTTCGGGCTCGCCCTCCTCGGGTATGACCTCGCCGTCGGCGATCGCATAAAGGTGTTCGACGCGGGCCTTCTTGGCCGCGTAGTCGGGGTCGCGGGAGGTCTTCCAAGTCTTCAGGCGTTGAAAGGAGACGCCTTCCTCGCGGAGCAGGATGCGCAGGCCCTCGTGGCTGATGTCGTCGACCACCCCCTCGGCGACCAGGAAGTCCGCCAGCTTGGTCAGGCTCCAGGTCGAAAAGGGCAGGTCGTGTTCGGTCGGCTTGGACTTCGCGATCTTCTTGATCTCGCGCCGCTCGGGCAGGGTGAACGTCCTGGGCCGGCCCCCCTTGTACTTCGGATACAGAGAGTCAAAGCCGTCGGCGTTGAAGTTGTGGATCACATCCCGGACCCGGTCCGCGCTGGTGAACGTCACCTCGGCAATCCTCGCCACCGGCATGCCCTGGGCGGACAGCAGGACCATCTGGGCCCGCCGCCAGGGCACTACCGACCCGGTTCCCCGGCGGATGATCTGAAGCAGCCGTCTGCCTTCGTCATCATCGATCTCGCGTACACGTACTCGTTCCGCCACCCGGACAGAGTGACGACCACGCGCCGCCCGGCACAGCACCGGGACGGCGCGTCACATCACAACAGGGCAAACGTTGCTTGCTACGGCACTAGCTTATTGGCGGCCCGCTGGAATGGACCACCCCCGCCTGCGCGGGGAGAACACGGGACCGCCGCAGGCGGCGGCGGGCGGCCCCGGACCACCCCCGCCTGCGCGGGGAGAACCCCTTTACCAGCTGCAGGTTTGGAGAGGGTTTGCAATTTCTTGACCAGGTCCCGACCGAGCGGCCCGGCGCGCATCGTGTACCACGGGGACTGCCGCGCGACCCGCGACCTCAGCGGGCCCGCCGGCACCGAGCAGGCCCGCACTGTCCTCGAGCGCGAACATGTCACGCCGGACCAGGTCTGCACTCCGACCGGCCGCTGCGCACCGCCGCGTAGGTGACCGCCGGGGCCGGCTCTCAGGCTCCCGGGAGCCAGATCCGGGCGGAGTCTGATCCAGCGGACGCTGTCTCGCCACCCGCCCCTGGCGACCCGGGAGGTGTCCGCGTTGACTTCTCCGATCGCCTCGGGCTCCGCGGGGTCGACGGTCAGCAGGTCGCGTGAACCCCGGTCAGCCGAGTCTCTGTCACCTCGTGCGTGTTGAGGCGAGGAGGTGTTTCACCGTGCAGTGCTTCAGGACCGGTAGGGGTGCGCACGGGCGGCAGCGCGTCGAGCGGGTTCGGGAGCGAGGTGTTGGCCGAGATCATTCTTGCGAACTGATCGTGGCCTGACGGTGTTGGCGGCGGCTTCGTCGGGTGGGCTATGTTGCGGGCATGACCACCGGGACGGCATGGTGCCACACACGGATTGGTGACCCGGTGCCCGTCTGAGCGCCGTACGGGCCAGTGCGGGCCCGCTGTTCGAGCGAGGATCGTGCGCTGGCGCGCGGGCTCCGCCTCTGTCGTGTTGATCGCAGGTTCGACACATCAACCACGACAGGAGAATTCATGGTGACCAAGACGCTGCAGATTCCGACCCCGGACGGCCAGGCCGATGCTTTTGCCGCCTTGCCCGTCCACGGCGGTCAGCACCCAGGGGTGCTGATGTACGCGGACGGCTTCGGCATTCGGCCCGTGCTGCGAGAAATGGCCCGCGAGCTGGCCGGGCACGGGTACTACGTGCTCGTCCCCAATGTCTTCTACCGGCATGGTCCGGCACCGGTGATCGAACTTCCCGAGCACATCGGAGAAGAGACCCGGCCCGCGGTCTTCGGTCAGCTGATGCCCATGATCGAGGCGCACACCGCCGACCGAGTGCTGCGAGACGCTGACGCGTACCTCAGGTTCCTCAGTGCTCAGCCCGAGGCCAGCGCCGGACCGGTCGCGGTCACCGGCTATTGCATCGGCGGCCTCCTGGCGACGCGGACCGCCGCGGCCCACCCCGGCCGGATAGCCGCCCTCGCCGCATTCCACGGCCCGGTGGGAGCCGACGGACCCGACAGCCTCTCCAAGCTCTCCGCCGAGGTCCACTTCGGCCATGCGGAGAGCGACTTGTCGCCCGAGGCTCTTGGCGAGCTCAACAAGGCCCTGGGCGCGGCGGGTGTCGGCTACACCTCCGAGATCTATCCCGGCACCGTTCATGGCTTCACCATGTCTGACACCGATGCCTTCGACCCCGCCGCGCTGCAGCGCCACTGGGACCGCCTGCTGCCCCTTCTCGGGCGCACCCTGACCAGGGGCTGAGGCGCGGAGAGCCGCCCCGCGCAGCACTGGAGCTGGTCGCACGTGCCGTCGGGGACGCCGTCGTAGACCGACTCGAGCGTCTTGCCTGTATCGACGTCCCGAAGCCAGGCGCCGGCCCCGTAACCGTCCCCGTTCTTTCTGTCGCAGACGACGAGCTTGTCTCCCAGGGCAATGAACTGCGCCGACCCGCCGACGTACCCGTCTCCCACGTAGATCGTCGCGATGTCCTTCGAGGCGGCCTGCGCAGCGACGTCTCAGCCCGGTGTCACCGCACCCGCCGGCAGTCCGAACCACCTTTGCAGCGCCTCCGCCAGCCCGGCCGTCAATGTCGGCGCTTGCGTCCCCGCGTCAGCCGCCCAGGCCGTGAAGCCGTCCGGGCGGACGAGGACCGCGGCCAGTTCGGGGTGGGACGGGCTGCCGGTCGTCAGGGTGTCGACGCCGGCGGCGTACTCCGCGGCCAGGGCCCGGAGTTGTGGGTCGTCGGTGAGGTCGAGCAGGAGTGCGCGGCCGGCGTGGAGGTGGTCCGCGAGGCGGGCGCCGTCGGTGAGTTCGAGGTCCGGGGCGCTGCGGCCGGTCAGCGGGTGCCCGCCCGGCAGGTCGTAGCGCAGGCCGGCGCTGTTGAGCCGGGCGGTGAGGTACGTGGTGCCCGTGACCGTCTGCGCCAGGTCGCTGACGATCTGGCGCAGTGCCCGGGACTGCGGGTCCGGGCGCATGGCCGCGACCTGGGAACGGGTCCAGTCCAGGATCTGCGCGCCGACCGGGTGCCGTTCGGTGCCGTAGGTGTCGAGCAGCCCTTCCGGCGCCCGGCCGCCGACCACCGCGGCGAGCTTCCAGCCGAGGTTCATCGCGTCGCCGATACCCAGGCTCAGCCCCTGGCTCCCGAACGCGGAGTGCACGTGCGCCGCGTCGCCCGCCAGCAGCACCCGGCCCTTGCGGTACTCGGCGACCTGGCGGGCGTGGTCGGTGAAGCGGGTCGCGGTCCGCACCTCGGTGATCGTGACGTCCACGCCGGAGACGCGGCGCAGCCTCGCCTGGAGGTCCTCGGTGGTGACCGGCGCGTCCCGGTCGGCGGGCGGGCCGTCGAACTCCACCGTGACGATGCGGCCCGGCATCGGCCCGTGGGCGTAGACCCCGGTGTCCGTGGCGGCCCAGCCGACCGCCAGGTCCTCGGCGCCGGTCATCTCCACGATCGCCTGGTGGCAGGTGGTCTCCGGGTCCGTACCGGGGAATTCGAACCCCGCGAGCTTGCGGACCGTGCTGCGGCCGCCGTCGCAGCCCACGAGCCAGCCGGCGCGTAGGGCCCCGTGGCTGGTCCGTACGGTGACGGCCCGGTCGTCCGCGTCGAAGCCGGTCAGCTCCACTCCCCGGCGCACCTCGACGCCGAGTTCGGCCGCGCGCCCGCCGAGCAGCCGCTCGATGTCCTGCTGTGCCACGAAAGCGATCTCGCCGGCGGGTCCGGCGTCGCCGAGGCCCGGCTCCGTACGGTCGACCAGGTCGGCGCGCAGCATGATTCCGGCGAAGTGCCCGACGACCCCGAGCCCTTGGCCCGCGGCAACGCCGCGGTCGCCGCCGTCGCGTTCGCGCATGAAGGCCCGGAAGCGGTCCATCGCCTGCCGCTGCACCTCGGCCAGCGTGGGCAGCATGCCTCGGCGGTAGAGCGCCTCGGCGCTCGGCGTGGTGATCGCCCCGCCCTTGATCGTCGGGTCCACTTCGGTGCGGCGCTCCAGGACGGCCACCCGCGCGCCTCCGAGCCGGAGCTCGCAGGCCAGCATCAGTCCGACCGGGCCGCCTCCGGCCACCACCACGTCACAGTCAAAGTCCATGGCGGGGACTATGACCGAGGGTCGGAGAGGCCAAAAAGCCGACGCGGTGTCAAGGGTCCGGGCCCGCGGATCGGCGCTCCGCCGGCCGCCCACCAGCGCCGGTGGTCATCTCGGCGGGGGCGGCGCCGTGCTGTCGCGGATGACCAGGCTGGTCGCGAGTTCGAGCCGGCGCATGCCCGGGTGGCCGCCGCGGCCCAGTTCGAGGACGAGCCGGACCGCGGCCTCGGCCATGTCGACCAGGGGCTGACGCACCGTGGTCAGCGGGGGGCCCATCCAGGCGGAGATGGGCAGGTCGTCGAAGCCCACGACGCTCAGGTCCTCCGGGATCCGCAGGCCCAGCTCGCGTGCCGCCTGGTAGACGCCCATGGCCTGGACGTCGTTCCCCGCGAACAGCGCGGTGGGGCGGTCCGCCATGGCCAGCAGTTCCTTGCCGATGTGGTAGCCGGCGTCGTGCTGGAACGTGCCGTGCCGGACCAGCGCGCTGTCGGGCGTGACGCCGCCGGTCTCCAGGGCGGCACGGTAACCGTCGATGCGGGCGCGGCTGCACAGCACGCCGGCCGGGCCGCAGATGACGCCGATGCGACGGTGGCCCAGGTCCAGCAGGTGGCGGGTGGCGGTGTAGCCGCCCTGCCAGTTCGTGGTGCCGATCGAGGGGACGTCGTCAGCCGGGTAGCCGGCCGGGTCCATGACGACGAAGGGGACGTCCCGGCTGTCCAGCAGCGCCCGCTGCCCGGCGGTCAGATTCGACATGATCAGGATGACGCCGGCCGGGTCGCGGGTGAGGACACCGTCGACCCAGGAAATACCCATCTCCTCGCGGCCCGCGGATTCGGAGAGCACGAGGGTCAGACCCTCCTGGCGGGCGACATTCTCCGCGCCCCTGATAATCTCCGTCGCCCACAGGCTGATCAGCTCGTGAAAGACCAATTCGAGCAATCCCGAGGGGCGATTGCGCACGGCACCGCGCTTGCGGCGGTAACCGTGGTCGCGGAGCAGCTCCTCCACTTTGTTCCGGGTCGCGGGCGCGACATGGGCGCGCCCGTTGAGCACTTTCGAAACGGTGGGTGCGGATACGCCGGCCTGCCGGGCGATTTCGGCGAGCGTCGCGGTACCGGCTGCCGCCAACTCACCCCGTGCACTCTTGGACTGCCGCTTGGGCGAGGTGGGCACGGTCACCTTCCCATGCTACCGCGTGGCACCGGGGCGCAGGCAGCCGGGCCGAGGTCAGCTGCCACGAGCGGCCGGTACGGGGGGTGCGCCCCGCACCGGCCGCCTGCCGCCGTCATTTCAACTGCTTCTCGAATTCGGCGCGTATCTTGTCGCCGCCCGAGCTGCGCCACTGGTTGACCGCCGAGTCCCAGGAGGAAATCGATTTGCGCCCGGTGAGGATGTCGTTCGCGGCGTCCGCCAGGTGCTGGCCGAGCACCGCGCCGGACCGCGAGAACGTCTCGGAGAACAGCGAGACGGTGGGGTCCTTCACGGACGTCGGAATGATCGATTTCTGGTAGTCGTAGCAGGCCTTGGTCGCTCCGGGATTTCCGGGGATGAAGATGGTGTCGGGCGCGTCGGTGATGTAGCGGATGCCGAGAACGGTCTGCGCGAGACCGGCCTGGGTGGGGGAGGGGCTGTTGTTCTGCATGGTGTAGTCGGTGCCGGGCACGCCGAATTTACGGAAGAGGTACTCCTCGGTGCCGAACGGGGCGGCCAGCCAGTTGGCCACCGACAGCAGCTCCTTGATCCGGGACTTGGCGGCCTTCTTCAGCGGGGTGAAGTTGTTGACCGGGGGTGACTGCCACGTGCCGGCGAAGCCCCCGCCGTCGTACTTCGGCGGCCGCATGCCCGCGACCTTGAACGTCGGGCCGGCCACGTTGTCGGCGTAATACTGCGGCCAGGCGGTGTAACGGTCCTCGCCCATCAGGCCGTTGCCCGCGTTGAACCACTGCTTCCACGGGGCAGCCGGGTCGAAGCTGTCCGGGTGGATCACCCCCGCCTGGACCATGGTGCGTACCGCGGAGAGCGTCTGCTTGTACCGCTCGTCCTCGTAGTAGTTGGTGAGCTTGCCGTCCTTCTCGCCCCAGCCGTTGGGCACGCCCAGCATCTGGGCGACGAAGGCGACCGCGGAGCCGGCGGTGACCAGCGCCCAGCGGCTCTTCTTGGCGTCGGTGACGTCCTTGCAGGTCCGGAAGAACTCGGTGAAGCTGCCCGGGCTCGGATTCGCCCCGAATTTCTCGAAGAGGTCGGCCCGGTAGAACATCAGGCTGCCGGCCACGCCCCGGGAGACCGGCAGGCCGTAGATGCCGCCGTTGAAGACGCACGAACGCCACGCGTCGGTGGTGATGTTGGCCAGATAGGGGTATTCCTTCACGGCGTCGCCGGAAAGGAACTCGGTCAGGTCCTGGCACTTGGCGGCGAGGAACTGCGGGAGGCCGCGGATCCCGGCGAGCGGCGGAAGCGGCGGCACCATGAAGTCGGGCAGGTCGCCGCCGGCGATCAGGGTGGCGAACTTCGTGGTCAGGTCGGCGGCCGGGACGATGGTGAGGTCCAGGTTCGCACCGACCCGCTTGTTCAGCTGCTGCCAGTAGGGGTTGCTGTTCATGCCGGGAGGGATCGGCGAACCGGTCTCCACGAAGGCCGAGATGGTCCCGCCGTGCGCGGGCGGCGCGCTGATGGTCCTGGCCGGGTTCGCGGGGTAGCCGGCGAAGCCGTTGAGCAGCCCCTGGGCGTTGCCCGGGTAGTCGGGACGCACCCCGGCGTAGGGCTGGTAGGTCGGAAGCTTGACGGCGGTGTTGTCGGCGGCGGTGTCGGCCTTCCCGGAGCTCGACGTGCTGCACGCGCTCAGCAGGCCGCCGGCCGTGGCGGCGCCCACCGTGGCGAGGGCGGCGCTCTGCAGGAACGCTCTTCTGCCTAGGGGCGCGGGGTTGCTGGTCATGGCCTCTCCCTGGGATGCGGGTCTGTGGGGGGTACGGGTCCGCGGTGGTACGGGCCCGCTGACGTACGGGTCCTACGGCTGCGCGGGTCCTCTGGGCTGTACGGGCTGCGGGCTGCGGGCGGGGGGCCGGCGTCAGCCCTTGACGGCGCCGGTGAGCACGCCCTTGCTGAAGTGGCGCTGGACGAACGGGTAGACGACCAGGACCGGGACGATGGAGATCACCAGGATCGCCATCTGGATGGCGGTCTGCGGCGGGAGCGACGAGCCCGCGGCGCCCACCTGGTCCACGCCCAGTGAGGTGTTGTTGACGACGTAGGTGCGCAGCACCAGCTGCAAGGGCCACTTGGAGTTGTCGTTGAGGTACAGCAGCGCGCTGAAGAAGGAGTTCCAGTAGCCGACGGCGTAGAAGAGGCCGATCACCGCGAGCACCGCGCGGCTCAGCGGCAGGACGATCCGCCACAGCACGGTCCAGTCGCCGGCCCCGTCGATGCGGGCGCTGTCGAGGAGTTCGCGCGGCAGCTCCATGAAGAACGCGCGCACGATCACCACGTTGAAGGCGTTGACCATGGCGGGCAGGATCAGCGACCAGTAGCTGTCCAGCAGCCCCAACTGCTTGACCACCAGGTAGCTGGGGATGATGCCCGGCGTGAACAGCAGCGCGAAGAGCACGGTCATGAGCAGCGGGCGGTGGGCCACCGAGTCGGTGCGGCTGAGCCCGTAGGCCAGCAGCGTGGTCGACACCAGCGACAGCGCGGTGCCCACCACGGTGACCAGCAGGCTGATGACCACGGCCCGGGTGACCACGCCGCCGGACAGCACGGCCCGGTAAGCCGCGAGGTGCACCCCGTGGGGCAGCAGCACGAAGCCGCCGTTGCCGGTGATCTCCGCGCGGTCGGCGAGGCTGGTGGAGAAGATGCCGACGAAGGGGATCAGCACCGCCGCGCAGCACACGGTGAGGATCACGGTCTTGACGGTCCTGCCGAGCAGGGTGGGCCGGCCGATGTGTGCCGGGCCGAGCGTGTTGCCGGTCATCGCTGGTAGATCCCCTGTTCACCGAGCCGGTGGGCGACCTTGTTGGCGCCCAGCACCAGCAGCAGGCCCACGACGCCCTTGACGAGCCCGACCGCCGCCGAGGCGCCCCAGTCGCCCTGCTGGATGCCGTTGTTGAAGACGTAGGTGTCCAGCACCTCGCTGGCGCCGATGCCCACTCCGCCCTGCTGGAGCACGATCTGCTCGAAGCCGACGGTCAGGGACTCGCCGAGCCGCAGGATCAGCAGCAGGACGATGATGCTGCGCAGCCCCGGCAGCGAGACGTGCCATATCCGCCGCCACCGGCTCGCACCGTCCACCGCCGCCGCCTCGTAGAGGCCCGGGTCGATACGGGACAGGGCCGCGACGAAGAGGATCATGGACCAGCCGGCGTCCTTCCACAGCACCTGCGCGGTGATCATCTCCTTGAACACCGCGGCGTTTCCGACGACATGGACGGTGCCGATGTCATGGCTGCGCAGGAAGGTGTTGAGCAGACCGGCGTCGCCCAGCATCTGCTGGAAGATCGCGACGACGATGACCCAGGACAGGAAGTGCGGCAGGTAGAGGATGCTCTGCACGGTGCGCTTGACCCGCTCCGAGACCATGCTCTCCAGCATCAGCGCGAGCCCGACGGGGATCGGGAAGGCCACCAGCACCTGGAGCAGGGTGATCTCGACCGTGTTCTCCAGGGCGTTGACGAACGCGGGGTCGCCGTTGAAGATCACGTCGAAGTTGCGCAGGCCGGACCAGGGGCTGCCGTTGGTGCCGAGATAGGGCTGGTAGTCCTTGAAGGCGATGACGTTCCCGAGCAGCGGCAGGTACTGGAAGATCAGCAGCAGGGCGATGCCGGGCACGGTGGCGATCAGGAGCACCCGGTCGCGCCTGAGCCGCTGGCGCAGGGTCATCCGGCGGGGCTTCGCGGTTGCGTGGATGCGGTCGGTCGCGGGGTCCGCCGGTCTGGTGCCTGTCGGTCGGGTGGTCTGCACGGTGCACGCTCCCTCAGCCGGACGGCGTCGTCGCGCCGGCGGCCGCCAGCGACGCCGTCGCGGCCTCGGCCAGCTTCTCGGTGCCGGCCCGCCCGCGGTCGCCGTCGGCGATGGCGACGGCGTAGCGCCGGGTGAGGGTCTCGCCGTCCTCGACGGTCACTTCGGTGTCGAAGAAGGGCGCGGGGCACACGCACGCGAAAGGCGTGGCACGGACGAACCACGTGACGTGCTCGCCGCCTGGTTCGTTGCCGGCGGCGTCCACGAAGGCGAGGGTGGAGGACCGTCCGTGGTCGTCGTGGCGTCCGGTGAAGCCGAGCCAGGGCGCGCGGACGCCCATCAGGTCGTCGCCGCCGGTGGCGTCCGGGGTGTGGACGGTGCCGCCGGTGAAGGACCGGGGGCCGCGCCAGAACAGGCCGCCGTAACCGGCGTTCTCCCGGCCCTCGGTGGTCGGGCTGCCGATGACCGTACGGGTGCCCCGCACGTTGGTGATCGCGGTCTCGAAGACCAGCACCCACGCGTCCTCGTCCGGCAGCACCTCCACGGCGAACCTGCGGGACTCGGTGAACCAGGGCTGCCCGTGCTCGGTGTGCCAGCGCAGCCGCTCGGCGACCTGCAACCGGCCCCCGGTCAGGGAGAGTTCGTCGAAGCCCTCGTGGTCCATCGACCCGTTGTTGTCGAACTGCCCGTATCCGGTGCCACGCCGGTAGGTGGCGCCACCCCAGAAGTTCTCGGTCTCCACGTTGGGCAGGGACAGCGAGATCCCCTTGTGCCAGATGTGGTCGTGCGGGCGGTAGATGCTGACCAGGTCGCCGCCGAGGGTGCGTAGCGGGTGGAAGTACGGTCGGGGGGACTCCAGTTGGTCGTCCCAGGGCCGGTATACGTAGCGGGTCAGCGGACGTCCCTCGAAGCTGATCCGCAGCGAGGTGTCGAGTTCGTGGTCGACCGCCAGGCCGGAAGGGGCGGGCTCGGTGCTGGGCGCGTACGGCCTCTGACGGGCATTCACAGGGTCGTCTCCTGGACTCGGGCGGCGGGCGGGGCGGACGTCCACGGGGCGCCGCCGCCGTGCATACGCCGGTAGAAGGGGCTGCCGTCGCCGATCTCGCCGCGCCGCACCGGGCGCCGTTCGAAGGCGGAGGCGTAGGTGGCCGCGACGAATTCGAGCGTGCCGCGGGACTGGGGCAGGGTCACCGGCGGCGGTGATCCCGCCTCCAGGGCGTCGAGGACCGCCGCGAACTGGGCGCCGTGGCCGGACGGCCGGCCGCTGGGCCCGGCCTGCCAGGCGGCCGTGACCGCGTCCTCGTGCCCGGGGGCGGGGTGGACGCGCCAGTCGTCGTCGCCGTAGCCGTAGAGGTGCTCGACCTCGACCGTGGCGTACTCGAAGTCGAAGCGCAGATAGCTGGTCTCCCGTGGCGACAGCAGCGAGTTGACCACCGTGGCCACCGCCCCGCCGGCGAAGGTGGCCACGGCGCACGACACGTCCTCGGTGGCCGTGGGCCTGGCCAGCCGGGCGGCCACGGCACTGATCTCCTGCCACTCGCCGAGTACGGACAGCAGCAGGTCGAACTGGTGGATGCCGTGGCCCATGGTCGGCCCGCCGCCCTCGACCTCCCACTTGCCGCGCCACGGCACGGCGAAGTAGTCGTCCGGGCGGTACCACAGCGTGTGGCACACGGCGACCAGCGGACGGCCGAGCGCTCCGGAGGCCATCGCCGTACGAAGCCGCTCTGCGCCGGAGCCGAAGCGGTGCTGGAAGACGGTGGCGAAGGACGCGCCGCCGGATTTCTGCGCCGCCGCGATCTCGTCGATCTCGGCCAGGCTGAGGGCCGGCGGCTTCTCGCACAGCACGTGCGCCCCCGCGCCCAGCGCGGTCAGCGCCTGCTGCCTGTGCAGCCCGGGCGGTGTGCACAGGTGCACCAGGTCCGGACGTGCGTCGGCCAGCAGCGTCTCCAGGTAGCGGTGGCGCCCTGGCACCTCCCAGCGGTCACAGAAGGCGTCGAGACGTTCCTGGTCGATGTCGGCGGCCGCCACCAGCCGTACGCGGTCGCCGAGCCCCGCGAGATTCTGCGCGTGCACCGCTGCGATGCCGCCGGTTCCGACGACGGCCACGCGGAAGGTCCTGCCGGGCACCCATGCCTCCAGCTCATCCGAGGCGCGTTTCAGCGTTTCGAAACGGTCGGAGTTCGATCGGAAACTTTGCTGGCCAGGAAGCTACGTCCGGGCTGTCCCACCGTCAACACCTTGCACACGATCCACCCGACGGGCTCGTGGAACACGCAGGTCCGCGCTGTTCCTGGCGTTCGGAAAACTTTCCGTGCGGATGCCGACCGATCTGCCGGAACCGGCTACCGTGGTCGACCGGAAGCCGACGAGCGCGCGAAAGGGATCGCATGACCGAAGTACCGCTGCTGCCCGGGGGTGTCGGGCTGTCCCGGCTACGGGTGTACCCCTGGCCCACCGAGGACGCCCTCCACGGCGGCACCCCGCACACGCACCTGACCTGCACCGAGTGCTATGTCGTCCGGTCGGGCACCGGGGAACTGCACACCCTGACCGCCTCGGGGCTGCGCCGCACACCGCTGAACGCGGGCGACGCGGTCTGGTTCACGCCGGGCACCGTCCACCGGGCGGTGAACACCGGGGATCTGGACGTCGTGGTGATCATGCAGAACGACGGGCTGCCGGAAGCCGGAGACGCCGTGATGACGTTCCCGCCGGCCCGGCTGGCCGACCCCGACGCCTACCGCGCCGCCGCCTGGCTCGGCGAGGGGACGCCGGAGGAGCGGGCCCGACGGGCACGCGCCAGACGGGACCTGGCGATCACCGGCTTCCGCCACCTCGTCGCCCAGGTCGAAGCGGGGCACGGCGAGGAGCTCGACGCCTTCTACGCCGCCGCCGCGGCCCTGGTCGCACCGCGGCTCGACGACTGGGAGCGGGCCTGGCGCGAGCGGGCGGCCGCGGCCGCCGAGCAGACCGGCCGGCAGATCGCCGCCTTGCGCCGGGGCGACGTCCGCCACCTCCAGGACGCCGCGGTGGCACGGCTGCCCGCGCCACCGCAGGACGTCCTGGGCATGTGCGGCCGCCTCGCCCCCTACGCCAGGCCCGGCGCCGAGTTGTGAGCCGTCCGCCGCCGGGGCCGGCCGTCAGTCGCACCGTCCTGACGGAAACCCGGGCCGCAGGGCGGACGACGAGGCGCCGACCCCCGGCACCGGCGCCCACCGGCCGCGGTGGGCGCGGCGCGGCGGCGGACCGTACGGCGACTGCCAGGCGGGCCGGTCGGCCCTGCGGCGGCGGGGTGGAGCGACGTGCAGGAAGGTGGCCAGGGCCACCGGATTCGTTGACACGCAGACACACCGGTTCTCGTGAGAAGACCGCAGCGGAAAGGAGCGCGGCGCACGGGGGCGACGCGCGACGGATCAGCGCTCGGGGGTTCTCACACGGTGTACAACGGCATGTCCTCGGCAGGGTGGTTGCGGGCGGGAGCACGGTAACCGCACCCGGGAGCGCGGTTCCACCGGTTTTCCGTGGACTGCAAGTGACTATGCAGGGCAGTCGGTTGGGTGACGGCGACGCCAACACCAAGGGGGTCCGACATGCCCGTCACATTTCGTAAGTCCTTCTGGATCTTCCCGGGGGTGCGCCTCAACGTGGGGCGGAACTCCCGTTCCTTCACCTTCGGGTTCAAGAACCACGGTCCGCACTACACCCGGTCCTCGACCGGCAGGCGGACCACCTCGTGGGACCTGCCCGGGCCGTTCGGTTTCCGGCACTCGAAGAGCCGTAAGCGCAGGGCCTGACACGCCCCGCCGCCCCGCCGCCCCCCAGGCGGCGGGGCGCAGCTCTGTCCGGTGCCGGCCGGCGGCCCGTGCGCGGCGGGCCGCACCGGCGGACCGGCCTTGGCATGCGAAGTCCCCTAGTGCGCGAAGTCGTCGCGGGAGACGTCGACGGGGCCACGCGGGGTGGTCGTGGTGTGGGGCTGGAGGTCGACCTGGACCCGGTGTGTGGTGCCCCGGTCGATGGAGCCGCCGAGTTCCGCGGTCACCACGCCGATGCGCAGACCGCCGCCCGCGGTGCCGGCGCGGTGCACCTGGACGGTGAATTCCAGGCTGACCTTGTCGACCGAGAAGCCGATCCGCTTGCCCGTAGCGGCGGTCTGCGCCTGCTCCAGCTCGCCGCGTATCTGCTGGATGACCTCGGCCAGGCCGACGAAGGACGGCGGTTCCACGGGTGTTGCCCCCAGGGGTGATCTCGCGAGCGGGGCACAAGTGTAGGACTTTTAGCGCGACATGACTGGATGTCAGGCGTAAGGTGCACGGCATGGAGGCCGAGGGGGGAGTCGGTATCGGGTCCTCCCTGGCGACGCCGTCCTGGGCGGTGCGTATCCGGCGGGCCAACGGGACGATCGCGGGCAGCGGGATTCTGCTGAGCCCAGACCGGGTGCTGACCTGCGCACATGTGGTCGGGCGGGACGAAGAGGTCACCGCGGAGTTCGTCGGTGCGGCCGGCTTCCGGGTGCCTGAGGTGCCCGCCAGGGTCGCGGGGGACGCCTACCGCCCCAAGCAGCGGGACAACAACGGCGACCCCATCGGCGACGTGGCGCTGCTCGAACTGGACCGGCCGCGGCCGGCCGGCGAGGCGACCTCGCTGCACCGGGTGTCGGCGCCCGGCCGCGAGGTGCGGATGTACGGCTTCCCCGCCGCGTACAACGGCGGACTGTGGCTGCCCGCCACCATCCTTGGCGGCTGCGGCCGGGACGGCCAGGTGCAGTTGCGGCCGCCCAGCCCAGCGGAGGTGGCCAGGCCGGGGTTCAGCGGCGGCGGGGTGGTGGACCTGGCTACCGACCGGGTCATCGGCATGGTGGTGGCCAGCGCGCCGGAGGAGGGCGCCGGCTGGTCGTTCATGAGCCCCGCCGAGACCGTGCTGCGGCACCTGGACGAGGTCGGCGAGTGGACGGTGGGGCCGACCGCGGTCGACGAGGAACTGCGCTCCGCCGCGTCCGGCGACGACGAGTCGCCGCTCGACCAGCCGTTCGCCGAGCGGCTGGCGCACTGGCTGCGCGGCGACGGCACCGCCCGCCAGGTCAAGATCAGCCTCGTCCCCGACGACGACGCGGTGCGCGCGGCCACCCTGCGCCGCGCGATCACCCTGGCCGACCGGGAGTTACGCAGCCGCTTCTCCACCGGGCGCCCGTCGCTCGACGCGCCGGGGACCATACCGGCGGCCGGCGGCCTCGACCTCGCCGTCTACGCGACCGGCCGCACCACCGACCACGTCGCCGACCGGATCGCCGGGCGGATGGGGCTGTGGCAGCACCCCGAACTGCCCGCCGCGCAGCGCATCGCGGCGGCCAAGGTGACCATCACCCTGGTCGTGGACGGTGTGGACGCCGCCGTGGACCCCGGGTCGCTGATCGACCTGCTGGCGCTGCTGGTCGCCCGGGGCAGCCGGGTATTGCTGGTCTTCCGCACGGCCGGCGACCATTTCGCCCGCGCCCGGGAGGAGTTGGTGCTGCGCCCGGCGCAGGAGCGCCGCACGCGGCTGTGGGCGCGGCTGGAGCGCATCGCCGGGGCGCCCGCCAAGGAGCTGGACCACCTGATGGCCCGGGTCTCCGGCGCCGAGGAGCTGACCGACAAGGCTGTCGACGCGCTGGTCCATGTGATCGCCTCCCGCACCGAACTGCGGGCAGCCCATGGTGCCTTCGCCGGAGCGCTCGACGAGGGCCCCGACCTGACGCGCTACGAGCGCGTGGCGGCCCGCGCCGAGCAGCACCTGCAGGCCGCCATCACCGCGCTGCACGAACTGCTGCGCCGCCGCGAGGAGTTGCGCGGGGTCCTCGGCCCGTACCGGCGGCTCTACGAGGAGAGCGCCGCGCGCGGCGAGAACCTGGAGGCCGACGCCGTCTATGTCGCCGCCTACGAGATGGTGCGCGAGCGGCCCTGCGACGTGCCGGCCGCCGAGGTCGCGGTCCGCCGCTTCCTCGACCTCGTGGACCGTCCGGACCGGCCGCCCGCCGGCGACACCGGAGCCCCGCCGGAACCGGACCGCCAGCAGGACCGCCAGCAGGACCGCCAGCAGGACCGCCAGCAGGACCGGCAGCAGAGCCAGGCCGAGGACCGGGCACATGACCGCGACGGCGACCGCGACGGAGGAGGTACGCCGACATGACCGCGCCCGGCGCCCCCTGCCCGCACTACCCCTGCAAGGGCGCCATCCGCCCCTCCGGTTACTGCGGCACCTGCCACCGCCACCCCTCGACCGCGCCCGGCTCGGCCACCGCCCCCGCGCGCCGGACCACCGGCCCGGCGACCGTACCGGGCCCGCGTGCCGCGCCGCCGGCGGTGGACGCGCAGGCGGTGCCCCGCCCGACCGCGCCGGTCGGCGCCCTCGACCCCGACGGCCTGGTCCGGCTGCCCCGCATCCCGCGCCCCGACGACGACGACGTCGTCCGCTCCACCGCCCGCCGCCCCGAGGGCGGCAGGCGCTGCGGCATGCCGGAGTGCGGCGGCACCATCGGGCTGTCCTACGAGCCCGACGAGCCCGACCCCGACGAGGGCTTCTGCCCGCTCTGCGGCACCCCCTACTCCTTCCGCCCGCAACTGGGCCCCGGCGACGTGGTCGCCGGGCAGTACAAGGTGCTGGGGTATCTCTCGCCCGGCGGCACCGGCTGGGTCTACCTCGCTGAGGACCTCGACCTGCCGGGCCAGCGGGTGGTGCTGAAGACGCAGATCAACACCCGGGACGCGGCGGCCCGCCGCAAGGCCGTCGAGGAGCGCCGCTCGCTGACGACCCTGCACCACCCGGACATCGTCGGGATCATCGCGTCCAAGCAGCACCAGGTCGAGGGCGACACCGAGCCCACCGACTACATCGTCATGGAGTACGTCGCGGGCCGCCCGCTCGACCAGCTCATGCGCGCCGGCGAGGAGGAGCTGACCGGGCTGTTCGGCGAGCCGTTCGCGTTCGACCACGTCGTCACCTACGGCTGCAAGATCCTCGGCGCCCTGGAGTACCTGCACGACCAGGACCTGCTCTACTGCGACATGAAGCCGGAGAACGTCATCCACTACGACCGGCAGATCAAGGTCATCGACCTCGGCGCGGTCCGGCGTATCGACGACCGCACCAGCGCCCTGGTCCACACCCCGCGGTTCGCACCGCCCAAGCGGGAGCGCGACGAGCGCGGATTCCTGGTCGACACCGACCTGTTCACCGTGGGCCGCACGCTGGCGGAGCTCGCCAAGCACGCCAAGGAGCCCGCCGGGCTCGCCGCCCGGTCCTTCGAGCGGCTGATCGGCCGCGCGACCCATGCCGAGCCCGCGGCCCGCTTCACCTCGGCGCCCCAGATGTCCCGCCAGCTGTGGGAGGTGCTGCGCGAGCACCGCGCCCTGGACCGGGGCGAGCGCCACCCGGAGCGGTCCACCCGCTTCGAGCCGACCGCCGTCGTCTTCGGCGCCGCGCTGGGCACGGTGCCCGCGCTCAGCCACTGGACGCTGCGGCCGGTGGGCGCCGCGCCGCCGGACCTGGCCACCGTGGCGCCCGGCCCGCAGGAGACGGCCCGGGCGCTGCCGGGGCCGATCGCGGACCCGGACGACCCCGCGGCGGTGCTGCTCGGCGGACTGGCGGGCGACGCGCCGGAACGGACGGCGGAGCGGGTACGCGAGGATCCCACGCTGGGGACCGTCGAGGTCGCGCTGTGGCTGTGCCGGTCGTATCTGCTGGCCGGCGAGCCGGGCGCGGCGGGCGAGCCGGCCCGAGCGGAGGCGGAGCGCTGGCTGGCCGAGGCGGTCCGGATGATGGGCCCCGACGTCGCCGGCTACGACTGGCGGCCGCCGTGGCACCGCGGGCTGCTGCACCTGATGCGCGGCCAGGTCAAGGACGCGCAGGGCGAGTTCGCCGTGGTCTACGCGACGGTGCCGGGGGAGTGGGCGCCGAAGCTGGCGCTCGGCTACTGCGCGGAACACCTCGCCAACGCCCTCGCGGCGCAGGGCCCGGCGGTGGAGCCCGACACGGAGCCGTCGGCGGCGGAGGCGGAGCGGCGGGAGGCCGCCAGACAGGCGGCGCGGGCGGAGGCCGAAGCGGAGGCCAAGGCGTACTACCTGGCCGTCTGGGAGCGCGACCGCGCTCACACCAGCGCGGCCTTCGGGCTGGCCAGGCTGCGGCTGCTGCACGGCGACCGGGCCGACGCGGTGCGGGTGCTGGACCAGGTGCCGACGACCTCCCGCAACTACGACCTGGCCCGGATCGCCGCCCTGCGGACCCTCACCGGGTGGGTGGTCGGCACGGCGCCGTCGGCGGCCGACCTCAGGGCGGCCGCCGACCGGCTGGCGGAAATGCCGCACGACGACGCCCGGGACCGGTTGGTCGCCGAGATCCGGGAGAACGTGCTGGCCGGCCATCCGGCCACCGACCGCTCCGCCCCCTGGCGCACCCGGCTGGCCCTCGCGGTCACCCCGGGCGGATCCGGTCGCGGCGCCGCCCCGGCTCCCGGCGAGCCGGACTTCCCGCAGCTGCCGCCGGGGGAGCTGTTCGGGGGTGCGAACAGCCGCCGGGCGCTGGCCCAGTTGCTCTACGGGTCGCTGCGCACGCTCGTCGGCCGGGCGCCGGAGGGCGAGCGCGCGGAACTGCTGGACCGGGCCTACGCCGTACGCCCGCTGAGCCGATTCTGACCACTCCGACCGGCAGGCCCCCTCGACACGCACCACTCGCGGCAACGGCAACAGCAGCTCATCGGAAGGGAGTCACGGGCACCGTGGACACCACGATCGGCCTCGCGGTCAGCCAGCAGAAGTACCTCCCCGCCGGCTCGGGGGAGAAGGAACTGCACGCCATCGTGACCGTCGAGGTCAGTGGCGCGGACGGCGCCACGCCCGGGCCCGCGCTCTCCGAGGTCCTGGTGGTGGACTGCTCCAGCTCGATGGACCGTCCGGAGGAGAAGTTCCGGGCGGCAAAGAACGCCGCGATCGCCGCGCTGAGACTGCTGCCCGACGGCACGCCCTTCGCCGTCGTGGCCGGCACGCAGTTCGCCGTCCTCGCGTATCCGCCGCCGAGCGGCGGCCGGACGGCGATGGCGGTGGCCGACGACCGGACCCGTGCGGAGGCGGAGACCGCGGTACGCCGGCTGGTGGCGGCCGGCGGCACCAGCGTCGGGAACTGGCTGCACCTGGCAGGGCAGCTGCTCACCGTGCAGGGAGCGCCGATCCAGCACGTGCTGATGCTCACCGACGGGCGCAACGAGCACGACCACTTCCGCCCGCTGGCGGACGTACTGACCGCGGCGGCGGGGAAGTTCGTCTGCGACGCCTGGGGCATCGGTGAGGACTGGGACGCCCAGCTGCTGCTCGCGGTGGCCCGCGCCCTGCACGGCAGCGCGGACGCCGTCCACCGCGAGTCCGAACTCGTCGAGGCCTACGAACAGTTGGTACGCGGCCTGCTCGCCAAGGCGGTCCCGGAGCTGACCCTCACCGTGGAGCCCCTGCCCGGCAGCACGCTGCGTTACGTCCGGCAGACCTTCCCCACCGAGGCGCCGCTGGCGGCGGAGGCCGGCGCACCGGGCACGTACGTCACCCGGGCGTGGGGCAACGAAGTGCGCCGCTACCACGTCTGCCTCGCGGTGGACCCCGAAGGGCAGTTGCAGGGCGAGGAGTTGCTGGCCGCCGAGATCGGCCTCAGCGCCCCGCCCGAGGCCGGCCTCCGGCGGCCCGACCCGCTGCCGCTGGTGGTGCACTGGACCGACGACCCGACGCTGTCCGGGATGACCGACCAGCAGGTCGTGCACTTCCAGCTCTACGAACAGCTCGGCGAGGCCGTGGCCGAAGCCTCGGCCGCCTACCACGGCGGCAGGAAGGAGCTGGCCACGCAGCACCTCGGCATGGCCGTGGCGCTCGCGCACCAGGCCGGCGCGCGCCGCCAACTCGCGGAACTGCGGCGGCTGGTGGAGATCCACGACCTCGCGAAGGGCGAGGTGTCGCTGCGCGACGGCCTCAAGGCGGTGGACTTCGAGCACCTGATCACCGCGGGCAGCCACAGCACCTACGGCCCGGAGCGCGGCGGTGCCGCGGCCGATCCCGGCGTGCAACTGGGCGCGGCCCTGACGTCCTGCCCGGCCTGCCACCGGCGGATCCCGGCGAGATCCCGCTTCTGCCCGCGCTGCGGGCGGGCGTTGGGGGAGTCATGAGCGAGAACACCGTCCAGGACGAGGCGACAGCGCCGCCGGCGGCGGGACCGAGCGGGACGCTGCGCGAACTGACCCGGCGCAGGCTGGTGTTGCTGGCCACGGTGGTGCTGACCACGCTGGCGCTCTTCCACGCCTACCGCGGGGTGCACTCCGACGCGGTGCCGCTGCAGCGCTACAGCGCTCCCGGCGTGCTGGCGGTCGACACCGCCATGGACGCGCTGACCAAGGCCCAAGAGGGCCTCGCGCCCGACGAAGGCACCACCAGTGACTTCCACACCCGGATCTCGGTGGCCCACCAGAGCCTCGCCCGGGCCGCGGCCGCCGACGTCACCGGGCTCAGCGGACGCCAGACGATCCAGACGGTGACCGGCCTGATCGCCACCTACTCCGGCTGGATCGAGGACGCCCAGGCCGAGAGCGCCGGCAGCCAGCCCTCGGCGGCCGGGAAGGAGCCGAGTCCGCTGCCCGCGGCCTTCCAGGACTACGCCGGCAGCGTGCTCCAGGGTGACGCCGACAGCCCCACGGACGCCAGCGTGATCGAAAGGCTCAAGGCGCTGCAGAGCGAGCAGCAGAAGGTGGTGCGCGAGCAGACCGACTTCGGACCGCTGCTGTGGCTGGAGTGGGGCGTCGCCCTCGCCCTGGTCCTCGGGCTGCTCGTGCTGCTCGCCGAGGCGCACCGCTTCTCCGGCGCGCGCTTCCGGCGGCAGTGGAATCCGGCACTGCTGGGCGCGGCGGTGCTGCTCGTCGCGGGCACCGCCGTGCTGGTCGTCTTCACCGTGCTGACGCACTCCGGGCTGGCCGACGCCCGCGCCGCGCTGGCGACGTCGCCGACCGGCGACGGGATACCGCGAGCCGGAGCCGAGGTCTCGCGCCGGCTGGCGGGCACCGGCTTCCGCGCGGCGGCGGCCTACTGGATCCTGGCCGGCGGGCCGCTGCTCGCGGCGTTCGTCGTGCTCGGCCTGCAACCGCGGATCAACGAATACCGCCTCAAGGTCGTCGTACTGCGCCGGCCCCGGCCCCGTTCGCTGGGGGTGCTCGCACTGTGCCTGGTGGTGCTGGCCGGCGGCGGCGCCGTCGTCGTGCAGGCCACCGGCTGGAACGGCTCGGTCACGCTGCTTGCCAACTGGACCGGAGGCGAACAGGAGGAGTTCCAGCGCCTGGTGATCGACAAGTTCGAGCACAAGTACCGGATCCACGTGGTCTACCAGGGCAGTTCGGCCGAGAGCCAGGTGCTCGCCGCCGACGTCGAGTTCGGCACGCCGCCGGACGTCGCCGTCCTGCCCGGCCCCGGCGAACTCGCCGGATTCGCCGCCAAGGGCATGCTCACCCCGCTGGACGACCTGGTCCGCGAGGCCGACTTCGGCTCGACCTGGGTCACCCCGGCCATCGGCGCCGACGGGACGACGCACGCGTACTGGCTGCCGATCAAGACCGACCTGAAGAGCATGGTCTGGCACCCGCAGGGACAGGACGACACGGAGGTCGAGAAGGCCGCACGGCAGCCCGGCGCCTGGTGCCTCGGCATGGGCAGCGACGCCACCTCCGGATGGCCGGGCTCCGACTGGATCGAGGACATCCTGCTCCAGCAGACCGACCAGGACACCTACACGCAATGGGTGAACGGCGAGGTGCACTGGAAGGACGACCGCGTCCGCACCGCCTGGCAGACCTGGGGCAAGCTCGTCGGTGCCGGCGACCCGAGATACACCGTGCGCGCCCTGAAGACGAACTTCGGCGACGCCGCCGAGGGCGCCGGCAGCAAGCCGCCGACCTGCGGTCTTGAACACCAGTCGTCCTTCGCCCGCGGCAGCGTCGGCTGGCGCGAGGCCGGCGGAGCCGCGTACGTGCACTCCGCCAAGGTCATCCCGGGCGCCTCGGCAGACAGCAACCGCTGGGAGGTCTCCGGTGACCTCGCCGCCGTCCTGCACAGCACCCCGCAGTCCCGCAAGCTGATCGGCTACCTCGCCTCCGACGAGGCCCAACGCGCTCGAATCGGCACGCAGACCGGCTTCTCCGTCGAGCACACCGTGCTGGCCGACTACCCGGACACCGGTGTGATCGGCGAGATGGCCGACACCCTGCGCAGCCCGGGCGCGGTCCGCTGCTACGACGCCTCCGACGCGATGCCGCCCCAGGTCCGGGACGCCTTCGCCCTCGCGGTCCTGCGCTACCTCGCCGATCCCACGACCCTCGACCGCCAGCTCGCCGAGCTCGACAGGGTCACCGACACCCTCGGCAAAAGGGCGCCCACCTCGGTCTGTTCGCAGGGCTGAACCCCGACCGCCCGAGGCGGCGCCCCCGCGGTCAGACGACGCTCAGCGTGACCGCGATGTTGCCGCGCGTCGCGTTGGAGTAGGGGCAGACCTCGTGGGCCTGCTCCACCAGCGCGGCCGCGGTGTCGCGGTCGAGATCCGGGATCGCGACGTCCAGCTCGACGGTGAGCCCGAAGCCTCCGGACTCGGCCTTGCCGAGCCCGACCTTCGCGGTCACCCGCGACCCGGTGATGTCGGCCTTCGCCCGCCGGGCGACGACCGCGAGCGCGCTCTGGAAACACGCGCTGTACCCGGCGGCGAACAGCTGCTCGGGGTTCGTCCCTGCGCCGGTACCGCCCAGCTCGATCGGCGGGTTGACGATGACGTCGAGCTTGCCGTCGTCGGTGGCGACCCGACCGTCGCGGCCGTTCTCCGCGGTCGCGACGGCGGTGTAGAGCACGTCGACGTATTGGATGGCCATGAAGAGCTCCTCATCAGCAGATTGCCGGGGCCCTGACCCCGGCGGTGGTCATTCCGGGAGGGCGACGACGGCCTTCCCGGTGTTCTCTCCGCGCAGCATCCCGAGGAACGCGGAAACGGCCTGATCGATTCCGGTGGTGACCGTCTCGCGGTAGGCCAGCCGACCGTCCCGCAGCCAGCCGCCGACCTCGCGGACGAAGTCGTCCCTGAGGTCCTGGTGGTCGCCGACCAGGAAGCCGCGCAGGGTGGTCCGCCGGCTCACCAGCAGGCCGAGGTTGCGCGGGCCGGGCGCGGGCTCGGTGTCGTTGTAGGCCGCGACAGCCCCGCACAGCGCGGCCCGCCCGTGCACCCGCAGCGAGGAGATCGCCGCCTCCAGGTGCTCGCCGCCGACGTTGTCGAAGTAGACGTCGATGCCGTCCGGCGCCGCGGCCCTCAGCTGCTCGGCCACCGGGCCGTTCTTGTAGTTGAAGGCGGCGTCGAAGCCGAACTCGTCCACCAGCAGCGCGCACTTCTCGTCGGAGCCGGCGCTGCCGATCACCCGGGCGGCGCCCTTGAGCCTGGCGATCTGGCCGGCCTGGCTGCCGACCGCACCGGCGGCGCCGGAGACGAACACCGTCTCGCCCGCGCTGAACTCGGCGATACGCAGCAGGCCCGCGTAGGCGGTCAGGCCGGTCATGCCGAGCACCCCGAGGTAGGCGGACAGCGGTGCCTGCTCGGGGTCGACGACCGCCGCGTGGGCCGCGTCCACCAGGGCGTACTCCCGCCAGCCGAGCCCGTGCAGCACGTGGGTGCCCACCGCGACGCCGTCGGCGGCGGAGGCCACCACCCGGCCGACCGCGGCGCCGAGCATGGGGCGGTCCAGCTCGTAGGGCGCCGCGTAGGACTTCCTGTCGTTCATCCGGCCGCGCATGTAGGGGTCGACGGACAGGAAGAGGTTGCGCACCACTATCTGGCCAGGGCCGGGCTCGGGGACGGGGGCCTCGACCAGGGCGAAGTCCGCCGGCGTCGGCCAGCCGTGCGGCCGGGCCGCCAGCTGCCATTCGCGGCCGGTCGGGGTACTCGGGGTGCTCGCGGTCATGAGGGGAACCGTCTCCTTCCGCCACAGATTCACCATGGCAAATATTCAGCTGGTCAATTAACCATGGACCTGGATATTTCATGTTGTCAAGCATCGGGGTAGCCTGGTGCCATGAACCGCCGCACCGACCCGCTGACAACCGAGGTCGTCGACCTCATCGCCACCGCGGTGGCCCGTCACCACCAGGACTACGAGGCGGCGGCCGCCGGCTTCCAGCTCACCGGTGTGCAGGCGAAGGTGCTGGCGCTGCTGGCGACCGGGCCGATGCCGATGCGCCGCATCGCCGACCGGCTCAAGTGCGAGCCGTCCAACGTCACCGGGATCGTCGACCGCCTGGAGGCCCAGGGGCTCGCCGAGCGGCGGCCCGACCCGGCCGACCGCCGGGTGAAGCTCGCCGCGGCCACCGCGGCGGGACTGGCGACCGCGGAAAGGCTCAGGGACGGCCTGGACTTCGCGCGCGAGCCGCTGGCCGCGCTGTCCGAGCAGGACCGCAGGACCCTGCGCGACCTGCTCAGGCGGATGCTCGGCGAGGACTGAGCGCCGGGCCGGTCGGACACGCGCGGCGCCGTCACTGGCACCACCACAGCACCTTCTTGCAGGTCGGCGACGGCGACGGGTGCGCCGAGTGCGTCGGCTTCGGCGTCGAGGACGGCGGCGCGCTGCTCGTGGTGGGCCGCGGGCTGTGGCTGCTGGGCGGCGGTCCTGTGGTGGCCGGCGCGGTCGGCTTCGCGCTGCTGGTGGTCGGGGTGGCGGTCGGGCTCTGGGTCCGGTGCTGCCCGCCCTTGCCGGCGTCGCCCTTGTGCGGCTGCGCCGGCCCGGCTGTGTCCGGTGAGGCGGTGCCGGCCGGCGCCCGGGTGGTGTCGGTGACCGGCGGCGGAGCCGGCGCCGTACCGCCGGAGCCGGCGGCGGACAGCGCGGCCATCGAGAGCATCGCCAGCGCGCCCACGACGGCCACCAGGCCGACCCCGTAGACGGCGACCCGCTGCTGCCGCCCGCGGTTCCTGCCGCGCTGCCTGCCGCGGGCGCCGGCGCGCCCGCCGCCCGGCAGCGGCGGGCCGTCCGGTGGGTCCTGGCCGTCGACGACCGGCGGCAGTTGGGCGGTCTCGCCGATCTGCGGCAGTTTGAGCTGGTCGGCGGGCGTGCCGCATCCCGGGCAGGAGAAGGCGCCGTTGAGGTGCCGGCGGCACGCGTAGCAGTAATCCATGGCGGATGGACCATATGTGACCCGCCTGGCGCGACGAAACCCCGGCCTCCCGCTTGTCCCGGCTTTGCCGGGAAATTCCCCGCCACCCCAAATCGGCGCAGGTGGGGGCTCTTGACGGCACCCCGGTGTACGGCCTGTAATAAGGCTGCCCTAACCTAAATAAGGCCTGCCTTACCTTATAGTCGCCCGCCCCCGGATCCCGAAGGACCCCCATGCTCCCCACGTTCGTCATCGGACTCCGCGAAGGACTGGAGGCTGCCCTCATCGTGGGCATCATCGCCTCCTTCCTCGCCCAGCAGGGCCGCAGGGACGCGCTGAAGAAGGTGTGGCTGGGCGTCGCCATCGCGGTGGCGATCTGCGTGGCGGTCGCGATCGGACTGCAGATCTACTCCAGCGACCTGCCGCAGAAGCAGCAGGAGCAGCTGGAGACGGTCATCGGCGCCATCGCCGTGGTGATGGTCAGCTACATGGTGCTGTGGATGAAGCGGCACTCCCGCGACCTGCGCAAGGACCTGGAGGGCGCGGCCGGCCGCGCCCTCACCGAGGGCTCGGCCTCCGCGCTGGTGCTGATGGCCTTCCTCGCCGTGCTGCGGGAGGGCTTCGAGACCTCGGTCTTCCTGCTGGCCACCTTCAACGCCAGCGGCAACGCGAAGTACGGCGGCACCGGTGCCGCGCTGGGCGTCGCGCTGGCCGCGGTCGTCGGTTACGGCATCTACCGCGGCGGCGTCCGGCTCAACCTCTCGCGGTTCTTCCGCGTCACCGGCCTGGTGCTGATCCTGGTCGCCGCCGGCCTGGTGTCCACCGCGCTGATGACCGCAGCCGAGGGCGGCTGGCTGGAACAGGGCACCCGGGCCTTCGACCTGACCTGGCTGGTGCACCCCAACACCCCGACCGCCTCGGTGGTCACCGGCGTGCTCGGCATCCAGCCGTTCCCCGACTGGACGATGGTGATCGGCTGGCTGGTCTACGCGATCCCGATGGCCGCCGTCGTCCTGTGGCCGGCCCGCCCGCGCAAGGCCCGCGCCCCCCAGCCGGTCACCGGCTGACCCGCCGCACGACTTCCCGCCCCCCTTCCGTAAACCCCCAACAGGAGCTGACCGTGAACCCCCGAGCCACCCGCCGCCGCGCCCTGGCCTGCGCGGCCACCGTGATCACCGCAGGCCTGATGCTGACCGCCTGCGGCGGCGGCAAGGACGACTCGAAGGGCTCCGCGCCCGCCAACGCCGAGAACGCCGACGCCAAGTCCTCCACCGTCAAGATCGTCATCAGCGACAAGGACTGCGCCCCCGCCCCGGCGACCGTGCCCGCGGGAACGGTGAAGTTCGACGTCAGCAACAAGGACTCCGGGCGGGTCACCGAGGCCGAACTGCTCGACGGCGGCAAGATCCTGGGCGAGAAGGAGAACCTGACGCCCGGCCTGTCCGGCGACTTCACCCTCAACCTGGACGCCGGCAAGTACCAGGTCTACTGCCCCGGCGCGAAGACCGAGAAGACCGCCTTCACCGTCACCGGCACCGCGAAGAAGACCTGGAAGGACGACCCGGCGCTGGTCACCGCCACCCAGCAGTACGCGACCTGGGTCACCGGCGAGGTCAGGGAACTGGTCAGCGGCACCGACGCGTTCACCGCCGCGGTCAAGGCAGGCAAGACCGACGAGGCCAAGACCCTCTACGGCAAGGCCCGTATCCACTACGAGCGCATCGAGCCGACCGCCGAGACCTGGAGCGACATCGACGGCCGGATCGACGGCCGCATCGACGACGCCGCCACCGCCGCCGACTTCACCGGCTTCCACCGCATCGAGCAGAGCCTGTGGGAGAAGAACTCCACCGACGGACTGGGCAAGCTCGCCGACCAGTTGAGCGCCGACGTGCACGAGCTCTACACCAAGGTGCAGAGCGTGGAGTACCAGCCGGCCGCGATCGCCAACGGCGCGACCGATCTGGTCAACGAGATCCAGTCCTCCAAGATCACCGGGGAGGAGGAGCGCTACTCGCACATCGACCTGCTGGACTTCGACGGCAACCTGGCCGGTGCGAACGAGGCGGTCACCGTGCTGCTGCCGGTGCTCAAGGCGAAGGACCCGACGCTCGCCACCACCGTCGGCCAGCGCTACCAGGCGACCGCCGACGCGCTCAAGGCGTACGCGGCCACGCCCGGTTACGAGGACAGCGGCTACGTCGACTACCGCAAGGTCACCGACGCCCAGCGGCGCGTCCTGGCCCAGGCGGTCGACGCGTACGCCGAGTCGGTGTCCAAGATCGCCGGAAAGATCGCCTGACTCGTGACCACCCCCGACGACCCCGCAGAGGGGCCCCAGGAGCCGGCCGCACGGGACACGCGGAGCCAGGACGGCGCCCCCGACATCACCCCGGAGCGGGCCCCGCACGCCTCCGGCCCGGCACCCGCTGCCGTCAGCCGGCGGCGGCTGCTCGGCGCGGTCGGCGCGGGGGCGGCGGTCGCCGGTGCCGCCCTCGGTGCGGGCGGCAGCGCACTGGCCGGCCGCGACAACGGTTCGGGCTCGCACGCCCCGGCCGGCCACCCGGCGGCCGCCACGGTCGACTTCCGCGGCGCCCACCAGGCCGGCATCGCCACCCCGTCCCAGGACCGGCTGTGCTTCGCGACCTTCGACGTGGCGCCCAACGCCACCCGCGCCGATCTGGCCGCGCTGCTCACCGCCTGGACCGCCGCCGCCGAGGCGATGACCCTGGGCCACCCGGTGCCGGGGGACGAGGGCGACCTCAACACCCCGCCGGACGACACCGGCGAGGCGGTCGGCCTGACCCCCGGCCGGCTCACCGTCACCGTCGGCTATGGCCCGGCGCTCTTCGACGACCGCTTCGGCCTCGCCGGCCGCCGCCCCACCGCCCTCAAGCAGCTGCCGCAGCTGCCCGGCGAGAACCTGGACCCGTCGGTCACCGGCGGTGACCTGTGCGTCCAGGCCTGCGCCGACGACCCGCAGGTCGCCTTCCACGCGGTACGCAACCTGCGCAGGCTCGGCTTCGGCACCGTCCTGCCGCGCTGGATGGAGCTGGGCTTCGGGCGTACGTCGTCCACCACCCCGCAACAGGCCACCCCGCGCAACCTGATGGGCTTCAAGGACGGCACCCGGAACATCGACGCCCGCGACGAGACGGTCATGGGCCAGCACGTGTGGATCGGCGAGGAGGAGCCGCAGCGCTGGATACGCGGCGGCGCCTACCTGGTGAGCCGCAAGATCCGGATGCGGATGGAGCAGTGGGACCGCGACCGGCTCGGCGACCAGCAGGACGTCTTCGGCCGCTACAAGGGCAGCGGCGCCCCGCTGACCGGGCACGGCGAATTCGACACGCCGGACTTCGCGGCGAAGTCCGGCGGGGAGTACGTCATCCCGGACGACGCCCACATCAGGCTGGCCTCGCCCGAGAACAACAAGGGCCTGCGCATCCTGCGGCGCGGCTACTCCTACACCGACGGAATCGACAAGGCGACCGGCGACCTGCTGGGCGGGCTGTTCTTCATCGCGTTCATGAACAGCCCCGACCGCTTCGTCACCCTCCAGCGGGTGCTGGGCGCGCACGACGCGCTCAACGAGTACATCCAGCACATCGGCAGCGGCGTCTTCGCCGTGCCGCCCGGCCTCGCCGCCGGGCAGGACTGGGGGCGCCAGCTGTTCGGCTGACGCGGCCTTCACGCCCCCGGGCCGCCACTTGGGGCGGCACCGACGGTTGCCCTCCCCGGCAGTGCCGGTTCAGCATGGGCGGATGACGGTCGAGACGGGTGACGCCGAGCGTGAGCGGATCGTGCAGGCCGCGCTGCGCGAACTCGGGCTGGCGGACAGGGCCCGGCTGCTGGCCGGGCAGGACATGTGGTCGCTGCCCGCCCTACCGGCGATCGGGCTGCGCTCGCTGGTGATGTCGGACGGCCCGGTCGGCGTACGCGGCAGGCGCTGGACGCCCGACGACCCGTCGGTGGCGCTGCCCAGCCCCACCGCGCTGGCCGCGGCCTGGGACCCGGAACTGGCCCGCAGGGCGGGCAGGCTGCTCGCCCAGGAGGCGCGCCGCAAAGGGTGCACGTGCTGCTCGCGCCGACGGTCAACCTGCACCGCAGCCCGCTGGGCGGGCGGCACTTCGAGGCGTACAGCGAGGACCCGCTGCTCACCGGGGCGATCGGCACCGGGTACGTGCGCGGGGTGCAGGACGGCGGCGTCGGCGTCACCGTCAAGCACTTCGTCGGCAACGAGGCCGAGACCGACCGCTTCACCGTCGACAACCGGATCGACCCGCGGCCGTTGCGCGAGCTCTACCTGGCACCGTTCGAGGCGATCGTCACCGGGGCCCGCCCGTGGGGCGTGATGGCGGCGTACAACGCGGTGAACGGCGTCACCATGACCGAGCACGCCGAGCTCGTCAACGGCGTGCTGCGCGGCGAATGGGGCTTCGACGGGGTCGTCGTCTCCGACTGGCTGGCCGCCCGCTCCACCGTCGGCGCGATCCGCGGCGGCCTCGACCTGGCCATGCCCGGCCCGCACACCGTCTACGGCGAGGCGCTGGCCGCCGCGGTCAGGGCCGGCGAGGTGCCCGAGGAGCTGGTGGCGGACGCGGCACGCCGGGTGCTGCGGCTGGCGGCCCGCGCCGGGCTGCTGGACGGCGCCCCGCCGGCCGTCGCACCCGAGGACCGGCCCGCGCCCGTCGACGGCGACGCGCTGGCCCGGGAGATCGCCGGCCGCGGCTGCGTGCTGCTGCGCAACGCCGTACGCGACCAGGCCCCGGTGCTGCCGCTGGACACCGCCGCCGTGCAGGGCGGCATCGCGCTGATCGGCGCGGCCGCGCGCGAACCGCGCATCCTGGGCGGCGGATCCGCGGAGGTCTTCCCCGCGCACGTGGTCTCGCTGCTGGACGCCCTGCGGGAGGCGCTGCCCGCCGGAGTGCCGCTCGGTCACGCGCTCGGCGCCGACCCCAGCGAGGAACTGGCGCCCGCGGCGGGCGGGTTCGTGCTGCGGGCGGTGGCCCGCGCGGCCGACGGGCGCGAACTGGGCTCCGAGGCCCTGCCGTCGGGCCAGGTGCAGTGGTTCGGCGAGCTGCCGCCCGGCATCGACCACGACGAGCTGCACACCGTCGAGGTGTGCGGCACCTTCACCCCCGCGGTCGCCGGCGAGCACCGGTTCGGCACCCGCGGGACCGGGGGCTTCGCCCTGACCGTCGCGGGCCAGGTCCTCTACGAGGGACCGCAGTTCGACCCGCACTCCGATCCCTTCGAGGCCTTCTTCGGCAAGCCGACACAGCGCGGCACGGTGTATCTCGCGGCGGGCGAGGCGGTGGCGGTGAGCCTGGTCCACGCGCCGCCCAAGGACGTCGAACTGCCGATCGTGGCAGTGGGGTTCGGCCTGCTGCACGGCGAACCCGAACGGGACGAGGAGGAGTTGCTCACCGAGGCCGTCGCGGCGGCGCGGGCCGCCCACACGGCGGTGGTCGTGGTCGGCACCACGGAGCGCGTCGAGTCGGAGGGCTTCGACCGGCGGGACCTGCGGCTGCCGGGACGGCAGGACGAACTCGTCGCGCGGGTCGCCGCGGCCAATCCCCGCACGGTCGTGGTCGTCAACGCCGGTGCTCCGGTGGAGCTGCCCTGGCGCGAGGACGTCGCGGCGGTGCTCGTCTGCTGGTTCCCCGGGCAGGAAGGGGGCGCGGCTCTCGCCGACGTGCTGCTCGGCGTGGTCGAGCCCGGCGGGCGGCTCCCCACGACCTGGCCGGCCAGGCTCGCCGACGCGCCCGTCACGGAGGTCACCCCGCGCGAGGGCGTGCTGGCCTACGAGGAAGGGCTCCACGTCGGCTACCGGGCCTGGCAGCGGCCCGGGGTGGCCGCCCCGGCCTACCCCTTCGGGCACGGGCTCGGCTACACGTCCTGGGCGTACGAGGAGCTGACGGCGGTGCCGGGTTCCCTTCCGGAGGAACTGGTCAAGATCACGGTGCGGGTCAGGAACGTCGGCCCCCGGGCCGGGCGGGAGGTCTTCCAGCTCTACTTCACCGGGTCCGAGGGCGGGCCCGCCACCCTCGCCGGTTTCGCTTCCGTGACCGCGGCCCCGGGCGAGGCGGCCTCTGCGGTCATCTCCGTCCCCCGCCGAGCCGTTTCCACCTGGGACCAATCCGCTGCCGCGTGGCGCCTCCCCCCGCCCCCCTCCCACCTCTCGACGGGCCCCCTCACGACCCCCCTCCCCTAGCCGGGCTGCTGGGCGCGCAGTTCTCAACGGGCCGCAGGCGAGACGCCACCGCAAGCGGCAGCCGCCCAGGGCGCGGGGACGGAGCGACAAAGCCCCCCCGCACCGCGAGGGGTGCGAGGGGGGACCGGGCCCCGCCCGACGGGGAGCGGGCGGGGCCCGGGGCTCAGACGGTGGCCAGCTCGGCCGGGCTCTTCGCGGAGTCCGGCTCGGAGTGGGCCGCCCGGGGGAGGAAGAAGCCGAGGAGGAAGGCCAGGGCGATCAGCCCACCCGTGCACAGCGAGGTCGTGGACGCCGCGTCCACCGCCGAGGACGTGTAGCCGGGCGCCCCCGGCGCCCCGGAGCTGAGCACGTTGAAGAAGATCGTGCCGAGCACCGCGATCCCGAGCGTCATCCCGAGCTGCTGCACCGCCTGCAGCGTCCCCGAGGCGGAGCCGATCTCGTGGGGCTCGACGCCGCCGAGGATGATGTCGAAGAGCGGCACGAAGATCATGCCCATCCCGGCGCCGCCGACCACCAGCGGAGCGGCCAGTTGCCAGGCGGTCAGGTCCGAGCCGGCCGTCTGGAAGACGGCGTAGAGGCCGAGGACGCCGGCGCCCATCAGGACCAGGCCGATGTGCAGGACGCGCCGGCCGAGGCGGCCCATGAAGATCCCGCCGGCGGCGGAGCCGAAGAACGCGCCGACCGCCCAGGGCGCCGTGGCCAGCGCCGAGTGCAGGGCGGTGTAGCCGAGGCCGACCTGGAGGAAGACGCCGAGCGTGAGGATCATGCCGCCCATGGAGGCGGTGAAGGCGATGGCGAAGGCGACCCCGGAGACGTAGGACCGCTTGCGGAAGACGCTCGGCTCGACCAGCGGGCTGAGCCCGGCACGGCTGCGCCGGACCTGGTGCAGGGCGAAGAGGCCGAGCACCGGCAGCGACACGCCGAGCATCGCCAGCGTCCAGGCGGGCCAGCCCAGTTCGCGGCCCTGGACGAGCGGGAAGACCAGCAGGAAGGCGCCGCCGCCGGCCAGCAGCACGCCGACCGCGTCGAGCCGTACGTCGCGGGCGGCGGGCCTGACGGGCGGCAGGAACCTCCAGCCGACTGTCAGCGCGGCCAGCCCGATCGGCAGGTTGATGCCGAAGATCATCCGCCAGCCGGAGCCGAAGAGGTCGGCGTGGATGAGCAGTCCGGCCACCACCGGGCCGAGCACCGCGGACAGGCCCATCATCGGCCCGAAGATGCCCCAGGCCTTCTTCACCTCCTGCGGCGAGAAGATCTCCCGGGGGATGGCGAAGCACTGGGGGATCATCACCGCGCCGAAGGCGCCCTGCACGAGCCGCGCGGTGATGAGCATGGACGGGCTCTGGGACGCCGCGCAGACCATCGAGCCGACCACGAAGCCGGCCATCCCGGTGAGCAGCACCCGCTTGCGGCCGAACATGTCGCCGAGGCGACCGCCGATGAGCAGGGCGACCGCCATCGCCAGGGTGTAGCTCGCGGCGATCCACTGCAGGTCGGCGTAGGAGCCGCCGAGCGACGTACGGATCGAGGGCGCGGCGACGTTCGCGATGGTCGAGTCCAGCAGGTCCATGACGCTGGCGGCGAGCACCGCGGTGTAGCCGATCCACCGGCCGGGCAGCCCGGCGGCCGAGCCCGGGGTGTCGGAGCGTGCGGGAGCGTGGTCGTTCGTGGTGTCCATGAGGAACACGCTAGAAGTGCACGCGGTCAGCTTCTGTCCGCATGGCAGCGGGGTCGCGCTACTGCGGCCGGAAGGCGACCGCGGCCAGCAGCGCCGCCAGTTGCTCCTCGCCCTTCTCGTTCGGGTGGAACCAGTCCCACGTGCTCAGCTCGTCCGTGCCGAAGCGGTAGGCGAAGACCGCCCCGCCGTCGTCGCGGCAGCGCGCGTACCGCCCGCAGACCTGTGCGAGGACCTTGTTGTAGGCGACCACCCGGTCGCGGACGGCGGTGCGCCTGGCCGTGGCGGCGGCGCCCAGCGAGTCGGGGTCGCCGAGCATCGACGGGCACAGGCCGAGCTTCCACACCTGCTTGCCCAGCACGTTGGACCGGCCCACCGACCACAGCCGCTGCAGGTCGGGGATGCTGGCGACCAGGATCTGGGTGGTCGGCAGCGTCTTGTGCAGATAGGCCATGGCCGCGCCGAAGTCGGTGCGGAAGTCCGCGACCGGCGTCATCGTGCCGGGCGACGACGTACAGGCGTCGTTGGCGCCGATCAGCACCGTCACCATCGCCGGGTGGTACGCGGCCGCCTCCCGCGCCTGGGCCGCCAGGTCGGCGACCCGGGCGCCGGTGTCGGCGAGGTTCCAGCTGCGGGTGGCGGGCCCGGCCCCGGTCAGCCGGCTGGAGATGCTGTCGACGCCGAGCCGTGAGCCGGTCGCCCAGGACACCTCGGGGCAGTCGGACAGCGGCTTGCAGGCGTCGAAGCCGCGGGTGATCGAGTCGCCGAGGGCGGCCACCGACGCCGGATGGACGTTCCACGGGCGAACAGGCGCCGCCGGCGCGGGCCGCGGCGCGGAATGCGAGGTGTGTGCGGTGGGCGACCCGGCCGTGGACGCCCGCCCGCCGTCCGGCGACCCGCCGGAGGAGCATCCGCCCAGCAGGAGGGCACCACAGGCCAGTGCCAGGCCGCGTCGTAGCAGTGGTCGCATACGGGACATCCCTCCGAGGAGTGGGTGACATCGGGTGACAGCCCGACGGTACGCCACGCTCTGGGAGACGCCGCAGGGTAGCTTTTTCCCTGACACTCGGATCGATGTGACGGGAGGTCGGCCGCGACCGGGCGGCAAACCGTCAGTAGTTGTCCTGTTTGCCGCGAATAGTGCAGAATGTCTCTCATGTTGCCCCCGGAGCAGCCGGTTCGGGTGTTGAGGCCGCTGGGGAAGGCGAACCTCGTCCCACACTGGAGGTACCGGTGACGACACGTGGTGTTCTGTACGTGCACGCCGCACCGCGCGCGCTCTGCCCGCATGTCGAATGGGCCGTCGCGGGCGTCCTCGGCGTGCGCGTGAGCCTGGACTGGATCAGGCAGCCGGCCGCGCCCGGCACGTGGCGTGCCGAGTTCTCGTGGCAGGGCGAGCCCGGCACGGCCTCCAAGCTGGCGTCCGCGCTGCGCGGCTGGCACCTGCTGCGCTTCGAGGTCACCGCGGAGCCGTCCGCAGGCGCCGAGGGCGAGCGCTACAGCGCCACGCCGGAGCTGGGCATCTTCCACGCGGTCATCGGCATGCACGGCGACATCCTGATCCCCGAGGACCGGCTGCGCGCCGCCATGCAGCGGGCCCGCAGCGGCGAGGCCGACCTGGAGGTCGAGCTGTCCCGGCTGCTGGGCAAGCCGTGGGACGACGAGCTGGAGCCGTTCCGCTACGCCGGTGAGGGCGCGCCGGTCCGCTGGCTGCACCAGGTCGTCTGACACCCGCTCAGCCCGCGGTCCCCGGTGCCCGCGTGACCGGGCCCGGCCGCGTAGCCTGCCGTCATGTCCGACACTCTCACCGTCGCGGTCCTCGGCACCGGCCTCATGGGCGCCGGGATCGCACGCAACCTGTCCGCCGCGGGCCATGACGTCCGCGCCTGGAACCGCACCCCGTCCCGCGCGGAGCCGCTGGCCGCCCACGGCGTACGGGTCGTCACCGACCCCGCCGAGGCCGTACGCGACGCCGACGCCGTCGTCACCATGCTGCTCGACGGGCCCGCCACCGCGGAGGTGATCGGCGACGCCGCCGAGGGCCTGCGCCCCGGCGCGGTCTGGCTGCAGACCGGCACGGTCGGGCCCGAGGCGCAGGCGGGCCTCGCCGCCCTCGCCGCCGAGCGCGGCCTGCGCTTCGTCGACTCGCCCGTCCTCGGTACGCGCTCGGTCGCCGACGCGGGGGAGCTGACGGTGCTGGCCGCCGGCCCGGACGCCGTCCGCCCGGTCGCCGACAAGGTCTTCGACGCGATCGGCCGCAGCACCATGTGGCTGCCGGGGGACGCTGCGGACGGGCCTGCCAGCCGGCTCAAGCTGGTGCTGAACAACTGGGTGCTCGCCCTGACCGCCGCCACCGGCGAGACCCTGGCCCTGGCCAAGGCCCTGGACGTCGACCCCGACCGCTTCTTCCAGGCCATCGAGGGCGGCTCCATGGACACGCCCTACCTGCGGATGAAGGCCGCCGCGATCCTCAGCGGCGACTTCACGCCCAACTTCACGGTCACCGGCGCCGCCAAGGACCTCGACCTGATCGTCGCGGCCGGCGAGTCGGCCGGCGTCCGCATGGACCTCGCAGCGGCCGCAGCCGCCCGCTTCCGCCGCGCGGAGGCCCAGGGCCACGGCGCGGGCGACATGGCGGCCGGTTACTTCGCCAGCTGGCCCGAATAAACGGGTGCCCCTGGCGCTGGCCGGTCGACTGCGGCGCCGTCGTGCTTGCGCGCGCAGTTCCCCGCGCCCCTGGGGTGACTGCCTGCCCCTTGCGGTGGTCTGTCGCACTTGCGGTGCGTGGGGGCTGGGCGCGCAGTTCCCCGCGCCCCTGGGTGGATACCCCCTGGCGCTGGCCGGTCGACTGCGGCGCCGTCGTGCTTGCGCGCGCAGTTCCCCGCGCCCCTGACAAACGCTCGCCCTCTGCGTAGAGGGCAAGCCATCAGGGGCGCGGGGAAGTGCGCGACCGGCCACGACGGCGGGGAGGACGCGTTGCCACCGCAAGTGGCAATCACCCCAGGGCGCCGTCGCCGCAGAGGTCAGCTCTCGAAGCTGCGCAGTGCCAGAACGACGTTGTGGCCGCCGAAGCCGAAGGAGTCGTTCAGGGCTGCGATCGTGCCCTCGGGCAGCGGGCGGGGCTTGTCGCGGACGATGTCCGCGTCGGCCTCCGGGTCCTGCTCCGCCAGGTTGATCGTCGGCGGGGCCACGCGGTGGTAGAGGGCCAGCACGGAGGCGACCGTCTCGATACCGCCGGCGCCGCCCAGCAGGTGGCCGGTCATGGACTTGGTGGCGGAGATCGCCATGTGGTCCACGTCGTCGCCGAAGATCCGCCGCAGCGCCTTGATCTCCGCCACATCACCCTGCGGGGTTGACGTGGCGTGCGCGTTGACGTGCACGATCTCGGCCGGCTTGAGGTCGGAGCCGTCCAGCAGGTGCTGGAGCGCCGCCGCGATACCGCGGCCGGTCGGCTCCGGCTGGGTGATGTGGTGCGCGTCGGCCGAGATCCCCTGGCCGACCACCTCCGCGTACACCCGGGCGCCGCGCGCCCTGGCGTGCTCGATCGACTCGAGCACCACCACGCCCGCGCCCTCGCCGAGGACGAAGCCGTCCCGCCCGGCGTCGTACGGCCGCGAGGCGCCCTGCGGGTCGTCGTTGTTCTTGGACATCGCCATCATGTTGCCGAAGGCGACGATCGGCAGCGGGTGGATCGCCGCCTCGGTGCCGCCGGCCACCACGACGTCGGCGCGGCCGGTGCGGATCATCTCGACCGCGTAGCCGATCGCCTCGGCGCCCGAGGCGCACGCGCTGACCGGGGTGTGCACACCGGCGCGCGCGTTGATGTCGATACCGACGTTCGCGGAGGGGCTGTTGGGCATCAGCATCGGCACGGTGTGCGGCGAGACCTTGCGCACGCCCTGCTCCTTGAGCACGTCGTACTGCCCCAGCAGCGTGGTGACGCCGCCGATGCCGGAGGCGACGACCGCGCCGAGCCGGTCGGGGTCGACCGCCGGGTCCTCGCCGGCCTTCGCCGTGTAACCGGCGTCCGCCCACGCCTCACGGGCCGCGATGAGCGCGAACTGCGCGCTGCGGTCCAGCTTGCGGGCCAGCGGCCTGGGCAGGACCTCCAGGGGCTCCACGGCGATCTGCGCGGCGATCCTTACCGGCAGCTCGGCCGCCCAGTCCTGTTCGAGCGGGCGCACACCTGACCGGCCGGCCAGCAGCGCCTCCCAGGTCGACGCGCTGTCGCCACCCAGCGGTGTGGTTGCTCCGATACCGGTGACGACCACGGTGCGATTGGTCGGGCTCACAGGAATTGTCTCTCCACGTCTAGAAGGGCGGGCGACAGACACGTCGTCCCGGTGGCCGATCCCGCGGGCTACGCGCCGAGGGATCGTTTCGGCCCAGCGGCGTCAGGCCTGCTGCGCCTTGAGGATGTAGTCGGCGGCGTCGCCGACGGTCTTGAGGTTCTTGACGTCGTCGTCCGGGATCTTCACGCCGAACTGCTCCTCGGCCGCCACCACGACCTCGACCATCGACAGCGAGTCGACGTCCAGGTCGTCGGTGAAGGACTTCTCAAGCTTGACGTCCTCGGTGGGGATGCCGGCGATCTCGTTGACGATCTCGGCGAGACCGGCGACGATCTCTTCCTGGGTGGCCATTGTTTACGGCGCTCCTTGATGTGTACCGATGGCGCGGCGGGCGGGACTGCGGCGCCGCGAGGGTGTGTGTGACTAGGGGAGAGTAACCACAGTCGCCGCGTAGACCAGACCCGCCCCGAAGCCGATGACCAGCGCGGTGTCCCCGCTCTTGGCCTGGCCGGTGGCGAGCAGCCGCTCCATGGCGAGCGGAATGGAGGCGGCGGAGGTGTTACCCGTGGTCTCGACGTCGCGGGCCACGGCGACGTGCTCGGGGAGCTTCAACGCCTTGATCATCGAGTCGATGATCCGCATGTTCGCCTGGTGCGGGATGAAGGCGTCGAGCTGGTCCGCGGTGATCCCGGCGGCGTCCAGCGCCTCCTGGGCCACCTTCGCCATCTCGAAGACCGCCCAGCGGAAGACCGCCTGGCCCTCCTGCGTGATCGACGGAAAACGCACCTGCTCGCCGGGCGTGTCCCGGTAGACCTCCCAGGAGACGGTCTGCTTGATCGTCTCCGACTTGTCGCCCTCGGAGCCCCACACCGTCGGGCCTATGGCGGGCACGTTGGACGGGCCGACGATGACCGCGCCCGCGCCGTCGCCGAACAGGAAGGCCGTCGCGCGGTCCTCCAGGTCCGTCAGGTCGCTCAGCCGCTCGACGCCGATCACCAGCACGTAGCCGGCGGTGCCGTCGGTGACCATGCCCTTGGCGAGGGTCAGCCCGTAGGTGAAGCCCGCGCAGCCCGCCGAGATGTCGAACGCGGCCGGCTTGCCCGCACCGATCCGGTGCGCGATGTCGGTGGCGACCGCGGGGGTCTGCTTGAAGTGCGAGACGGTCGCGACGACGACGGCGTCGATGTCCGAGGCGCTGATCCCGGCGTCGGCGATGGCCTTGCCGCCGGCCGCCAGCGACATCTCCGCCACCGTCTCGTCCGGGCCCGCCCAGTGCCGGCTGGCGATGCCCGACCGCGACCTGATCCACTCGTCGCTGGAGTCGATGTGCTCCAGGATCACCTGGTTGGGCACCACCCGGGTGGGGCGGTAGCCGCCGACGCCGAGGATCCGTGCGTAGGGCGCGCCCTTGCTCGGGCTGATCTTCGCTGTCATCGCTGCAACGGCTCCTGTTCGGGTGAGGCTTCGGGTACGGCGTCCGGGGCAGCGGCTTCGGCCGCCGCCTCGGCCACCAGCGCGCGGGCCGCGTCGAGGTCGTCGGGCGTCTTCAGCGCCAGCGTCCGCACCCCGGGCAGCGCCCGCTTGGCCAGACCCACCAGCGTGCCGCCGGGCGACACCTCGATGATCGCGGTGACCCCGCGCTCCTTGAACGTCTCCATGCACAGATCCCAGCGCACCGGATTGGACACCTGGGCGACCAGACGGCGTACGACGTCGGCGCCGTTGCCGACCGCCTGCCCGTCCGCATTCGAAACATACGGCAGCGCCGGGTCGGAGACGGTGAGGGAGGGCGCCAGCGCCTCGAGCGTCGCGACCGCGGGGGCCATGTGGGCGGTGTGGAAGGCGCCGGCGACCTTGAGCGGGATGACCCGGGCCTTCTCCGGCTTGTCCGCGGCGAGCGCGGCCAGTTGCTCCAGGGTGCCCGCGGCGACGATCTGGCCCGCCCCGTTCACGTTCGCCGGGGTCAGCCCCAGGCCGGTCAGGTGGGCCACCACCGCGTCCGGGTCGCCGCCGAGCACCGCGGACATGCCGGTCGCGGTCACCGCGGCCGCGTCGGCCATCGCGCGGCCGCGGGCCGCCACGAAGGTCATCGCGTCCTGCGCGGACAGCACCCCGGCCAGCACGGCCGCGGTGATCTCGCCGACGCTGTGCCCGGCGACCAGGTCGGGGGTCAGCCCCAGCTCACCCGCGGACAGCAGGCCCGCGGCGACCAGCAGCGGCTGCGCGACCTTGGTGTCGCGGATCTCGTCCGCGTCCGCCTTGGTGCCGAAGCGGGCGAGATCCAGCTCCGCCGCGGCGGACCAGCCTGCGAGGCGGTCGGCGGCGCCGGGGAGTTCGAGCCAGGGGGCGAGGAAGCCGGGCGTCTGTGCGCCCTGGCCGGGAGCGACGAGTACGAGCACCCTCACACTCTCTCTCGCGGGCGGGGATGACCGCCCGTGGGGACAGGGACCAAGAACTGTCGGGCGATTTGTGGGTGTCCCACAAAGGCTCAGCCCGGGCGCTCCGCATCGGAGAGCCTGCCCAGGATGAGGGCGATGCGCAGTGTGAACGCCGAACGCACGTCGGAGGGTGACCATCCGGTGACATCGGTCACACGTCGCAGCCGGTAGCGGACGGTATTGGGGTGCACGAAAAGCATCCGCGCGGCCCCTTCGAGGGACGACGCCTGTTCGAGATAGACACTCAGCGTCTCCAGCAGCGCGGAGCCCGCTTCTTCCAGGGGCCTGTAGATCTCCTCCACCAACTGCTCACGCGCATGGCGGTCACCCGCCATCGCACGCTCCGGCAGCAGATCGTCGGACGACACCGGCCTCGGCGCGTCGGGCCACGCGTGGCAGGCCCGCAGCCCGGCCGCGGCGGCCTGCGCGGAGCGCGTCGCCGACAGCAGGTCGCCCACCACGGGACCGGCCACCACCGGGCCCGCCGCGAACGGGCCGATCAGCGCCTTCGCCACCCGCAGCGGGTCGTCGTCGCCGCCCGCGACCACCACCAGGCGCTCACCGAGCACGCCGGTCAGCACCTGCAGCTTCGCGTGCCGGGACGCCCGCCGGATCGCCTCGACGGTCAGCTCGCTGTCGCCGCTCGGCGCGGTGCCGAGCACCACGACGATCTTGTCCGGCGAGTTCCAGCCGAGCGCGGCGGCCCGGGACAGCACGCCCTCGTCGGCCTCGCCCGACAGCACCGCGTTGACGACCAGCGACTCCAGCCGCGCGTCCCACGCGCCGCGCGCCTCGGCGGCCTGCGCGTACACCTGGGCGGTGGCGAAGGCGATCTCCCGCGCGTAGACCAGCAGCGCCTCGCGCAGCACCGCCTCGTCGCCGGGCGCGGCGACCTCGTCGATCGCGGCCTCCATCACCTCGATCGTGGTCCGCACCATCTCCACGGTCTGCCGCAGCGAGATCGCCCGGGTCAACTCCCGCGGCGCGGTGCCGAACACGTCCGTGCTGATCGCCTGCGGCGCCTCGGGGTGCCGGAACCACTCGGTGAACGCGGCGATGCCGGCCTGCGCCACCAGGCCGATCCAGGAACGGTTCTCCGGCGGCATCGCCCGATACCAGGGCAGTTGCGCGTCCATCCGCGCGATGGCGTTCGCGGCCAGTCGCCCGGCGGACTTCTCCAGCCGGCGCAGCGTCGCGGAGTGCTCCCCGCGACCGGGTTCGGCGGGGGTTTGCGGTGACTGCGTGGCGTTCGGCACGAAGCCAAGCCTATGGGGTCGGTTTTTCCGGCTTCCCGCGGCGGCGGGGCGCCGCCGGTCCCGGCGTCTACCGTAGGGGCATGATCGACGTACGCCGGGGCGCCGACCGCTACTCCGGCGGAGAGCCGGACGCCGGGATCGACACCCGCCACGCCTTCTCCTTCGCCGGCTTCTACGACCCCGGCAACGTGCGCTTCGGGCCGCTGGTGGCCTGCAACGAGGAGCGGCTCGCGCCGGGCGCCGGATTCGCCGAACACGCGCACCGTGACACGGAGATCGTCACCTGGGTCATCGAGGGCGAACTCGAACACCGGGACGCCGGCGGGCGGGTCGCGCGGCTGCTTGCCGGCGACGCGCAGCTGCTGGGCGCGAGGGGCGGGGTGCGGCACGAGGAGCGCAACGCGGGGAGCGGGCCGTTGCGCTTCCTGCAGATGTGGCTGGAACCGGACGTCTTCGGGGGGCCGCCCGAATACGCCGCGGTGACCTCGCCGGTCGGGCGGGGGGCGGGGCTCACGCTGCTGGCCTCGGGAGAGCCAAGCGCTGCGGCGCCGCTGCGGCTGCGCCGCCGGGGTGCCGCCCTGTGGGCCGGCCGCCCCCTCGCCCCCGACCAGGTGGCGCTGCCCCCGGCCCCCCTGGCCTACCTCCACGTCATCCGCGGCACGGTGCGCCTGGGCGGCGAGCTCCTCCACCCGGGCGACGCGGCCCGGCTGTCCGGCCCGCCGACCCTCCCCCTCCACACCTCCCCCGCCACGGATTTCCTCCTCTGGTCCCTCCCCTGACCCGGGCGGTTGCCCCTGTCTGTCGCGCAGTTCCTCGCGCCCCCGGATAACGCTTGCCCGCTGCGGCAGAAGGGCGAGGCCCCTGGCAGGGGAAAACGCTGGGCGCAGGTGGAACCGCGCCCGAAGGGGCGCGGGGAACTGCGCGCGCAACCACCGCGGTGGGAAAGCAGCACGGCCACCGCAAGGGGCAGCCCCCCCAGGGGCGCGGGGAACGGCGCGCCCAGCCGGGACGGTGGGAAAGGAAGCAACGCCACCGCAAGTGGCACTCACCTCAGGGGCGCGAGGAACTGCGCGCTCAGCCGAGACGGCGGGGCGGAGAGGTCGGGTGCAGGCGCAGGCGCAGCCGGTTAGGTGAGGTCGGAGAGGACCGCGTCGGTGAGGGCGGGCCAGAGGGGGATGGCCCAGGGGCCGAAGGGGCGGTCGGTGAGGGCGGCGCACGCCGCACCCGCGGCGGGGTCGAACCAGAGGAACGTGCCCGCCTGCCCGAAGTGGCCGAAAGTCGTGGGGGCGGACCGCGCCCCGGTCCAGTGCGGCGACTTGTGGCCGCGGATCTCGAACCCGAGCCCCCAGTCGTTGGGGTTCTGCGGCCCGTACCCGGGCAGCACCCCGCGCAGCCCGGGAAAGGAGACCTCCCTGGCCAGCGCCACGGAGGACGCGTCCAGCAGCCGCGGCGCCAGCACCTCCGCCGCGAACCGCCCGAGGTCCTCGGCGGTGGAGACCGCGCCCGCGGCGGGCGAGCCGTCGAGGGTGGTGTTCGTCATCCCGAGCGGCTGGAGCACCGCCTCCTGGAGGTAGGACGCGAAAGGTATGCCCGCCGCCTTGGCGATCGTGTCGCCGAGGACCTCGAACCCGGCGTTCGAGTAGATCCGCCGGGTGCCGGGCGCGGCCTGCACCCGGTGCTCGTCGAAGGCCAGCCCCGAGGCGTGCCCGAGCAGGTGCCGCACGGTGGACCCGGGAGGTCCCGCCGGGTCGTCCAGCTCGAAGACGCCCTCCTCGTACGCGACCAGCGCCGCGTAGGCGACCAGCGGCTTGGTCACCGAGGCGAGCGCGAAGGAGTGCCCCTGCGGCCCGTACGACCCGGCCAGGGTGCCGTCCCGGCGGACGACGACCGCCGCCGCGTTCGGCACCGGCCACTGATCGATCAACCGTAGGCTGTCCATATGGTGAGCTTAGGGCCTGTCGTGCGGGTCTCCGTTGGGGGGAGGAGCGGCGTCGACCGACGACAACGCGGCAGGTGTGCGTACCGGGCGCCGCGACGGCGCGGAGATCCACCCGGGCGGGCCCTGATGGCCCGCTCTTGCCTGGAGTGCACTCCAAGGTCTTAGCGTGGAGGCCATGACGGTCGTGGAGATGGTGAACCAGGAAACCGGCCCGCTGGCGGTGTGCGTCGCGGAGGATCCGCACCCGCGCCCCGACGGCAGGGACCAGTACACGATCAGCGAGGTCGCCGCCTTCACCGGTATGAGCGCGCACACGCTGCGCTGGTACGAGCGGATCGGGCTGATGCCGCACGTGGACCGTTCGAACACCGGGCAGCGCCGCTTCAGCAACCGTGACCTCGACTGGCTGGCCTTCGTGGGCAAGCTGCGGCTGACCGGGATGCCGGTCGCCGACATGGTGACGTACGCCGGGCTGGTCAAGGCCGGCAAGCGCACCGAGCCGCAGCGCAAGGCGCTGCTGGAGGCGACCCGGGCGGACGTGGTGCGGCGGATCGCCGAGCTGCAGGACACCCTCACGGTGCTCGACTACAAGATCGGAACGTACGCGGGCGCCGAGCCGGCGCCGGAGAGGACGGGCGCCTGATGTCGGCCGCACGGATCGGGACGGTACAGCTGGGTACGGACGGGCCGCAGGTCGGCGTCCAGGGCCTGGGCTGCATGGGGATCAGCGAGTTCTACGGCGCCACCGACGAGGCCGCGGCCCGCGAGACGCTGGAGACGGCGCTGGGCGCCGGGGTGACGCTCTACGACACCGCGGACATGTACGGCCAGGGCGCCAACGAGGAGTTCCTGGCCCCCTTCGTCAAGGCGCACCGCGACGAGATCACCCTTGCCACGAAGTTCGCCAACGAGCGCAGGCCGGACGACCCGGCCTACCGGGCGATCCGCAACGACCCGCCCTACATCCGGCAGGCCGTGGACGCCAGCCTGCGCAGGCTCGGCGTCGAGATCATCGACCTGTACTACATGCACCGGCGCGACCCCGGCGTGCCGCTGGCCGAGTCGGTCGGCGCGATGGGCGAGCTGGTGGCGGCGGGCAAGGTCCGCCACCTCGGCCTGTCCGAGGTGACCGGCGCCGAGCTGCGCGAGGCGCACGCGGTGCACCCGATCGCCGCGGTCCAGTCCGAGTGGTCGCTGTTCAGCCGGGACGTGGAGCGGTCCGTGGTGGGCGCGGCGGCCGAGCTGGGCGTCGCCTTCGTGCCGTACTCCCCGCTCGGCCGCGGCTTCCTGACCGGTGCCTTCCAGGACGCCGCGAGCGAGCTGGCGGACGGCGACATGCGGCGCCGCCAGCCCCGCTTCACCGGCGAGAACGCCCGGCACAACGCGGACCTGCTCGCGCCCGTCCGCCGGCTGGCCAAGGCACACGAGGCCACCCTCGGCCAGATCGCGCTGGCCTGGGTCCACCAGCAGGCGCGGGTGCACGGCCTGACCGTGGTGCCGATCCCGGGCACCCGCAGCTCGGCCCGGGTGCTGGAGAACACCGCGGCGGCCGCGATCACCCTGGACGCGGCGGAGCTGGCCGAGCTGGAGCCGATCGCGGCGCAGGTCGCCGGCGACCGCTACCCGGACATGAGCACCACGGCGACCGTCCGCGAGTAGCCGTTACGGCTGCTGCCGCAGGCGGACCGACCGGATGGCGGCGAGCACGGCCGCCGCGAACGGCAGCGACTCGTGCACCAGCCCGTAGCCGAGGCCGAAGACCACGGCGGTGGGGTCCTGGTCGGGCTCGCCCGGCTGCTCCCCGCCGCCGTCCCTGCGCAGCAGCCGCAGATAGCCGTGCAGCATCTCCGGGGAGCGCCAGTCGACGCCGCTGAGCTCCTCGACCGGGAAGCTCTGGTCGCCCGCCTTCCACTTCGCCGTGGACGCGCCGGTCCAGAACCAGCGGAAGCTCACCGTGCGCCCGTCGAAGAGGGCCTTCGCGTCGTAGGCCTTGAAGGACCGCGGCGCCGCCGGGGCGTCGACCAGGAAGCGGGTCGCCGCCTCACCGGGACCGCCGATCTTCGCGCGTAGCTCGTCGCGGTAGAACTCCGCCAGGGTGCCCGACTGCTCCGGCAGGACCAGGCGGTACGGGTCGGCGCTGTCCTTCAGCTGGCCCGCGGCCGCCTCGACCAGCGGGTCGGCTCCGGCGCGCGGCACCGCCCTGAGCACCACATGGCCGCGCCGCCCCTCCGCCAGCTCCACCGACTCCAGTGCGGCGTGCGGCACCCGCCGCTCGCCCAGCGCGTGCAGCAGCCGCGCTCCCCGTGCCCCCCGGCTGTACCGGATCACGACTGCGTCGGGCTCGAACTCCCATACGGCATTGGTTCCGGCCAGAACATCGCCCATACGCGTCAGCTTATTGCGCGAAGCGCACTCCGGGCAGGTTTGTGCCCCCGGGCGCCGCGAATCCCCCGCACCCGCGGGACGGGCGTGACTGGCGGGGTCAGATGAGACCGGATGTGCAGGTCGGAGCCGTGCTGTCGCCGCAGACGACGCCTGCGTAGGAGCCGAGCGCGATGTCGGTGAAGTTGGCCAGGCTGGTGGTGTCCGGCGCGAAGTACCCGGGGTGGCCGGCGGCGCCCCGCGCGCTGACGACCCGGGCGCCGAACTTCCTGGAGACCGGATCCGTACCGTGGCCGAGGCCGGCGAACTCCAGGTGCGGGACGTCCTCGATCCAGTCGCTGCTGTCCCGGGCGGCCCACACGTTCGCCGTGGTGTGCAGTTGCGCGGCCCGCCGCACGTGCATGCCCGGGCTGCCGAAGACGGTGATGTCGGCGATCTGGCCGCCGGCCAGGCCGGGCGCGGCGACCCCGCACAGCACCGAGCCGTAGGAGTGGCAGAACAGCGACACCCGCTGCCGCCGCGGCAGCGCGCTGAGCAGTGCCTGGAGCCGGGTCGCGCCGTGCTCGGCCAGATTCGCGGTGGACGCGTCGAGACCCACCCCGCTGGGGGTCACGTAGTCGGCCCAGGCGATCACCGCCGCCTTCGCGCCGGGTTCGGCGGCCTGCTCGCGCCGGTAGAGCGCGCGGGCCATGCCGACCGGCGCCCGATAGGTCTTGGTCTCCCGCTCGAACGTGAGGATGTTGGTGTCCACCCCGGGCACCACGACCGCGACCCGCGTGGCGGTCGCCAGGTCGCCGAAGACCTCGGCGGCCCGGCCCGCGCCGCTGGGGTCGAAGGCCAGGATCTGCCGGTGCCCGGCGAGCAGCGAGGTGTAGCGCTCGGCCCGCCGGGCGGCGTCCTTGCGGCCGGCCGGGGTCAGCGTGTTGCCCGAGGCGCGGGCCCGCTCGCCGGCCCTTGCCCTGGCCAGCTCGTAGCGGTTGGCCCGGTAGCGCAGGGCGGGCGGCACGCCGTTGAGGTTGCCGACGACCAGCGGGTGCCGGCGGGCCAGGCGCAGCGCCTGCGGGTGGGTGAGCGAGGCGAAGAAGCGGGCGACGGCGCCAGCCGGCGCGCTGTCCGGGTCCGGCAGCCGGTGGCCGGCGACGGTGGCGCGCATCCACGCCGAGACCGCGGCGGTCCGCAGGTCGGCCGGCCCGTGCGGGCGTACCGCCGTCCAGCCGGTGGTGCCGAGTATGACGAAGACGACGGCGAGCGCCAGCAGGGCACGCAAGGAGGTGGGGCTCATACGCGCTTCGAGGAGGGTCACTCGCGGATGCCTCGCGGGGGGAGGGCGGAGCCGGGGAGCCGGGCACGGACGGCCGCCCGTGCCGGGAGCACGGGCGGCCGGGCCAGCGTAGAAGATCGGCGGCGCCCCGCGGACGCGGAAGGACCCGGATCAGGTTTCGCGGGCGCGTGATCCGGGAGGAAAGGACGGCCGAAAACGCCGGAGCCCCGGCCGGCGGGCTGCCGGTCGGGGCTCCGTGACGGGTGCGGTCAGGCGTCGCCGCCGGCCGCGCCGGGGTCGGCCGCGGCCACGTCGAGCAGCTGATAGCGGTCCACGGCCTGCTTGAGCACCGACCGGTCGATCTTCCCGTCGCGCGCCAGTTCGGTGAGCACCGCGAGCACGATCGACTGCGCGTCGATGTGGAAGAAACGTCGTGCGGCGCCGCGCGTGTCGGCGAAGCCGAAGCCGTCCGCGCCGAGCGAGCTGTAGCGACCCGGCACCCAGCGGGCGATCTGGTCGGGCACCGAGCGCATCCAGTCGGAGACCGCCACGAACGGCCCCTCGGCCCCGGACAGCTTGCGGGTCACGTACGGGACCTGCTGCTCCTCCTCGGGGTGCAGCAGGTTGTGCTGCTCGACGGCGACGGCGTCGCGCCGCAGCTCGTTCCATGAGGTCGCGGACCACACGTCGGCGCGTACGTTCCAGTCCGCGGCGAGCAGCTGCTGCGCCTCCAGCGCCCACGGCACCGCCACGCCGGACGCCATGATCTGCGCCGGGATGGCACCGGACTCGCCGGCCTTGAAGCGGTGGACGCCCTTGAGGATGCCCTCGACGTCGACGTCGGCCGGCTCCGCCGGGTGCTGGATCGGCTCGTTGTAGACGGTCAGGTAGTAGAAGACGTCCTCGCCCGGCTTGCCGTCCGCGGTGGCGCCGTACATCCGGCGCAGGCCGTCCTGCACGATGTGCGCGATCTCGAAGCCGTACGCGGGGTCGTAGGCGACGCAGGCCGGGTTGGTGGACGCCAGCAGCTGGGAGTGACCGTCGGCGTGCTGCAGGCCCTCACCCGTAAGGGTGGTACGCCCCGCGGTGGCGCCCAGCACGAAGCCGCGCGCGAGCTGGTCGGCCATCTGCCAGAACTGGTCGCCGGTGCGCTGGAAACCGAACATCGAGTAGAAGACGTAGACCGGGATCAGCGGCTCGCCGTGCGTGGCGTACGCCGAACCGGCGGCGATGAGCGACGCCGTACAGCCCGCCTCGGAGATGCCGTCGTGCAGCATCTGCCCGGTCGGCGACTCCTTGTACGCCAGCAGCAGCTCGCGGTCGACCGACTCGTACTGCTGCCCGAGCGGGTTGTAGATCTTCGCGCTCGGGAAGAACGCGTCCATGCCGAAGGTGCGGTACTCGTCGGGGGCGATCAGCACGAAGCGCTTGCCGATCTCCTTGTCCCGCATCAGGTCCTTGAGGACCCGCACGAAGGCCATGGTGGTGGCGATGGACTGCTGTCCCGAGCCCTTCTTCGCCGTCGCGTAGGCCTTGTCGCCGGGCAGCGGCAGCGGCTTGGCGCGGACGATCCGGGTCGGCACGTAGCCACCGCAGGCCTTGCGGTGGTCGTGCATGTACTGGATCTCCTCGGAGTCGCGCCCCGGGTGGTAGTACGGCGGGTAGCCCTCGTCCAGCCGCTGGTCGGTGATCGGCAGGTGCAGCCGGTCGCGGAAGCGCTTGAGGTCGTCGACCGTGAGCTTCTTCATCTGGTGGGTCGCGTTGCGGCCCTCGAAGTTCGGCCCGAGCGTCCAGCCCTTGATGGTCTGGGCGAGGATCACCGTCGGCTGGCCCTTGTGCGCCAGCGCCGCGGTGTACGCCGCGAAGATCTTGCGGTGGTCGTGGCCGCCGCGCCCCAGGTGCAGCACCTGCTCGTCGGTCAGGTTCTCGACCATCTTGCGCAGCCGCTGGTCGTCGCCGAAGAAGTGCTCGCGGATGTACCCGCCGGACTCGGTGGCGTACGTCTGGAACTGGCCGTCGGGGGTGGTGTTCATCTTGTTGACCAGCAGGCCGTCGCGGTCCTGGGCCAGCAGCGGGTCCCAGGAGCGGTCCCAGACCAGCTTGATCACGTTCCAGCCGGCGCCGCGGAACTGCGACTCGAGCTCCTGGATGATCTTGCCGTTGCCGCGCACCGGGCCGTCCAGCCGCTGCAGGTTGCAGTTGACCACGAAGGTCAGGTTGTCCAGGCCCTCGCGGGCGGCGATGGACAGCTGGCCCAGCGACTCCGGCTCGTCCATCTCGCCGTCGCCGAGGAAGGCCCACACGTGCGAGCCGGAGGTGTCGGCGATGCCGCGCGCCTCCATGTAGCGGTTCATCCGGGCCTGGTAGATCGCGCCGAGCGGGCCGAGGCCCATGGACACGGTCGGGAACTCCCAGAAGTCCGGCATCAGCCGCGGGTGCGGGTAGCTGGACAGCCCGTCGGGCGCCCTGGACTTCTCCTGCCGGAAGCCGTCGAGCTGCGGCTCGCTCAGCCGGTCGAGCAGGAAGGCGCGCGCGTAGATACCAGGGGAGGCGTGGCCCTGGAAGAAGATCTGGTCGCCGCCGAGGCCGTCGTCCTTGCCGCGGAAGAAGTGGTTGAAGCCCACGTCGTAGAGCGACGCGGACGAGGCGAAGGTCGCGATGTGGCCGCCGACGCCGATCCCGGGGCGCTGCGCGCGGGAGACCATCACCGCGGCGTTCCACCGGGTCGCGTTCAGGATGCGCCGCTCGATCTCCTCGTTGCCGGGGAAGAACGGCTCGTCCTTGGTCGCGATGGTGTTCACATAGTCGGTGCTGCGCATCTCGGGCACCGCGACGCGCTTCTCGCGCGCGCGTTCGATGAGGCGGAGCATCAGATAACGGGCACGCTCACGGCCGCGCTCGTCGATGGCCGCGTCCAGCGAGTCCAGCCATTCCGCCGTCTCCTCGGGATCGAAATCCGGGACCTGGCTAGGAAGGCCGCCAATGATGATCGGGTTGCGATCGGATCCGGAAGCCACGCTTTTCCTTTGCTGCTCGTCGGTGCTCGGTGCTCTACTGGGTCGCGTCGCATCCATCGTGTACCGCGCCGCGCGAAACGTCATCTCTACCCAGTGGTAACCGCAGGGCCTGCGGGACGGCGGCTGCGGGACCGGTGGTCGCCCCTGCGGCCAAACCTGAACTCTACGCCCAGTCGGACGTACGGCCGACTGGCGGTGCCAATCGTGCGCAACACCGGCAAACCGTCGTGAGCTGCGTCACCATTGGGGGTACGGGTTGCGGCGACACGGTCGAATCGTCACTGTTTCGGCGGTCTCGTACGCCGGGTACTTGCGCGATCCGCCGCGCCCGTGTGGACTACCGCCAATAAGTCCGCGTGCGCGCGGGCACACACTGGACTGACACGAACCGACAGTCCCCATGACAGGAGGCAAAGCGTGAGCGCGACCGCGGACCACGCGGAGGAGCGGACCAACCCGGCGAGCCGGCTTGGTTTCGAGCCCGGACAGGTGGTCCAGGAGCTCGGGTACGACGAGGACTGCGACCAGGAGCTTCGCGAGGGGATCGAGGAGCTCACGGGCGAAGAGCTCGCCGATGAGGAATACGACGACGTGCCCGACGCCGTCCTGCTGTGGTTCCGCGAGGACGACGGCGACCTCACCGACGCGCTGGTCGACGCCACATCGACCGTCGATCCCGGCGCCCCGATCTGGCTGATGACCCCCAAGACGGGCCGCGACGGCCACGTCGAGCCCAGCGAGATCGGTGAGGCGGCCCAGACGGCCGGTCTCGCACAGACCAGCAGCGTGAACGCTGCCAAGGACTGGACCGGCAGCCGGCTCGTCACCCCCAAGGCCGCGCGCGCCGGCAAGCGCTAGCCCTTTCCGGCGGGCTTCCCGGCTTCGCGGCCCATCGCCGCGGAGGCGGGGCCCGCGCTTTTTCGGCCCACCGCCGCCGGGCTCGCGGTGCGCTGCCGACTGCCCCACGTGCGTGGCTGGTCGCGCGGTTCCCCGCGCCCCTGTTATGGCTGGTCGACGCGGAAGACGTGCACCGTCACGGGCGCGGGGAACCGCGCGCGCAACCACGGCGGCGGGAAAGCAGGCGACGCCACCGCACGTGGCACTCACCCGAGCCGCGCAGCGAGAAGGCGGGACACTCCCCATGGTCGACATCGGCACCCCGGCCCCGGGCTTCGCACTGCCCGACCAGCACGGCCGCACCACCCGCCTCGCAGACTTCCGCGACGCCAAGAGCGTCGTGCTGGTGTTCTTCCCCTTCGCCTTCACGAGCGTGTGCGCCGGTGAGCTGCAGGCGCTGCAGGCGAACTCCGCCGCCTTCCGGGAGGAGGGCGCCGAGATCCTCGCCGTCTCCTGCGACTCCATGCACACCCAGCGGGTGTTCGCCGACCAGGAGGGCCTGGAGCTCCCGCTGCTCTCCGACTTCTGGCCGCACGGGGCGGCGGCGAGTGCGTACGGGGTGTTCGCCGAGGACAAGGGCTGCGCCCTGCGCGGCACCTTCGTGATCGACCGGGCCGGCATCGTCCGGTGGTCCGTGGTGAACGGCCTGCCGGACGCCCGGGACCTTCATGAGTACGTAAAGGCGCTGGAAGCGGTGCGGTCGACGGGAACCGGTCACTAAGCTCGGCTCGTTGATCGGGCAATCGGCCCGGCGGCCATAACGTACACAATCGAACCGATAGGGGAGGACTCGTGGGAGTCAGCCTGAGCAAGGGTGGCAACGTCTCGCTGACCAAGGAGGCCCCCAATCTCACGGCGGTCGTCGTCGGTCTGGGCTGGGACGCGCGGACGACCACCGGATCCGACTTCGACCTCGACGCGAGCGCGCTGCTGACCAACGAGACCGGCAAGGTGCTCTCCGACCAGCACTTCGTGTTCTTCAACAACCTGCGCAGCCCGGACGGCTCGGTCGAGCACACCGGCGACAACCTCACCGGTGAGGGTGAGGGCGACGACGAGGTGATCAACGTCAACCTCGCCGGGGTGCCCGCCGACGTCGTCAAGATCGTCTTCCCGGTGTCGATCTACGAGGCCGAGTCCCGCCAGCAGAGCTTCGGCCAGGTCCGCAACGCCTACATCCGGGTGCTCAACGCGGCCGACCAGCGCGAACTGGCCCGCTACGACCTGACCGAGGACGCCTCGACGGAGACCGCGATGGTCTTCGGCGAGCTCTACCGGCACGGCGGCGAGTGGAAGTTCCGTGCCATCGGCCAGGGATACGCCTCCGGGCTGCGGGGTATCGCGCAGGACTTCGGCGTCAACGTCTGAGCAGCACCCGCCAAGGGGGAAAGGACCACCATGGGCGTCACGCTCGCCAAGGGAGGCAACGTCTCCCTCTCCAAGGCCGCGCCGAATCTCACCAGGGTGCAGATCGGCCTGGGCTGGAGGGCCCGCTCGACCACCGGGGCCGACTTCGACCTCGACGCCAGCGCGCTGCTGTGCGGCAACGGCCGGGTGCTGGGGGACGACTTCTTCGTCTTCTACAACAACCTGAAGAGTCCGGAGGGTTCGGTCGAGCACACCGGCGACGACCTGACCGGCGGCAGCGGCGGTGACGACGAGACGATCCTGGTGGATCTGACCCTGGTCCCGCCGCAGGTCGACAAGATCGTCTTCCCGGTCTCGATCTACGACGCCGACTCCCGGGTGCAGACGTTCGGGCAGGTCAGCGAGGCCTACATCCGGGTGCTCAACCAGTCGGACGGCGCCGAACTGGCCCGCTACGACCTGACCGAGGACGCCTCGACGGAGACCGCGATGATCTTCGGCGAACTCTACCGCTACGGGGGCGAGTGGAAGTTCCGGGCGGTAGGACAGGGGTACGCGTCCGGCCTGCGCGGAATCGCCCTAGACTTCGGGGTCAACGTTTCGTAAAGCCGCGTACCGCGCGGGGGACCTCGTGGTCACAGGTCACAAGGATTGGGTGGGAAGCACGTGCTCCTCAGAACATTCGGCTGGTCGCTGGGCATCACTGCCGCCGGCCTCGCCCTGGCCTTCGCCCTCTGGGGGTGGAACGGGCTCGCGATCGTGGCGATCCTCTCCGTCCTGGAGATCTCGCTCTCCTTCGACAACGCCGTCATCAACGCGGGCATCCTGCGCAAGCTGAACGCCTTCTGGCAGAAGATGTTCCTCACCGTCGGCGTGCTCATCGCGGTCTTCGGCATGCGGCTGATCTTCCCGATCATCATCGTGGCGATCACCGCGAAGCTGAGCCCGTGGGAGGCGGTCAATGTCGCGATCAACGACCACGACCGCTACGAGAGCCTGGTCACCGGGGCCCACCCGGCCATCGCCGCCTTCGGCGGGATGTTCCTGTTGATGATCTTCCTGGACTTCATCTTCGAGGAGCGCGAGATCACCTGGCTGGGCTGGCTGGAGAAGCCGCTGGCCCGGCTCGGCAAGCTGGACATGCTCTCGGTGGCGATCGCGCTGATCGCGCTGGTCATCGTGGCCACCACGGTCGCCACCGGGGTGCCGGTGCACGGGGGGCACGGCACCATCGACAAGGCCGAGACGGTGCTGCTCGCCGGTGTCGGCGGTCTGATCACCTACCTGGTGGTCGGCGGGGTCTCCGGCTTCTTCGAGGATCGCCTCGAAGAGGACGAGGATGATGACGACGATGACGACGACGCCGGGGACGACCGCGGCGAGGCCGGGCAGGCCGCGGGGAGCGCGCCGGCCAAGAGCGGTCCCACCGCCGGGCAGGTGGCCGGGCTGGCCGGCAAGGCCGCGTTCTTCATGTTCCTGTACCTGGAAGTCATCGACGCGTCCTTCTCCTTCGACGGTGTCGTCGGCGCCTTCGCGATCAGCAACGACATCTTCGAGATCGCGCTCGGCCTCGGCATCGGCGCGATGTACATCAGGTCGCTGACCGTCTACCTGGTCCGCAAGGGCACCCTGGACGACTACGTGTACCTGGAGCACGGGGCGCACTACGCGATCGGCGCGCTGTCGATCATCCTGCTGATCACCATCAAGTACGACGTGAGCGAAGTGGTCACCGGCCTGGTCGGCGTGCTGCTGATCGCTGCTTCGTACTGGTCGTCGGTGGTACGCAACCGCCGTCTCGGGGAAGGATCCCATGAGTCGGACGACGACAAGACGGAAGTGAAGACCGGCGTATGACCGGTCGCTTACGGCGAAACGCTGCCCCCGTCGTCCGGCGGGGGCAGCGGTGTGTGCGGGCAACAAGGGGAGGGGTGGCGGCGGATGGCCTGGTGGGACTTCTTCCGGCCGAGCGGTGCGGGCCAGTTCGATGTCGCGAACGCGCACACGGTGGAGCTGACCAAGCGCCATCCGGTGGTGTCGCTGACCAAGCAGGGCGCGGCGGTCGGCAACATGCGGGTCAACCTGTCGTGGTCGATGCGCACCTCCGACACCGGCGGCTGGCACAGCGACCGGCGCGGCTTCCTGCGCCGCCAGTTCGACGTCTTCCGCCCGCAGGTGGTGCAGGCGGCGGGCCCCGCGATGGTCAACGTCGACCTGGACCTGGCCTGCATGTACGAGCTGGCGGACGGCTCCAAGGGCGTCGTCCAGCCGCTGGGCAACTTCCTCGGCGACCTCGACGCGCCCCCGTACATCCAGATGAGCGGCGACGACCGCTTCGGCGGCACCTCGGGCGAGACGCTGTACATCAACTTCGACAAGCGCGAGGAGTTCAAGCGGCTGCTGGTCTTCGTGTACATCTACGACGGCACGCCCGCCTTCGACCGCACGCACGCCAAGGTGGAGATCTTCCCCGGCTCCGGCCCGCGGATCGAGATACCGCTGACCGAGCGGGAGCCGCAGGCGCGCTCCTGCGCGGTGGTGCTGATCGAGAACGTCAAGGGCGAGCTGACCGTACGGCGCGAGGTCAGGTACGTCTACGGGTTCCAGGCGGAGATCGACCGGCTGTACGGCTGGGGCCTGCAGTGGGGCCGCGGCTACAAGACCAAGGTCTGAGCCCGCAGGGCCGGACCGCTCAGCGCCCCGGCTGGAACTGCGGGCCCTGCGGGGGCAGCGTGAAGGCCGTACCGCCGTTGGCGGCGGCCGCGGCGCCCACCGGCTGCGGGTAGCCGTACGCCGGATATCCCGGCTGCGGCTGCTGGTGCACCGGCGGGGCGACAGGCGGGCCCACCGGTGGCGGAAGGGGCGCGGCGACCGGTTGCGGGTAGCCGTAGGCGGGCTGGGCGGGCACATGGCCGCCCGCGGGGGCCGGCAGCGGGTATCCGTAGGCACTGGTGGGCATGGCCTCCTGCGAGGCCCTGGTGGGCTCCAGCTCCTGGGACTGCGCCGGCGACGGCCCGGCGGCCTGTGGCGGCGGCGTACGGCCTGAGCCGGTCTCCACGTCGTCGACCGTGATGCCGAACTCGGTGGCGAGGCCGACCAGGCCGCTGGTGTAGCCCTGGCCGACCGCCCGGAACTTCCAGCCGCCGTCCTTGCGGTACAGCTCGCCGCAGTTCAGCGCGGTCTCGCCGCCGGTGTCGGGGCGGACCTCGAAGGTGACCAGCGGGGAGTGCCGCGGTCCGGAGGTATCGTAGAGCAGCACGCACAGGTCGCGGACGAGCCGGAAGGGGCCGCCGTCGCAGGAGGCGGCGATCACCACCCGGTCGACGCCGGGTTCCAGTGCGGCGAGGTCGATCTCCACGGTGTCGGTCAGGCCCTCGGCCACCCGCTGCTTGGGCAGGTGCCGGGCCCGGCCCGAGGGGTGCCGGGGTTCGTTGTAGAAGACGAAGTCGTCGTCCGAGCGCACCCGGCCGTCGCGGCCGAGCAGCAGTGCGGAGACGTCGACGTCCGGTGTGCCTGAGCCGGGGCTCCAGCGCAGCACCGCCCGGATGCCCGGGGCGTCGAGGGGGACGTTCGAGCCCTTCACCATCACGTGCGTCATGCCGGTCATCCTGCCCTTCCCACCGGGCCTCCCACAACGCCGGGCCGGGGTTCCGGCCGGAGATCGCCGGCCGGGCGACATGTCCGGCGGACCCGCCCGCAAGCGGAGGGACTGCGCTCGGCAGGCGGAAGGTCACATGGTGGACCTGTGTCGGTTACCTGTTTTTCACGCGCAAAGGGAACGTGTCTCACAAGCTCACCCGTACGATAATCGGCCAGATGCGCTCAGGGCCCGTATGTTTGAAAGGGGGCGCAATGCGACACTTCGGACACCTCGCCGCAGAGACGAGGGAAGAACTGTTCCACCGCGAGCCGCAGGAGTTCACTGCCGACTCGCCGGCGGGCGTGCTCGCGGCCGCCCTCGGCGCCACCCTGTACAGCCCTGCCACCCGCGGCACCCTCGCCGACGACGTGCTCAAGCAGGCCGCCCGCGGGGTCGTCTCCATGGTGCTGTGCCTGGAGGACTCCATCGACGACCGGGACGTGCCCGCGGGCGAGGCCAACCTCGTCCGGCAGTTCCGCGAGCTGGCCGGCCGCCCCGGCGCGGCCGGCGCGATCCCGCTGCTCTTCATCCGGGTCCGCACCCCCGCCCAGATCACCGACCTGGTCCAGCGCCTCGGCGAGACCGTGGCGCTGCTGACCGGCTTCGTGCTGCCGAAGTTCACCGAGGAGTCCGGCGTCCCCTTCCTGGAGGCGCTCAGCCTCGCCGAGGCCGCCAGCGGCCGCAGGCTCTTCGCCATGCCGGTGCTGGAGTCACCCGAGCTGCTGCACCTGGAGAGCCGGGTCGAGACGCTCTACGGGATCTCCCGCACCGTCGACAAGTACCGCGAGCGGGTGCTCGCGCTGCGACTCGGCGTGACCGATTTCTGTTCCCCCTACGGGCTGCGCCGCGCCCCGGCCATGACCGCCTACGACGTCCAGATCGTCGCCGCGGTGATCGCCGACGTGGTCAACGTGCTCGGCCGCGCCGACGGCACCGGCTTCGTGGTGACCGGGCCGGTCTGGGAGTACTTCCGCCACCAGGAGCGGATGTTCAAGCCGCAGCTGCGCCGCAGCCCCTTCAGCCCCGAGGCCGAGGACCTGCGTGAGGCCCTGCTGGAGCGCGACATGGACGGGCTGCTGCGCGAGATCGAGCTGGACCGCGCCAACGGGCTGCAGGGCAAGACCTGCATCCACCCCACCCATGTGCCGGTGGTGCACGCGCTCAGCGTCGTCACCCACGAGGAATACACCGACGCCGCCGACATCCTGCACCAGGACCGCAGCGGCGGCGGCGTCCTGCGCTCGGCGTACACGAACAAGATGAACGAGGTCAAGCCGCACCGGGCCTGGGCCGAGCGCACCCTGCGCAGGGCCGAGCTGTTCGGGGTCGCCCGCGAGGGCATCAGCTTCGTCGAGCTGCTCGCGGCCAGCCTGCCGCCGAGCTGACCAGGCATCCTTGTAGTAGTCATGGAATCCACGGAAGAAGACCGCCACCGCATGCTGACCACACCGACCTGGTCCGGACAGTGGGTCGCCGACCGCCTCGGCATCGCCGTGCACGGCGAGGGCCTGCGGGACCTGCTGGGCCTGGCCCTGCGGCGCAACCCCAAGCGGGCCCACCTGCTGGTCTCGCACGTGCTCGGCAAGCACGTCCCGCAGCGCCCCGGCACGGTCTACCGGCACGCGTACGACCTCGGCCTGCGGGTCCGCGCCCTGCTGGGCGAGCAGGAGGCGGCCGCGGCCGTCGTCGTCGGCTACGCCGAGACCGCCACCGGGCTCGGCCACGCGGTCGCCGACGGCGTCGGCGCGGCGGCCTACCTGCACTCCACCCGCCGGGAAGTGCCCGGCATGGCCTCCGGCGGCGCCTTCCAGGAGGAGCACAGCCACGCCACCGGCCATCTGCTGCTGCCCGAGGACCCCACCCTGCTCACCGGCACCGGACCGCTGGTGCTGGTGGACGACGAGTTCTCCACCGGGCAGACCGTGCTCAACACCGTCCGTGACCTGCACCGCCGCCACCCGCGCGACCGCTACGTCGTGGTCGCCCTCACCGACATGCGCTCCCCGGCCGACCACGCCAGGCTGGCCGCCTTCGCCGCCGACCTCGGCGCCCGGGTGGACATACTGTCGCTGGCCGCGGGCACGGTCTCCCTCCCGGCCGACGTGCTCACCCGCGCGCAGGCCCTGGTGGCGTCCTTCCCCGCCGCCGACGACCCGCGGGCTCCCGCGGCGCCGGCGGACCGGGTCGAGCTCGGCTGGCCGGCCGGGATACCCGACGGGGGCAGGCACGGCTTCCTGCCCGCGCACCGCGAGCGCCTGGCAGCCGCGCTGCCCGCGATGGGCGCCAGGATCGCCGCCGCACTGCCCCCCGGCGCCCGCCGGGTGCTGGTCCTCGGCAACGAGGAGCTGATGTACGCGCCGCTACGGCTCGCGCAGGCGCTGGAGGCGCACACCGGCGACGGCGTGCAGGCGTACTTCTCCACCACCACCCGGTCACCCGTGCTCGCCGTGGACGACCCCGGCTACGCCATCCGCAGCCGCCTGGTCTTCCCCGCGCACGACGACCCCACCGACGGCGGATCGCCCGAGAGGTACGCCTACAACGTCGCGGGCGGCGGCTTCGACGCGGTGCTCTGCGTCGTCGACTCCGCGGGCGACACCCCCGCGCTGCACGCCCCCGGCGGGCTGCTCGCCCAGCTGGCCCCGCACACCGGCACGGTGCTGCTCGCTGTCGTGCCCTCCTACCGACCGAACGGAAACCCCGGCCTCATGAGTGCATCCCCCCGGCCGCTGCGCGGCCCCGCCTTCGGATCGTACGCGGCGGACGAGGTGGGCTGGCTGCTCAAGGACCTGTCCGACGTGCGGCTCGAAGCCCCCACCGAGGAGCGCGAGGAGGCCATACAGAGCGGCGGCGCCCACTACGCGGAGTCCCTGCCGGTCGAGTACCAGCCGAGCCCCGAGTACCAGCAGCTCTTCAAGGCCGCGCTCGCCACCTCCGCCGAGCGGATCGCCCGCGCCGTCGGCGCCGTCACCGAACTCGTGCTGGCCGAACGCGGCCCGGACGCCGTCCTGGTGTCGCTGGCCAGGGCCGGCACCCCGGTCGGCGTGCTGATGCGCCGCTGGGCCCGGCACGCCCACGGGCTGGAACTGCCGCACTACGCCGTCTCGATCGTCCGCGGCCGCGGCATCGACCCGGCCGCGCTCCGCTGGCTCGCCGCCCACCACGACCCGGCCGACGCGGTCTTCGTCGACGGCTGGACCGGCAAGGGCGCCATCACCCGCGAACTCGCCGACGCCATGGCCGACTTCCCCGGCTTCCGGCCGGAGATCGCGGTGCTTGCAGACCCCGGCGGCTGCGTGTCCACCTACGGCACCCGCGACGACTTCCTGATCCCCTCGGCGTGCCTCAACTCCACGGTGTCCGGGCTGGTCTCGCGTACGGTGCTGCGCGCCGACCTGATCGGGCCCGGCGAATTCCACGGCGCCAAGTTCTACCGCGACCTCGCGGGCTCCGACGTCTCCGGCCTCTTCCTCGACACCGTCGCCGCCGCCTTCGACACGGTCGGCGACGCCGTCACCGAGGACGTCAAGTCGCTGCGCTCCCAGGACCGTTCGCCCACCTGGGCCGGCTGGGCCGCGGTGGAGCGGATCAGCGAGGAGTACGGCATCGGGGACATCAACCTCGTCAAGCCGGGCGTCGGCGAGACCACCAGGGTGCTGCTGCGCCGCGTGCCGTGGAAGATCCTCGCCCAGCGCGGCGCCGGCGCCGACCTGGACCACGTACGCCTGCTCGCCGCCCAGCGCGGCGTTCCGGTCGAGGAGACCGACGGGCTGCCCTACTCGTGCGTCGGACTCATCCACCCCCGCTACACCCGCGGCGCCACCGGCACCGACGGCAAGGCGGTGGCCGGCCAGTGAACCGCACCCACAGCCGGACGATCGTCGCCAGCGACCTCGACCGCACCCTCATCTACTCCGCCGCCGCGCTCGCCCTGTCCATGCCCGACGAGGACGCGCCCCGGCTGCTCACCGTCGAGGTCCACGAGGCGAAGCCGCTCTCCTACATGACGGAGACGGCGGGCCGGATACTGGTCGAACTCGCCGACGCCGTACGCTTCGTGCCCGCCACCACACGAACCCGCAAGCAGTACCGGCGGATCAGCCTGCCCGGACCGCAGCCCGGTTACGCGATCTGCGCCAACGGCGGGCACCTGCTGGTCGCCGGGCGCACCGACCACGACTGGAACGCCGAGATGCGGCGGCGGCTCGCGGAGGGGTCCGCGCCGCTCGCCGAGGTCCGCGAGCACCTGGCCGCGACCGCGGACCCCGAGTGGCTGCGCAAGGAGCGGATCGCGGAGGACCTCTTCGCCTACCTGGTGGTCGACCGGGACCGCCTGCCCGCCGGCTGGGTCAAGGAACTCGCCGCCTGGGCCGAGCCGTTGGGCTGGACCGTGTCCCTCCAGGGCCGCAAGATCTACGCCGTGCCCAAGCCGCTGTCCAAGAGCGCGGCGCTCGCGGAGGTCGTCCGCCGCACCGGCGCCGACCGGGTCCTGGCGGCCGGCGACTCCCTCCTCGACGCGGACCTCCTGCTGGCCGCGGACATCGGCTTCACCCCGGCCCACGGCGAACTCGCCGACTCCGGCTGGACGGCCCCCCACGTCACCGCCCTCCCGATCGGCGGCGTGGCAGCCGGCGAACAGATCCTGCGAAGCTTCCTGTCCACCACGACCTCCGGCGGTACGCCGGGGTGACTGCCACGCGCGGTGGCACCCCACCCCCCTGGCTAGGGGTCGCGGGGGGTGACCACGCGCGTACAGTGCGAGCGCGTCCGTTCGATGCGCGCGGCGTTCGACCGCTCGCTGGACGCGATGAACGCGCGAGCCTCGTGTTCGCTGCGCCCGCCGCGCACGTGCCGCCGCAGCAGGCGACGTTCCCGCAGCCGCCGTGGGGTCTCGACGTACCACAGCTCGTCGAGCAGGTCGCGGACCTGCGCCCAGCCGCTCCCGTCGTCGGCGAGGTAGTTGCCCTCGGTCACCACGAGCGCCGTGCCGGGCGGGACGACGAGCCCCGCCGCGACGGGCTCGTCGAGCCGCCGGTCGAAGTCCGGCGCGTAGACGGGGGAGGACCGCTCCGTGCGGAGCCGCCGCAGCAGCACCACGTAGCCGTCCACGTCGAAGGTCTCCGGCGCGCCCTTGTGGTCGCGCAGCCGCAGCCGGTCCAACTGGGCGTTGGACAGGTGGAACCCGTCCATCGGGACATACGCGGCGGTGCCCTCGCCGAGCCGGTCGTTCACGCCCGCCACCAGCCGCCGTGCCAGCGTCGACTTGCCGGCCGCGGGCGCCCCCGCCAGGCCCAGCAGGGCGCGACGGCCTGGGATGCTGGGTACCAGGGCGACCGCGTCATCGACAAGCATCCCGTCACCCTAAGCGCCACACATCGGAGCAGACCCTTGTACGAAACGAAGAACCCGCAGCTCACGCCCGAGCTGTACGGATACGTCCTCGACCACAACCCGCCGCTTGACCCCGTCCAGCGCGAACTGGTCGACACCACGCACCGCCGCCTCGCCCACGCGGCCGGCATGCAGACCGCCGAGGAACAGGGCCCGCTGCTGGCCTTCCTGGTCCGGCTGACCGGCGCCCGGCAGATCGTGGAGGTGGGCACCTTCACCGGCTTCTCGACGCTGTCGATGGCGCAGGCGCTGCCCGCCGGCGGGCAGTTGATCGCCTGTGACGTCTCCGAGGAGTGGACCGCGGTGGGCCGCGAGGCCTGGGCGAAGGCGGGCGTCGCCGACCGGATCGACCTGCGGCTCGCCCCGGCGATCGAGACGCTGCGGGCGCTGCCCGGCGGCAGCTGGATCGACCTGGTCTTCCTCGACGCCGACAAGGAGTCGTACATCGACTACTGGGAGGAACTGGTGCCGCGGATGAACCCCGGCGGCCTGCTGGTGGTCGACAACACCCTCTACCACGGCGACGTCGCCGATCCCGCGGCCCGCGGCGGCGGCGCCGCCGTCCGCGCGTTCAACGACCACGTGCGGGCCGACGGCCGGGTGGACGACGTGCTGCTCACCGTGGCCGACGGCCTCACCCTGGCCCGCAGACTCCCCTGAGCCACGTCAGTGCTGGGGCTGCCGGCGGCGGGGCGGTGGCCGTCTGGCGGCCACCGCCGCGTGCTGCCTGGCCTGGCGTTCACGGGTGACCTCCTCGGGATGGCGGCGCTTCCAGTACGGGTTGTCGTGCGGCAACCCGCCGGTGACCCGCCCGTACAGCCCGAAGAACAGCAGCAGGCACCCCACGCCGAAGCTGAACAGCACGTTCGACATCTTGAACGCCAGCAGATTGCTGTCGGTGTCCAGCAGGGCCAGGTTCACGAAACCGCTCAGCAGGAAGGCGACACCGAGGCAGATGTTCAGCGTGGAGGCGATGTGGCCGCCGATGATCGCCCCGCCGAAGAGCAGCGCGCCGATCACGATGGAGATCGTGCTGAGGGCGCCGTTGGAGTTGAGCCCGGCGATGCGCTTGCCGGCCTCCGAGAGGTACGACACGTCGTTCAGCAGGCCGAGGATCCCGAAGACGAACAGGAGCACGCCCATCGCTCCCGCCCCGTACCGGTAGACCTGGCTGAGCCGGTGGTCTGCGGGCTGTTTGTCGTCGAGTCGCATGGGCGCCTCCTTCGGGGGCTGGACTCGTCGAGGACGCCGTAGCCTTCAGGATAGGTGCGGGTCGCCAGGGCAGCAGCGCGGCACCAGGCGGGGGGCGCCCGCTACGCTGAGGCCATGCCTCGTTACGAGTACCGCTGCAAGACCTGTGGCTCCACGTTCGAAATGCGCCGGCCGATGTCGCAGTCCAGCGCCCCCGCGCCCTGCCCGCAGGGCCACGGCGACACGGTGAAGCTGCTCTCCACCGTGTCGGTGGGCGGCACCGCCTCGACCGCCGGCTCCGCCGGTCCGGCGCCGGCCCCCGCGGGCGGCGGGGGCGGCTGCTGCGGCGGCGCCTGCGGCTGCGGCTGACCGCACGCGGGAGCGGGGGCGTCAGGCGCGGCCTGCCGCCCGGTCCTCCCTGATGTTGGACACCACGCGGTTCGCCGTCTCCCGGACGGCGGCCGTCTCGGTGAGGAACGCCCAGTAGTCCGGGTGCCGGCCCTCCAGGGCGGCCAGCGCACGGTCCAGCCGGGCCACCGCCTCGTCGAGCGGCCTGGCGTGCCGCGGTTCCGGGGTCGTACGGCCCTGCATCGCCAGCCGCTGGGCGTCCCTGATCACGAAGCGGGTCCGCTCGACCTCGGCTTTCGGGTCCTTGCTGACCTCGTTGAGCCGGCGCAGCCGGTCGCCCGCGGCGCCCACCGCGCCGTCCACGTCGTCCATCAGCGCGCGCACCGACGCGAGCTTCGCGGTGGCCTGCGCCCACTGCTGCCCGTCCCGCGCCCTGCGTGCCTCGGCCAGCGCCGTCTCCGCCTGCCGCACCGCCTGCGCGGCCTGCTCGGGCACCTGCTGGAGGTCCTCCCAGCAGGCGAGCGAGAAGCGCCGCCGCAGCTCGCTGAGCACCGGCGCGACGCCCTCCGCCCGGGTGCCGAGCGCCTGCACCCGCGTACGCAGCGACACCAGCCGCTTGTCGATCTCCCTGGCCTGCTCGGGCAGCCGCTCGGCCTCGGCCCGTACCGCGTCGGCCTTGCGGCGGACGTCGTCGGCGCGCTGCACCGTCTCCTTCACACCGTGCTTGGCGGGGCCCTCGTTCAGCTTGGTCAGCTCGGGCGCCAGCGCCGCCAGCCGGGACGCGAGGTCGTCGGCGGTGATCCCGGCGGCGCGCACCGCGTCCAGCGCGTTGCTGGCCGCGAGCAGCGACTGCTTGGCCCGCTCCCGGGCCGGGGCGAGCCGGGCCAGCTGGGTCTCCGCGCGGTTCAGCAGCGGCGTCATCGTCGACTGGTAGCGCTCCAGTTCGGTCCTGGCGTTGACCAGGTCGTCCTTGGCGCGGGTCAGCTCGCTGACCGCCCGGGCGGCGGACGCGTGGTCCAGCTCGTCCCGGTCCAGGTCGTGGGCGTCGACGGTGGCGATATAGGCCGCGCTGACCTGGTCGATCCGCTCGCCGAGGGACCGGAAGCCGGACAGCGCCCTGCTCGCCTCCGGGGACTGCTCGACCGCCGAGATCGTCTCGATGGAGATCTCCAGCTCGCGCTGGGCGGTGTCCAGCTCGTAGAAGGCCTGTGCGGCGGCGTCCTTCGCGGCCTGAGCCTCCGCACGCAGATTGTCGCCGCGCCGCCACCACGAACGTGCCGTCGTCACAGTGACTCTCTCTCCCCGCGCTCGCCGCCCACCCCGTCCGCTCCATACTCCCACCCGACCGCCCCGAACACACGGCCCGGTCCGCCCCGCGCACGCTCCCCGTACGCGTCGGCGGAGGCGCTTGCCCACCGGCCCCCGCGGCGGGGTAACCTGTGACGTCGCAGTCTCCGGGGCGTGTAGCTCAGTGGTAGAGCGCCGCCCTTACAAGGCGGATGTCGGCGGTTCGAAACCGTCCACGCCCACCCTCCCTCCCCGTCCCGCGGCTCCGGCCGGGACTCCCCGGTGCCGAGTCGCACATATGATCGATTGTTTGCCGTGCCTATTACTCCTTCCGGGGAACGGCGGACATATGCGGTCACGGCGACTGCCGGGGTGCTGACGATGAACGCGTGAGCACTCCGAGGGGGAAGCGCGTACGCGCGTGGGCGGCACTTGCCGTGGTGACGGCGGCCGTGGGGTCGTGGGGGCTGTGCGGGGCGGCCGCGGCCGCCCCGGCCCACCCGCACCCGCCCGTGCCGGTACGCCTGCCCGTAGCCGTGTCCGTACGCCTGCCCGTGTTGCCCGGGCCCGTCCATGTGCGGGTACCCGTGTCCGTCGATCACCAGTTGCCGCGGCCGGCGCACCGTCCGAAGCCGCCGCATTCCCACGAGCCGAAGCCGCCGCACCATCCCGAGCCGCCGGCGGTCCACCATCCCGACCCGCCGCACCCGCACCATCCCTGGCTGCCGCACCGGCCGCGGCTGCCGCGGCCTGCCTACTGGTGCGGGCACTGGCATCCGCACTGGAAGTGGCCGAAGCCGCTGCACTGCCACAAGCCCGCGCCGCCGCCCAAGCCGGCGCCGACACCCACCCCCGTGCCGCCGCCGAAGCCGGCGCCCAGGCCCGCGCCGAAACCGGCACCCAAACCCGCGCCCAAACCCGTACCCAAGCCGAAACCGGTGGTGAGAGCCGTACCGAAGCCAGCACCCCAGCCGGTGCACACACCCGCACCGAAGCCGAAACCCGTACCGGTGCAGAAGCCCACGCCGAAACCCGCGCCGCCCGCCGTCGTGCACTGGCCGCGGCAGGTGGTCAGGCCGGCCGCGGCACCCGCGCCGCACCGGCGGAAGCTCACGACCACGCTGCTGCTCACCACGGTGCCAGGACTGCTGGCGGCCGCCGTGCTCAAGCCCGGCTCCGGGGCGTATCGCAGGAACAACCGGTAGGACGCGAGGGGGAGTTCAGATGTCGCAATGGGTGGTACTGCTGATCGCGATGGCTGCGGTCACCGCGGTCGTCGTCAGCGTGGTCGTCCTCAGGCAGCGCAGGATCGCCGAGGACGACGACCCGAGCCAGACGCCGGACGTCATCGAGTACATGGTCATGATGATCGGGGTGATCTACGCGATCGTGCTGGGCCTGGCGATCGCCGGAGTGTGGGAGGGCCGGGGGGCGGCGCAGGCCGACGTGCTGGCCGAGGCGCAGGCGCTGCACGAGGTCAAGGCCCGGGTGCAGGTCTATCCGCCCGCCGTCAGGGACAAGATCCGCGCCGACGTCGACGCCTACGCCGCCTTCGTCGCCGACAAGGAATGGTCCTTCATGCGCGACCACGGCAAACTCTCGCCGCAGGGGACGCAGTTGCTCAACCAGGTGCGCACCGACGTCACCCGGTTCGACCCGAAGAGCGATCTGGCGGCGCAGGCCTACCAGCCGGTGGTGGACGAGGTCGCCGCCGCCGACACCGCACGGGCCTCGCGCGGCCAGAGCGCGGGCGCGACGATGCCGGGGGTGGTGTGGTTCGGGCTGGTCACCGGCGCGCTGGTGACGGTCGGGCTGATCTTCACGCTGCAGATCAGGAGGTCGCCGAAGGAGCTGCTGCTGGCCGGCGTGTTCAGCGCGCTCATCGCCTTCCTGCTGTTCCTGATCTGGGACCTGGACGCGCCGTTCGGCAGCGGTCTGGCCGTCTCCGCGGACGTCTTCCGCCAGCTGTTCTGAGCCGGCGGGCACCGCCCGCACGCAGAAGTGTGGCCCCGCCGCCCGGTCAGGTCCGGGCGGCGGGGCCACACCCCTTTCAGGCCGTGCTCAGCGCCAGTTGGACACGTTCACGTTCTCCAGCACGCCCAGCGCGTCGGGCACCAGGACGGCCGCCGAGAAGTACGTACTGACCAGGTAGCTGATGATGGCCTTCTCGTCGACGCCCATGAAGCGCACGTTCAGGCCGGGTTCGTACTCGTCGGGCAGGCCGGTCTGGTTGAGGCCGATCACGCCCTGGTTGTCCTCGCCGGTACGGATCGCGATGATCGAGCTGGTGCGGGCCTCGCTGACCGGGATCTTGTTGCAGCTGAGGATCGGGATGCCGCGCCAGGCGGGCACCGTGGAGCCCAGGCACTCCACCGGGTCGGGGTAGATGCCCGCCCGGGTCCACTCCCGGGCGATGGCCGCGATGGTCCTGGGGTTGGCCAGCAGGAAGCGGGTGCCGCGGCGCCGGCTGATCAGCTCGTCCAGGTCGTCGGGCAGCGGCGGGCCGGCGTGCGGCTGGATGCGCTGCTCGTACTCCGCGTTGTTGAGCAGCCCGAACTCCGGGTTGTTGATCAGCTCGTGCTCCTGGCGCTCCCGCAACGCCTCGACGGTGAGCTTGAGCTGCTGCTCGGTCTGGTTCATCGGCTCGTTGTAGAGGTCGGCGACCCGGCTGTGCACGCGCAGCACGGTCTGGGCGACGCTCAGTTCGTATTCGCGGGGCCTGACCTCGTAGTCCACATAGGTGGCGGGCAGTTGGGCCTCGCCCTTGTGCCCGGAGGCGAGTTCGATGTTCGCCTCGCCGCGCTTGTTCGCCCGCTGGTGCGGGATCGTGCGGACGGCGTCCAGATGCTCGCGCAGCGGCGCGGCCTGGCCGAGCAGCTGCTCCAGGGCCTCCCGGGGCAGTGCGAGCACGGTGGTGGCCGCGACGGCGCGGGCGGTGAAAGGCCATTCGCCGTCACCGGTGATCAGCGCCTGCTCGCCGAAGTGGTCGCCGTCCGCCAGGGTGCCGAGACGGTTCTGCTCGCCGTACGACCCCTCACCGAGCTTCTCCACCTTGCCGTGGGCGATCAGGAAGACCGTGTCGGCCCGCTGTCCCGCCTCGGCGAGCACCTCACCGGGGCCGAACTCCCGCTGCACGAAGCGGTCCGCGAGCGCGGACAGTGCATCGGTGTCGTCGAAGGAGCGCAGGGCGGCGATCTCCCCCAGCTCCTGCGGGATGACCCGGACCTGCGACCCGGTCTTGACGAACGTCACCCGCCCGTCCCCGACGGCGTAACTCAGCCGCCGGTTGACCCGGTACGTGCCCGCGTTGACCTGCACCCAGGGCAGTACCTTCAGCAGCCACCTGGAGGAGATGCCCTGCATCTGGGGCGCGGACTTGGTTGTCGTGGCCAGATTCCGCGCGGCGGCCGTGTCGAGGCTCGTACGCGGGTCTTCCTGCGAATTGCCGACTGCGGTGTCCTGGCCCGCATCAACCGACATGTGCATGTCCTTCCCGTATGGGGGTGATACGGGAGTATTCTTTCCGTGACGCTGCGTGCTGCCTATTGCCGTATCGAGTGAGAATACTTTTGACGTCGGTGGGGGAGTGCGACGGACAACTCCCCGTCGGCGGGCGGCGCGGAGGCCGGCCCCGCGCTCCGGGTCAGAGCGCTTCGACGACCGAACTGCGGTCCGGGCCCGCAGTGCCCTGCGGCGGGATCGTCAACGGCACCGCCGCGTAGGCTGCGGCGATCGCCGTACGGCGCTCGCGGCGGAAGACGTAGGCGGCGAAGGCGCCCGCGCCGAGCAGCGCGACGAAGGACATCAGCGTGCCGAGCCAACTGGCGCCCAGCCACTCGCCGCCGACCCATCCCAGGCCCACGCTGTAGGTGGCCCAGCAGACGCCGGCCAGCGCGGACCACGGCAGGAACTCGCCGGGGCGGCGGCGGGCCGTACCCGCGCCGAGGCTGACCACGCTGCGGCCCGCCGGCGCGAAACGGGCGAGCACCACCAGGGCGCCGCCGCCGCTCGCCAGCACCTGGTCCAGCCGGTCGTGCGCCGCCGCCAGCCGGGTCGAGGACGCCATCCGGCGGTCGAACCAGTCACCGCCGCGGAAGGCCAGCCGGTAGGCGATCAGATCGCCGAGGCAGGACGCCACGGCGGCGCAGCCCAGCAGGGCGAGGACGTCGAGTATGCCGTCACTGGTGCCCGACGACCCGGCGGTCGCCGCGCTGACCACCAGCACACCGCTGGGCAGCACCGGCACGAAGACGTCGAGCAGGACGGAGAGTGCCACGAGCAGGTAGATCCACGGCCACTCGAAAAGAGAGCCCAGGCCTTGCAGCACCGCGCCTCCTCGTCCTTCGCCAGTCCTACGCGCCGTATACCGGTCCTGTCGGGTCCTGCAGTGCCGCAAGAAGAGTTTCCGATAGCTGGCGGTGCTTGATCCGTGCCGTGTCCGTACCAGTTGCGCTGGTCAAGGCCTGGCGGAGCTGTCAGTGCCGGTCTCTCGTCGACGGGAGCGGATCTTCAACCACCGTCAGCCGTACAGCGTACGCCAGCACGGGCCGACGGCACCGGTCAGGGTGCGTGACGTACGAGACAATCACGACCTTGTCACGACAGGAATACTCACCGGAAGAGCGCTTCGTTCCTCGGGATGGTGCCCCGTGCCGCGGCAATGCCGCGCCGGCGCCGTTCCGGCCCATGGCTGCCGGAAAACGCCGTTGCTGAAAACTGCCCAGGTCCGGCGTCCCGTACACTGTTCGGCAGCAGAAGGGGAGTAGCTCTTCGCCGGACCGTCGACATACTGCCCGGGTTCGCACGCGGCGCCGCGAGGTGCGGCGAGGGACCGGGGCCGGCGCCCGGAGGCAGCGATGCGGAAACGTGACGCGGCCAGCGAGACCTTCGGCCGCAGTGTTCCGACGCTGCCGTGCCGAAGCGACCCCACTTCTCCAGCAGGTCTCTCGCGGCAGGGCAGCCCCCTACCGATCGAGGAATCCGACCGTGCTCAGCCTCACCGTCATCGCCGTCGTCTTCGGCGTGATCTTCCTGGCCGAACTCCCCGACAAGACCGCGCTCGCCGGTCTCATGCTCGGCACCCGCTACCGCGCCTCGTACGTCTTCACCGGCGTCGCGGCGGCCTTCCTGGTCCATGTCGGCCTCGCCATCGCCGCCGGCAGCCTGCTGACGCTGCTGCCGCACCGGTGGGTGCAGGGCGTGGTCGGGCTGCTCTTCCTCGGCGGTGCGGCGATGCTGCTGCTGTCCAAGGGGGACGACGAGGAGACCGTCAAACCGCCCGCCGACCAGAGCTTCTGGAAGGTCGCCGGTACGGGCTTCATGCTCATCCTGGTCGCCGAGTTCGGCGACCTCACCCAGATCATGACCGCCAACCTCGCCGCCCGCTACGACAATCCGGTCTCCGTCGGGATAGGAGCCACGCTCGGCCTGTGGGCGGTCGGCGGCCTCGGGATCTTCGGCGGCCGGATGCTGATGAAGCGGGTGCCGCTGTCACTGATCACGAAGATCGCCGCAGGGGTGATGGTGGTGCTGGCCGGCTTCAGTCTCTACGAGGCGGCGGCCGGCTGAGTTCGGGCCGCACGCCGCGGCGGGGACTGGGCCCTCGGGCTCAGTCCCGGCCCACGGTGACGGTGAACACGCCGTCCGCGGCCGTCACCCGTACGTCCTCCAGGGACGCGGCATGGGCCGACGGCGCGTGGGCGACGGCGCGCGGTCCGACGCCGACCACCCGCATCCCGGCGGCGCGGGCCGCCGCGATGCCGACCTCGGCGTCCTCGAAGACCAGGCACTCAGCGGGCGTGAAGCCCAACTCCGCGGCGCCCTTGAGGAAGCCCTCGGGATCCGGCTTGCTGGCGCCCACCCGCTCGGCGGTCACCATGACCGGCGGCAGCGGCAGCCCGGCGGCGCCCATCCTGGCCGTCGCGAGCTCCACGCCCGCCGAGGTCACCAGGGCGTGCGGCAGGCCGGCCAGCGAGGCCAGGAAGGCGGGGGCGCCGGGGACCGGGACGATGCCGTCGAGGTCGGCGGTCTCCTCGGCGAGGACCACCGAGTTCTCGGCGTAGTTCTCCTCCGTCGGGCGGTGCGGGAGCAGTGCGGCCATCGTCGCGTGGCCCTGCCTGCCGTGCACCACCGCGAGCACGGCGGCGGGGTCGAGGCCCTTGCCGACCGCCCACCGGGTCCAGCAGCGCTCCACCACCGCGTCGGAGTCGACCAGCGTCCCGTCCATGTCGAGCAGCAGGGCGCGGGCGGTGAACACGGACGGCATGGGGCTCCTCGGACTGCCTTCGGGTCTACTCCGTGGCTCCGCCCGCCGGTCAGGGCGAACGGGCGGAGCCACTTTGTTCCTCGAATATACAAAACAGGGGGGCGGTGCGCCACCCCTGACGTCAGGGCATCACGACGAACTGCAGCAGGCCCCAGGTGAAGTGGGCCACCACCCGCTGACCGGTGCCGGGCGCGGTGACCGCGAGCCGGGCACGGCTCGGCGCGTCCGCGGGCAGCGGGGCGGCGGGCGGGAAGGCGCGAGCCACGTCGTCCACGACGCACGACCAGGGCGTCAGGTCCTCGACGCGCTCCAGCCGCGGCGGCGGGGCGCCGGGGGCGCGGACCAGCCACTCGTTCCACACCGCGGTGCCGCCGGGGGCGACAAGCACCTCGAACCGCAGGTCGGGCCACAGCGGCATCGGCCACTGGAGCGCGCGGCACGACAGGTCCCCGACCTCCCGCTCGACCTCGGCCACGGGCGGCCCGAGCGCCAGCCGGTAGCCCCGCTCGCCGCCCGGATACGTCCGGCTCCGCAGCCGCGCCTGCCAGCCGCGGTGCGCCTCCCGCAAGTCGGCGTGCGACGCCGCCAGCGCGCGGAGCGCGTCGTCCACGAGGTCGGGGTGATGGTCGGCCATCCTGCGCAGCAGGACCAGCTGGAACTGGGGAAGTCCGAAGTGCGGCACTCCGCCGAGCCTAGTTTTCTTTCGTGGGCCAGTGCCACTTGCGGTGGCCCGCAGCCTTCTCGCCGGTCGTGGCTGGTCGCGCCGTTCCCCGCGCCCCTGGGGGGCTGCCCCTTGCGGTGGCAGATCGCCTTCACCGCCGCTGTGGTTGCGCGCGCAGTTCCTCGCGCCCCTTGGGGGCTTGCCCTCTGCGCGGAGGGTGAGCGTTTTTTGCAGGGGCGCGGGGAACTGCGCGACCAGCCGAGATGGTGGGAAAGGTGCGAACGCCACCGCAAGTGGCAATCACCTGGGGGCGCGGGGAACTGCGCGCTCAGCCCCCACCGGTGAGAAGGCGGCGGGCCGCCGCAAGTGGCAGGGGGTCGCAGAGAGGAACCGGCTCAGTGGTGGTGGGTGTGGTCGGAAGGGGTCGCGTGGAGGAGGGCCGCGCGGGTGGCTGGGCCGTAGACGCCCGAAGGGTCACCGTGGACGCCGTACCAGACCTGGAACATCGCCACCGAGTGCTCGACGCCCGAGTCGTAGTGGCCGTCCATGGGCCCGTGGTAGACCCACACCGCGGTGAGCCGCTGCTGGAGGTCGGTGACCTCGGGCCCGCTTGCCCCGAGCTGCAGGACGTCCGGCGTGGACGGCGTCCCCGACGGCGGGGGGCTCGGGGACGACGACGAGGGCGGCGGCGCCGTCGTGGTGGCGGTGGCGGCCGGGGCCGACGCCGAGGCCGTCGTGGATGGCGCCGCCGATGTGGGCGGCGACGACGTCGCCACCTTCGGCGCCGGCGTCGTCGTGGCCCGCATCGGATGGTGCGGTGTCACCTTCACCGGCTCGGTCACGGCGCCCGGTGCCGCGTCCGCCGGCAGCGTGACGTCGGGCGCGGCCGAGGCGGGCTCGGGCAGCGCCCGGTCGGTGCCGCCCTGCTCCTCGCCCATCACCGAGCCGGTGACGGCCACCGCGCCCGCGGCCAGCGCGGAGGCGGCCACGGCCGCGGCGGCGACCACGATGCCGCGCCGCCGCCGGCGGTGGCGGCCGTGCGCGGCCGCCACGGCGGCGGCCACCTCGCGGGCCCCGTCGTCCGCCGGGTACTCCTTGGCGGCGGCCATCGCGGCATATGCCGCGGGGAACAGCCCGAGGTCCTGGGTGTCGGGGCCGTCGCCGCCGCGCCGCACGTCGAGCAGCGGCCGTACGGTCGTACCGCCGCCGAACGTGTCGTCCGGGTCGCCGACGTAGGGGCGTACCCGCAGCGGGTGGAAGCCCTCGGTCACCGCGAGCGCGGCGGCCCGCTCGGCGGACCGCTCCGCGGCCCTGACCTCGCCGCCGCCCTCGTCGTCAGCCCCCGTGACCTCGGCGTACTCGCTGGTCACACCGGTCACATCGGTATCGTCAGGCTCGTACGGCCCTACCGTCAGGTCCGGCTGTTGCGGCGCCACTGGGTTCCCCTCCCGCGTCGTTCGCGCGTTCGCAAAGACGTGTCAGTGATTATGCCGATACCCCTTGCCGCCGCATACCCGGTCCCCTCCCCGCTGGCGCACTCCCGCAGGTCACAACCATACAAACGGTGTCAATATGAGAGTCCGACCGTCGGGGGGCGACGCGAGGAGCCGTTTCATGGCGCAGGACACCAGCACCGCCGTGGCGCCGGGCGCGGACCAGGACCGGCGCCAGGTGCGGATCGCGATCGGTGCCCTCGCCCTCGGGTTGCTGCTGGCCGCCCTCGACCAGACCATCGTGTCGACCGCGCTGCCGACCATCGTCAGCGAACTCGGCGGTATCGACCACCTGTCCTGGGTGGTCACCGCCTACCTCCTCGCGTCGACCGCCGCCACCCCGCTGTGGGGGAAGCTCGGCGACATGTACGGCCGGAAACGGCTGTTCCAGACCGTCATCGTGATCTTCCTGATCGGCTCAGCGCTGTGCGGCATCGCCCAGAGCATGGGGGAGTTGATCGCCTTCCGCGCCCTCCAGGGCCTGGGCGGCGGGGGGTTGATCGCGCTGTCCATGGCGATCGTCGGCGACATCGTGCCGCCCCGCGACCGGGGCCGCTACCAGGGCGTCTTCGGCGGGGTGTTCGGCGCCGCCAGCGTGCTCGGGCCGCTGCTCGGCGGGGTGTTCACCGAGCAGCTGTCCTGGCGATGGGTGTTCTACATCAACCTGCCGATCGGCGCCGTCGCGCTCATCGTCATCGCCGCTGTCCTGCACATCCCGGTGCGCCGCACGTCACACCGGATCGACTACCTCGGCATGGCCGTGGTGGCCGCGGCGGCCACCTGCCTGGTGCTCTTCACCTCGCTCGGCGGCAGCACCCTGCCGTGGGGCTCGCCCGCCACCATCGCCCTCGCGGTGGGCGGGGTCGCCCTGGTCGCCGTCTTCGTGTTCATCGAGCGCCGGGCCGAGGAGCCGGTCCTGCCCCCGCGGCTGTTCACCCAGCGGACCTTCGTGGTGTGCTCGGTGATCTCCTTCATCATCGGCTTCGCGATGTTCGGCGCCCTGACGTATCTGCCGACCTTCCTCCAGGTCGTGCACGGCTACTCGCCGACACTCTCCGGCGTCCACATGATCCCGCTGGTGGTCGGCCTGCTGATCTCGTCCACCGGCTCGGGGCAGATCGTCAGCCGGACCGGGCACTACAAGGTCTTCCCGATCATCGGCACCGCCGTGACCTCGGTCGGCCTGGTGTTGCTGCACCTGCTCGACGAGCACACCGCCATCTGGGTGATGAGCCTGTACTTCTTCGTCTTCGGCCTCGGACTCGGCCTGGTGATGCAGGTGTTGGTGCTCGCGGTGCAGAACTCGGTCGGCTACGAGGACCTGGGCACGGCGACCTCGGGCACGACCTTCTTCCGTTCCATCGGGGCGTCCTTCGGCGTCTCGGTCTTCGGCACGATCTTCACCAACCAGCTCTCGAGCAAGCTGGGGAAGGCGCTGCGCGGGGTCCCGCTGCCGCCGGGCTTCGACCCCGGCCAGGCGCAGGCCGACCCCACGGCCATCGCCCGGCTGCCCGCCGCCGTCAAGGCGCCGGTGCTGCACGCGTACTCCCAGTCCATCACCACGGTCTTCCTGTGGGCCGTGCCCGTGGCGGCGGTCGGCTTCGCGACGTCGTGGCTGCTCAAGGAGCAGCCGCTGCGGGGCAGTGTCACCGTGCCGGACGCCAGCGAGACGGTGGGCGTCAACCCCGTCGACCGCTCCTCGCTCGACGAGATCGCCCGCTGCCTGTCACTGCTCGGCAGCCGGGAGGCCCGCCGCGACCTGTACATCCGCCTCACCCAGGAGTCCGGGGTCGACGTCCGCCCCGCCACCAGCTGGCTGCTGCTGCGCCTGGACCGCGACGGCCGCGCCGACCCCGCCGAACTGGCCCGCCGCACCACCGTGCCCGCCCTGCTCATCGAGGCGGCCGCGGTCGAGGCGGAAGCCGGCCGGTACGCGGTACGCGACGGCGACGAGCTGGTCCTCACCGCGTCGGGCAGCGCGCTGGCCGACCGCCTCATCGAGGCCAGGCGCGCCGTGCTGGCCGGCCTGCTCGGCGACTGGGACCCAGCGGCGCACGCCGAACTGGCCGCGTTGGTCAGGAAGCTGAGCCGCGAACTGTGCGCCGGCGACACCGACCACCCGAACAGGCGATCCCGTACGAAGCCGGCCGCGGGCGGGGAGGCCGCATAACGGTCACACGGGTTTGCGCCGCCCATTGGCGGCAAGCCGACCGACTGGACCGGTGACACCGGGACAGACGGGAGGCACGACATGTCCACAGGAGCGATTGTCGCTGTCGTGGCGGCGGTCATCATCGTGGCCGCGATCGTCGCGGCCGTGATGATGCAGCGCGGCCGCGAGGGAGGCCCAGGTCTCAAACGACGCTTCGGGCCCGAGTACGAACGGACGCTGGCGCGGCACGACGGTGACACCCGTGCCACCCGGCACGAGCTCGCCGAGCGCGTGAAGCGCTACGGCGACATCGAGCCGCGGGCGCTGTCCGCGCAGGAGCAGGACCACTACACGGAGCAATGGGCCTCGGTCCAGGCGAAGTTCGTGGACAGCCCCGGAGAGGCGGTCCGTGACGCCGACGCGCTGATCGGGCGGCTCGCCGCGGAACGGGGCTTCCCCGCCGCCGACTCGCCGGAGCACGTCGACGCGCTGTCCGTGCACCACCCGCACCAGGTTGACGGGTACCGCGAGGTGCACGCCGCCACGTCCGGCGACGGGCAGCAGGGTACCGAGGACCTGCGCAAGGCGCTGGTCTCGGCGCGGGCGATGTTCGACGACATGCTGCACGCCGCCGGGAGCACCCGCCGGGACGGCGACGCGGACCGTGAGCCGGAGAACGTCCCGGACGCGGACGCGGACGCGACGGCGGAGCGGAACGAATCCAAGCCGCTATTCGGCAAGCGACCTGCCGCGCTCACAGGGCGTGGACGGACGGAGGAAGAACAGTGAGGGACTCAGCGGTGGAGACACCTTCCGAGCAGGACAAGCCCGCCACGGACCAGTCCGCGGACCGCGATCCGCAGAAGCCCGGCACGGAGCGCGGCACCGACCGCGAGACCGGCAAGGCGGCGGCCACGACGGCCGCGACGGACCGCGACGCGGACCGTGAGGCGGCCAAGACCGCCACCGGCACGACGAGTTACGGCACCGACCGTGACCCGGCCAAGTCCACGGCCAAGTCCGCGACCGAGTCCGCTACGAACCGGGAGCCGGGCAAGCCCGCCACCACCACGGCGAGCAGCGGCACCGACCGCGAGACCGGCAGGACGGCGACCGGCACGGGCAGCAGCACCGACCGTGACCTGGGCAAGCCGGCCACGTCGACGAGCAGCAGCAGCGCCGACCGCGACCTGGACGGGTCCACCGGCACCACCACCAGCGGCGGCACCGACCGCGACCTGGACACGTCGTCCGCCGGCAAGGACTACGGCACCGACCGCGACCTGAGCGGCACGTCCGCCACCGAGCGGGCCACCGGCCGTGACCTGAGCGGCACGTCAGCCGCCACCACGACCTCCGGCACCGGCCGCGACCTGGCCGGCACGTCCGGCAAGGACCACTCCAAGGACCACGGCAAGGATCACGCCAAGGACCACGGCACCGACCGTGACGCGGGCAAGTCCGCTGCCGGCCACACCACCGCGACCACCGGTACCGCTGCCGGTACCACCACGGGTACCGCCGCCGGTACCAGCGCCGCCGCCACGGAGACGGCTCCCGGCGCCGACGTGCCCGGCCGGCTCGGGCGCCGGATGGAGCACGCGATAGGCGGCTTCGTCGACGACCCGCGGCGCGCGGTGCGGGAGGCCGACGACGTGCTGGAGGAAGCGATCAAGCACCTGTCGAAGGTCGTCGAGAGCCGCAGGACCGCACTGCGTGCGGGGTACAAGGAGGGCGCCGACACCGAGGAACTGCGCGTCGCCCTCACCCGTTACCGCGACCTGACCGATCAGCTCCTCGCGCTCTGAGCCGCAGTGGTTGCCCCCGGAGCCGCCGCCCGTGCTAGACGGCGGCGGCCCCGTGTTTGATCGACTGCAGGAAGCACGCCAGGGCCGACGGTGTGGTGGAGAGCACGACGCCCGGTTCGTCGCTCTCCCGGATCAGCACCGCGCCCCCGGCCGTGACGGCCAGCTCCACACAGTCCCCCTGCTCCTGCGAGAACGTGGATTTCTGCCAGATCAGCGTGGGCGCGGTCATCGGCTGGCCTTCCGGTCTCAGAGGTCCCGGGAGGCGCTGAGGATGAAGTCCCGCGACTGGGACTCGTCCAGCGCGACCGCGGCGAGGGTGTCGTACAGCGTGCGGTAGTTGGCCAGCTGCGGGGCCGCGTGCAGAAAGGTGACGCCGTGCGCGGAGTCGATCTGCACGGTGTCCAGCGCGCGGACCGCGCCGCAGGTGTACAGCATCGCGTGGCCGGAACCGATGTGGCCGTCCGCCGCGAACGGGATGACCCGGACGCTTATGTGCGGCAGGTGGCTCAGCTCCTGCAGGTGTTCCAGCTGGGCGCGGGCGACCTTGCCGCCGCCGAACCGCATCCGCAGCGCCGCCTCGTGGATCAGCGCCTCGTACGGCGGGGCCGACTCGCGGTAGAGCACCCCGGAGCGCTCCATCCGCTGGGCGACCCTGGCCTCCAACTCGCCCTGCGGCAGCGGCGGGATGGCGTACCCGAAGACCGTGCGGGTGTAGTCCTCGGTCTGGAAGACCCCCGGGATGTGGGTGATCTGGATGGTGCGCAGCGCGGTGGCGTGGAATTCCAGCTCGGCGATGTCCAGCAGGGCGGCAGGCACCACTCCCCGGTAGGTCTCCCACCAGCCCTTGCGGCCGAGGCCGTTGGCCATCACGACCAGGGCGTCGATGAGTTCGGTGTCGCCGCATTCGTAGAACGACGCGAGGCGCCGCAGCCGCTCCTCGCTGACCCCGAGCCGCCCCGCCTCGATGTGACTGACCTTGGCCGGGTCGGTGCCGAGCAGACGGGCGGTGTCGCGAGCCGTGATGCCGGCTGCCTCGCGCATCTTCCGTAGCTCCGCACCAAGGCGCTCCTGACGGGCGGTTGCGGTGCTTCTGAGCGGCATGGTGTCCCTTCTTGATGCTGGTTCGAGTGTGCCGTTCCGCTCACCCCCGGGTCCAGATCGTTTCTGGAAATTTCGGCGACAAGGTTGCAGAGGGGCACTATTGCCCCATAAGGTTCGGCGGGGCAGGCGTACATGAACAGTCAACTCCCTTATCGTGCACGGCCGTTGACAGGGGTACGCGGTTGTGGCGACGCCCGGAGCCTATGCGCGGATCGCCCCAAGTCCCGCCCGCCGGCCGCCGGCGACCCTCCGGAGGTGGCGCATTCAGCGCGCCCGCCGGAACCGTGCGTTCTGCACGGTCATGAGGTGACAACGGATACTTCACCATTCACGCGCTGATATGAAAATCTTTGTCCGTCACCGCCACTGGGGGGATCGATGGACAATCGGTACGAGATATTCTGTCTTGCCGACCGGTACTTCTACGAGAGTCTTGACCGGCTGCCCTTCGTCGCGGGCAACGATTCCGGTTCGCCCGCCGCGAAACCCGCCGCGTCGCCCGCCGAGACACCCGCCGCCACCTCCTCCGCACCGCTGGTCGAGGCATTCGAGACCGCACAGCGCGAGGTTCCGGCCGGCTGGCGTTCGGTGCGGACCGGTGACTGGCTGCACCTCGACCCGACATCGGGTGTCGGGCGGGACGACCGCCCGCTGCAAGGCTGGAAGGTCCACGTCTCCGCCACCCTCGGCAACGCCGACAAGGTGGCCGCGAGGGTCTGGGACCACTGCGTGCAGCGCGGAATCCCGTTCAAATTCGTGCCCAGCCCGCAGTTGCTCCACCTGCGGAACTCGAAATACGCCGGCCGCGACACCAGCGGGAAATTCGTCACCATCTACCCGTTCGACGAGGCGCAGTTGCACGCCGTACTCGAAGAACTCGGCGAATTGCTGGACGGCGAGCCCGGCCCCTACATCCTCACCGATCTGCGCTGGGGGGAAGGACCGCTCTACGTCCGCTACGGCGCTTTCGTGAAGCGCTTCTGCGTGGGCGAGCGCGGCAGCCTGGTCTCCGCCATCGAGGACGCGGCCGGCCGGCTCGTACCCGACAGCAGGGCGCCCGCCTTCCACGTCCCCGACTGGGTGACGCTGCCGGAATTCCTCGGTCCGCACTTGCACGCACGCAACAGCACCACCGTCGGCGACCTGCCCTACCGGATCGAGTCGGCGCTGCACTTCTCCAACGGCGGCGGCGTCTACCTCGGCACCGACACCCGCAACGGCGAGAAGGTCGTGCTCAAGGAAGGCCGCCCGCACGCCGGGCTCGCCTCCGACGGCGCCGACGCCGTCACCCGGCTCGAACGCGAACGGGACGCGCTGCTGCGGCTGTCGGGACTCGGTGTCGCTCCCGAGGTACGCGACTGGTTCGTGCTCGGCGACCACCGCTTCCTGGTGATGGAGTTCCTCGAAGGCAAGCCGCTCAACAGCCAGTTCAGCCACCGGCATCCGCTGCTCACGCCCGACCCCGACCCGGTCGCGGTCGCCGACTACACCCGGTGGGCGCTGCGTATCCACGCCGGCGTCGAGGAGGCGGTCGCCGCCGTCCACTCCCGCGGCGTGGTCTTCAACGACCTGCACATGTACAACATCATGGTCAGCCCGGACGGGGAGTCGGTGCGCCTGCTGGACTTCGAGGCCGCCGCCGCCGACACCGAGAACCTGCGCCAGTCCGTCGCCCACCCCGGCTTCATGGCGCCGCGCGACCGCCGCGGCACCTCCGTCGACCGCTACGCCCTGGCCTGCCTGCGCCTCGCGCTCTTCCTCCCGGTCACCACGCTGCTCGCGGTGGACCGCACCAAGGCCGCGCATCTGGCCGACGTGATCGGCAGCCAGTTCCCGGTGCCGCGTGCCTTCCTGGACGAGGCGGTCGCCGAGATCACCCGCGGGATGCCGCCGGGGGCACCCCGCGGGCCCCGCTACCTGCCGGCCGAGACCACCGACTGGCCCGCCCCCCGCGACAGCATGGCCGAGGCGATCCTCGCCTCCGCCACACCCGGCCGCGACGACCGGCTCTTCCCCGGGGACATCGTGCAGTTCTCCGACGGCGGCGGCCTCGGCATCGCCCACGGCGCCGCCGGTGTCCTGCTCGCCCTGCGCGAGACCGGCCTGCCCCGCTACGACGAGGGCGAGCGCTGGCTGCTCGACCACACCGCGCCGCCGCCCGCCGGCACCCCCCTCGGCCTCTACGACGGCATCGCCGGTATCGCCTACGCGCTCGACCGGCTCGGCCACACCGAACGCGCCCTGGAACTGACCCGCACCCTGCTGGCCGAGAAGTGGCAGCAGTCCGGCTCCGACCTGTCCGGCGGCATCGCCGGCATCGGCCTGGTCCTCGACCACCTCGCCCGCAGCACCGGCGAGACGGACCTGCAGGAACGGGCGCTGGAAGCGGCCGGCATCCTGGCCGCCCGGCTCGCCGCCACCGGCACCTCCCGCGCCGGGCTGATGCGCGGCGCGACCGGCGCCGCCCTGCTGTTCGTACGGCTCTACGAGAACATCGGCGCGCCCGCGCTGCTCGGCCACGCCGCCCGCGCCCTGCAACTCGACCTCGACCGCTGCGTGCACACCGCAGCGGGCGGGCTGGACGTGGACGAGGGCTGGCGGACCATGCCCTACCTCGGCGACGGCAGCGCGGGCATCGGGATGGTCCTCGACGACTTCCTGCCGCTCGCCCGCCGCGCCGGCGATCTGGACCCCGCCACCGCGGAGCGCTTCGAGCAGGCCCGCACCGACATCGTCAGCGCGGCGACTCTGCGGCTCTACGCCCAGCCCGGGCTGTTCGCCGGCCGGGCCGGCATGATCCTGCACCTGGCCCGCACCACCACGCCCGCGGTGCCCGACGGCGCCCTCGCCGAGCAGATCGACGCCCTCGGCTGGTACGGCATGCCGTACGGCGGCGGACTCGCCTTCCCGGGCAACCAGATGATGCGGCTGTCCATGGACCTCGGCACCGGCACCGCCGGCTGCCTGCTCGCCCTGGGCTCCGCCCGCGGCTCCGCCGCCGGGCTGCCCTTCCTGCCGCCGCTCACCGGCGGCTCCTGATCCGGGTCCGGCCGCCCTGGCCGGAACCGTGCACCACCTGGTGATTCTCCCATCGAAAGGAACCTGTCATGGCACTTCTCGACCTGCAGAACCTGGAAGCCGTCAAGGACGAGACGACCGCTCCCGCCTCGGCCAGCGCGCTGAGCCTGATCGGCTGCATCAGCTCGGTGAGCTTCCTGATCTGCCTGTAACACCCCGCCCCGGGCGGCCCGGCCTGCCGGGCCGCCCGGGGCTTCTTCGTCTCCCGCAGCACCCCGACGCCGGAAAGGATGAGGAGCGGACATGGCGGTCGTCGCCGACACCACGCGGCAGGACGCCGGAAGGGTCCTGGGAGTCACCGGACTCGGGCTGGCCTCCGCCGCGCTCGCGCTGGCGCTGCCGTTCGCCCTCGGCCACGCCCTCGACCAGCTGCTGCGCGGCGCGGACGCCGCGCGCTGGGTGGCGCTGTGCGCGCTGGTGGTCGCCGCGCAGACCGCGACCGCGGCCGGCGAGGACCTGCTCGCCGGACTCACCACCGCCCGCGCCACCGCCCGGATCCGCCGCAGGACCGTGGGCCACATGCTGGCCGCCGGACCGCGGGCGGCCGGGAAGGGGGCCGGCGACCTGGTCACCCGCACCGTCGGCAACGCCGCGGACGCCGCCGCGACCCCTGCGGCGGCCGCGGCGCTCCCCGCGGCGCTGGCGGCACCGGTCGGCGGCATCGTCGCGCTCGGCCTGACCGACCTGTGGCTGGCCGTCGCCTTCCTGGCCGGGGCACCGCTGCTGACGCTGCTGGTGCAGCGCTTCGCCCGGGCCTCCTCGGACTGCATCATCGAGTACCAGAACGTGCAGGGCCGGATCGCCACCCTGCTGATGGAGGCGCTGGGCGGGGCACGGACCATCGCCGCCGCGGGCACCGAGGAGCAGGAGAACACCCGGGTGCTGCGGCCGCTGCCCGAACTCGGCACTCAGGGGCGGCGGATGTGGCAGGTCCAGGGCCGCGCGACGGCCCAGGCCGCGGTGCTGGTCCCGCTGCTGCAGATCACCGTGCTCGCCGTCGGCGGGGTCAGGCTGACCGCGGGCGCGCTGAGCCTCGGCGATCTGCTCGCGGCCAGCCGCTACGTACTGCTGGCCACCGGGATCGGCGTAGTGGTGGGCCAGTTGGGCGCCGTCGTCAAGGGCAGGGCCGCAGCCACCCGGGTCGACGAGGTACTGGCGGTACCCGTACCGGCCCACGGCGGCCGGCAGTTGCCGCGGCACGGGCCCGGCACCCTGGAGTTGCGCGCGGTCACCGCGGTGCGCGGCGCCGAGACCGTACTGAGCCGCCTCGATCTGACGGTGCCCGGCGGGTGCTGCGTCGCGGTCGTCGGACGCTCCGGCGCCGGCAAGTCCGTACTGGCCGCGCTGGCGGGCCGGCTGGCCGACCCCGACCGTGGGACCGTGCTGCTCGACGGCTGCCCGCTGCCCGAACTGTCGGAGACCGAGCTGCGGGACGCGGTCGGCTACGCCTTCGAACGCCCGGTGCTGCTCGGCGACACCATCGGCGACGCCATCGCCTTCGGGCCCCGCCCGCTGCCGCCGGACCTCGTCACCGCGGGGGCCAGAGCCGCCGAGGCCGACGGCTTCGTCAGGCTGCTGCCCGACGGCTACGCCACCCCCCGCAACCGCGCCCCCTTCTCCGGCGGCGAGGTCCAACGCCTCGGGCTGGCACGCGCCTTCGCCCACCCGGGGCGGCTGCTGGTGCTCGACGACGCGACCTCCAGCCTGGACACGGTCACCGAGGTCCGCGTCGCCCGCGCCCTCTTCCACGACCACGCCCACCGCACCCGGCTGCTCACCACCCACCGCGCCGCCACCGCCGCCCGCGCCGACCTGGTCGCCTGGCTGGACGCCGGGCGGATCCGCGCGCTGGCACCGCACGGCGACCTGTGGGCCGACTCGGAATACCGCGCACTGTTCGGGGACGGCGCCGATGACTGAGATCAGGATCAGGGACTGCGTCCGCGGCCGCGCGGCCGTCGTCGCGGTGCTGCTCGGCTGGTCGGTGCTTGAGGCCGGCCAGACCTTCCTGTTCGGCTTCGCCCTGGCCCGCGCGATGGACCACGGCTTCCTGCGCGGGCACCAGGACACCGGCCTGTGGTGGCTCGCGCTGGCGGCGGCCGCCGTACCGGTCGGGGCGTACGGCACCGCACGGGTCTTCGGCGCGGTCGCCGCCCTGGTCGAGCCGCTGCGCGACCGGCTGGTCCGCCAGGTGGTCCGGCGCGGCCTGCGCGAGGCGGTCCGCGGCAGCGGGCAGCCGGCCGACTCGGCCGTGGTGTCCCGGCTCACCCACCAGGTGGAGATCGCCAGGGACTCCCTCGGCGGCATCATGATGGTGCTGCGGTCCTTCGTCTTCATCGCCGCGGGCGCCGTGGCCGGCATGATCGCGCTGGCACCCGTCCTGCTGCTGGTGGTGCTGCCGCCGCTGGTCCTCGGAATCGCGCTCTTCGCGGTCGCGCTGCGCCCGCTGGCCAGGCGGCAGCGCCGCTTCCTGGTCGCGGACGAGGCCGTCGCCGAGGAGTGCGGTGCGCTCGCCGGCGGGCTGCGTGACATCACCGCCTGCGGTGCGCGCGAGCCGATGACCGAACGGGCCGGCAGCCGGGTGGAGTCAGCGCTGCAGGCCGCCCGCGCGCTGGCGCAGTGGGGGGTGCTGCGCACGGCCGCGCTCGCCGTCGGCGGCCAGCTCCCGCTCGTCCTGCTGCTCGTCGCGGCGCCCTGGCTGCTGTCCACCCACCGGATCACTCCCGGTGCGCTGCTCGGGGCCTTCGCCTACCTCACCCAGTCGTTGCAGCCCGCGCTGCAGAACCTGGTGCACACCCTCGGCGTCGCGGGGACCCGGCTCGGCGTCGTGCTCGACCGCGTCACGGGCGGTCCCGAGCCCGCCGCCCCCGTCCGGTCCCAGGCCGCCGCACCGGCATCCGCGCCGAAGGCGGGGACCGTACTCGACCTGCGGGGCGTCACGTTCGCCTACGGGCCCGCCGCCGAGCCGGTGCTGCGCGACCTGGACCTGGCCGTCACCGCGGGCGAGCACCTGGCCGTGGTCGGGCCGAGCGGCACGGGGAAGTCCACGCTGGCCGGGCTGATGGCCGGCCTGCTGCTGCCCGGCGAGGGCGAGGTGCGGCGCGCGGGCCCGGTCGCCCTGGTGCCGCAGGAGGCCTACATCTTCCGCGGCACCGTCGCCGAGAACATCGGCTACCTTCGCCTGCACACCACCCCGGCGCTGGTCACGGCCGCGGCCGCGGCGGTCGGCGCCGCGGAGCTGGTCGACGCGCTCGGCGGGCCCGACGCGACGGTCGACCCGGCCGCGCTGTCCACCGGGGAGCGGCAGTTGCTCGCCCTGGCCCGTACGTTTCTGGCACCGGCCGGGATCGTCGTCCTGGACGAGGCCACCTGCCATCTCGACCCGGCGGCCGAGGCGTTCGCCGAACGCGCCTTCGCCGGCCGGCCCGCGACCACGCTGGTGGTCATCGCCCACCGGATCAGCTCGGCCCGGCGCGCGGACCGCACCCTGGTCCTGGACGGCGCCGACACCACCTGCGGCCCGCACGCGGACCTGCTCGCGGACTCCCCGCTCTACCAGGATCTCGCCGCCGCCTGGGCCGCGCCCTGACGCGGCTGGCGGTCAGAGCCAGCCGGCGAAGCGGGAGATGCGGATGGCGTCCACCCGGTTGCGGGCGCCGGTCTTGCGGGTGATCGCCGCCAGGTAGTTGCGCACCGTGCCGTTGCACAGGTGCAGGCTGCGGGCGATCTCGTTGACCGACGCACCCTCGGCGCTCAATGACAGCACGCTCAACTCCCGCGGGGTGAGCGGCATGTCGGCGGCCTGGAGGAACTCCACGGCCAGCGACTCGTCGACGAACCGTTTCCCCTGGGCGACCTGCCGCACCGCGGCCGGCAGCCGGTCGGCCGACCGGTCCTTGTTCACGAATCCCAGCGCGTCGGCCGTGTAGGCCCGGCGCAGATTGCCCGGCTTTCCGCCGTTGGTGAGGACTATCAAGGCGCAGTCGCCGCCGACCCCGCGGGCGCCGACCGAGGGTGCCACCGCCTTGTCGGTGTGCCGCCGCCAGCCGGGACAGTCCGCGTCGACCACGCACACGTGCGGGCCGTGCAGCCGGCCGGTCTCACCCATCAGGTGCCACCCCGTGTCGGTCACCTCGAAATCCGGCTCCTTGCACAGTAACGCTGCGATCGCGGATCGCAGCAGGCTCGTGTCGTGGGCCACCAGCACGCGTATCAAATCTGCTTTCCCCTTGTGTTGTCGCACCGATCCCCGGAAGGGCACGCTCCGCATACCCCTCGGTTGTACCCCGGCGAGATGTCTGGGAAGACCCGAATTCCCGTCATTCGGGTGCAGTGGAGTGGCGTGCGGTGCGCTCGGGGGCGCGCGGCCCGGCGCCGAATACGCCCTCCGCGGCGACGCGCCGGGGTGGCGCTACGAGCCCGGCGTGGACCGCCCCACCAGCCGGTGGAGCCGCTCCTGGGTGGGCGAGCCGGGCGCGGGGAAATGCACGACCACGCTGCGGCCGGGGTCGTCCTCGACCGCCAACCGCACGTACGACAGGTCGAGTTCGCCGACCACCGGATGGTGGAAACGGCGGGCCGAGGACCGGAAGGCCGCCACGTCGTGGGCCGCCCACAGCTCCCGGAAGAGCGGGCTGGCCGCGAGCAGCGCCTCGATCAGCTCGGCGAACCGCGGGTTGTCCGTCTCGTACGCCGTCTGGCCGCGCAGCATCGCGGTCAGCCAGCGCACCTCGCCGTCCCAGTCGTCGAACAGCTCGGTGAGGCCGTCCTCGGTGAACATCAGCCACAGGACGTTGAGTTCGGCCCGCGGCCGGTCGATGTCGAGCCGGCCCCCGACCAGCGCCTCCTCCGCGTCGTTCCAGGCCAGGATGTCGAAGCAGCGGTCGACGACGAGGGCCGGGTTCGGGGACTGGGCGTCCAGGAAGGCCCGCAGCGCCGGGCTCACCGGGGAGGACGCGCCGTGCCGGGCCGCGGGCGGCGGCTCGGCCCCCGCCAGCCGGAACAGGTGGTCGCGCTCGACGCCGTCGAGCCCCAGCGCCCGGGCCAGGGCCAGCAGGATCTGCGGCGAGACGTTGATGTCCCTGCCCTGCTCCAGCCAGGTGTACCAGGTCAGGCTGACCCCGGAAAGCAGCGAGACCTCCTCGCGGCGCAGCCCCGGCGTCCGGCGGCGCCGCCCGCCGGCCGGCAGGCGCGCCGCGGCGACCGACGGCTCGGTGCGCTCGCGCCGCGAACGCAGGAACGCGCCGAGTTCCTTGCGGCTGGTCTCGCTCAGGGTGTTCCTCCCGCTGGATGGCCGCGCACGGCCGGGCTGCCGGGCCGCGGATGCTGGTGTCGCCGCCACCAGTAAAACCGCCACTCTTCACGGCGGCCACGTCCGACCCGAGGGTGGAAGGGAGATCACCTTCATCCGAAAGGCAGTTCCGTGTCGCACTCTTCCACCCCACCCGCCAGGTCCGTGCTCGTCACCGGGGCCACCGGCGGCCTCGGGACCGCCGTGACCCGCAGGCTCGCCGCCGAGGGCTGGACGGTCCACGCGGCAGTCCGCAACCCGGCCGACGCCCGTCGGCTCGCCGACCTGCCCGGCGACATCCGCCCCGTCTCGCTCGACGTCACCGACGAGTTGAGCGTGGCCGCCGCGGCCGCCGAGGTCGGCGGCTCGCTGGACGGCCTGGTCAACAGCGCCGGCCTGATCATCCAGGGCTTCTGGGAGCAGGTCCCCGCCGAGGCGCTGCGCCGGCAGTTCGACGTCAACGTCCTCGGCCTCATGACGGTCACCCGTGCGTTCCTGCCCGCGCTGCGCGCCAGCAGCGGCCGGGTGGTCAACATCGGCGCCCTCAGCTCCCTGGTCGCGCTGCCCTTCTTCGGCCCGATCGCCGCGTCCAAGGCCGCGCTGGCCTCGATGACCGACTCCCTGCGCATCGAACTGCGGCACCAGGGAGTGAAGGTCTCGCTCGTCGAGCCCGGCGCGATGCAGACGGAGATCTTCGACCGGGCGGTCAGGTCCGCCCACAGCGACGGGCTGGCCGGCGGCGCCGAGGTCCAGCGGCAGTACGCCCGCGCCACGGCCGCCGCCGCGGCGTCGGTGGCCGCGACCAAACTCCGCCCGGTGGACGCCGCGGTCAACGCCGTCCAGCACGCGCTGACCGCCCGCCGCCCGCGTACCCGCTACCTGGTCGGCCCCGACGCCCGCACCGTCCGGGTGGCCCGCCGCCTGCCCACCTCGGTCCGCGACCGGGCACTCCTCGCCGCCCTCAAGCTCACCCCGGCGTCCTTCGGCAGCTGATCCCGCGGGCCGCTTCCCCGCACCCCCGAGGGGCACCCTCGGGGGTTGCGGTGCGCGGCGCCGGGGGAGGGGTCTCAGGGGGCGCCGGGGGGATCAGCCGGCACACCGTCCTGATGTCCACCCTGACCTGCGCGACAGGGCAGCGGTCGGCCAGCCAGCTGACCAGTGCGGCATGCCAGGTGTGCTCGACCACGCGGACCGCGGACACCACGTCCGCCGACGGCTCGGCGCCCAGCCGCATCGCGTCGAGGATGATCGCCCGGGTGAGCACCGACACCGTGTCGACCTCCACCCGCACCGACCGGTCGGCGAAGATCAGCGCCCGTACCATCGCGTCGGCGAGCAGCGGCTCCCGTTGCAGCGCCCGGAAGGCCCGCAGCAGCGTCTCCGCGACCCGCTCGCCCGGGGACGCGGCGGTCGGCGGCCGGTCGCGGAGCGTGTCGTGCAGCTGCCCGAGCTGGTCCTGCATGACCGCGACCAGCAGATGGATCTTGGAAGGGAAGTAGCGGTAGAGCGTGCCGAGGGCGACCCCCGACTCCTCGGCGACCTCCCGCATCTGGACCGCGTCGAAGCCGCCGCCGGCGGCGAGCCGGGTACTGGCGTCCAGGATGCGCTGCCGCCTGGCCTCCTGCCGTACGGTCAAAGCGGTGATGCGGCCCATACGCCCTTCCCGTCCCTCGCACGCGGCGCCGGCGCGCGCCGGGCGGGGGCCGAGGACCCCGTCAGCTTGCCGGCGGAGCCGCCGTCTGTACCATCGAGTCTGAAACTTGTTCTAGATTAGCGCGACCGGTTACGCTCCGGCTCTATCGCTGCGAAGGGGGCCGGGAGTGACGGCAGAGGCCAGGCCGCTACGGATCGCGCTGCTCAGCTACAAGGGCAACCCCTACTGCGGCGGCCAGGGCGTGTACGTCAGGCACCTCTCCCGTGAACTGGCCGCCCTCGGCCACCGCGTCGAGGTGATCGGCGCGCAGCCCTACCCCGTGCTCGACGCGGTCGGTGACGGCGTCACCCTCACCGAACTGCCCAGCCTCGACCTCTACCGGCAGCCCGACCCCTTCCGCACGCCGAAGCGCGGCGAGTACCGCGACTGGATCGACCTGCTCGAAGTCGCCACCATGTGGACCGGCGGATTCCCCGAGCCGCTGACCTTCAGCCTGCGGGCCAGACGCCATCTGGCGGCCCGCCGCGCCGACTTCGACGTCGTCCACGACAACCAGACCCTTGGCTACGGGCTGTTGGGCCTCGGGTTGCCGCTGGTCACCACCGTGCACCACCCGATCACCGTGGACCGCAGGCTCGACCTCGCGGCCGCGGCCGACTGGAAGCGGCGGGCGTCGATACGGCGCTGGTACGGCTTCACCCGCATGCAGAAGCGGGTGGCGGGGCGGCTGCCGTCGGTGCTCACCGTGTCCGGTTCGTCCAGCGCCGAGATCATCGCCGACCTCGGGGTGCGCCCCGACCGTGTCCACACCGTGCCGATCGGCGCGGACACCCGGCTGTTCGCCCCCGACCCCGCGGTGCCCGAGGTGCCCGGCCGGATCGTCACCACCTCAAGCGCCGACGTCCCGCTCAAGGGCCTGGTCTTCCTGGTCGAGGCACTGGCCAAGGTCCGGGTGCAGCACCAGGCCGCGCATCTGGTGGTCGTCGGCAACCGCCCCGAGAGCGGGCCGGTCGCCGACGCGATCGAGGACTTCGGCCTCCAGGACGCCGTCGACTTCGTCAAGGGCATCAGCGACGCCGACCTGGTCGACCTGATCCGCAGCGCCGAGGTCGCGTGCGTGCCCTCGCTCTACGAGGGCTTCTCGCTGCCGGCCGCCGAGGCCATGGCGACGGGTACCGCGCTGGTGGCGACCACCGGCGGCGCCGTGCCCGAGGTCGCGGGCCCCGACGGCGAGACCTGCCTCGCCGTCCCCCCGGGCGACGCGGGCGCCCTCGCGGCCGCGCTCGACCTGGCACTCGCCGACCCCGGCCTGCGCCGCCGGCTCGCGGCCGCGGGCCGCGAGCGCGTCCTCGCCCGCTTCACCTGGACCCGCGCGGCCACGGCCACGGCCGCCCTCTACCGCGAGGCCATCGCCACCCAGGGCGCCGCCCCGCAGGGTCGCACCCCACTCGCGCGTCGCCGCGCCGACCGGACGGCGGCCCACACCCCGCAGGAGTCGCTGGCGGCCCCCCCAGCCGGCGCTCCGGTCCGGGTACCCCCAGGCGGAGCTCCGATCCGGGTACCCCCAGCCGGCGCTCCGGTCCGGGTACCCCCAGGCGGAGCTCTGGTGGGGGTACCCCCAGGCGGAGCTCTGGGGGAGGAACCGCGCCAGCACCCCCCCACCGGCCGGTGGCCGGGACCCGACAGCACCGCCCCCTCCGGGCCGGTGACGGCCCGCGCCACCGTCACCGCCGAGCGCGCGGTCCCGCCCCCGGAAGCGCACCTACCCGGGGGCAGCGCCGCCCACGGCCCGGGCCGAGAAGGCACCCTCCCCCGGCTGGAGCCCAAGATCGTCAACGCGCCCGGAACGGGGAACCGCCCATGCTGACCGTCGACTTCACCCGCTTCCCCGTCGCCGCCGGCGACCACGTGCTTGACCTGGGCTGCGGCGGCGGCCGCCACGCCTTCGAGTGCTACCGCCGCGGCGCCCGCGTCGTCGCCGTGGACCGCAACGGCGAGGAGATCCGCGAGGTCGCCAAGTGGTTCGCGGCCATGAAGGAGGCCGGCGAGGTCCCGCCCGGCGCGTCCGCCACCGCCATGGAAGGCGACGCTCTGCGGCTCCCGTTCCCCGACGACGCCTTCGACGTCGTCATCATCTCCGAGGTGATGGAGCACATCCCCGACGACAAGGGCGTGCTCGCCGAGATGGTGCGGGTGCTGCGGCCCGGCGGCCGGATCGCGGTCACCGTGCCGCGCTACGGCCCGGAGAAGATCTGCTGGGCGCTCTCCGACGCCTACCACGAGGTCGAGGGCGGCCACATCCGCATCTACCGGGCCGACCAATTGCTGGAGCGGATGCGGGAGGCGGGCCTGCGCCCGTACGGCACCCACCACGCGCACGGGCTGCACGCGCCGTACTGGTGGATCAAGTGCGCGGTGGGCGTCGACAACGACAAGGCGCTGCCGGTGAGGCTCTACCACAAGCTGCTGGTCTGGGACATCGTGAAGAAGCCGCTGGCCACCAGGGTGGCCGAGCAGGCCCTGAACCCGTTGATCGGCAAGAGCTTCGTGGCCTACGCGACGAAGCCGCGGCTGCCCCTGGACGCGGCGGGCGTGCCGGGCGTACAGGAAGCGGCAGACGCGGCGGACGTGCTGGACGCCGCCAAGTGACCTGGGCCGACCACGGGCAGCGCAGGACCGAGCGGCTGGCGCTGCCCGGCGTGCTGACCGCCGAGCAGGCCGCGCAGACCGTCGACGCGATACTGGCCGTGCAGCGCCCGGACGGCGCCATCCCGTGGTTCCCGGGGCACCACCTCGACCCGTGGGACCACATCGAGGCGGCGATGGCACTGGACGCGGCAGGCGAACACGTCGCCGCCGAGGCCGCGTACGACTGGCTGGTGCGCCACCAGGACGCGGAGGGCGGGTGGTTCGCCGCCTACCAGGACGGCGACCCGGCCCGGCCGACCGACCGGTCCCGCGAGTCCAACTTCTGCGCGTATCTGGCCGTCGGCGCCTGGCACCACTACCTGTCCACCGGCGACGACGCCTTCATCGAGCGGATCTGGCCGAACGTCGCGGCCGCCATCGCCTTCGTGCTGGCGATGCAGCAGCCCGGCGGGCAGATCGGCTGGAAGCGGGAGGCCGCCGAGGACGGCGGCACGGCCGTCACCGACGCGCTGCTGACCGGGAGTTCGTCGGTGCACCAGGCCCTGCGCTGCGCGCTGGCGATCGCCGAGCACCGCGAGGAGCCGCAGCCCGACTGGGAACTGGCGACCGGCGCGCTCGGCCATGCGATCCGCCGGCACCCCGAGCGCTTCCTGGACAAGAGCCGCTACTCGATGGACTGGTACTACCCGGTGCTCTCCGGCGCGCTGCGCGGCCCGCGCGCGCTGGCGCGGATCGAGGAGGGCTGGCCGCGTTTCGTGGTGCCCGGGCTCGGGGTGCGCTGCGTGCTGCCCAACCCCTGGGTGACCGGCGGCGAGACCGCAGAACTGGCCCTGGCGCTGTGGGCGGTGGGGGAGTCCGACCGTGCGGTGCGGATCCTCGCCGACATGCAGCATCTGCGGGCCGACGACGGCCTGTACTGGACCGGATACGTCTTCGAGGACGACGCCGTGTGGCCGGTGGAGCGCACCACCTGGACGGCGGGAGCACTGCTGTTGGCGGTGGCCGCACTCGGGGGGGACGAGGCGACCACCGCCGTCTTCGGGGCGGAACGGCTGCCGAACGGCCTCGCGCCCGGCTGCTGTCCGCCCCAGCTCTGAAGAACCACCCTCCCGTCAGGCCCGGTTGACCCGGCCCGCGATCGCATGCGCGATCAGCATGTAGACGACAGCCGGCAGACCGTAGTTGAGCACGGTGCGCCAGTTGGCGTTGTCCGGCGTGAACAGGTTCTTCGACCAGCCCGCCAACCAGTCGGCCGAGTGGTGGACCCAGTCGACCAGGTCGTTCGTCCGGTTGGCGTCGAAGACGAAGAAGAGGATCCACAGGATGAGGATCAATGCAGCGATGTCTGCGGCGACGAGGATGATCACCGCGGCGGGGTTGCCGCCATACCGTCTGGCCATGACAGCCGCCTTGCCCCGATCGGGTGGTTGAAACCCGTCCCCTGTGCGGCAGTCGCGCATATGTGCGTGCCGCCCGACCTCGCACGGACATAGCGGATAACGGCTTGCAGAACGCCGCCACTTCACCGGCGGCCGGCACGCGGCACGGCGGCCGGCCACCCCGGTGAAGGGGGTGACCGGCCGCCGTGGCTGTGGAGATACGGTTCAGCCGCGCTGGATGCCGCTGCTGTCCTGCAGCACTCCGCGACGGCCGTCCTGGGTCTGCGCGACCAGCGCGGCACCGCGCTGGTCGACGGCCAGATACCAGGTGCCCGGGGTCAGCTCGGCGATCTGCGCGCCGGAGTTGTCCTCGGCGAACAGCGGGCGCGGCACCGGCACCGCGAACCAGAACGCGGTGAAGTCCGACGACGGCGCCGGAGCGGCCGCCGCGGGGGCCGGCTGCTGGGCCGCGGCCTGCGCGCCGTAGGGCTGCTGGCCGAAGGCCGGGTCGACGGACTGGGCGCCGCCCGGGTAGCCGTAGCCGGCCTGCTGCGGCGCGGCACCGTAGGGCTGCTGGCCGCCGCCCACCGCGTACGGCTGCGGCGGCTTGGCGGCGCTCACCAGCGGCGCCTGCAGCGCGGGCAGCCGCGGGGACAGCACGGCGACGGCGGCGAGCGCCAGGCCGAAGATCAGGGTCAGCCAGGCCCCCGCGCCCTTGCTGACGCCGCTGTTGTCGATGCCGCCACCGAGGTCGGGAATGATCGTCGAGAAGGTCGACCACAGCGCCGCCCAGCCGACGAACACCGCCAGTGCGGTACTCCACTGCTCGAAGGTGAGCCCGGCGACCTGGCGGCCGGCCGGCTGCGAACGGGCGAAGACGAGGAGCCCCGCGGACACCAGCGCGGCCAGCGTCACCGTCGGCAGCAGCGGGAACAGCGCCGGGCTCCACGAGCTGACCGACTTGTCGGAGCCCGAGATGGAGAAGTACGGCAGGAAGGAGGCGATCAGGAGCAGCACCGCTGCTCCGATCACCGCTCCGTCTCCTCGGGTCAGGGAGCGGATGTTCACGTCAGGTCCTGTCCTTTGTCAGTTCTGTCAGTTCGGTTCGTCGGTGGCTCGGGGCGGTGCCCCATGGTACGGGGGTGATCTTGATCGGGGGGCAGGGTATGGGCATTGGTGCACGATCCATACCGGACTGCTACAGCTCTGTCACCTCTTCCCTTCGAGGAAAGCGGTGAGCCCGTCGGCGATCCCCTGTGCAGCCTGCTGCCGCCAGGCGGCGTTCGTCAACGCGGCGGCGTCGTGGGCGTTGCGCATGTTGCCGCACTCGATGAAGATCTTCGGCACCGTGGAGAGGTTGAGCCCGCCGAGGTCGTCGCGGATCGTCAGCCCCTTGCCGCCCAGGTAGTTGGCCAGCGGCTCGCCGGTGACGGCCTTGAAGTGCGACCGCACGGTGGTCGCCAGCCGGAGCGAGGGCGCCGCGATGGCCCGGGTGTCCGCAGCCCCCTTGTGCACCGATTTCGGGGCGATCACATGGAAGCCGAAGCGGTTGGCGGGAGCGCCGTCCGCGTGGATCGACAGGGCCGCGTCGGCGTGCGCCGCGTTCCCGATCCTGGCCCGCTCGTCCACGCAGGGGCCGTACGCCCGGTCGCCGTCGTAGGTGAGCAGGACCTTGGCGCCGCGTGCCTGCAGCAGGGTGCGCACCCGGTGGGCGACGTCCAGCGTGTACATGGCCTCGGGATAACCGGCGTTGGTGGCGGTCCCGGTGGTGTCGCACGCCTTGCGGTTGGTGCCGATGTCGACCAGCTTGTTGATCTCGCTCGTGTGCTTCGCGTTGCCGAGATTGTGCCCGGGGTCGATGACGACGGTCCTGCCCGCGAGTTCCGCGCGGGGTGCGGCGGGCGACGAGGGCGTAGCACCGCCGTCACCGTGCGCGACCGGGGAACCGGCCGGGCCGCCGCCCCGCGTCGCCTTGGGCGCGGCCGGCGCGGTCCCCGCGGAGCCGCCGGCCGCCGCCGGTCCCGGGCCGGAGTCGTGCTGTGCGTCGTACACGAACCAACCCCCCGCCAGCGCCGCCACCACCACGACTGCGGTGATGACCAGCGACCGGCTCCGAGCGCCCCCGTGTGACTCGTTGCTGAACACGCCCGCGACTCTATCGGCCGCGTTCGGGGCCTCGCACCGGCCCTGGCCAACGGGCCGGCACCACAGGCGCGTTACTACCGTGCGGCGTCGCCGGTCACCGAGCGCAACAGCTGGAGCGAGCGGGTGGCCGACTCCTGGACGAAGGCACCGGACTCCAGCGCGCGGCGGTAGATGCGGTAGGGCGCCTGGCCGCCGTCCGCCGGATCGGCGAAAACGTCGTGGATCGCCAGCAGTCCGCCCTTCGCGACCCGCGGCGCCCACCCTTCGTAGTCGGCCGTGGCGTGCTCGTCGGTGTGGCCGCCGTCGATGAAGACCAGGCTGAACGGCCGCGTCCACAGCGCCGCCACCTGCGGCGACCGCCCCACCACCGCGACCACGTGGTCTTCGAGGCCGGCCGCGTGCAGCGTACGGCGGAAGTGCGGCACGGTGTCGATCAGCCCGGTGTGCGGGTCAACCAGCGACGGGTCGTGGTACTCCCAGCCGGGCTGCTGCTCCTCACTGCCCCGGTGGTGGTCCACGGTCACCACGACGGTGCCCGCCTGCCGGGCCGCGTCCGCCAGCAGGATCGTGGACCGCCCGCAGTAGGTGCCCACTTCGAGCAGCGGCAGCCCCGACTCCGCGCCGGCGGCGCAGGCGGCCCGGTGCAGCGCCATGCCCTCGTCGGCGGGCATGAACCCCTTGGCGGCCTCGAACGCCGCGAGCACGTCGGTCATCCCGGCATCCTACGAACCCGCTGGTCGCGGCGGGCCGGTGGGCGTACGGGCGGGTCGTCCGCCGGCGGCCGGCGGGCGCGGTGCGGGGGCGGGCCTGGGCTGAGGGGCGTAGGCCGAAATATCGATGCCCCGCCGCGGCCGGTCAGGGCAGCATGGACGTCGTGAGCGACATCCTCGGACAGCGCACCCCGACCGGCCCCACCGGCTCCACCGACCGCGGCAAGCGCTCCGGGCCGCCCGGCTGGGCGGTGGTGCTCGCGGTGTGCGCGGGCCAGTTCCTGGTCGTCCTCGACGTGTCGGTGGTCAACGTCGCGCTGCCGTCGATGCGCGGCGCCCTCGGCTTCGGCGAGACCGGCCAGCAGTGGGTGGTCAACGGATACGCGCTCGCCTTCGCCGGCTTCCTGCTGCTCGGCGGCCGGGCGGCCGACCTCTTCGGCCGCAAGCGCACCTTCCTGACCGGTCTTGGCCTGTTCACCGCGGCCAGCCTGGCCGGCGGGCTCGCCCAGAGCCCGTGGATGCTGATCACCGCCCGCGCCGTGCAGGGCCTGGGCTCGGCGGTGCTCGCCCCGACCACGCTGTCCATCCTCACCACCTCCTTCCCCGAAGGACCCGAGCGGACCCGGGCCATCGGCACCTGGACCGCGGTCGGCGCCGGCGGCGGCGCGGCCGGCGGCCTGGTCGGCGGCCTGCTCACCGACCTGCTGTCCTGGCGCTGGGTGCTGCTGGTCAACGTGCCGGTCGGCGCACTGGTACTGGTCGGCGCGGCCCTGTGGCTGACCGAGAGCCGGGGCGCCACGGTCCGCAGGCTCGACGTGCCGGGCGCGGTCCTGGTCACCGGCGGCGTCGCCGCCATCGCGTACGGCATCGCCGAGACCGAGTCGCACGGCTGGAGTTCGGCGGTCTCGCTCGGCCCGCTGATCGGCGGCCTCGCGGTGCTGGCGCTGTTCACCGCGGTGGAGGCGCGGACCGCCCAACCCCTCATCCCGCTGCGGCTGTTCACCATCCGCTCGGTGGCCTCCGCCAACACCGTGCTCTTCACCGCGGGCGCCGCGACCTTCGCCGTCTGGTACTTCCTGTCGCTCTACATGCAACAGGTGCTGCACTACAGCCCGATACGCGCCGGCCTGTCCTTCCTGCCGCACACCGTCGCGATCATCGTCGGCTCCAAACTCGCCCCCCGGCTGATGAACCGGATCGACCCCCGGCTGATCGGCGCGGCCGGCGGCGTCATCGCGGTCGCGGGCGCGCTGTGGCAGAGCCGGATCACCGCGGACGGCACCTTCCTCGGCATCATCCTCGGCCCCGGCATCCTCACCATGCTCGGCGCGGGCCTGCTGCTCACCCCGGTCTCCGCGGTGGCCATGTCGGGCGTCGACCGCGGCGAACAGGGCCTGGTCTCCGGCCTGCTGAACACCTCACGCCAACTCGGCGGCGCCCTCGGCCTGACCATCCTCGCGACGGCCGCCGCCTCCCGTAGCGCGACCCGTACCTCCGGCGGCGCGAGCGGCGGCGAGGCGCTGGCCTCCGGCTACGGCCTGGCCTTCCTGATCGGCGCGGCCTTCCTGGCCGCCGGTACGTGCCTGGTGGTGCTGCTGCCGAAACCGGTGCCGCGGGAGCTGTGACCCCGGGCGGTCACAGCCAGCCGTTCTGCCGGGCGGCGCGCAGCGCCTCCATGCGGTTGCGGGTGCCGGTCTTGCCTATCGCGGCCGACAGGTAGTTGCGCACCGTCGACTCCGACAGGAACAGCCGCCCGGCGATGTCGGCCACCGTGGCGCCGTCCGCCGCGGCGTTCAGCACGTCCTGCTCCCGCTGGGTGAGCGGGCTCGGCCCGGCGCTGAGCGCCGCGGCGGCCAGCGCCGGGTCGATCACCCGCTCGCCGCGCAGCACCCGCCTGATCGCCCCGGCCAGTTCCTCCACCGGCCCGTCCTTGACCAGGAAACCGGCTGCCCCCGCCTCCATCGCGCGCCGCAGATACCCCGGCCGCCCGAAGGTCGTCAGGATCAGCACCTGGCACTCCGGCAGCCGCTGCCGCAGCTCCGCGGCGGCGTCCAGCCCGCTGCGGCCCGGCAGTTCGATGTCGAGCAGCGCCACGTCCGGGCGGGCGGCAAGCGCCTCCTCGACGATCCGGTCCCCGGCCGCCACCTGCGCGACGACCTCCATGTCGTCCTCCAGGTCGAGCAGCAGTGCCAGCGCCCCCCGCATCATGCCCTGATCCTCTGCGAGCAGCACCCGCACCGGCTTGTCCTCGTCCGTCACGCGCTCAGCGTAGACCCGGTCCGGTCGCCCCCTGCCGCCCTCGCGGCCTAGCATGACGCCATGACCCACCACCCCGCCTCCGCCGGCCCCGCCGCTCAGCCGGAGTTCGCCGGCGGCCTGGACCTCGCCGCCCTGCCCGAGGCCGGGTTCGGGTTTCCCGGGCCGCTGCGGGACCGGCTGGTCGCGGCCGTGCTGGACGGCAGCAAGACGGCCACCACCGGGGTCGCCGCCGCCTACGAGCACGAGGGCGAGGCGCTGCCCGAGCCGGGGCAGCGCTCGGTGGTCGTCGACTCCGACGGCCGTCCGGTCGCCGTCATCGAGATCACCGAGGTGCGGGTGGTGCCGCTGCGGGAGGTGGACCTCGCCCACGCGCTGGACGAGGGCGAGGGCGACGAGAGCGTCGCCGCCTGGCGCCGCGGCCACGAGGACTTCTGGCACGGGCCCGAGATGCGGGCCGCGATGGACGACCCGCAGTTCACCGTGGACGACGACACCCCGGTGGTCCTGGAGCGCTTCCGGCTGATCGCCGACCTCCGCGGCTGACGGCTGCGGGCCGGCTGCCCCCGGGTGCAGGCGCGCGCACGCCGTCAGGCCGTCGCGTCCTCGCCCACCGGCAGGACCGCCGCCACCCGGAAGCCGCCGGTGGGGGAGGGGCCCGAGGTCAGGGAGCCGCCCGCGGCGGCGAGGCGTTCGCTCAGCCCGCGCAGCCCGGTCCCGGTGCGGGTGGACTGCAGGGTGGCCGTCGCGCCGGACGAGGCGGGGGCCGGGGCGACAGGGCCGTGGCCGTTGTCGGTGATCGTGAGGTGGGCCAGGCCGTCGGCCGAGCGCAGTTCGATACGGGTCAGCGTCGCGCCGCTGTGGCGTACGACATTGGTGACGCCCTCGCGCACCACCCAGCCCAGCAGCGCCTCGGTCTGCGGGGGCAGCGGCGGGCCCGACTCCTGGAGGACGACCTCGATGTCGGAGGCGGCCAGTGCCGAGCGCGCGCGGTCCAGTTCGGTCGACAGGCTGCCCTCCCGGTAGCCCGTGACGGCCTCACGGATCTCCGTCAGCGCCTGCCGGCCGACCGACTCGATGTCGCCGACCTGGGTCAGCGCCGCCTCCAGGTCGCGCGGCGCCAGCCGCCGCGCGGCCTCGGCCTTCACCACGACCACCGACAGGGTGTGGCCAAGCAGGTCGTGCAGGTCGCGGGAGAAGCGCAGCCGCTCCTCGGCCACGGCGTTGCGCGCCAGCTCCTGCCGGGTCCGCTTGAGCTGGTCCACCGCGTGGAAGAGGGTGATGATCACCGAGACGACCAGCCCGGACAGGAACGTGCCGTACGACAGGCTCGCGGTGCTCCAGAACCCCTCGTGGTGCAGCCCCGACACGGTGCCGGCGGCGGCACTGAGCAGCGTCAGCATCAGGCCGAGCCCGCGCCGGCTGCTCGACACCGTGCCCGCGCACAGCGACACCAGCACGAACAGCAGCATGAAGTTGTCGCCGTAGACGATCGACAGCGACAGCGTGATCGCCGTCAGCGCCCAGAGCAGCTGGTACGGCAGCGGGCCTTTTCGCAGCCGCGGGCTGAACGCCGACTTGATCGTGGCCACGTACAGCACGCAGAAGACGGCGAGGCCGGACGCCGCCAGCCACGGCATCCGCACCTCGCCCTTGGCGATGTCGGTGCCCGGGCCGACCACCATCAGCAGCCACGGGATCAGCGCCCCGCCGTCCGGCGCCTTGAGATGCTCGATCTCCTGCTCGAACTCCATCGGACCGCGCCTCCACCACGCTCTCCGGCACTCCTGATCTGCCTGGTCCTCTGTCGTGGCCATGTCGATCCCCGTCCCCGTCGGCACTGCGTCCGTCCCGTGTCCGGCGGGGAGCCTCGGCCCTACGCCGTTCGTGCGCTCCGCCGGTAGGCGAACACAGCGTATCCGGCGAAAAGGACCAGCCAAAGGCCCAGCACACCGACCGTGCCGAGCCCTGGGGCACGGTGGTCGAGCACGCTCCAGCCCAGGTCACCGAAGCGGTTGGTCGGGGTCCAGCGGGAGACCGCGGCCAGCCAGCGCGGGAAGACCTCGACCGGGATCCACAGCCCGCCGATCACCGAGAGCCCCATCATGCTGACCATGCTCACGACACCGGTGGTCTGCGCGGTCAGGCCGTAGCCGTTGCCCAGGCCGAGCAGTGTGAAGGGGATCGTGCCCAGCCACATCAGCCCGGCCGCCGCCGCCCACTGCCACACCGCCAGGCGTACGCCGTTGACCAGCGCGCCCGCCGTGAAGACGGTCACGATCGCCGGCAGCACGGTGACGCCGGCGGTCAGCGCCCGCCCGAGCACCACTTGCAGCGGGGTCAACGGGGTGACCCGCAACTGCCGGAGCCAGCCGCGCCCCTTGTCCTCCGCGACGCCCGGCCCCACAGCGAGCGCCGCGCCCAGCGCGCCGTACGCGGCCATGCCGATCATCGAGAAGCGGGCGTAGTCCATCTTGTCCTGGCTGCTGTCGCCGGTGCCGAGGTTGGTGAACAGCAGGTACATCATCAGCGGGGTGGCCACCCCGACGATCACGAAACCGGTGTCCCGCAGGGTGCGGCGGACTTCCAGGCGCACGTACTCGATCATCGGACGGCCTCCTCGTACGGCTCGGCGGCGTCGGTGTCCTCGCCGGTGTGTGCGGTCAGGGTCAGGAAGGCGTCCTCCAGGCTGGCCGGCGCCACCGCGAGCCGGCACACCCGGTCTGCCCGTGCCAGGGCCAGCACGGTGGCGTCGGAGTCGGCGCTGCGCAGCACGGCCCGCTCGCCGCGGACCTCCATGGCGATCACCCCGGGCAGCCCGCGCAGGCCCTCGGTGCCGCCGCCCGCCAGGTCGAACGACACGAGCGTCGCGCCGACCTGCCGCTTGATGGCCTCGCCGGTACCGTCCGCGACCGTACGGCCCTGGTCGATCACCACGATGCGGTCGGCGTTGCCGTCCGCCTCCTCCAGGTAGTGCGTGGAGAACAGCACCGTGTTGCCGCGGGCCGCGTAACTCCGCATCGAGCGCCAGAAGGCGCGCCGGGCCTCGACGTCGAGCGCGGCGGTCGGCTCGTCAAGCACGAGCAGTTCCGGGCTGCCCGCCACGGCCAGCGCGAAGCGCAGCCGCTGGGCCTGGCCGCCGGACAGCCGGTCCACCCGGCGCCCGGCCAGCTCGCTGATCCCGGCCAGGGCGAGTGCCTCGCCGGTCGTCATCGGACGCGGATACGTGGACGCCACGAAGCCGACCAGCTCCTTGACCGTGGCGCGCGGAATGGGTTGCCCGACCTGCAGCATCGCCCCCACCCGCCCAGCCCGTACGGCCTCCTGCGGCGACCCGCCGAACAGCCGCACCTCACCGGAGTCCGGCCGGTCCAGCCCGAGCAGCAACGCGATGGCCGTCGACTTGCCGGCGCCGTTGCGTCCGAGCAGAGCCAAGGTTTCGCCTCTGGCGATGTCCAGGTCGAGCCCTGCCACGGCTTCGACGCTGCCGAATCTCTTCCGTACGGCCCTGAAGCGGGCCGCCCCCGTCATGTCCATGCACATGACGCTACGCGCGGGCGTCTCCCCCGGGGCAGCCCCGATTGTCCCCGCCTCCCCGGTACAAATGTCCCGGCCCTCAGCCCCCTCGGGCAGCTTGCCCTCTGCGACGGGCGGTGCCCCTCCAGGGGTGCGGGGAACTGCGCGACCAGCCACGACCGGGCGTGCGGGTCGTCACCGGCCGAAAGGGGCTGTTGCTGTCGTAGCCGGGCCACCGGGTGGGTGGTTGCGCGCGCCGTTCCCCGCGCCCCTTGGGGGGCGCCGTCTGCGGCGGGCGGCGGCCCATCGGGGGTGCGGGTCGTCACCGGACGAAAGGGGCTGTTGCCGTCGGAGCCGGGCCACCGGCAGGTGGGGGGGGCCGGGGGCTAGGACGGGCGGCGGTGGCGGCCCGGTGGGGGCTCGGGGGAGCCCGGGGGCTCAGGGGAGGCGGGGCCGCGGTGGCGGCCGGGCGACCCGTCTGGCTGCCGCTCCGCGGCACTGGCGTCGGACATGCTCGTACTCCCCGTGGAAAGGCGGCGCCGCCGAAAACGGGCAAGCAGGGAGAACCCGTTGTCACGTTGGGTACCCCGGCGCGCGACGGCGAGTGGCGAGTCTACTGGCGCCCGCAGGACCACGGTCATGGGGGTCACCCCGCCAACGGGGCCTGCTGCAACGGCAGCACGCACCATTCCCGCCGTGCCGGCGGAGCCGGCGCCAGAGCCAGCGGGCGGGCGGCGGCCGGCACCTGGACGACCACGCCAGAGCCCGCCGCCGCGGCCACCGCGGCCGGCTCTGGCCAGCTGGCCGGCGGGTCGTACGCGGCGAGCCCGCACGGGCAGTCGCCGGCGGCATAGGGCAGCCGCAGCTCGTCCCCGGGCAGCCACATGCCGGCCGCGCCCAGCCACCCGGGCGGCGACGCCCGCCAGTGCAGCCGGCGTTCACCCGGCCGCCACAGCGCCAGCGACTCCGCCCCGCCCGGCACCTCCGCACGCAGCGCCACCACCGACGCCTCGGGCATCAGGATCTGCCCGGGCTGCGCGGCGACCGGGGTGAGCAGCACCCCCGGCACCCGCAGCGCGTCGGGGAAGCGCACCGGCCGCCTACTGCCGAGCACCCCCCACCCCAGCCGCGCCTCACCGGTGGCGTCGCTGCGCAACAGCAGCAGCCCGCTGTCGGGTTCTGCGAGCAGCAGCCGGTCGTCGCTGTCGTCGGTGATCTGCAGCAGCGGGCTGGTGCGGCTGGTGTGCAGGTCGGCGGCCACCGCCTTCGTACGGCCGTCAAGCTCGCGGTCCACCGCGAGCAGCCGCCCCGCCCGGTCCAGCCAGACGCCGCCGGTGCAGCGGCCCGGCACCGTCATGACCGGCCGGGGCAGCCCGTCGGGCGTGCCGAGCACCCGCCAGATCCCGGTGCGGTCGCCGTCCTCCTGATACGCGAGGGCGTACGCCCCGCCCGGCGCGGGTGGCAGCAACCGCACGTCGGTGCCGGTGAGCGAGCCCACCGGCAGCTCTCCGGTGTCGGGCCCGGTCGGGTAGAGCAGCGCGAGGTCGCAACGG